>PZKD01000113.1 GCA_003034855.1 archaeon SCG-AAA382B04 | reverse complement strand
CAAAAAAAGATATGGCACCTATCCCACCCCCATTCCCCTAAAAGAGATGGATTTGCAGCTCAGTAGCATCCATATCAATTACTCTAAAATCTAATAATTTGTTTCGGACTCTTTACCTTTTAATTTTACTAAAAACATAGTTTATAGAAATCCATTTTTAAGGTGAAAAAAGAGCTTCTAATATTTTTTCTATGTTTTTTTGAGAAATATTTTTTTATCCGTAGAGCAAGTAGTCTTCAATGTATGGAAGAAGTTTTTGGAAGATATTTGTTGGATTATTATAAGGGAAAAGATTGTTTTGAAATTACTGAAAGAGAAGATGGATTTATTAGTTGCACTCCTATAGAACGATATTTTAGAGGATATTTCTCTTGGCCAGATTCTGAAAGAATTGCAATTAGATATGCTAAAGGCAAAGTTTTAGATATTGGATGTGGAGCAGGTAGGCATTCCTTGTTTTTACAAAGAAATAATTTAAATGTTCTAGGAATAGATCCTTCCGATAAAGCTATAGAGGTTTCTAATGCTAGAGGAGTTAAAAAAACTAAAAAAATAGGCTATAAACAAGTTGAAGATTTAAAAGGTTCTTTTGATACAATCTTATTACTGGGAAATAACTTTGGATTATTTGAAAATCCAAAAAAAGCTATTAAAATGCTAAACAGGTTATATAGTATAACTAATAATAAAGGAATTATTTTGAGTGGATCTAGAAATCCCTATGAAACGAAAAATGAAACTAATTTAGAGTATTTTAAAAAAAATAGGCAAAAGGGTAAGTTACTAGGGCAATTAAAACTCAGATTGAAATATAGAGAGAAAACTAGTGATTGGTTCAATTTTATGTTAGTTTCACCTAAAGAAATGAAACAAATATTTGATAAAACTAAATGGAGTTTTAAAAAAATTATAAAAAAGAATAAAAAAGATTTTGTCGGATTATTTAAAAAATAAATACCTTAAATTACTTCTATCTCTTTTTTAGCTTCCCAAACACCATGGAGATTACATCTAACCCGTGCTTTCAGAGGATGTTCATGCTCTAATTTCAAACTGGTTTTAAAGATATAATGGCTCTTTTCCGGTGTTAAACTAATTCTAGAGATAAAGGTTTCCTCTTGATATAATTCCATCCATTCTATAAAGTGAGAAAGCTTATTTGGGTGTACGAGGTATTCACCTACTCTAATCTCAACTTCAAATAACTCACCTTTTTTAACTTTATCTGGACACTCAATTAGTACAGCATGCTTCTTTTCTAAATCACTCATATCCTCTACTTTCTCTGTATGAGGCGTATTAACCCCACACTGGATGTCTTTTTCACAAGTCATACTTAATAATAAATGCTTTTTAAGTAAATATTACATCCTTAAACAATCAATTTGTAAAAAAATGAATCCTAACAAAAAGGAAATTAAAAGAGTATTTGACAAAATTTCACACGACTTCAGCCAAACAAGAAAACATCCCTGGCCCGAAGTAGTGGATTTTATTGAAAAGGGACGAAAAACCAATTTCTCACTTGATCTAGGATGTGGAAACGGTAGGCACATGAAAGAGTTAATTAAAAAATCAGAAAGAGTTATAGGTGTCGACTTTTCCAAAAAAATGCTTAAAAAATCCAAGAGAGAAATACTGTTAAGTGGGTATAGCAAAGATAGTTTTGAATTAGTTCAGGGGGATATAACTGATTTACCCTTCAATAATCAAGTTTTTGACATAGTAATTTGTATAGCTACCTTGCACCATATACCAAGTTCTAAAAAACGCGAAGAATGTTTAAATGAGATTCATAGAGTTTTAAAGAAGAATGGTAGAACTTTAATTAGTGTTTGGTCAATAGAACATAATGAATTCGAGGGAAAAAGAGAAGAGGTGCGAAAAAATAATTTTGATTACTTTGTTGATTGGAAATCTGATGGATTTAAAGAAAAAAGGTTTTATCACATATTTAACAGAGAAAATTTTTCAAATTTATTAAATAAAACCGATTTCACAGTAAAAGAGATAAAATTATCCTCTGGAAATTATTATGCAGAATTAAATTCTTAGAATTGGCTAAAAGAGAAAATCTTCGTTGTTGCTTACTAAAGAAAATTATTTTTTAAATAAGCTTTTAATTCTTTATGGTTTTCAAATACAATATCTGCTTCTTTTAAGCTTTGAGGTTGCACATACGTTGCAACTGCTATACACGCCAATTCTGCATTTTTTACAGATTCAACACCAAGTGGTGCATTTTCTATTGCAATGGCTTCATCTTTTTCTATATTGACACCTTTGACACATTTTTCAAATGGTTCTGGATGAGGTTTTTGATTCGATAAATCATCTCCTGATACTAAGCAATCAAATATGTTTGGATAGAACTTATTAACGAAATTATTAAGGTTTCTCCTTGTACTACCAGAAACCACACTTAATTCATATTCTTTAGTTATCTTTTTTAATAATTCAGGCATTCCATCAAAAACTTTGGTTCTTTCAATTTGGTTGAATATCTCTCTTCGTTCTTTTGCAATTTTTTTAGAATCAAGGTTTTCCAAGTTTTTTTGTTCTAAAATATCTTTTATTATGTAGATGTCTTCTTTTCCCTCTAAATTGTATATCTTTTCTTCTTTTATTTTGACATCATATTTTCTGAAAGCTTGAAGGAATGATTTTGTATGATACCTCATCGAGTCAATCAATACCCCATCCATATCGAAAAGAAGAGCTTTTATTTGATTAATATCCATAAAAAACCTCAAGTTATACTAAGTTTTATTTAACCTAATTAAATATTTATTCTTAAGAAAATAAAAAATGGCCAATAAAAAACCAAATTGCCCTAAGATCTTTTTAAATAAGGATTTTGGTGTTTTTAAGAAACTTAGCTTGGAAAAATTAAACTGTCTCATTAAGATAGATTAAAGTAGAATCTAAATATAAATTAATTTCGATGACTTTGAATTGGTTTTTTGAGGAATAAAAAATAAAACACATTATGTTAAGGTAAGGATCTTACAATGACCAACCAAAACAAAACCCAACAAGAACAGAAAAAAACAATCCTA
This sequence comes from archaeon SCG-AAA382B04, assembly GCA_003034855.1. Classification (GTDB taxonomy): domain Archaea; phylum Halobacteriota; class Methanonatronarchaeia; order Methanonatronarchaeales; family Methanonatronarchaeaceae; genus PZKD01. The sequence goes on along the minus strand of PZKD01000113.1, from coordinate 11,045 downwards.
ATAGTCGAAGACGACCCTGCAGAAAGAGAACTCTACCAAGAAATACTAAAAAAACAATACAACACAAAAACAGCAAAAAACGGAGAACAAGCACTACAAAAAACAACACCAAACACAGATCTCCTAATACTAGACAGAAAAATGCCAGGAATAACAGGAGACCAAGTACTCAAAGAAATAAGACAATCAAACAACCAAAAAATAAAAAACATACCCACAATAATGCTAACCGCACTAGACGCCGACCTAGACATAATAAACATGCAATTCAACGACTACCTAAACAAACCAATATCACCACAACAACTCAGAGAAAAAGTAGAGAAGACATTAGTCATTGAAAGGTACAGTAGAGACCTAGAAAGATATTATTCTCTTTTTAATAAAATTAGAACACTTAAAGAGAGTTTAGATAAGGAAGAGTTAGAAAAATCAGAAGAGTTTAAAAAACTAAATAATGAGTTCAGTAAGATTGAAGAAAACACCAAGAAAGAGATACAAGAAATAATGGAAAGAATAGATGTTTCTGATGTGGAGGAACTTAAAAAATTATTGAATCGAGTTCTTTGATTATATCCATTCTCTAGTAGGTGAGGTGATCCTCACAACTACTAATATCTGATCTCCCCGTTGTTCTGTATTTTCTATTTCGACATTGTTTTTGCCTCTGATCTCATCAGAAAAAATATTCACTTCCTTAGTGGATTCAAAACCAAATATGAGTGTTCTTCTAGCATCGAGGTTTGTGCTTTTCTTTAATTCTTCCTCTATTTCTTCAATTTGTTCTATTGCTTCTCTTTTTTCATCAAAATCAGGTTCCTCTAACTTCATGTCAGTTAAAAGTTCTGCTACCCATTTATTTTTGTCAAGAGGAACTACTATCTTTTTTTGTTCACCTAAGTCATCAACCATTATTTCAGATATTCTCTTTCCCTCCTTTGTTTTGAAGGGCACTTTCATATTGTCTTTACCAAATAATTTTAATGAAACTATTCCTTCAAAGATATCGCCTAAATCATTAACTTTCTTATCTCCTATAAGAGATCTAGCTGTATCGTTTATCTCTATTATATCTTCATTTTCATTTACAACTATTTCAGGATCGTTCATATCTCACACCGTATATTGAAAAATTCTAAATTCTTATTTTTTACCTCATTTAACCTAATTTAAGGTATTTTATTAATATTTTAATTTTATTAGTTTTAAATTTAATTGTAAAATTTTCTATTTCGCTTTTGTTATTTAAAAATGGCCATAAAAAGTTTTTATTGGTCCTCTAAGTTTTTCTTAATTCTTTTTTGGACTAAGCAATCTCCAATTACTATAAAGCTTATTAAAATCCTTTTTTAGAATATGTTTTTAAAAATTAAAATTATTTTAGTTTAGATAAGGATTTAAAGATTTATATTTCCTTTAATTCATAATCTCTCTCACCCATACCTAGTTTTTCTGCATAAGTAACTTGGACCTCGGAATCTATATCTTCAGGAAAATTTTTTAAACCAATTAGGTCTAGACTTGCCTGATCAATAGATACAATATCATCTGATATAAGAATTCCCTTGTCTTCGACTATGCATTCTTGTTCTTGATTTACGCAATCACATTCAGGGGTTATATCATATAAAACATTCATAAAAAGGCTTTTTTCTTTATTTTGTAGAATGCCATAAGCAGTTTCTACTATTCTTTCTTGTAACTTTCTTGGAGAAGAATCTCCCCACGGTATTTGTATTGCTTCAAAGGGACACACAGCGATACAAATTCCACATCCTATGCATTTTTCTTTATCAATATTAGCTTTGCCTTCAACATACCTTATTGCTTTTTCTGGGCATTCTCGGATACATGTTCCACATGCTTGACATTCATCTCTTTCAACTTCTAGATTAAATGCTTCATGCATTTCTAATTTACCACTTTTACTTCCTAAGCCCATTCCTACATTTTTCAAAGCTCCTCCATAACCTGCTGCTTCATGACCGGTTAAGTGTGCAAGAGAAAATAGGAAATTGTAATTTTTTAACTTTCTACCAACTTTCACTTTATCAAAGTTTTTTTGATTTATCTCAATCGAAATTTCGTCTTCTCCTTTTTCTCCATCTGCAATAACAATGTTTCCAAATTTAAAGCCGTTTTCTTTTGCTAATTTTTTGTGTGTAGATCCAATAGATCGATCTCCTCTATATAGGACATTGCAATCCATTAGAGATGTTTTTTTGGTATTTTGGTTTATTTTATCATAAATCGGTTCAACTAAACTAGGTGAAAGGTGGGTATTGCTTTTTCTTTCACCAAAGTGCATTTTTATAGCAGTTTTGTCGTTTTTGTCAAATAAATTTCCAAACTTTTCGAATAGTTTTTCTGGAATTTCTTTAAAATTTAATTCGTTCTTATCTTCTTTTATATAAAAAACCTGACTCATGGTTACCGCCTCTTATTTGAGTTTAGGTTATTTATTGAAAAATTTATTGAAACCATAAGTTTTTTAATATTATAATAATAATTATAATTAGGATTTAATCGGATAATTAAAGGTTGTATAAATAAAACATTAATTGTTAGGGTAAGGATTTTGTAATGACCGACCAAAACAAAACCCAACAAGAACAGAAAAAAACAATCCTAATAGTCGAAGACGACCCTGCAGAAAGAGAACTCTACCAAGAAATACTAAAAAAACAATACAACACAAAAACAGCAAAAAACGGAGAACAAGCACTACAAAAAACAACACCAAACACAGATCTCCTAATACTAGACAGAAAAATGCCAGGAATAACAGGAGACCAAGTACTCAAAGAAATAAGACAATCAAACAACCAAAAAATAAAAAACATACCCACAATAATGCTAACCGCACTAGACGCCGACCTAGACATAATAAACATGCAATTCAACGACTACCTAAACAAACCAATATCACCACAACAACTCAGAAAAAAAATAAAAGAAACACTCTCGGTTTCAAGATACCACGAAGACCTGGATGAATATTACTCTCTCATCAATAAGAAAAATGTATTACAAGAGGCGCTGATCCAAGAGGAACTAACAAACGATGAAAAATACAACAACCTTAAAGAAAAAATAGCAGACAAAGAACAAAAAATTAATCAAGAAATCACTGAGATCATGGAAGAAATACCTCCAGGTGCTAGCAATGAAATCCAACAGTTTCTAGAAAAAATAATCGGGCCTGAAGCATCTTAACTATTTTTTGTGAAGATAATATAAAAACACAAATACTACTGTAAAGACTAGGTTCAAAAAAACTTTATAATTAGCGACTACTTCTCTTTCAGCAATTCCTTCTGATATCTGTGGTATTAGATTGGCTAAATTAAATAAATGATGGATTATGGATCCTGTTATTGTTGCTGATAAAAATATCGTTAAAATTAATATTGCTGCAAATTTGAGTCCATAATATTTTTTGTATGCATCCATGATTGGAGGAATTATAAGGTCAGCATAAATAAAACTTAAAACACTTCCAAAGGGCAACCCATTACTCCATAGAACTGCTGCAAAAGGAACGTTCCCTACCGAACATACAAATGTTATAATTCCTACACCAACACTTATTGCAGAAAGTAATAAAACAGAAAATGGAACGTCCAATATAGCTCCTTCAAAAATTGATATCCAAATTTTTTTGGGTATAAAAGCACCTATTATACCTGCCAATATAAACCCAAGTATTATATCATCATAAAGCATCCCCCACTCCTTAATTTGTTTGTCTGCCAATGATTTCCATCCTTCTAACGAGGTTATGTTCTCTTTTATTGATTTTTGGTTTAATCTAGAAGGATCAAAGCTTTCCATGCATTTTTTTGAGCAAAAATAATATTTCTTACCATCGTGTTTTTTAACATAATTCGCCTTATTAATATCAACATCCATACCACAAACTGGATCTGTCTCCCTTACCCCTTCTTGGTTTATAACATGTTGTCTGGCTCTTTCTATATTAACATCTGGGATTAGATATTTGAAAATAAAAGCCATCATCAATATTAGTAGTATACCACCTACAAAATCAGCTAGTACAAACTGCCATCCTAACAACACAAACATAACTAATCCTATTTCTATAACCAAGTTTGTAGATGCAAACATAAATGCAGCTAGTGAAGCCGCTGCAGATGCTCCTTTCTTGAATAAATTTTTGGCTGTTGCTATTGCGCTAAATGAGCAAGAAGAAGAAACGAATCCAAAAAAGGTTGCTATTCCAAGTTCCTTTAGTCCTTCGCCTTCAAGATAATTTGTTATTTTCTCTTTTGAAACCCAGCTTTCTACTGCTCCTGCTATCACGAAACCAAGAACTAGAGCCCACCAGGTCTCCCAAAACATTATGGCTGTAAGTTTAGCTGATTCTATCGCTTTTGTTATTAAGAAGTGATCTAATGGGGTTTCTGTAGCTAGTTTTCCTATTACTATAGAAAAAGTTGCTATTATTGTAAGTATAAGGTATTCTTTTTTATCCATTCCCATTGGGTATATATCAATTTTAGATATATAAATTTAGCCATGTAAACCTATCTGTTCCCACTCTTCACAAGGAGATCTTGTGTTACAATGCACACATCTTATTCCAACTTCATTTTTTTCTCTATATTCTAAATCTCCTCTAGCCATGTGTTCTTCTTCATCACACTCAGGGCATTTTAAAATTACTAATTCAGGCATAGATGTATCCACCTCCTCTAGTTTTTCAAGTAATTAATCCTGAAGCAAATTGCCAATATGTTAAAGCCATTGTTAAAACTATCGCAACTAAAGCAACCAAAGCAAAAGTTCCAGCCTTAAAAAGATCTCTACTTGAAAAATAACCAGTAGAATAAGCTATAGCAGCAGATGGAGTTGAAATAATCAACAGTAAAGCACCTCCCCCAGAAAGAGCGATTGCAAAAGCTGTAACAACACTATTTAACCCACTTGAAACTGCAATTTCTAAACCAATAGGCAACAATACTGCAACAGCAGCAGTATTACTCATCGAATTAGTTAAAAGAAAACCTGTAACAATTAAAAGAGCAACCAATAAAACATTATTTCCACCTGCCAATCCAGTAATATTAGTAGCTAACCAGTTAGCTGCTCCTGTTTTGGTTAAGCTAACTCCAAGAGTTAACGCTCCACCATATAGCAGCATAATCCCCCATGGAACTCTTTTTTCTATATCTTCCCAGTCTACTAAACCAAAGAAAAACAAAGAAATTGCACCCATCAGTGAAACAACAGCCACTCCAAGAGTACTAGAAAAAATTATCCAAAGAAAAACTGTTGAAGAAAAAACAAAAGCTGTTAAAATTCCTCCTCTAGAAAGTGTTCCAAGTTCCTCAACTTGAGAATGTAAATCCTTTCTAACACTCTTCATATCTTCTTTCTCTACCTCAGGAGGATATAATTTTATTACAATGAACCAAATAACAGGAAGGGAAACAACCACCACAGGAGTAGTCATAATCATCCACTCCAAGAAATCAATTTCAATCCCCCTCTGAGCTAAGATACCAATAGTCAATGGATTTCTTGCTCCACCTAACAAAGTTCCCCAGCTACCAATTGATGTGCCAAAAGTTAGAGAAAGAGCCGCCGCAATTCCAAAATTACTTTCCTTTGGATTAAGCTCTAGAGTCCTCAACACATTAACTACAATAGGATACAATAAAGCTGCCACAGCATGTTCAGGCATCAAAAAAGACAAGAATCCACCTACAACGAACAAACCAAATAAAAAAATGTTTGGTTTATACCCAAAAACATCTAACATTCTCAAAGCTATTCTTTTATGCAACCCATATTTTTCAATAGCTGCAGCCAACATAAAAGCCCCTAACAAGAAAAAAACAGCAGAATTACCAAACTCCGAAAAAACCTTACTTGAAGTGATGATCCCAAACAATGGAGGTAAAATCATGATTAATAAACTCGTGGCTTCCACAGGTATAGGCTCTGTCGACCAAAAAAACGCCGCAAACAAAAGAACTCCAATCATCAACTGGCCATTCCTTGACAAACCACCAAGCGTAGGTAAAAAGAAAGCCAACAAAATGATCAAAGCACCAACAACAAACTTAACCCCATCACCCTTCCCAATCCTACGCAAATCCGAAACCTCTTCTATCATCACCAAACACCTTCCATGCCAAACAAAAAACTTTTAATGTATCCTCACCAAAGGAACAACTAAGAACAGTTAAGTAATAACCCAATAAAATGTTGTTGTTAACAATTAATTAGAGTTGCGGCAGGATACATAATGTTCAGCAAAATATTAATTCCCGTCTCTTCAGAAGGGTTTTCAGAAAAAGCCATAGAAAGAGCAACACAATTAGTTTCCTTCTCAAATGGCAAAATATTCATCCTATATATCATAGAAGAAAAAATGCTAGATGAAGTCAGAGAAGTTTCAGACTACGCTATGACCAAAGAAACAAAACAAAAACTCCGGAAAAACATCATCGAAGAAAGAGAAAAAATAGCAAAGGACGTTATAATAGAAAAAATAGATGAAATAATATCCAACAAAAATGTAGAACTAGAAATAGAGCCAATACAAATCGGGGAATTCAGTGACTCAATATCCAATTTTTTAAAAAGCGGAGAAGTAGGCTTAATCTTCTTAGGATTCAAACAACGAAAATTCCTCGAATATAGAGTAATAAAAAGAAGTAACCTACCATTATGGTTATATAAAAAAGAAAAAGAAGACATAAAACCACTAGTAGTGGTATCAAACCTCACTGTAAATGACATAGCAACAGATTCAATATTTGATTTAGCTAAAAAATTCAACCTCAAAAAACTCGATCTAAAATATGCAATAGATTACAGCTCAGAGAAAAGATACGAAAGAACCAAAGAAGGAATAAAAGAAAAAAAAGAGAGTAGAAAAAAAATAAGAAAAGAATCAAAACGATTCATAGAGGAATTTAGACAGAAATGCGAAAGAAACAACATAACCCCTGACGTAGAAATCATAAAAGATAACATGGAAGACGTAGCAATAGAAGGAGCACGTAAACACAACTCAGACTTAATAATAATAGGAGACATCATGAAAAAAGACAGATTGACTCTAAAAGAAAACATAGACAAAAAAATAGTCGAAAAAGCTCCCTGTTCCGTTCTATTAGCGAGATAAAAAAAATAGCAAGATAAAAAAAAAAAATTTCACCACACCCTCCCTGCACTAATTCTTAAAAAAACAAAAAACAAAACCCATTTTAATCCAAAAAACAAACAATAATATCCAAATCAAAATCCCACTTTTTGGTGAAAAAATGAGCACCACAACCCAACAAACACTATCCCAAAAATTCGAAAACTTCCTAACACGATACTACAAAAACCAAGTCATGGAACTAGCCAAATCTTACCCCCAAAAGAAATCACTAAAAATAGAATTCAAAGACCTAAACAACTACGACCCCGAACTATGCGACAAACTAATCGAAAAACCAGACAAAACAATAAACTCAGCACAAAACGCCCTAAAAAACATCGACCTACCAATAGACAAAAAACTAGAAGACACAAACATCAGATTCATAGAACTAACAAAAAGCGAAAAAGTACTAGCAAGAAACATAAGAAGCCACCACATAGGCCAATTCATCTCATTAGAAGGAATCATAAGAAAAGCCACAGAAGTCCGACCAAAACTAACAAAAGCCCACTTCGAATGCCTAAGATGCGGACACGAACAAAAAATAAAACAAGACGGCAATGACTTCAAAGAACCATACGAATGCAACGGATGCGAAAGAAAAGGACCATTTGACCTAAATGAAGACAAATCAGAATTCATGGACTCACAAAAAATACAAATCCAAGAAGTACCAGAAAAACTCAGAGGAGGAGAACAACCACAAGATATAAACATACAAGTAGAAGACGACATCACCGGAAAAGGAGTACCAGGAAACCGCGTAATAATAAACGGCATACTAAGATCATACCAAAAAACAAACACAAAAGGAAAAACAAACCTATTCGACGTCTACGTAGACTGCAATTCAATAGAAATAAAAGAACAAGAATTCAGAGAAATAGAAATCACAGAACAAGAAAAAGAAAAAATAATAGAACTATCACAAGACGAAGAAATATACCAAAAAATAATAGACTCAATAGCACCCTCAATATACGGCTACAAAAATGTCAAAGAAGCAATGACACTACAACTCTTCTCTGGAGTACCAAAAAAACTACCAGACGGATCAAGAATAAGAGGAGACATCCACACCCTCTTAGTAGGGGACCCAGGTATTGGCAAAAGCCAAATACTCCGATATGTGTCTAATTTAGCGCCTAGAGGAGTATATGCAAGCGGTAAAAGCTCTACGTCAGCTGGTCTCACGGCCGCTGCGGTTCGTGACGAATTTGGAGACGGTAAATGGACTTTGGAGGCTGGTGCTTTGGTTTTGGCCGATAAGGGTATTGCTACTATTGATGAGATTGATAAGATGGATAGTAAGGATCGTAGTGCTTTGCATGAGGCGATGGAGCAGCAGAGAATTAGTATTGCTAAGGCTGGTATTACTGCTACTTTGCAGTCTCGTTGTGCTTTGTTGGGTGCGGCTAATCCGAAGTATGGTAGGTTTGATGAGTATGAGCCTATTGGGGAGCAGATTGATTTGGAGCCGACTTTGTTGTCTAGGTTTGATTTGATTTTTACTCTTCAGGATGAGCCTGATGAGGATGAGGATAGTAAGATTGCTAGTCATATTATGACTTCTCATGAGACTGGTGAGATTTCTCATAGGAATAGGGGTACTGAGAGTGATAGTGATATAGGGGATATTGAGCCTGTTATTGAGCCTGATATGATGAGGAAGTATATTGCTTTTAGTAAGCAGGTTACTCCGGTTTTAACTCCTGATGCTAAGGAGCAAATGAAGGAGTTTTATATTGATCTTAGGGCTGCTGGGGAGGAGGATGAGTCTCCGGTTCCTGTTACTGCTAGGCAATTAGAGGCTTTGATTAGGTTGGCTGAGGCTAGTGCTAGAACTCGTTTAAGTGAAGATGTTGTTGATGTTGATGCTAAGCGGGCTATTAATATTGTTAAGGAGTGTTTGAAAGATGTTGGAGTTGATCCTGAAACAGGGGAGTATGATATTGATATGTTGGCTACGGGGACTAGTAAGAGTCAGAGAGATAAGATTAGGGCTCTTAAGGAGATTATTGATGAGTTAGATCAGGGTGGTAGTGGTGCTTCTAAGCAAGAGGTTGTAGAGGAGGCTGAAGATAGAGGGATTAGTGAGAAGGATGTTCATGATATTATTCAGCGGTTAAGGGAGAAGGGTGATATTATTGAGCCTAAAACTGGTAACCTTAGAACTGCGTAAAGGGTGTTTTTTGTGTTTATGAAGATACATGAGAGGAGGAAAGAGGTTTTGGTAGCTGTTTGTGATGAGGATTTAGTTGGAGAGGTTATTAGTGATGGCGAGTTTAGTTTGACTATTAGAGAGAGTTTTTATGGTTCTGAATCTTTTTGTGAGGAAAGGGTTTTAGAGGCTCTTAAGGGGGCTTCTATTTGTAATTTGGTTGGTGAGCAAAGTGTTGGTGTTGGGATTAAGGAGGGTTTTATTAGGGATGATATGGTTTTAGAGGTTGATGGTGTTCCTCATGCTCAAATGGTTACTTTTTCTGGTTCAAAATAGTTTTATTATGTATTTTAGTGCTGAAAAGAAGCCTAAAATTACCCCTATAGCTAATCCTATTATTGATCCTTTTTCTCCTAGTAAAAATTTTCCTAAATAGTACCCTAGTAGGGAAAATGCTATGATTGAAAAGGCGAATTCCATGGGTATTCCTATGGTTTTGGTCCAATTATTGGGGTTTTTTTCCATAAGAAGTATTTAACGATTCTAGGAATAAAAAATATAATAATGTTTTGTCCTTCTTGTGGTGAGGAAAAAGAAAAAAATGTTGGAAAAATTTGTTTAGATTGCTTTGTTAGAGATAAAGAGTTGACTAAGATCTCAGATTATTTAGATGTAGATTATTGTACTAAATGTGGTTCATTTAAGAGTGAAGGGGAGTGGAAAGAAGGTATGGAAAACTCAAAGATTGAGGCAGCTGAATCAGCAGTTATGTCTAATCTTGGGGTTCACAGAGAAGTGGAAAACCCTAGAGTTGCTTTAGGTTCTGAGGTTGGGGGTGATGAAATTGAAGTGGATATAGAGGTTTTGGGTGAGATTAAAGGAGAACCTATTCGTTTAAGGGATTCTACTAGGGTTAGATTGAACAAAAAAACCTGTGATAGATGTAGTAGAGTTTCTGGTGGTTATTTTGAATCCACCATTCAGGTTAGGGGAACAAATCGAGATATATCTGAAGATGAAATTTCTAAAATCGAAGGATTAATTGAAGATTTTTTAGGAGATTTTGAAAAAAAAGGAAGGATGGCATTTATTGGAAATGTTGAAAAGGCTGATGGTGGATTAGATATATCTGTTGGGACTAGTAAGTTAGGTAAGAGACTGTCAAGGAAAATCACTAAGAGGTTTGGTGGTTCTTTTTCCCAATCTGCCAGTTTAATTGGTATGGAGGATGGTCAAGAAGTTTATAGAGTTAATTATTCTGTTAGGTTACCTCCTTTTAGAGTTGGTGATGTTGTCGAGATTGATGACAATTTAATTGGAATAACGGAAGTTGGTGATATCATTCGAGGAATTGATGTTGAAAGCGGGGATACTTACAAAAGAAATTGGAAATACATTAAAGACTTGGATATGGAAAAGATTGGGGAAAGGGATGACCTAGAGAAAGGTACTATCTCGTTGGTTTCTAATAATGAGGTGCAGGTTGTAGAGCCTTGGGGATACGAAAACGTTACTTTAAAAAAACCAAGTTTTTTATCTAAAAGTGATGAAGGAAAAAAGGTGTTTATGTTAAAAAATGGTAAGGATATAATGTTGTTGTCTGAAAAATTTGCGAAGGATTGAAAGTCAACTACCCCTTCCTAAATCAGAGGTTGAGGGAGGGGCTTGTAGGAGACCAGCTTGAGCGATGTCTTCCCGAGC
>PZKD01000089.1 GCA_003034855.1 archaeon SCG-AAA382B04 | reverse complement strand
GAGAGCTGGCTTTCTACACTACGGCATTCACCTCCGTGCCCTAAAAGACACGGGGTTTCTGCCTCACTTTCTCTAAATCTTAATCTTACATCACCAACAAAGTATTAGTTGTAGGATTTGCTGAAACTCACGGAGGGGATCTAAGGTGGAGCTTTTCCGAACACCATCAAGAGCATTAGAAAAAGATTTTGAAGTGTATGATCATCTTTTCTTAACTGAGGATGGGTTTTGGTTGCTTGAGAGCCTCGTTTTCGAGGCTGAGAGCTTTCACTTCTTAGAGAAGGAAAAATTGTTTAAGTTGAGGAAGAAGCTTAAAGAAGACAAGACACCTCCTACAATAATGAGGAATGGCGACTTCTTTGTCCTAACGGAAGACGGTGACTTCTACTGTTACAAGAAGCGCCTAACCAAAGACCAAATGTGTACCTCAAGAAGAGCAACGAAAAGTGATGTTCTTGGCTTTTCAAAAAGACTGCGTGATGAGTGCAAAGAAGGTTTAGAGATATTCGAAACCAAAAGAAAAGTGTTTGGGAGTCTCGGGCCCAGGGATTGTGAGCCTAAATTTTTGAGGGCAGTCCCACTACATCTCTCACCAACTAGATGGAAAGCAAAAAATTACAAAGCATTAATCCTAAGTCAAGAAAGAAGTCTCTACTATGTGGATATTGATTTAAAGAAAAAAAGAACCCCAGATTCATTCCCATACCCCCATGTATTGCATATAATAAATTAAAAAGTATTTCTAAAAAGAGAGAACGAACCAATGGGGATAGAACACTTAGGGGCTTAGTAGATAGAGTTCAAAAATATTCTAGTAGAAAAATCAGAGAAGAAAAATAAACCCACTTCATCTTTATTTATTAGAAGTAAATGAATTGGAAGGTTCAGAATGCCCAAATTATCTTTATTTTTTCGGAAGCCTATTATTTATTGGAGGTTTGATAAACATGGATGACTTAAAAAAAGAGTATTTGAGAAATGACGCCATAGGAAAAACAAAGAGTAGCCTAAAAGGAACAAATGCACAGCTAGAGAAAGAATTAAAAAAAGAAGACATAAATAAAGAGAGAAAACAGAAACTGAACACCGCAAAAGAAGTTGTCAACGAACTATTAGAAGAAAAGAAAAAAGAACTAAAGAAATCAGACAAAAAAATCGAAGACTTTTACTCCAAAGAACCAGACATGAAGATGAACGAATCACTAAAAAATCTTTAATGAATTAAGTACAATTGGGGTATAAATGCAGGATATTCGCACCGATTACTAGAGCGTTTTTTAGTTTTTTATTCACCTCCAGTTACCATTAGGTATTTATTAGTCATCCCTTGACACATCTCAACACCTGCTTACTTTAAATTAATTTTTTTCTATACTCAAAACTCCCTAACTCTTTTCCTAATCTCATTGCCTTGATGGGATGTTTAAGTAAAAAGGTTTTTTTCCAAGTCTCTGGTAATTTTGTTCCATCCAATATTTTAATTATGTCTTCAAATTTGGAAAAATTGTTTTTCCTAATATATGCCATCTTGGTTGACCTAGAGAGAGTTTTTCCCATTGTGTCATATATTTTTCTTTGGTATCTCTGTAAGTTACCTATATTTTGAGACAATAGTTTTGCTGACTTTATAGCTCCATTTATACCTATACCTGTTAGCGGACTAACAAGTCCTGCTGCATCCCCAACCTCTACGACAGGAGGAAAGTTTTCATATACTAAATCTCGTTTTTTTCCCTCCTGATAGAGTTTATCTCCATATGTGTAGTCTAAAAGCCCTCCCCCTCTTTCAACGATATCTGAATTTGATACACCAACTTGGTTAAATAAGTTTCTTAGATCACCCAATGATATATTTTCTTCCTTCTCCCCTCCATACCCTATGTTTGCAATATCTTTAGAATAAGGTATAACCCAATAATATCCTGCCAAGCATTCACGATTGAATAAAATCATCTTGTTTGGATCAAAATCTCCTCCACATATAACATATATAGCCTTTGCATAATCCCTGTTCTCTCTTCGAAAAGATCCTCTAGCATCAACAACCAAGTCATAACTATTGTTGAATTCATAGGGACGGCCTTTTTCACCAAAACTCACATTAACATCTTTACTTTTTGCTAAATCAATTAATTCTAACTGCCACTCTTTTCTATCAAGCACCGTCATATGTAAACTCATTTTATAACTATTATCCCCTATCTTATACTCTACTCCACTAAGCTCATTTCTTATGTGGTTCTCATAAATACCTGGAAGAAGAGTTCTTGAATCATCTACATCAGCTAAAGTTTCACCACAATTAACTGAATAATCTCTTTCTTCTTTCTCTTCATATAAATAAACCTCATCACCCTGTTCTGACAACCACAAAGAGGACAATATCCCTGCTAATCCTCCACCAACCACTGCTACTTTTCTCTTCATAAAATACCCTATTATCCTTTTCTAACAGCAAACTATATCAAACAATGGGTAATAGAAAAAAGAATGGTCTTCACTAATGGTTCAAGAACACCACAAAATCACATGCCCCTACTGTAACCAAAAAACTACAATAGAATTCCCTAAACCAAACCAAATGAGATATGCAAAGTGTGAAAAAATTGGAGCCAGATTCACTATCTCAAACATCTACGGTAAGAGATTCATTGAATGTATAAGTTGCTAGTTAATTAGGTGAAGTGACCCCACAGCAGAGCTGTGGGGCTTCGTGTGGCGGGGGATGAATCCCGCTGTTGCTGGAAACATCTCATTTTCCAGCTGACACGAACTATCGCTTTAGAGCGAGACCACCCTAGGGTAGTCGCAGCATACTGCGGCTTTCACCTGCTCCTCGGTAGCTTCACACCTACCCGACGCCAGCCGTCTCAACCTTAACGGTTTCTTGAGAGCTGAAGCATTCTTATCCAAAAGGGTCACTTTTGGAAATTAGCAAAGGGTTTGTGCTCTTACAACATAAAACTTGTGGCATTCACCCCCACGGCAGAGCCATGGGGTTCTCTGCCTTAAAAATTATAGAAGTAGATTTGCCTAAGTAAATATAACAAATTTTTTCAAAGCTAAGAGTTTTCAATTATCTTTGATCCATTTAGATCTTTGATCCATTTAGCCCATCGTTGAACAGTTTCGGGAGAAGGTGAATAGCAATCTTTTGTTTGGGTGATTCAATAATATTCTCCAATGAGTTGTGCAACTGTAGATTCTTCTCTTCCTAGTTTTCTTTTCGTTAATTACTTAATATAAAAAAAGAATTTTTAATTAGGGTTTTTTGGGTTATGGCTAATGTTCTTTGTGTAGATGATGAGGAAAGTTTTTTGGATTTAGCTAAAACCTATTTAGAGAAAGAAAACGAGGATCTAGAAGTAGAGACAACTACTTCTTCTAGAAAGGCATTAGAAAGAATCAAAGAAAATGATTTTGATTGTGTTGTCTGTGATTACCAGATGCCTGAGTTAGATGGCCTAGAGGTCCTTAAAAGAGTACGAAAAGATTTTGGTAGTGATGTCCCCTTTATTGTTTTCACTGGTAAGGGAAGGGAAGAAGTAGCAATAAAGGCTCTGAACCTAGGAGCTGATCGATACCTCCAGAAGGGCGGAGCTCCTAAGTCGCAGTTTGGTGTTTTGGCTGATGCGATAGTTCAAGAAATAGAACATTACAAAGCAGAAAAGGAATTGGAAGAAAAGGAAGAGAGATTGGAACTTGCGATGGATGCAGGTGAACATAGTTTCTGGGATTGGGATCTAGATACAAATGAAACTTACTTTAGCCCAAGGTATTATACAATGCTCGGATATGACCCTGGAGAACTTCCAATGACCTTCGATACTTGGAAAAACCTGCTCCACCCAGAAGATCAAGATGAAGTCTTTCCTAAAGTTAAAAAATATGTGAGTAATGCCGAATCCTACGAAATAGAGTACCGCATGAAAACGAAATCAGGGAACTGGAAATGGATAAAGGAGAAAGGTAAATCATACGAAACCGATGAAAATGGAACTCCACACAGAGCTATTGGCACACACGAAGACATAACTGAAAGGAAAAAGAAAGAAAAGCATTACAAGAAATTGTTTGACTGGGGTCCTGAAGCTATATTTTTGGAGGATTTTTCAGAAGTAAAGAAATACATAAATCAATTAAAGAAAGAAGGCGTAAAAGACCTTGAGTCATATTTTAAACAAAACCTAGATGAGGCAAAAAAATGTGCTGAATTAGTTGATATTAAAGATGTAAATAAGGCAACGCTAGAATTATTTGATGCTAAAACTAAAGAATACTTTAGAAACAATTTAAATCAAATTTTTACAGAAGAATCTTGGGAACTATTTATTCAGCAATTAACTGCAATAGCTAATGGAGAAACCTATTTAGAAGGAGAAAGCATCAACAAGACTTTTTCTGGCGACAAAAGAGCAATTAGATTAACTTGGTCAGCAGTAGATGAAGAAAATTATTCAGAAGTATTTATTTCAATCATAGACATCACCGAGCGGAAAGAGGCGGAGGAGGAACTGGAGGAAAGAGAAGAAAGTCTTAGAGCTACTCTTAATTCAGTTGGTGATGCGGTGATTTCAACGGATTTAGATGGTGAGGTTGTTCGTATGAATCCTGTTGCAGAGGAACTCACAGGCTGGAGAAAGGAAGAAGCTCTTGGTGAACCAATAAATGAGGTTTTTAAAATAGTTAATTCCGAAACCAGAGAAACTGTAGAGAATCCTGTTGATAAAGTTCTTGAAGAGAATAAGACAGTAGGTCTTGCTAATGACACAGTTCTTATTTCTAAAGATGGTGAAGAATATCAAATCGCTGATTCTGGTTCACCGATCAAAGATGATGATGGAAATACCACCGGTGTTGTATTAGTTTTTAGAGATGTCACCGAATCCTATCAAATGCAGCAAAAACTTAAAGAAAGCGAGGAGCGTTTTAGATCACTTTACGAATCCATGAATGAAGGGGTCTGCCTTCATGAAGTAATTTATGATGAAAATGAGAAAGCAGTTGATTATAAAATAATTGATGTGAATCCTAGATATGAAGATATATTAGGAATGAAAAGGGCTGATGCAGTTGATTCTTTGGCGTCAGAAGTTTATAATTCGGATGAACCACCCTACCTTGATAAATATTCTAAAGTAGCAGAAACCGGAAATCCAATAGATTTTGAAACATACTATCCACCTATAGATAAATATTTTCATATCTCAGTTTTCTCACCAAAAAAAGGACAGTTTGCAACGGTATTTTCCGACATCACCGAGCGGAAGGGAGAGAGGGGGAAGGTGAGAGAGCTTCATGAGACTGCTTATAAGTTGGAGGGTGTGGGGTCTGAGGACAAGATATGTCAAATTGCTGTAGATGCTGCTGAAAAAATTCTTGATTTTTCTTTTTGTAGTATTGATTTGCTTAACGAAAAAGGAAAACTTGTAGTTAAAGCTGTTTCGACTGAGGTTGGACCGGAAGACTATAGAGAAACAACTCTTGAGGAATCAGGGCTCGCAGGGAAGACTTTGTTAAACAACCAAAGTCACCTAGTAGACGATCTCCATAGCAACGAGTACGCCAAACCTGTGAAGGGAGAATACAGATCGGCTATCAGCGTCCCGATCAAGGATAAGGGGGTTTTCCAAGCAATATCTAAGGAAATCAATTATTTTGATGAAAGGGATTTGGAAATGGCTGAACTTCTCATAGATCATGTGTCGGAAGCCTTGGAGAGGATTCGGGCTGAGGAAAAAAAAGATTTCCTCCACTCTCTTTTAAGACATGACATCAAAAACAAGAGCCAAATAGTTAAGGGTTATCTAGAGTTGTTGAAAGAGGAAACAGAAGAAAACAAAGAATATGTGGATAAGGCATTGGAGGCAACTAAAGAAAGTGAAGACATCATAGAAGAAATTAGGACGTTAAGGGAAGTTGAAAGAGAAGAAGAATTAGAAGAGATTGAGTTAAAGCCTGTTGTTCGAGAGGTTTTAGATGAAAATAGGGGTAGGGCCAAGGAAAACGGTTTTAAGTTAATAGAAAACTGTCCAACAGGAAACTTCAAGGTAAAGGCTGGTGAACTACTCAAAAGATTGTTTAGTAATTTGATTGGAAACGCAATCAAACACTCCGATGGAAACAAAATAAGAATAAGTGATGAAGAAAAAGACCAAGAAGTGATTTGTTCCGTAGAGGACGATGGAAAAGGCATACCAGACGAAAAGAAAAAAAAGGTTTTCGAAAAAGGATACAAAGACAAAAAAACAGGTGACTCAGGCCTAGGTCTCTACCTAGCAAAAGAAATCACAGAAAACTACGGCGGAAAAATAGAGGCTAAAGACTCAGAACTGGGTGGAGCAAGATTCAATGTTTATTTACAAAAGTCCTGAATTTCTTGTTACCTATTCCCTAAAGAGTTGTTCAAAAAAGAGACGCAGGCTCATTAACCAAAATAAAAGGCCATCAATACTACAGAATAACAATAATAGACAAAGAAACAGGAAAAATTTTGGAAGAAATTAGGAAAAAAGGCGGATATTCACTGACGTCTTCCTCTCCCTAAAGAGAGAGCTATTAGAAAAACTAAACTAGGTAATCCGTGAATTATTTGAAAAGATTAGTTGGAATCACAAGAAAAGTAAGAGAAAAATAATAAGAATTCCCCCCAAAAGTTTTTAAAAATCATTAAAATCAAATATTGAGGTTTAAAGAGTGGAAAAAGAAAAATTTGGTTTTGGATCTGGAGTAGTAATTTTCTTTTTGGGAATAATTCTGTTATTGTTCACATTTTATGTGGTATATAGTGTTTTTACCAACCCAGAAGCATTGAGCGGTTTTCAAGCGCTAGCACCACAGGTAGGAGGAGAACTCGGGCAAGTAATAGGGCCTGTAGTTAACGTAATGACTTACCTTGTGGCAGCATTGCTTCTATGGGTGATGGGAAGCATAAGCGGTCGAATAACAAAATACGGAATATCAATGTACAAAACGAGTAAAGAAGAAGAAAAAACTTCTTAAAAAGAAGTTTAAATTTTTATTTTTTCTTTTATTATAGGCCGGGAAAAGGCTAAAGATTGAAAAATTTAATTTGTTTTTATATGTACTTGAGTGATTTTATTAATAAGTAGGTTCCTGCTAATAATATTATTAGTCCGGAGATTCGTGTTACGTAGTTCATGTAGTTTTTGAATTTTTCTAACAATATTTGGTTGGAGAGGGATGCTGCTGTAGTTGCTATTGTCATCATTATAGCCATTCCTGCTAGGTATGCGAGGAATGTTGTTATTAATGAGATTATTCCTTGGTCAAGTGTTGTTACTACTACGGATAATACAATTGGGAACATGCAGGTTATTGCTGTTATTGCGTATGCTGCTCCAAATAGGGTAGCTGATTGTCTTGGGAGTTCTATATTTATTATGCCTGAGAGTGATAGTGGTTTTTTGTTTAAGGTCCAAGCAATTCCTATTATTATTAAAATAATTCCTATTATTGGTGTTATTTTTGTGAAGAATGTTTTGATTTGTTGTCCTATTATGTGTGTTAGTGCTGCGAGTATTGAGATTATGATGGCGAATCCGGTTGTTGCTTGTATTGCTATTTTTATTGGGTTTTTTTGTTTGTTTTTTTGTCCTATGAAGTAGGATAGGTATGCGGGTAGAAGTGGGAATGCGCAGGGGCTGAAGAATGTTTGGATCCCAGCTAGGAATGCTATGGTTAGTGTTGCTATTTGCAATTTCTTGTTCTATCTTTGTTCTGTGGAAGGTTTTTCTTTTCCTATTAGTTGGGTTATTATATCGCTTGTGATTATTCCTATAACTTCTTTTTGTTGGTTCACCACTGGGAGAGCTGAGATGTTGTTTTTTTCTAATTTTTTTGTTACGCTTGTTATCGATTCGTCTTCTGTTGCTGTTATTACTTCTTTGGTCATTATTTCTTCTAGGTCTTTGTGTTGTTGTGCTACTGCCTTTGATATGTCCCAGGCAGTTATTATCCCTTTTATTTTTTTGTTTTGGGATACTACTGGTAGGTGTGTTTGTCCGCTCTTTATTATTTTTTCGGATGCTTCTTTGATTGATGAATCTTTTTTTATTAGTGGGATGTTGTTTTCGGAGATGTCGGATACTTTTATTTCTGAGAGGTAGCTGTTTATTAGGTGTTTCATTTGTCCTTTTTCTAGTAGGAATGCGTCGTGACCGTATGATGATCTGATTTCTGAATATTTTACTTCTATGTCGTTGGCTTCTAGGGCTCTAACTATTTCTTTTGATTGATATGGGGGGTATAGCCAGTCAGATGAAACTGCTATAACTAGGAAGTTTACATCTTTTATGTGGTTGAAGGCTTCTTGGAGTTCTGTTTGTCCTCCGTTGGTTAGGTCGAAGTAGTCTATTGCTTTGGTTAGGTAGAGGTATGTGTTTGGATCGAAGTTTTTGACAAATGATTTTCCTTTGTAGTTTAGGTAGCTTTCTACTTCGAAATCTGTTTCTAGGTCAAATGAGGGTTTTTGTTTGTTTTGTAGGTTTCTTCCAAATTTTTCTCTCATTGATTCGTCGCTTAGATAGGTTATGTGTCCAATCATTCTTGCTAGTGCTAACCCATTTCTTGGTGCTTTTTTGTTGTAGTATTGTCCGTTGTTCCAGTTTGGGTCAGATAGTATTGCTCTTCTTCCTACTTCGTTGAAGGCTATTTGTTGTGGAGAGGATCTTGCTGTTGTTGCTATGGGAATGCAGTGTTGTATGTGGTTTGGGTATTTTTTAGCCCATTTTAGGGCTTGCATTCCTCCCATTGATCCACCTATCACTGCTAGTAGTTTTTCTATTCCGAATTTTTGTTTGATTAATTTTTTTTGGACTTTTACCATGTCATCTATTTTTATTAATGGGAAATCTGTTCCATAGGGTTCTCCTGTTGCGGGATTAGTTGAGGATGGGCCAGTTGTTCCTTTGCAGCTTCCTAGGACGTTTGAGCTTATTACATAGTATTTTTCTGTGTCGATGGCTTTGCCTGGGCCAATCATTTTGTTCCACCAACCCTCTCTTTTTGTTTTTTTGTTTATCCCTGCGGCATGTGCTCCTCCACTTAGGGCGTGGCAGACGTATATTGCGTTTGTTTTTTCTTTGTTTAGTTTTCCATAAGTTTCGTAGGCTATTTGTATTGGTCCGAGTTTTTTTCCGCTTTTTAGCTCTATTTTTTTGTTTATTTCGTGTTTTTTTGTTTTGACGTATCCTACTGATCCTTGTTGCAATTTTTTATACCTCTTTTAGTGATTGGTTTATGTCTTTGAGGATGTCTTCTTGGTTTTCTATTCCTATTGATAGTCTAATGTAGTCTTCTGTTACTCCTCCTGCTCTTTTTTGTTCTGGAGTTAGTTGTGAGTGTGTTGTTGACCATGGGTGGATTGCTAGGGATTTTGCGTCTCCTACGTTTGCTAGGTGCTTGAATAGTTCTAGGTTTTCTACAAATTGTTTTCCTGCTTTTTCTCCTCCCTTTATCCCGAATCCGATTACTCCTCCGTATCCGTTTTCGAAGTATTTTTGTGCTAGGTCATGGGTTTTGTGTGTTTTTAGTCCTGGATAGTTAACCCAATTTACTTTTGAATGATTTTGTAGGTGTTGAGCTACTTTTTGTGCGTTTTGTGAGTGTTTTTTTACTCTGAGGGGTAGGGATTGTAGGCTTTGTATTAGTTCATATGCGTTGTGTGGGCTCATTGTTGCTCCTATGTCTCTTAGGTACCTGTTTTTGAGTTTTTTTATGTATGCTAGTTCTTTGAATTCTTCATAGAAGTTTATTCCTCCTCTGTAGGTTGGATCTTCTTTTGTTATTGATGGGTAGTTTCCTTTTTTCCATTCGAAGTTTCCGGAGTCAACTATTACTCCTCCCATCACGGTTCCGTGTCCACTTATCCATTTGGTTGAGGAGTGTGTAACTATGTCTGCTCCGTAGTCTATTGGGTTGCAGAGGTAGGGGGTTGCGAAGGTGTTGTCAACAATTAGTGGAACGTTTTTTTGGTGTGAGGCTTTTGCTACTTCTTGTATGTCTAATACGTTTAGTTTTGGGTTTCCTATTGTCTCTGTGAAAACGGCTTTTGTATTTTGGTTTATTGCTTCTGAGATCTTTTTTGGTTTTGGTTCAACGAATTTTACGTTTATTCCGAATTTGTTTTGAAATGTTTGGTCTAGTAGGGTTATTGTTCCTCCGTATAGTTCTGTTGATGCTACTATGTTGTCTCCGGAGTCTGTTATTGTTAGGAGGGATAGTGTGGTAGCTGCTTGTCCGGAGGAGGTTGCGGCTGCAGCTACTCCGTTTTCTAGTTCAGTCATTTTTTCTTCGAATGCTTCGAAGGTTGGGTTTGTTATTCGACTGTACACTTGTCCTGGTGATCTTAGGGAGAATCTGTTTGCTGCTTGTTCTGTGCTTTCGAATTCGTAGGCTACTGTTGAGTATATTGGTGTGGCTGTTGCTCCTGTGTGGGGATCTGGTTTTTCTCCTGAGTGAACTGATTTTGTATTAAAGTTTGGTTCTTTTGTCATTTTGTTCTCAAAATAAAAAACAATCACTACTACTTATATTTTTTCCAATAAATTATTACTAGTAGAAATAATGTTGAGTGGGATTAGGAGACAAAAAACCGTGAACTACCCCTACCTAAATCATGGATTTTGGAAGGGGCTTCCCTGTTCAACCACTCGACTTACTGGAACCAAGGTGGTTCCAGCAGAGGTTGATGTGTCCAAGGGCTTAACTTCGGACAGTCCCTGCCCTACCAAACTTATAGCCCTATTCACGATGTTTATAGCCGCATTCAAATCACGATCAATCTCCAAGCCACATTCCCTACACTCATGCACTCTATCAAATAATTCTTTATCTACCTTATTACTACAACCTGGATTTGAGCAGTTTTTTGTTGTGTTTTTTGCTCTTATCTCTATAACTTGCTCACCAGCTTGTGAAGCTTTGTAAGCAACCAATGAAGTAAATTCATTCCAAGCGTAATTAGCTATATGCCTATTTAAGACGCTGCCCTCACCCTCCGATAAGTTCTTACTATCCAAATCCTCCACCGCTATCACATCGTATTTGTCGACGTATGCTCTTGATAGTTTATGCAAGAAATCTCTTCGTGCATCTCTCAGTTTTTTGTGTGCTTTCGCCAACCTCTTCTTTTGCTTCTTCCAATTATTGCTTCCTTTTTCTTTCTTAGATAGCTTCTTTTGCTCTTTCTTGATTCTTTTGTATTTATTGTATAGTAAGTTTTTTAGGTTCCTTATTTCTCTTCCCTCGCTGTCAACTAAGAAGTTGGATACATTTAGGTCTATTCCTATTATGTCGCAGTCTTCCGTGATTGGTTTTTTGTCAGGCTTCGGCACCTCTAGCTCGAGAACAATTTTCCAGTCACCACAACCATATTCTTTTATTACCACACCCTTTAACCTCAGCGCCTTCTGAAATTGGTCCATGGAAGTTTACAGGAATCTCCCCTATCCTTGATAGGTGTATGGTTCCGTTTTCTTGGTTTATCTCGAACCCTGACTGATTACACTCAATGCTGTTGATTGAGTTCTTGTACCGTAGTTTTCCAACTTTCTCCCCCTTCTCTTTTTTTGTACTTAGACCTTTAATTGCGTCGTATATTCTTCCTATTGTTTGTTGAGCCGCCTTTGAGTATACATTCTGGAACTCAGGGTTCGATGTCTTCTTCCACTCTGGCAACTTGTTATACATCTCGTATCTTGGTATCCAGTCATTTAATTTGTTTAGTGTTTCTAGTGCTTTGTTGTAGATGTCCTTGTGTATCTCGAAGTGCTTCTGCAATTCTTCCTTATTTTCCTCTGTTAGATTAGCATCGTATTTGTACGAGAGCAACTGCGAACCCATCTAACCTTTATTTATAAATTTATGGTTAAAAAGTATTAGAGTTGATTCATCACTCCACCAAAATCAAAGATTAGGAAGGTGTTTTCTCAACCATTAAGATAAACTATACTAAAAAAATAAGTGAAGTGACCCCACAGCAGAGCTGTGGGGCTTCCCTGCGACCTTATCCCAAAAGAGGGAGTTTGTTTTCCACGATGCTTATCTCATTCACACCGTCAACAGAGAACTATTGCTTTGGGGAAGTTTGGATTAGGGAACAGTTCCCATACACTAACTCACGGTGGTTCCGCTTATTCCTCATGGTGGCTCCACACCACTCGCTACACCATCCTCCCAAAAAAGGGGAATTTGGCTTACCTCTATGGACTCAATCCATGGGTTGTACTTAGCTCATGTCTCAAAGCTAGTCCACAAAATTGCTCGTGTGGGCAACGAGATTGCTTTTTGATAGAGGCAGACTCCCAACCAACTACCAGTTACCCCTAAAATGTTCCTAATACCACTCAAGTACTACTAAAAGCATTCACCCCCACGGCAGAGCCATAGGGTTTTTCTGCCATACTCTACTATAAACTTATTTAAATATTAATTTAGTTGCTTTTAAAGGATTTTTAAGTAATAAAAGTAATTTATTTTTAAAAGAAGATGCTCTAAATTGGTTTAAAATATCAACTTCCTCAATAAACTTGTCAAAATTCTCTTTTCTTTTTCTAAAAAGATTCATGCTCTTTTTCAAAACCAAGTTTTCCTTTCTAACTCTTTCTTCATAACTTTCTAACCTATTATCTGAAAGACATTCTGCAAGGATGTAAGAAGATGATACTGCACCACTTAAGCCTTCTCCAGTTAAGGGGTCAACGAGTCCAGCTGCATCTCCAACTTTAACCATTGGTTTATTTTTATGTTCTTTTAGTAATTTTTTTTCAGTAAGACCATGCATATCAGCGCTTAAACTAAAATCTAATAACCCTGCCCCAGCTTCTACTTCCTCTCTTACATCTTTGTTTTCAACATATTCTCGCACCTTCTTCATATTTACATCAGATACACCAAAGTAACCTATATTAGCAACTCCTTCACTATGTGGAAAAATCCAATAATAACCATCTTCTCCCTCTCTAAATTCCAACAAGGCTTGGTTATCATTAAAATTTCCTCTATATACACCATAAACAGCCTTAGCTAGATAATCAGATTCTGAAGACCCTGTTGCATCAACAATGACATCGCCATCAATATCGAAAGAACTTGAGGCCATATTAACTTCTATATTACTATTTTCATTTAATTTTCTTAGAAAATCTTTTTGCCAGCTCTCTCTATCTACTATATAAAAATTACGAGTAGGAACAACATTTTCAGTAACATCCCCTCTTCTATAAAATATCTGCCTACTCTCGTCGATATCGTTTCTGATATAGGGTTTTATCGAAACACTGATCTCATTTAACTTACCTAGCCATCCTCTAGAGTTGATAAATCCTTCTGCACAGTTAACTGAATAATCTCTAAATGATTTATTTTCATGTATAGAAATATCCACATCCTCACACTTTCTAGATAAAAAATCAGCAGACAAGATTCCAGATACGCCACCACCAAGTATATCGACTTTAATATTCAACACCTCTACGTTAATTAAACTCCTTCTTATTAAAAATCTTGACCTCCCCCTCCGCCTAAAGACGGAGGTATGCGGGCGTTAGTTTTTATCAAATCAGATAAATAGGATAGTCCCGGGCGGGTTCGAACCGCCGTCCAGAGGTCCAGGGCCTCAGAGGATTGACCACTACCCTACGGGACTTCTATCTTGTTATGCTATCTCGACATCACGTGATTCCTCAGCTTCTTCAGGCAAGTCTATCTTACCAAACTTAGACTCATACTTCTGTAAATTGTCAGTTAATGCCTTAACCAATCTTTTAGCATGTTGAGGCGTGATCGTAACAATTGACTTTGCCCTAGCTTGCTTTGTGTTTGGAATTTTGTGCAAGAAGTTAAGGGTGAACTCGTCGTCTTTGTGCGAGATTTGAACTAAATTAGAATACTGAGGTTCCACATCTTCTGATATATTCACATTAAGCTTATCTTTAGTCATTACAAAAAACAAGTTTTTTTTAGGTATAAATAAAATTTTGATTGCAGTATTTTTTGGGGCCATAGGGTAGCCAGGTCTATCCTTGTGCGTTTGGGACGCATGGACACTCGTTCGAATCGGGTTGGCCCCACTAAACTAAACGTTCATATCTTCTTTTCTTTTTTTTCCATATTATCATAGTTTTTTAAAAAAAGCAAAGACTTATTTAAACTAATATTAATTTTAATCATATATTTTTTTTTAATTCTTTAATTTAAGCTTTTAGATATCATGTGACCTCCTCCTCTTCCTTACCTCATATTCGTTCGGTGAGGAAGGGGGGTTCCATTGGTTCACTATTAATATGTCCTTTGCGGGAGCGGTTGGAACTTGCGAGGTTCCTGCGAGTCCTCACAACCTCTTTGAGGGAACTCTCGTTTATACGTTCGGCTGTTTCATTGGGCAACCTTGTTATGCCCTCGTTATCGCAGAACACCAGCAAAGCAAACTGCTGGTAGCTCGGTCACATCAACTCGGTTTGTATATAAGTCCGAGT
>PZKD01000122.1 GCA_003034855.1 archaeon SCG-AAA382B04 | reverse complement strand
GTTATGGAGGCTCCTCTTCCCTTATTTGATTTATTTGAATCAGGCTCAACCCTGACCTCTCTAATAGCCAACAATATGGGGGAAGCTTTTGGTATACATGTAAATGTCTTATTTGTTGCTGGAGTTATCTTATTAGTAATTGTAACCTTCCTTAGTCTACTATCCGACTACATTCAAAAAAGAGTTGAGAAAAAATTTGGAGGATAAAATATGGGAACATATCTCGATGATGATCTAAGCGAAATTTTCACAGAATTCACTCTCAGAAAAACACCTCTCTATTTTTCTATTATATTATCCTTAATAGGTGGGTTCTTATTATCCACCAATTTTTCTCTAATTCTCTTCAATCTTGGAATATTAATTTTTTCTTCAATTTTAATAATAATGCAAATATACAGATTCATTGAAAACAAAAAAATAATTTTTAAGCAACTAATCTTTGGTTTAATAATTTTAATGTTTTTATATATACCTTTAATATTGCCAAATCAGCTTAGTATCCCAATAGACAACATAGATGCAGGAATAGGAAAAGGATTCTTATTATCTTTATTCCTCGTCTTAATAGGGTTATTTGGAGTGTACATTAACCTAAGTAATTTAGATAAACAAAATAAAAAAGCTAAACAAGCCTCTGCGTACTTATATCTTTCTTTTGCAATTTTAACTGTCTTATTTGTATTATTCTTAATTATAGGGTTCATAGTTTATAATGGAGCTGGAGCAATTACTTGGGAATTTATTACACAAGACATTCAAAACATGGGGGCTTCCGGGGGAGTATTTCCAGCTATTATAGGGACTCTCCTCCTAGGCCTAGGAACTGCGCTTATCTCAGTTCCCCTTGGAGTTGGAACTGCAATATTTTTAAAAGAATATGCTGGTAGTCAAAGTAAACTGGTAAGAGTTATTAGGACGAGTATTAATGTCCTAAATGCAACGCCATCAATTGTTCATGGATTATTTGGATTAGCACTATTTGTTCCTCTTTTTGGAGTGTCCTTATTAACTGGTTCTCTAGTCCTTGGATTTTTAACTCTACCTATAATAATTAGGTCAACTGAAGAAGCTTTAGAATCAGTGCCTAAAGATATAAGAGATGCTTCATTTGCAATGGGAGCTACTAGGTGGCAAACTATTAGAAACGCAGTTCTTCCACCAGCATTACCTGGAATAGTCACAGGTGCTGTATTAGGGCTTGGAAGGGCATTTGGTGAAACTGCCCCAATAATGTTTACTGCGGTTATTTTCTCTGGTGGTGGAATTCCTACCAGTGTCTTTGACAGTGTAAACGCATTGTCATACCACTTACTTGAACTCACTAGACTAATTGGATATAAAGATGTAACCCAAAAAGCTTGGGGAACAGCCCTACTATTGCTATTAATAGTTTTAGCTATGAATTTCTTAGGCATAAGAATAAGAAAAAAATATAGAACATGAATTAGTGATAAAATGGAATTTGAAACCAATTCAAAAGACAAAGAAAGAAAAAAACTTGAAGAAATAGATCCTGTGGTTGAGGCTAAAAACATAAGCGTGTGGTATGGAGAAGAAAAAGCTCTTGAAAATATTGGCCTAAAGGTTCCTAAAAACAATGTAACCGCAATCATTGGACCTAGTGGGTGTGGCAAATCAACATTTCTTAGATGTATAAATAGGATGAATGATTTAATTGAAGGGGCTAAAGTAGAAGGAAAAATAGTTTATAAGGACAAAAACCTCTATGATCCTGATATTGATGTAGCTTCTTTGAGAAGAAAAATCGGGATGGTTTTTCAAAAACCTAATCCCTTCCCAAAATCTGTTTATGAAAACATCGCTTATGGACCAAAAATTGGTGGAATGAATGATAAAGAAGAGTTGGATGAGATCGTTGAAGAAAGCTTGAAAGATGCTGCTTTGTGGGATGAAGTTAAAAATAGGCTTCATTCACCTGCGATGGACCTCAGTGGTGGACAGCAACAGAGATTATGCATCGCCCGTGCTTTAGCTGTTGAACCGGATGTTTTGTTAATGGATGAACCTGCTTCTGCCTTAGATCCTATAGCTATGTCTAAAATAGAAGACCTTATTTATGATTTGAAACAAGATTACACTGTGATAATAGTAACCCACAATATGCAACAAGCAGCAAGGGTTAGTGATTATACAGCATTCCTCTTTATGGGAAAATTAATTGAACACTCCCCAACTGAAAAGTTATTTGAAAATCCTGATAAGAAAAAAACAGAGGATTATATTACAGGAAGATTTGGTTAAGAGGTGTTTACACTATGAGTGAAGGAAGGAAATCATATTCAGAGAGCTTAGAAGAAGTTAAAAAAGATGTATTAGAGATGGCTAGTTTGACAGAAAAAGGAATTTGTTCCTCAGTAGAGGCTCTAGAAAATTATGACGAAGAGTTGGTGCAGCACATTTATAATGTTGAAGATGAAAGCAACAAACTTAATCTTGAGGTTGAAAAAGAATGTATGAGGTTAGTTGCTCTTCAACAACCTGTTGCT
This sequence comes from archaeon SCG-AAA382B04, assembly GCA_003034855.1. Classification (GTDB taxonomy): domain Archaea; phylum Halobacteriota; class Methanonatronarchaeia; order Methanonatronarchaeales; family Methanonatronarchaeaceae; genus PZKD01. The sequence continues at coordinate 12,427 of PZKD01000122.1, read as the reverse complement.
AAGGATTTACGATTTATAGCCACTATGATGAAGATTTCTGATAATTTTGAACGTATTTGTGATTTGGCAGAGAAAATTGGAAAGATAGCTCAAAAGAAGGGGAAAAAAGATCCTTTAAAGCCATTGGTAGATACTAATCGTATGATTGATATTATTTGTGAAATGTTGGAGATTGTTAAAGAAGCTATAGAGCAAGAAGACACAAGTGATCTGAGAGGTTTATCTGATTTAGATGATAAAGTAGATGATTTATTTTCTCAGATATATAATGAATTAATTGTTTTTATGGTTAAGGACCCTAAGGATGTTGATGAGGCAACTGATTTAGTTTTTGTTGCTAGATACCTCGAAAGAAGTGCTGATTTAGTAGCTAAAATTGCTTCTAGATTAGTTTACATGGTCGAGGGAGAGAGAGTTCAAATAAAGTAGATTATTCCTTTAGTGAAAAAGGGGCCAAAGTGACATCCCTCTCTACCTAAAGAGAAGAGGTCTTAGCAAAACAAACTGGATAATCGTTTTTTGACGAACTAAGTTTTCGTTAGATTTTTAAATACCTATAACCATTTATCTGATAACAAAAAAGGAGGAGCTAATATAACAAGAGAAGATGATTTCTCCCATCAAAAAACAAAAAAGAGAATAGCGGAAAAAATTGCAGGAGAAATTGTTTTATCCCAAAATCCAGGAGAAACAATCAAAAAATGGAGAGAGAATTTTGATATAACCCAAATAGAGCTCTCAAACCAACTGAATATGTCACCATCAGTAATAAGTGACTATGAGGGAGGAAGAAGAGCTTCTCCCGGAATAAATATTATTAAAAAGATAATTAAGGGACTATTAAAAATCGATGAAAAAAAAGGTGGAAATAAGATAAAGAACTATGGAAAAATCATCGAAAAAACTGGTTTCAACTTTGATGCAATTTTAGACATTAAAGAATACAAAACACAAATTAATTGTGAAGAATTCTGTAACGAAATAAATGCTAATATAGTTGGAAATAGAGAGCTAAAAAACACAAAGATAAATGGACATACTGCCATCGACAGTTTAAAAGCTATAACTGAATTTTCTGAAGGTGAGTTTGAGCAATTATATGGATGGAGTACAGAAAGGGCTCTCATTTTCACTCAAGTAACAACAGGAAAATCACCAATGGTTGCAATTAGAGTTACTAATTTAAAACCGAAATTAGTAATCCTACATGGACTTAACGAAGTAAGTCCAGTTGCAAAAAAAATAGCTAATATAGAAAACGTTCCCTTAGCAACCACCAAAAGAGACATTAAAGAATTATTAAACGATCTTTCAAGAATTGGAGGATAACTAAATGACCGGAATAGTTAGCTATGGAGTCTATGTTCCAAAATACAGAATAAAAGTTGAAGAAATAGCAAAAGTTTGGAAAGAAGATCCAGAATCAATAAAAAAAGGATTAAAAGTAAATCAAAAATCAGCACCTGGCCAAGATGAAGACACAGCTACAATCGCAGTTGAAGCTGCTAGAAATGCAATTAAAAGACAAGAAATATCTGGTGAAGAAATCGAAGCTATTTATGTTGGATCAGAGAGCCATCCCTACGCAGTTAAACCTACAGCAACTATTGTAGCAGAAGCAATTAAAGCTACTCCAAATCTAACAGCAGCAGATTACGAATTCGCATGCAAGGCAGGGACAGCTGGAATACAAAACTGTATGGGTTTAGTAAACTCAGATATGGCGAAAATGGGAATGGCAATAGGTGCAGACGTTTCACAAGGAGCTCCCGGTGATGCTCTAGAATATACAGCTGGATCAGGAGGAGCAGCATACATCATAGGAAAAGAAGACGTGATAGCGAAAATCAAAAAAACCACATCTTATACAACCGATACTCCTGATTTCTGGAGAAGAGAAGGAGAGAGATATCCACGACATGGAGGAAGGTTCACTGGAAAACCTGGATATTTTTCCCATGTAATTGGTGCAACTAAATCCCTTATGGATAAGATGGATACTGAACCAAACGAATACGATTATGCTGTTTTCCATCAACCAAATGGAAAATTTCCAGTAAGAGCAGCTAAAAAATTAGGTTTTAATAAAAAACAATATCAAGATTGCTTAGTTGTTAACAAAATTGGAAATACCTATTCAGGGTCTACCTTAATAGGGCTTGCCTCTGTTCTAGATGAATCTAGTCCAGGGGATAAAATAATCGCAACCTCATATGGTTCTGGGGCAGGTAGCGACAGCTTCCACATAGAAGTTACCTCTAAAATAAAAGAGGTTCGAGAAAAAGGTCCTAAAGTTAATTATTTCTTAGAAGAATCCAAATACTTAAGTTATGGAGAATATGCAAGGAACAAAGAAAAGGTGAGATAAAATGAAAGATGTTGCAGTTGTAGGAGTAGGAATAACAGAATTTGGCGAAAAATGGAATTCCTCATTCAGAGAAATATTCCTGAATGCTGGAATACAAGCACTAGAAGATGCTGGTGTCAAAGGAGAAGATATAGATGAAGCATATATAGGAAACATGAGTGCCGGTAGATTTATAGCTCAAGAACATGTCTCCGCCCTAATAGCTGATTACGCAGGACTCTCAGAAATGAATGTTCCAGCTACGCGAGTAGAAGCAGCTTGTGCCTCAGGTGGATTAGCGCTAAGACAAGGATTCCTATCTGTAGCATCCGGTGTTCAAGACACAGTGGTAGTGGGCGGTGTTGAAAAAATGACCGATGTACAAAGTGAGCAATCAGTAGAAATCCTAGCCGCTGCCTCAGATAGAGAATGGGAAGCATTTTATGGAGCAACCTTCCCCGGACTATATGCATTAATTGCAAATCGACATATACACAAATATGGAACCACGCGAGACCAAATTGCCCAGGTTGCAGTTAAAAACCACTACAATGCAACCATGAACCCAAAAGCTCAATTCCAAAACAAAATCACTAAAGAAATGGTTAAGAATGCAACAAAAGTTGCTGATCCCCTAACATTATTCGACAGCTCCCCCATAACCGATGGAGCTGCAGCTGTTGTATTAGTTCCCGCAGAAAAAGCCCATCAATACACAGATAACCCAGTATATATAACTGGATCGGGACAAGCAAGTGATACAATATCCATACATGATAGAAACGATATAACAACAATTGAATCTACAAAGGCAGCAGCACAAACAGCTTACAAAATGGCTAACAAAGATCAAAGTGATATAGATGTAGCTGAAGTTCACGATTGCTTCACTATTGCCGAAATACTAGCAATTGAAGACCTCGGTTTCTGTGAAAAAGGAAAAGGTGGCAAAATGGTTGAAGAAGGTATCACCGAATTGGATGGAAAATTACCAATAAACCCTAGCGGGGGACTAAAAGCCTGTGGCCATCCTGTAGGTGCAACTGGCATAAAACAGGCAGTTGAAATAACAAATCATCTCCGAGGAGAAGCAGGAGAGAGACAAGTAGAAGCAGATGTAGGTCTCTGCCACAATGTAGGAGGATCAGGTGGAACCGCAACAGTTCACATACTCTCAAGGGAGGAGCAAAAATGAATATTCCAAGATTTTGGAGAAAAATAAACAATCGATACAACCTAATGGGGACCAAATGCGAGAATTGTGGACAAACTTATTTTCCACCAAGGAATATATGCCCAAATTGTCGGAGAGAGGGAGAAATAGTTGAACATTCTTTTGAAGATGAAATTGGAGAACTAATTACATACACAATAATTCGATCTGCTGCTGAAGACCATGAAAAAGAAACACCCTACATCTTAGGGATTATTGAATTGGAAGAAAACACTCGATTAACTTCTCAAATAGTTAACTGTGAAATAGAGGATGTTGAGATTGGTATGAAGTTAAAACCCGTGTTTAGGAAACTAGGGGAACAAAGTAAAGATGGATTGTTGTTTTATGGAGTTAAATTTTCACCGATAGGCAAAGAGGAGTGAAAAAAATGGATTCTAGAATATCTGGATTTTACAAATTACCAGTTGAAGAGAGAATACAAAAAATTAGTGAATTAACCGATTTAGATGAAGAAGAGATACAATCAATGAAAAAAACAGGAGCACTAGGAACTGAAGTAGTTGACAGAATGGTTGAAAATGTAATAGGAGCCTATGAAATGCCACTGGGAATTGCCACTAACTTCAAGATAAATGGAAAAGACTACCTTGTGCCAATGGCGATAGAAGAAACCTCTGTAATAGCTGCAGCTAGTAAAGGAGCTAAAATAGCTAGAAAAGGCGGTGGAATAGAAGCTGAAAGCACTGATCCAGTTATGATTGGACAAATCCAATTACTTGATGTTAGCGACAAAGAAAAAAGCAAGAAGAAGATACTGGACAAAGAAGATGAAATCTTCAACTTAGCAAATGATCAAGACAGAACATTAGTGAAGTTTGGTGGAGGAGTTAAAGAGATAGAGGTTAGAGAAGTCGACGAAGAAGAGTTAGTTGTTCACCTATATGTTGATTGCAGAGATGCTATGGGGGCAAATGCAGTTAATAGTATGGCAGAAGCAGTAGCACCTTATTTAGAGGAACTAATTGGAGCTAGATCAAGATTAAGAATTATTTCTAACTTAGCTGATAGAAGACTAAGTAAAGCAAAAGCAACTTTCCCAAAAGAAGAAATTGGCGGGAAAGAAGTTGTAGATAAAATAATAGAAGCATACGAATTAGCCGAAAAAGATCCCTACAGAGCTTCTACACACAACAAAGGAATAATGAATGGTGTTATAGCTGTTACACTAGCAACAGGTAACGACACAAGGGCAATGGAATCAGGAGCACATTCCTATGCATCAAAGAATGGAGAATACAAACCTCTCACTCAATTCCACAAGGACAAGGAAGGTGATCTGGTAGGAGAAATTGAGATTCCAACTGCTGTAGGAACTATTGGAGGAGCAACACGGGTTCACCCAACTGCTCAAGCGTGTCTAGATCTTTTAAACGTAGAGTCTGCCCAAGAATTTGGTGAAGTTTTGGCTTCAGTTGGACTAATTCAAAACTTTGCAGCTTTAAGAGCTTTGGCAACAGAAGGAATACAAAAGGGCCATATGTCCTTGCATGCAAAAAACATAGCAATCATGGCAGGTGCTGAAGGAGATCAAGTTGATAAGGTAGCTGAAGAATTAGTTAAATCAGATGAAATAACATCAGATAAGGCTGAAAAGATACTAAAAAAGTTGGAGGAGAACTAAAGTAAGTAATCCGATAAATCTCCTTCCATTATATTTTTACAATAAATACATTTTAATCTGACAGGGCTTTTTTGTTTTATTTCAAATTGATAAGCCACTGGTTCCCGTGTATTTGATATACAATTGTTGTTTGAGCATTTAATTACATCTTTTACCTTTCGGGGTAGTTCAACATCATATTTTTCTTTGACTTCATAGTCTTCAATTATGTTAATAGTGGCATTCGGCGCTATAAGTGCTATTTTATCAACTTCATTAGATTCTAGTTCTCTATCTTCAACTTTAACGATATCTTTTTTTTCTCCATCACTTGAAGGAACGTTCATAGCTATTGAAACAATATCATTGCTTTTTTCATCTATTTCCAGTATCTTAATAACTTTTAGAGCATATCCTGGGGATATATGGTCTATTACGGTTCCATTTTTTATTTTTCTAACTCTAAGCTCTTTCCTACTCATCTTTACTCCTCTCCAAGAATCAATTCTAATAAGGCCTTTCTTATTGCAACTCCATTTGCTGATTGTTCAAAATACCTGGCATATGAAGAGTTATCAACTTCTGGAGATATCTCGTCAACTCTTGGTAAAGGATGCATTAAAATTATATCGTCTTTTGCTTTTTTTAACAAATCCATATCTATTTTGTAGCTTCCAGCCACTTTTTCATATTCTTGGCTTTCTGCAAACCTCTCTTTTTGTATCCTAGTTACATAAAGAACATCTAGTTCTTCAATAACTTCTTCAACTGAGGTTTTTTCTTCAACAAAACCATTTTTTTCTTCACCCTTCAGTTGTTCCATACTCTCCTTTCTAATTCTCAATTGGAGAGGGGAAATCAAGTATATGTTTACATCAAAATCGGCTAGCGGTAACAGTAATGAATGAACAGTTCGACCATATTTTAAATCTCCAACAACTCCAATATTCAATCCAGTTATCTCTTTTTTCTCTTTCCAAATTGTATATAAATCTGTAAGTGTTTGTGTTGGGTGCTCATTTGAACCATCTCCAGCGTTTATTATTGGGTTATCTGTAAATTTGCTCGCCATTTTAGCTGCCCCTTCCTTTGGATGCCTCAAAACTATTGAATCAGAATATCCCTCAATTACTCGAACAGTATCCGCCAATGATTCTCCCTTAGATATTGAAGAGGCTTGGGTAGAACTTAGAGAAATTACTTTTCCCCCTAGTTGCTTCATAGCTGTTTCAAATGATAATCTAGTCCTCGTTGATGGCTCAAAAAATAGATTCGCTAACACCTTCCCCTCTAAAATGTCCTTTTTTTCGCCTTCCACATCCTCAGCAGACTCTAAAATCTCCTTTATTTCTTTCTTAGAAAAATCATTTATCGAAACAATATCTCTATCATTAAATTTCATGTTTCTTCTTAAAGTATTTGAGAATTTTAACTTAAATCAATTTTGCTACAAAGGAGGATTGTAACCTGGTCTAGTTGAATCAAGTAATCCAAGTATCCCTAACAACCCAAAGAGGAAAGAAATGATTAAAATCAAGGTTCTTGGTTCAAAAAACAATGAGGCATAACTCAATATAATACCTATCAAAAGGAATAACACACACAACTTCCTAAAATAGGTCTTTTCCAATTTTCATTCACCTCTGAATTTGATTTACCTCAACCAATACCATAACTTCCTCACCTGTTTTTTGTTGAATGTTTTCACTTAAAACAGATGCAAGATTATTTGGAGGAGCGTTTTCTGCATAGATAGATACAATAACTCGATCTGGAGATTTAAGCATTAAGAAACTGTTTGTGAAATCTACACTTATGGATTTTACACTTAATCCGTCCATGTTTTCAAGTGTTTGCTCTGTGATTGATTCTACTTCTCTCTGGAACTGGGATCCCGAATAAGAGTTATAGGTTATTGCTCCTAAAAAAACAGAGAGTATTAGGAGTAAACTAACATACATTCCAACTCGTTTTATGATTTTCTTTCTAGATTTTATTTCTCTAAAATAGCTTTTTGGGGAATATCCTTGATAATTAAGTGTTAGTGTTCCAGCAATGTTAACTGAAATAACATTAACCATTAAAAGAACCGTTGAACCTATAGCTATGGTTGAATTTCCTAGTGCTATCCCAACTCCTGCTACAGAAGCAGGCGGTATGAGAGCTACAGCTATCATTACCCCTACAAGGGCTGTACTTAATCCAGTTGTCAGAGAAAGAGCTCCTGCTACACCTGAACCAATTGCTATTCCTATGCTCAAAAAATCCGGATAGATTCTTTCTGCTATTTCATTAATCAATAGAGGTTCTTGTAGAGGTGGAACAAGGTTAAGGTTAAACACAAGCCAGGCAAAGATAGTAGATGAAAGAACTGAAATCAATAATCCCACTATCTCGGAAAACATGCCTTTTTGAAATAATTCTGTATCCGCCAGTACTGTTCCTGCGGATGAAGCCACAGCAGGCCCTATTAGTGGTGCAATCACCATTGATCCTACAACTACTGCTGTGCTGTCAGCAAGAATTCCGGATGTAGCTATTACTGAAGAGATTATGGTGAAAAGTAAGTAATTTGTTGAGAGTTGAGCCATTTCAGTGGTCTTAGAAACTATTTCTTCCCGAGAAATTCTATCGCTTTCTTCTTCATCAACCTCTTCTTTTATTTCTTCGGCTTTTTCTGAAATAACTGCTTCAGTAGCTGTTACAGTGATGTTTCCTTTTTCCCCAACACCAATCTCTTGTAAATCCTCGGTTAATTCTTCTACCTTTTCTTTTGGCACATTTAGGTTAAACAGGGCCTTGTCTTCTTCTGATGAAGAGACGAAGTAATCTAGTTCTTGTTTTTTTATTATTTCTTTTACTTCTTCCTTTAATTCTTTAGGAACTGCTATTTGAATATTTCTAAAGGACATAAAAGAATTTTAGTCTTTTAATTTAAAAATAGCATCAGCTATATCGCCATCAGTTTCTTTTAATGCCTTTTTAGCTTCTTCTTTTGATGCATTTGCTTGTTGAACAACTAACTCCACATCTTCCTCATCAGGTTCAACTTCTTTTTCTTCCTGCTCCGGCTCACCAACAACTTGATATGTTTGTTGTCCTTGTGCGTTCATTTTGGTAACATCAGCATCTTGGAAAACTAAGTCTCTCTTTTTTGTTTTAATAACAACTTCTTCAACGTCTTCAACTTCTTCAATGTCAATTCCCATTTGTTTCATCATTTGCTTCATTTTTCTTGGATTTAAATTGCCTCTTCCTCCAGGTAACATATTTATTTTCCTCCTTTAATTCCATTTCTAATGTCAACTGCCATTCCTTTCTCAAAAGATTTTATTTCTGGGGCACTTAATATTGCCTTTCCGTTTCCAAGTAATTTATCATCATTGTTCACAACCAAAACCTCATCTCTTGATCTAATCTGGTTGTCAACCTCGATTACATGTTTTGCGAAAGCACTCTTCCCTTCTTCTATAAATTCCTCAACTTCTTTTTGAATCACTACTCTATTTTTTGGGTAATCCAACAAATTTTTTAATCTTTTTGCTCCAGCTATTGATAGAGTGAACAGGCCATCATTTGTTCTTAGATAACCTAATTTTTCTCCTTCGTATTCTACATATCTTATGTTACCAGTTCTTCTCTCTTTCACTTTTGAAGAGGAAGGTAAAAATTTTTCTCCATTAACCCCAAATTGGTAGTTTGCTATTTTTCTCGCTTGCTTTAATGACATTAAACATATATTTGTTCCGTTAAAATTTTAGGTTTTTCGATATTATATATTTAGGAAATGGTTTTATCTTCAAAAGAGATGGCTGTTATTGATAGGAATGCACAATATTTTGATAAGTCAGAGATGGATTTAATGGAAAAAGCAGGTAAAAAAGTTGCAGAAGAGATAGAATTTGGTGAAAGTGCTTCTGTTTTTTGTGGAGAAGGAAATAATGGTGGTGATGGATTTGTTGTAGCTAGATATCTTAAAGAGAAGGGATATGAGGTTTTTGTTTATTTAGTTGGGGACTCAAGTTCTCTTAGAACTGAAGCTGCTAAGAAGAACTTTGAAGAGCTTAAGAAACTTGATGTAACTATCTTCGAGGAGAAGGATCCTGGTTTTTATGATAACTTAGAAATAAGTTCCGATGTTGTAGTGGATGCAATACTTGGCTTGGGGATAAAAGGAAAACCAAGGGAACCACAAAAATCCGCCATAAAAGCAATCAACAACTCCACTGCAAAAAAAATATCAGTAGACATTCCCAGTGGAATAAACCCAGACACTGGAGAAGGCAAAGGAATCAAACCAGATAAAACCATCACATTCCATGAAAAAAAGAAAGGAAACAAAAATGCAAAAACAGTAGAAATAGGAATACCACAAAAAGCCAAAACACATGCAGGACCCGGACATCTATACTACCTCAACCAAAGAAAAAAAACATCCCACAAAGGTGAAAATGGAACAATACTAATCCTAGGCGGAGGAGAATTCACAGGAGCTCCTGCAATATCAGCAATGTCAGCGCTAAGATCAGGAGTGGATTTACCAATAATCCATACAAAAAACAAAGTTAAAGACATTATAGCTGGTTTTTCACCGAACCTAATAGTTAAATCACATAAAAACTATAAAAAAGCACAAAAAAACCTAAAAAACAACATAAAAAAATTTGATTCAGTTCTAATTGGCCCTGGAATTGGTAGAGAAAAAAAAGACATAAATGCCCTGATAAAACTAATTCCAAAAATAAATAAGCCAACCATATTAGACGCAGATGCATTACATGCAGCAACCAAGGACATTGACATGATAAATAACAAAATAATCACTCCCCACGAATCAGAGTTCAAGAAACTCTTCAACAAAAAAGGAACAAAAGAGAATGTTAAAAAAATGGCCAAAAAACATAGCTGCATCATAGTTAAAAAATCAAACATAGACATAATTTCAAATGGCCAAAAAACAAAACTCAACGAATCAGGAACACCAGCAATGACAGTAGGAGGAACAGGAGATGCTTTAGCTGGAGCAATAGCAGCAAACGTAGCGAAAAACAAAAACAACCTATTTGAAACAACAGTTGCAACAACATTTTTAATAGGAAAAGCAGGAGAATTAGCAGAAAAAGAATATGGAAATGGACTAACAGCAACTGATTTAATAGAAAAAATACCAAAAGCAAAGGAAAAACTAAATGACTAATCAAAGAAACCTCAATAAACGATTCTGGGAAATCGATTTCATCAGAGGAATAGCATTAATAGGGATGATAATATACCACCTATTTTTTGATTTAGATTACTTTAATGTATTACAACTAAACATAACTAGCTATAATTGGTTCTTATTCGCACATACAGTAGCATTCTCTTTCATATTCATATCAGGAATTTCTCTATCACTTAGCTATTCAAGAGCCAGATTAAAAAACAAAACAAAATTGAGACAAAAATACATCAAAAGAGGAATAAAAATCTTCGGACTTGGAGTGACAATCACTCTAACAACCTACATCTTCCTACCAAACGCCTACATAATCTTTGGAGTCTTACACTTTATCGGAACAGGAATAATTCTATCTATACCCTTCCTAAACAAAAAGCCTAAAAAACTCCTATACTATGCCTTCCCGATTATATTAGTTGGAATAACCATAAGCAACATCACAATAGACACTCCACTCCTCCTATGGCTAGGTGTGAGACCAATAGGTTTCCAAACAATCGATTATTTCCCCATCTTTCCCTGGTTTGGAGTTGTCCTGTTAGGAATAGCAACAGGTAAAACTCTATACCCAAACTACAAGAGAAAAATCGAATTACCTAAAAACATCAACAACAAATTTATCAAAAAAACCTCCTTACTAGGTAAAAACTCCTTAATAATCTACTTCTTACACCAACCTCTCATAATATCAATTCTATTACTGATGGGATTTATCCAACCAGAATTTTTACTAATAGCCCACTAATCAAAAACTAATGGATCTATACTTATTCCTAGGAATTCTAGCAATTCCCCTCATATTTCTTTTCTGGATTAGTTACTTCCAAATATGGACAGCAGGTTGGACACCAACTTGGAAATCAGATGCTCAAAAAATAATAGAACTAGCCAACATTAAAGAAAAAGAAACCATCTTTGATTTAGGATGTGGAGATGGTAGATTTTTATTATTAGGAGCTAAAGAAGGAGCTAAAACCATTGGAATTGAAATGGATCCAATAAGGTATTTAATATCAAAAACAAGGTCATTATTATCTAAGAATCGGGGAAAAATTGAAGTAAGATATGGAAACTTCTTTAACACACAAATAAAAAAAAGCTGATATCGTAATCATTTACTTATCTGATAAAGCAAATAAAAAATTAAAACCTAAGCTCGAAAAAGAACTCAAAGATGGAGCTAAAATAATATCATATACCTACGACATGCCTAGTTGGAAGCCTATTAAGAAAATAGAGGGAAAAAGAAACATATATTTATTCAAAATCCCTGAGAGCATAGAAAAATAGATGAGTAGCGGGGAGTGGATTTGAACCACTGATCTGCGGGTTATGAGCCCGCCGGGATTTCCTGGCTACCCCACCCCGCTATTTAAAATAGCAATCTTTAAATCAAATTTAATTTGACTTAAATTTTCCCATAGCCAACTTAAGACAAAAAGTTAAAGTGTCTGACAAGATAGTTTTTCGTAGAGGGCCTGTAGTCTAGGTGGTTATGACGTCGCCCTTACAAGGCGGAGATCACCGGTTCGAATCCGGTCGGGCCCACTATTTTGGGGATACTTTCCTCTAATACCCTCCTAAAATAGCTTATTTCTTCCTAAATTAGTTTTCTACGATTTGTTTGTTTATTATTCTACTGTGAATGTTTTCGTAATTGTTAGCTCTTCCTCTGCACGATTATCGGTAAAAGCCATCTCTACTTCATGTTCTACTGCCTCAAACCCCTCTGATGGAGGAGTAACAGAGTTCTCAAACCAGATTTCGGTTTCTTCAACTTGAAAAGTTTGATCTATTACTGTACCCTCTAAGAAAACATCACCATCTGGACCATAAACCGTCATGGTTTCTGTTACATCCACAGTGTCATCAGCTAATTCGAAGCCATCAACCTCTACATATATAAGAATAGTATCGGATGGACTATACGTTGATGAATGAGATACATAGTGACCTCCTCTCTTCTCCTTAAAGGGAGAGGGGTTCCCGTTCGTTCACTGCTCCAACGACCCGTGTTGTCAC
>PZKD01000091.1 GCA_003034855.1 archaeon SCG-AAA382B04 | reverse complement strand
TTATCCTCTTAAGTGCAATAACTTTGAATCTGGAGAGATACTGAAAATTCCCCTCTAGAAATTCTTAAAAAATTTTTTTCTCAACTATTAGAAATATCCCATAATAAAATTCCCAAAATTTGGTCTAGTTCACTCAGAAATGACACTCCTAAGTATATTATTATATACAGATACCCCCGTTTACTTATAAAGGAACTACCTAAGAATTTAGGATAAGAATCTATTTAAGGATAGAGTAAAAGTTGTCATCTTCTCTCCAATAGCTCATTCCACCGCCCATTAATAAATAATGATAGTATAAGGTTATTGTAAATACGATTATAATCCATAATGCCAATTACTCCATTCCTTACTTTCTAAGCTTACAAATTTCAGTACACTAATTACTAAATAAAAGGTTACTAATTGATTATATAATTATAATAGATGTAAAGTGTTTTACTATTATATTTTCACCTTAATATTTAATAGTAAAATTAGTAACAAAGTACTTAATATTAAGTTTTCTTTTCTATACTAAGTACTAATTACTAGTTACTTAGTTTATTAATTAAGTACTCAATTATTAATATTAAGTTACTATTACACTTTTACATTTAACATTTAAAATGTGTCTATAATCCTATTATTAATATGTCTATAATCCTATTGTACTATGTACTATGGGTGGTGGAGGTAACAGGGAGGGAGACCAAATAGAATTATCTTTAACTTTCTTTATAACTAAAAAAACCTACACACTAAGAGGAGTAAAATAACTGAAAAACAAATAAATAAAATGTATTAATTAGACATTTTCTAATAAACTAGTAGATTTTTTACCTTTTTTTCTTAGAACCGTTTTAACGATGTTAGGTTTTCCTAATTAATCTTTTAGCCTTAATTGTGCTTTGGAAATTTCTAGATATTTTAGAGAAAAATTAGTTCTACAATCGCTGATTATTAATATCTAATGTTCCTTCTTTGAAAAATCATCAGATCTACTAAGTTAATATTTCCTGGATAACATTTATGATAAAATTATTTTTTAGCAATTATTTGTTCTAACAAATTAAGTGTCAAAAAATTCTTATTGGGAATGTCTGGGAAATAGGTTTTTTATGGACGTATGAATTATTCAATCCCTAAGGAAGTTAGATATGGATACTGGAGAACCTGCAATAGAAACATTTGATATAACCAAACATTTTGGTGATTTAGAAGCGGTTCAATCAGTGAATATAGAGATTGATAGAGGAGAGGTTTTTGGATTACTTGGTCCTAATGGAGCGGGAAAAACTACACTCGTTAATATGTTGGTTGGGTTAGTAGAACCTACAAGAGGAACAGCAAATGTATTGGGGAAGGATATAAAAAAGGAATATAGAGAAGTTCATGCCTCTATAGGTTTGGCGCCCACGGAAAACAATTTCGATAGGGAATTCGATGTGTTCGATAACCTTAAGCACCATGCGGGATATTTTGGATTTGATAGAAATGAAAGAAAGCGGAGAGCGGAAAGATATTTAAAAAAATTTGATTTATGGGACAAGAGGAAAGAAAAACCGTTTTCTTTATCAAGTGGGATGAAAAAAAAGCTTCTGATAGCGAGAGCCATGGTTACTGATCCTGAGATATTGATATTGGATGAACCCACAGCTGCTCTTGACGTGGAAACAAGAAATATGATTCATCAGATGATTCTTGACCTAGCTAAAGAGGGATTGACAATAATATTAACCACCCATTATATCCGGGAAGCTCAAAAACTATGTGAGAGAGTAGCAATAATGAATGAAGGCCAAATAATAGCAGATGATTCACCAAAAAACCTAATAAAAACAGGAAAACACGATAGGCTAAAAATAAAATTAAATAAAAAAATAAAAAACATTCCCAATAAACTAGAAGAGATTTCAGAGCAGGCTAGACTTGATGGAAACAATCAATTAGAGATAAAGGCAAAAGATGCAAACAAGCTTGCTCCAAAAGCAATAAAGACATTATTAAGAAAAAACATTGAGATAAACTCTATTGAAATAGAAGAATCAAATCTAGAAGACATATTTAGTGAATTGACATGAAAAAATTCTAAAAAAAGGAGATGTTGAGATTGAAAGACAAAAATAATTCATTCTTTTCATTGCTCGAGAGAGAAGTAATGAGGTTCGTAAAAAACCCAACTGTAACGGTTGCTCCACCTATAATTAGTCAAATATTATATGTAATAGTTTTTGGAATAATTTTAGGCTCAAGAATTGGAGAGGTAGGAGAATACAGCTATATATCTTTCATGTTCCCTGGACTAATAATGATGGCACTATTAACAAATGCATATTTAAACCCAAGCTGGAGCTTATTCAGCGCCCGCCACCACAATTGGATTGAACCCATCATATCAAGTCCTTTAGGGTATTTACAAATTGTAAGTGCATACATAATAGGAGGAATAGCTAGAGGCCTTCTAGTTGGAGGAACAATTCTAGCACTAGGATTCTTTTTACCAGTATATATCTCGACATCTAATCTTGTTTATATAATAGTTTATATGATTTTAGTTGCATTTCTGGCTTCTACACTTGGATGCCTTATGGGGCTTTGGGCAGAAGAATATGACCAAATTGTTATGATCCTTGACTTCCTTCTCTTTCCCCTAATCTTCTTAGGAGGAGTTTTCTATTCAATAGAAATGATAGAGGGAATCTGGATACTAGAACTCTTTGTTGAACTGAACCCAATAACTTATATGATAGATGGCTTAAGGTATGGGATAATAGGACTAAGTGAACTAAACACCACTATAGGCTTAATATTATTAATAACTCTCTCCATAACCTCTTTCTTATTAACCACTTACTTATTTATAAAAGGATATGGCCTAAGAGAATAAGAACACAGGGCAATACACCTTTTCATAAAAGAAGAGGTCTCAGAAACCTTAAATAGATGGATCTAAAACCCTATTTCCTCTACCTATCTAAAAAACATTTTTATCATTTTTTAACTTCAGTGCCAAGAAAACCCTCTCACTAACTTAATTAGGTGAAAGAGTTCAAGATATGTAAAATTCATAGGAACTTTTTGGTTTTTCGATGATTATTTTACCTAAAAACAACTATTTTTTAAATTAAAGTTAATGAATAGAATTTTGTTGGTAGATAATGAAAATAAAGGATTTGGAGTTAGGTGGAGCAAGATTCAATGTCTACCTACGAAAGGCTTTTTCCTATTTGATGAAGTAGGTAAACTTAGTTCATTTGGTGATTTATTGTGGAAATAAGGAATTTAATTGGAGGTTTTGTGAAAAAAACCAAAAAAGCAGTGTTCTTAGGAAAATGGAACCATTATAAATCTCTATTTCTTGTTTTAGTATTTGGAATTCTTTATGGGGCTAGTGTTTACAATTATCTTTTATTTCATTCATTGGTTGAATTATTTAGTATAATCATTGGTTCCCTTATTTTTGTGATTACTTGGAATTCAAGGGATCAGCTTGAAAATAATTATCTAATTTTTCTTGGGGGAGCATACTTTTTTATAGCTGGATTAGATCTTTTTCATACTCTTGCTTATAAGGGGATGGGTGTTTTTCCAGCTTTTGGATCTAATCTTCCCACTCAGCTTTGGATAAGTGCGAGATACGTGGAAGCAGCTACCCTTCTTATAGCTCCCATTCTGTTAGGTTTGAAAAGAAAGATAAAGATTTTATATCCATTTTTAATTTATTTGGTGATTTTCATAGCTCTTCTTGTTTCAATTTTTGGAGGCTTTTTCCCAACCTGTTACATTGAAGAAGAGGGTTTAACGGCATTCAAAATAGTTAGTGAATATCTAATTTCAATAGTATTGGGTTTAGCACTCTATTTACTTTATAAAAAGAAAGCAAGTTTTGAAAAAAGGATATTTAATCTCCTTGCTGTTGCAATAGTTTTAACAATCTTTTCTGAGATAGCATTTACATTCTATATAAGTGTGTATGGTTTCTCTAATTTTGTTGGACATTTCTTCAAATTAATCTCTTTCTTCCTTGTTTACCAAGCACTAATTGTAACTGGTTTCAGGGAACCTTTCTCTTTGCTTTTTAGAGAGAAAAAAGAAGCAGTGGATAGGGAAAAGTTTCTTCATTCATTACTTAGACATGATGTCAAAAACAAAATTCAAGTAATAAGAGGATACCTTGATTTAGCTAAAGAGCATGATATTCCTGAAGAAGCTGAAAAACACATAGCCAAGGCAATTGATGGAGCTAATAATAGTATGGATATTATAAAAAAGGTTAAAACGCTTGTTTCTCTCCCAAAAGAGAGTCAATATAAAGTAGAGCTACAGCTCTTGATAGAAGGGGTTTCAGATGAATACAAATCCCTTTTCGATGGAGATATCAAACTGGAATGTGAAAAAGGGATAGAAGTTCTTGGGGGGAGCTTCTAAAAGAGCTTTTTTCAAATTTAATTGAAAATGCAATCAAACATGCAGAATGTGATGAAATTAAAATCACGTGTATTGAGAGGAGGAATAAAGTAAGAGTTTCTGTGGAAGACAATGGCAAGGGCCTTTCTAGGGAAGAGATGAATAAGATATTCGAGAAAGGTTATAGGACTTCAGAGGCAGAGGGAACAGGTTTAGGCCTATTTTTAGTGAAAGAAATTGCAGAAAGATATGGGGGAAATGTTAGAGTTAGAGATTCAGATTTAGGTGGAGCTAGATTTGACATAATCTTAAACAAGCCCTCGTTCTAAGAGAAGAACCAGAGTTTATGATTTATTAAATTATATTTTTCTATAAAAGAAGTGAAAGATATGGACGCTGATGTGTTGTTAATAAATCCACCTGATTTGAGGTCAAAATACAAGCGTTTTTTTGGAATAAAAGCCCCTCCTTTGGGTTTAGCATATATAGCAGGTGTTTTAGAAAAACAAAATATTTCAGTAGATATACTGGATTGTGCTGCTCTAGACCTAGATTTTAATGATCTTCAGAATAGGTTAAAGAGAAAAAATAATGATTTAATTGGCATAACCTCAACTACTCCTACTATACCTGAGGCGCTTAAGACAGCGGAAATAGCTAACGAAACACTTGATGCAAAAATAGCTCTAGGTGGACCTCATCCAACATTTACACATAAGCAGATATTAAGAAAAAATAGATTCGTTGATTATGTAGTGAGAGGAGAGGGCGAGAAAACATTTCTGAAGCTAGCCAAAAGAATAGGTCCAAGAAATAATGTAGAGAGTATTAGAGGAATTAGTTATAGGGAAAATGGAAACATAGAAGTTAACCCGGATAGAGAGCCTATTGAGGAGGTTGATGAGCTTCCATTTCCTGCTAGACATCTCTTACCTAATGATGAATATCAATTGTTCAATATAAAGATGCCTTTGACTACAATGATTACTAGCAGAGGTTGTCCGATGCAATGTCAGTTTTGTGCGTCTTCAGCGATGCATGGTAAAGAAGTGAGGAGGAGATCACCAAATGATGTTGTTGAGGAAATAGAGTATGTTAGGGATGAATTTGGTATAGAAACTGTTGCTTTTATGGATGACACCTTTACTTTATTCCCAGATTGGGTGAGAGAATTTACAAAAAAGATGAAGCAAAAGAATTTGGAAATGGGGTGGGGGTGCACAGCGAGAGCTGACAAACTCGATAAAAACCTTCTTTCTGAGATGAAAGAAGCTGGATGTCACACCTTGTTTGTTGGAGTTGAATCAGGAGTACAAGGAATATTAGACAATATACAAAAAGGAATTAATTTAAAGGAGATTAGAAGAGCATTCAAAGTTTCTAGAGACCTGGGAATAAGAACCATTGCCTCTCTAGTTCTTGGCTTACCTGGTGAAACAAAGCAAAGTGCCAAAAAAACTATTGAATTTGTTAAAGAGATTAAGCCAGATTATGCACTTTTCTCAATTGCCACACCATATCCTGGAACAAAATTCTATGAAAAAGCCCACAAAAAGGATTTAATAGAGACAAATGATTGGTTTAAATACAACCTATTTTCCGCAGTCCTAGACAACAACTTAGGCATCAAGAAAACCAAGAAACTACAAAAAAAAGCTTTTAAAAAATTCTATTTCAGACCTACCTATATACTTAGAGAAATCAAAAAAGAAGGAATGCCATTCTTAAAGGTCCTAAAAACCATCTTCAATGAAATAATCTACGACTAACACTGCAATCCATAATCAGTCACCTCTTAGATAAACTATTCAACATTTATCAAGGATCCTTCTTTTTCTCTTGAGACCTATAGTTTCCAGATTGTTTTTCACCACTACTTTTTGTTGAATCCATTGAATAATCTGATTCTTCAATTTTCATTGGTTTACTTATGGCATAGTAAATGGCTACAATTAGGGAAATTACAAAATACAAAAAGGCCCATAAAAACACAAAAGTAACCACTAAGAGCACGATCTCTGCCAACCATGGAAAAATCTCCAAGACTATTGAAACTATGATTGGGTAAAATAGAAATAACAAAATCCCGGTTATAGCCATTGCAACTAATCCAATTAATAAGGCTAAAGTAGTTCTACTATATCTAACCATGGTATCTTTTTGGCTTCAGTTTGTTTTTATGGATTTTTATTTGTTTTTAGCCAAAGCTAAATGAATTATTGTTAGAAGACTTAGGAATGTATTGAGCTATTCTTCCAGCTAAATCCTTAATTGGCATAGATTGAACCCAAACTTTACCAGGTCCTTTAACTGTTGCTAAGAAAAGTCCTTCGCCACCCCAGATAATGTTTTTCACTCCCTTCACTCGATTAACAGAGTAGTCCATTCCTTTTTCAAAAGCAGCTAGACAACCCGTATCAATTCTAATCTTTTCACCCTCATCAAGCTCTACTTCCGCAACCTCCCCTCCTACGTTAAGAAAGGTTTGACCTGGACCAGGCAGTTTAACCAATATTAGTCCTTCGCCACCAAGAAATCCAGCTCCCAGTTTTTCAGTGAATTCAGCATCAATACTTCCCTCTTGAGCGCAAAGAAAAGCGTCTTTTTGCGCTAAAATCTCTTCACCCTCTTCAAGTTTTATGGGAATTATTTTTCCAGGAATTTCTGAAGCAAATGTTACTACTCCATTACCGCCTTTCGGAGTGAATTCAACTAAGAAGAATGATTCGCCTGCAAATTTTCTCTTCACAGAAGACAAGAACCCACTCTTTGCTTTTGTATCCATATCTATGTTCTCACTCATATACGCCATTTTACCAGATTCTGATGTAATAACCTCATCTGGCTCAAGCTCTATAGTTAATAACTGCATCACATCTCCTGATAAGTTCCATTGCAAAATCTTAAGCCTCCATTTATGGTTTCTAATATCAATTTAAATAACTATTGACTGTATTGGAATACTTAAAATAGATAAAGATTTGAGTTTTGAGTTTTAGGGAATGTATCGTTTAGATGGATTTATCTTAGTGAGGTCGCTAAGACCCTGCCCTTTAGGGACGAGAGGAGGTCACGTATGTACAAATATAAATATGTGTAAAAAATGACTTCAAAAAAAGAGTAGAATAAAGAAATCAAGAGATAGACTTTGATGAAATAGAAGAACTCGTCCATAAAAAAGAGGCATAAATAAATGAGAGCGGTTCCAGATACAAATGTCTTAGTATCTGCTATTTTAACAAAAGCAACATGTCACAAAATGATCCTAAAGGGATTTAAAGGAAAATATAAACTAATAACCTCTAAAGAAATATTGGAAGAATTAGAAGAAACCTTAATAAAATATCCAAGTGATTTCAATTTTATAATCTCTTCAGTTAATCTCTTTCCTCGGCAGATATTTGTGAATCAATTATCAAGTTCTGCTGTCTCGACCACTCTTCGTCTGAGTGTTCTTTAATGTATTCTACCCAATATTTTACAAATTCTCTTCTCTGTTTCTTGTTTCTTTCCTTTTTTTCCTCAAGCTTCTCTAAGTTCATTTAATTCATCACCTACTTCTAATTTCTTTGCGTAATTTTCAAGCTTTTCTTCCTTGATATTCTTTTCAAAAAGTCTATAGAGATGTAGCCCATCTTCTAGATCTTTTTCGGACCCTAAATATAGTTTGTAGGCTATCTGTAGTTCTAGTGGGCTTATTTGGATCTCCTTTAAGTTTAGCTCCACCTTGAGACTTTCTTCCAGAGCTGTTTTTTCGAATTCATCTGAAGAAAATCTAGTCTCGAAGTTTGGTATTACGTTGCCTTCTTCTGCGAACCTCACAGCAAGATTGTTCTTCAACATTTCATATATATTTTCGATATCGGAATTTATACACCAGTAACCTGCATTATTAAGCTCCTTTCCTACTTCATTTGTCCTCTTCTCGGACATCTTCTCCATGATAATATCTATGTCCTCCGTTCCTCTGGACCTTCCTGTAAGGATTGCAACGTATCAGCTCACAATCACGTACTTCAATTCTAGGTCCTTCATTTCTTGGGCGAAGTCCAAAACTATCTGATCGAGCTTGGAAAGCTTCCTCTTTATCTCCAGCACACCATCTTTTATCTCCAAAAATCCCACCTCTTCCGGGAATTAAGAAATTATTAGGTCGGAGATTAATAATTTTTTGTTTTGGTGAGGTCTTTTCTAGGGCACATCCCCAAATCACCTCCTCCCATCAGAATTACACAGAAGACGCATTCCTAGTTCATGCTGTCTTAACTTCTTTGACTTCTTAATTTTAATCCCTCCAAGAAGGCACTGTTCAGTTAACCGATATCCACCTCTATCCAGTTGGCCCGTTTTCCCTCACCAAGAAAAACATTAATTTTTTCTTCCTCTACACTTTAACCAAAGAGAGAGGAGAAGACCCGAGGTTATAGCTTTGTCGAGTACTGTTGTATTCAACAAGAACATGGCCTCAGAAAAGTTGAAGAGCTATTGAAATATTTGGATGAAGATTTAAGCTATAGAGACATTCACTACTAGGTACAGAAGCTTGGAGAACAAAAAATATGAGGAGGGGGAGTTACCTTCAAAGGTAGTTGTGGACGAGATGATGATAGAGATAGGTGGAGATTATTGGCATTCTGTATGCTGCGATATCCTCTATGGATAAAAGGGATAGTTTACGCTTCAATCTATCCAACAAAGAAACTACCTACCTACAAAACCTTCTTCAGGGAGATGATGAAGAAGCATTGGAGACAATCCAGAGGAGGTTGTTGTGGGATGCAGCTCTGCTGGTATAAGATTGTAGAAAGGCTTGGAATAAAAAGAAGTGTCGTTTCAGGAGACAATAGGAACTACATAGAGAGATGGTTCCAGACATTAAAGAGGAGAATAAACCAGTTCTATTGCTACTTCCCAGAAAGCAAGAATGTAGAACATGCAAACAGATGGCTAAAAATGTTTGTGTTCTGCCACAACAACATGAGAAAACATCAAGGACTAGGATGGAAAAAACAAAAGGAAGTGCTTAACTGAACAGTGCCATAATGACAGCAGTGTAAATTTAAAAGTTTAGGGAAGAGTTCTGTAGATTATTAGACAAAAACCCAATGAAGAAGGTTCCTAGTAAATTAGTTGATAAATACATCAATCACTTCTTGGGTTGATGTAAGCGATGAAGCCAAAGAAATAATAGAAAAAGTGACGTAAAGAATCGCCCTTCTAGTTCTATAGCTGCAGCCGCATTTTTTTTAGATCTATCTATTTGATGCACCACAAAATAATTATAAGTCTATAGAGGATATCAAGTTAAGTAAGGAGTTTTTTGATGAAGAAGAAACATAAAATTCTCTTATTGACATTGGTTATATTAACTCTGGTTTCTCTTTACATTACTTTTACAAATTACTTTGAATTACCTCAAGAGATACCAAATCACTTCAATATGCAAGGAGAACCTGATGCATGGAGCCAAAAGAGTAGTTTATTGATTTTACCAGGTATCCAAGTGTTCTTGATATTACTAGCGTTTGTAGTCTACAAATATCCAAATTATGCAAATATTCCTTCGACAATGGCTTTGGCAGCGTTGCCTAAAAAAACAAAGAAAGAAGTATATGAGGTAATAAGAGATATGGAGCTTATAACCCTTAATATAATTAGTTTACTTTTCATTTACATTATTTATCAAAACATCGAGATAGCTAAACAAAATATACAAACAATAAATACATCAATTATCTGGCTTACTCTAATTGTCTTAGCTCCAATAATTATTTATTATGCCATTAAAATGAGGAGAATATACAAGAATCTTAATGTAGTAGATTAAGTACAACCACCCATAAGACAAAAAAACACTAGAAACATACTTATTTCTTGATTAGTTCCGTTTGTGTTCGTAAAACATTAAATGTTAAAAAATCTATCAAGGAAATTATAAATAGAGTCTATTACTTACTTAATGATGGGTTTTTTTCGATGAATGTTCCTAAATTAGTTAGTGGATTAATAGTTCTTGTTCTTTCAGCTTTAATCTTAGCAGATGGCGTTATAGGTTATGTTGATTCAGCAATATTTTTTGAAGGAGTTAATAATGAATTCAAGATCGTTGTAGCTTTTATTTTCATAATATTAGTTGCACAGGTCCTTGAGCAAATATAACCAAAAAACTCGAGAAAAGAACCTAAACACAAATACTCGGCTTCTAAAAAACAACAAACACCTTATTGGTCCTTTTATTTTTTAGATTTCTTTATAAACTCTAATTGAATAAGTAGGCCTTTATTCGCTTATTTTTTCCCTAATTTTTGTTTTTAACTTATTAGGCAAAGAATCTCGATTTTCTTTATCTATAATAAACATCTTGATATCATCCCATCCCTTAACCTCTCCAATGAACCCTTTCCTAGATCTTTTATGAATAACTCCTAAAAGAGGCTTCTTTGACTCCAAGGCTTCTTTGACTTTTTGATTAAAAACATTACTATATGCCTCCATTGGAGCTATTTCATCAATAATTATTAAATCAGCTTCTCTCAATGCTTTAGAGATAGCTGAATCAGAGATTAAATCAATATTTTCAACATTTACACGGTACTTACTAACTCTTGGTCCATAATCTTCATCAATATGAGCTAAAATCATTGATTGATCACTCATGATGTCAGTTATCTTAAACCCTTTTCTATAGCCATTAGACCTTATCTCAGGACAATATACTCCCCCAATTTTGTAATCTTTTTTTCTTAATTCAGAAACAACTTTCTTAACAACAGTTGTTTTTCCAACTCCAGGATTCCCAGTTAATAAAAAATTATTAGGCAATTTAAGTACCTCAGTATTGAACCTCAGTATTAATATAAAAATCATTTATTTCTAAAAACTAATTTATTTAACTCCTTTTTCCCTTACAGTCTATCAAAAAATACCTCTAAAGATCTTTCTCAACATAAGGGCCATAAAAAACAAACTCTTTTTCTCTTTTAGGATAGACAAAAATTAGTTTTAAGAGATTCATAATTAATAGTTAATAGCTATGTTTTTAAACGATGAATGATTTAGTTAACCCCTCCCTGGATCTTACTGGTGTTGAAATCAATTATTATTTTATTTGTAAGACCAAGTTATGGTTATTCTCTAATCACGTTCAGATGGAAGATGAATCAGAATTAGTTAAATTAGGGAAACTCACACATAAAGAATCTTTTGAAAGAGAAGAAAAAGAGGTGAATATTGGGCCAATAAAATTTGATTACATAAGGCGCAGAAACAAGCTAGAGATCCATGAGGTTAAAAAATCTAAGAAAATGTATGAATCACATCTCTATCAATTACTGTATTATCTATATTATCTAAAACAACTAGGTATAGAAGCGAGTGGAGTTTTAAAGTATCCAAGGCTACGTGAAGAAAAAAAAGTCGAACTAACTAGAGAAAAAGAAAACGAAATAAAATCCTTGATTCAAGAAGTTAAAGATGTCTTAAATAGAGATTCATTTCCCAAACCTGAATGGAAGGAGATATGTAAGAAATGTGCTTATAGGGAATTTTGTTTTAGCTAGAATAAATAAGTTATTTTTATTCATTCATGATATACTATATTGTATAGGCTAAAATGAAGAGAAATTTTTATATTAATAGTGATGGGAAGCTAAGGAGAAAAGAAAACACCATATATCACATAAATACAGAGGGGAACCAAAAACCGATTCCCATAGAAAAAATATACAGTATCTATTCCTATGGAGCTCTAACCTACACATCCCAATGCACCCATCTCTTAGCAAAAGAAGGAGTGCCGATACACTTCTTTAATTATTATGGATACTATGATGGCACATTTTATCCTAAAGAAACCTATTTATCTGGAAAAGTAACTGTAAACCAATCTCAACACTATTTAGAAAAAAATAAAAGACTAGAGCTAGCTAAAGAATTTATTAGGGGAAGTGTTGGCAATACGAAGAGAAATCTCAAAAGATACAAACTAAATAACTTACATCAAAAGATTGAGGAAAATGAAAAAGAACTAGAAGAAGCTGAAGAAATTACTGAGGTCATGAACATTGAAGGACGGATAAGAAGCATATACTACAAATCCTTTGATGATATCCTCCCTGATAGATTCAATTACACCTCAAGAAGTCGACAACCACCACAAAACATGGTTAATTGCCTAATTAGCTTCGGAAACTCTCTATTGTATTCAACAACAATATCCGAGATCTACAATTCTCAACTTGACCCAACCGTTTCTTTCTTACACGAACCAAGAGAAAGACGATTTTCTCTAGCCCTAGATATTGCAGATGTATTTAAGCCATTAATAGTGGATAGAACTATTTATTATTTAGTCAACAAAGGCATGCTAGATCCAAGTCACTTCGATGACGACGTAAACAAATGCCTGTTAAATGAAGATGGGAGAAAGAAGTTCCAGAAAAGATATGAAGAAACATTAAACAGAACCATCAAGCATCGTGACGTTAAAAAAAATGTTTCTTATCAACGATTAATTCGATTAGAATGCTATAAATTAGTAAAACACATCCTAGGCTCCGAAAAATACGAAGCATTCCAAATTTGGTGGTAGAATATAAATGTATTTCATAATAGTCTATGACGTAGGAGTTGAAAGAGTCAACAAAGTCAAAAAATACCTAAGACAATATCTAGACTGGATACAAAACAGTGTATTCGAAGGAAACCTAACCAAAAGCGAATACAAAGAAGTACAAAATAATATAAAAAAAATAATTGACGAATCACACGATTCAGTAGTCTTCTACAAACTACGAAACAAAAAAGCATTAGATAAAAAAACCATAGGACAGGAAAAAGAGAAAACTGATAAAATAATTTGAAACCACGCTCAGATTAACTAAATTTTACTTAGCAATATTCAGAGAACAAAGACTTGCCTAAGAAATCTCTACATTGACTCGTATAACCCCAATAATCCAATTAAATATTTTTTATTAGAATCCCCTAATCCATGTAAATTGTTTATTTCACACCATGAGAATAACTAAGAAATCATTTTTGATTAACCTAATAAGATTTTTATTAAAAATAATCACTCTACTAGTTAGTTTTTCTAAATAAATCTTAAGAAAGGAATAGTGCGTTATTATAAAGAAAGAACATTTTCAAGGAATCCCGAACACAACCGTTAATAGAAACTAGAAAATATAACTATACACAAAATAAGGCGATTTAACCCGCCTGTTCTAATCAGACTAAAATAGGATTGAAATTTTTTTGTAACAAAGATGCTCACTAATATATTGATGGTTCTAATCAGACTAAAATAGGATTGAAATATCTTCTATTCTCTCTTCAAGCGAAAAATTATAGAGTGTTCTAATCAGACTAAAATAGGATTGAAATCTAAAGAATCATCAATTTGATTAGAAACATTGTATTTTGTTCTAATCAGACTAAAATAGGATTGAAATTTGTTCTTCTTAATGCTGATTGTGCATCGGAGGTTAAGTTCTAATCAGACTAAAATAGGATTGAAATTAATCTCTTTCTATTCCATGAATGGAAAATTTTCAAGTTCTAATCAGACTAAAATAGGATTGAAATAACAACATAATGAATTTTGCATTTATGCAGGTTTTTGTTCTAATCAGACTAAAATAGGATTGAAATTTCTAGTACCTTCAAACTAAATAAAAAATTCATTGAGTTCTAATCAGACTAAAATAGGATTGAAATAAAAACTATACTTTATCAATGAAAAATGACTCTATAGTTCTAATCAGACTAAAATAGGATTGAAATCTATATGTCTTATATCCTATTCTATTGTTATCACAACAAGTTCTAATCAGACTAAAATAGGATTGAAATATCACTCAGTGAGAGCCATAATATTTATTTGCCAAAGGTTCTAATCAGACTAAAATAGGATTGAAATGGTAGAGAGGAGAAAGGATTACATGAGGGGATATATGGTTCTAATCAGACTAAAATAGGATTGAAATTTATTATAGGTGACATCGATTCAGGTAAAAGTGCAAGTTCTAATCAGACTAAAATAGGATTGAAATAATTAGAGATAACGAACCTAGGTCAGAGATCACTTGGGTTCTAATCAGACTAAAATAGGATTGAAATAAATCAATTCCAAATAAGGCGCCTAATATTAATTCAAGTTCTAATCAGACTAAAATAGGATTGAAATCTTCTAACTCCCCCTTGTTTAATAGCATCAGTAACAGTTCTAATCAGACTAAAATAGGATTGAAATTGATGTGATTCCAAGTATTCATTAGCTTCCCTTGCTTCGTTCTAATCAGACTAAAATAGGATTGAAATTTAATCAGATATATTATCTGGAAAGAAAAGTATAAGTTCTGTTTACCCTTTCATCCTTTCCAGAAATTGACTTACATTCAAGATCTCAATTCCTCTGAACTCCTCTAGATCTAGGAGGTGTGAGTCTCCTGAAACGATGAAATCCACCTTAGCGTCTAAAGCACATTCCAAGACCCTGTTATCGGATTTGTCTTCCTTCAAAACCTCAATCTGGTTTTCAGGCTTAACGATTAAAGCTTTCTCCAAGAAAATTTCCAAGAATTTTTCTTTTTCCTCTTTGGTGAACCCAAATTTAGGATAATCCATGACCTTGGAAAACTCCTCTAACAAATCTGGCGAGATAAAGGAAATAATTTCGTCGTTTAACATTAAGTCAAAACAATCTTTTGGTTTACCATCCCAACCAAGAGCGGAAATCAGAACGTTCGAATCTAATACTACTCTGACCTTGCCCATTCTACCGCTTCCTCTATATCATTCTCTTCTACGCCTCGCTTGGCAAATTTCTCCTTCACTTTTTTGTGTAGCTTTTCGAATTCCTCTTTTACATTTAGGTCTATCTTTTTGAAAATAACCCCATTTTCCACAGGAATAGCTACAAAATGATCAGAAGCTTTAAAGTCTCCCTCTTTTCGAATTTCTTTGGGCACGACAAGCTGTCCTTTTTTGGACATCTTGATTATTTTTTTCTCCATTCTATCACCGTTTAACTGTTTAACAGTTGAACTATTTATATTTTTTTT
>PZKD01000031.1 GCA_003034855.1 archaeon SCG-AAA382B04 | reverse complement strand
GAACGTGTAAACGAGAGTTCCCTCAAAGAGGTTGTGAGGACTCGCAGAAACCTCGCAAGTTCCAACCGCTCCCGCAAAGGACATATTAATAGCGAACCAATGGAACCCCCCTCCTCACCGAACGAATATGAGGTAAGGAAGAGGAGGAGGTCACTTTCCTTTTCACCAGAGAAAGCCTTTGTCGATATCTTTTCATTTCCCCAAAATTTCTTCGATAATTTCTAATCTGACAAATAACTATACCTCTTTAGCTGAATTTTTTTATAAATATTTGATTATGTAAGTCGTTGCTATATCTCTGCTCTACTAATACTTTCTTCGATATATATTACTAAATATTAACTAATTAGGGTGTCTCAGGGAAACTATAAATATATATTTTTGAAAATTAGGTTCTTAGTCTAGTCAGTTTTTTCTTTGGTGCTTTTTATTTGTAGCTTAGGGAAAATCAGGTTTCCCCTAATAGTACGGTAACTATATCGGGGACTGGTAGCTTCTTTTTTCCTATTCCTCTTCCTGTTTTTTTGAGGTTCATCTGAGGGAGCTTGTCGAATTCGTTCACGACTTGTTTTACTAAGGCACTTCCAGTAGGAGTAACTGTTTCATGTCCTTCGATTGTTGAGTGAACAGGGATACCTTTTAAGAGCTTTGTGGTAGCCGGAGCGGGGTTGGGGAGTTTTCCATGAGCACATTTAATAGTTCCTCCTCTACCTAGGTTAATTTTGGATGCATATATCTTCGAAGGATTTACTTTATTTAGGAGGCTGAATGTCCCTACGACATCGATTATGGAATCTATTGCCCCTACCTCATGGAAGTGGATTTCATTTGGCTCTTTTCCATGTATCTCTCCTTCGGCCTTCGCTATTTCTTGAAAGACTTCTGTAGAGTTTGAAATGATTTTTGGGTCAAGGGAACTGTTTTTAATCATGTCTTTGATATCTGATAGAGTTCTTTCGGTTTTATCATTAGATTCAATGGAAACACTTTTTCCTCGAATTCCATGATCCTTAGAGTCGGCAATTGAGATGTTGGCATCGAGATCAAGTTCCTCAGCCACTTTGATAATTTCTCTACTCTCAACTAGATCTGATAGGGCTCCTAGAAGCATATCTCCAGCTACTCCGGCTGAGAAATCAAAATATAGTACTTTTTCACTCATTTTTATCAGAACTTAAGTCATTTATGGTGGAAGCTAAGTAGGCAGCTCCATATCCATTATCAATGTTCATGACAGAAAGACCAGGAACACAGCTATTCAACATTGTTAATAAAGGCGCTATTCCCTCTAGATGGGTTCCATAGCCCACACTTGTGGGTACTCCGACAACTGGAACTGATACAAGGCTTGCTACTAGGCCAGGTAAGGCACCTTCCATTCCGGCAACGACAACGATTACTCTTGAATTCCTGAGGTCTTCGAGCTTAGAAAACAAGCGATGGAGACCTGAAATTCCAATATCATACATTCTTTTAACTTCGTTACCCATGATTTCAGCTGAAACAGCGCATTCTTCAGCTACTTCTTCATCAGAAGTCCCTCCACTAACTACAGATACTTTTCCTCCCTTTTTATTCAGTTTTTCTCCAACTTGTATAATATTAGCTTTTTTATGGTATTTTACGTCATTTAATTCTTTTTTCACGTAATCAAAAATGTCTTGGGAAGCTCTAGTGGCAATAATGGTTTCTTCAGGAAATTGTTTTAATATTTCCAGTATCTGTTTCTTGGTCTTATTTTCGCAAAAAATAGCTTCAGGGAACCCCCTCCTGATTTTTCTATGTGTATCTATTTTTGTATGTCCTATGTCTTTATAAGGCAAGGTTTTAAGTTCGTTAAGAGCCTCTTTGATTTCTAGGTCACCATTTTGAACTCTCTTTAATAAGTCTTTTAGGCCCTCCATTTTTTTTACATTCCTCAGTTTGATGGATAACTCTTTTTTCTAATCTACATTAAGTTTTTGGTTTCATATGTTAAGATGGAGTCGTTGTTTTTGTGGAGTCACAAGGGGGTGAAAGAAGGTATTTAAAAATATTTATTTATTTAAGTTGTTTTTAGTTGAAATAAGACATTTTTAATCATGTTTGGGAATTGAATATGTTTTCTCGAGTTTTAATTCTTTTGATGAATAGTAAAAATGACACTAAATATTTTTCTTTATGTATTTTATAAGAATTAATTAAAAAATGTTTTATAGTGAATGTCTTGAAAATACGTATTTTCTCTATAATTTAAGTTTGTTTGAAGTAAGTAAGAATTGCTTAATATTAGTTAATTAAGTTTTTTTCATGCTTCCACTATTGTAACCATTTAGATCTAGGGTTACGTGATTGAAACCTATGTCCTTTAATTTAGTATGTATCTTATTCATCTGGGAGGAAGAGATTTCTTTTTTTTCTTTGGGAAGTTCTATTCTTGCTATTTCTCCGTGTTTTCTGACTCTGAGTTGTTCAAATCCGAGATCATGAAGAAATTTTTCTGCCTCCTCAGTCTTTTTAAGTTTGTCTGTAGTTATTTCCTCTTTATGAGAGATTCTGGTAGCAAGACATGAGTTTGAGGGTTTGTTTTTAACTGAAAGACCAAAGTTTTCTGCCATGTTCCTTACGTCCTTTTTTTTAATATTGTATTTTGCGAGAGGGGAGTATAAATCAAATTCTTTTATTGCCTTGTAACCTGGTCTATGTTTTTTTCCTTTTATTTCTGAGGAGTTTGTTCCATCGACAATTAAGTTATATCCTTTTTTTGAACCAAAATCTTGGAGTGTGAGGCAAAGTTCTTTTTTGCAATAGTAACATCTTTCATAGTTGTTTTTTGAGAAATTAGGATCCTGAACCCTGTTTATCTTCAATATTTTGTGTTTAATTTTTATTTCGTTTGCGATTTCCTTTGCTTCCTCAAGTTCTTGTTGTGGAAATACCTTTGAATCAATTGTAACTGCTATTACGTTCTTACCTAAAGCTTTTTTGGCGATATAAGCAACTAAAGAACTGTCTACACCTCCTGAAAAAGCTATAACTGCACTCCCAGAGTTTTTAAAATCATGGATTATTTCTTTCACTTTGTTCTTCATTTTTTCACCTGAAAATTGCTCTAAAGAAAGATAATCGGTTTTTTGTTTATATCTTTATGGTTCTTTTAGTTCTTTTAGGGGTGTTTCTGATAAAGGAATAAAAAACCAAATTTTTTATTCTCAAAAATAAAGCAGATCAGGATTTAAGAAAACAGTTCAAAGTAAATTTTGGTTTTTTTCTATCTTGTTGAAGTAAGATCATTTTCCTTATCCTCCTCATATATGAGTACTTAAACAAATAGGTTTTGAGCAATTAGTTTATATCAAAGGAGGTAAAGCAAAGCTAACTTAATGATTTTTTCTAAAATATTTTAGGATTTTTTTATGTTATTAGATAGTTGAACAAAATTTATATTGATTAAGAAGCATTAATTTAGATTATTTGGGTTTTTGTAGTAAATAAGTGTGTTTCAGCCTATTAAAGGAGAGATAGAATTAACTCCCTAAAGTTTAAATACAGGAGGGAAGTTAACACTTAGTAGGTGATATTTTATGGATATATCTAGAAGATCTTTTTTAAAGGCACTTGGTCTCGGAGGAGCTGGTGCTGCTGGAGAAAAGATGTCTTCTCATGGAACGTCTCCAATAACTCAGAAATTCGCAGATACATACCACAAAGTTGCTAGCCCAAGTCCCACCCCCTACAGAACTGTAAGAAGGAGGAAACCACCTGAAAGTTCTAAAGTCTACCATGTCCCCGCTAATGCTCAGGAGAGCATGGGGAACTCATGGGCAGAGAAAATTAAACATGCATGGAAAGCCGCAGAACTAGATGAAATAATAGATCCCGGGGACAATGTAGCCATTAAATTACATATGGGAGAAAGGAACAGAGACGCTTACATTAGGCCAAATCAAGTTAGGGCCGTGGCAAACCTCATAAAAGAGGCTGGAGGATATCCCTTTGTTGCAGATACCTTAACAGCATACTTCTGGAAGATAGCTACTCGGTCTTCTATAAAAAATTACAAAGCCACTGCCAAGACAAATGGATTCACTAAAGAAACAGTAGGTTGTCCAGTGATTCCATATTGTGATGGAGCAGGAGACAGTCAACTCGAAGTAGATATAGATGGAAACCAACTAGAAACTGCTTATGTCGCCAGATTGCTAGGAGAGGCAGATGCATACATCAACTTAGCCCACTGTAAAGGCCATACGTTGGGAATGTATGGAGGAGCAATTAAGAATGCTGGTATCGGTGGAGCATCTAAGCAAGGTAAGTGTATCGACCACGAAAACTATGTAGGTCCTTGGGAAACTCCAAGAGAGACAGAGGTAACTGGAGAATGTCCAGGTAAAGATGAATGTCCTGCATATGGAACCCCAGTAGTTGGAAATTGTGAAGATTGGTGCCCCCATGGAGCATTTGAAGTAACTTCTGCTGGACTAGAGTTCGATGAAAGCGTCTGTCAAGAAGAATGTAAATCAACGTTGGCATCTGGTTGCGCAGCTCTAGCGAACTATGGTTGCAAAGCTAAATTTACCAACGTTACAGAACCTGCGCCTTCATTTAGAGAAACAGCTGCTAACACCCAAATAAGGTTTGCAGATACTGCAACAGCCCTTGAGAATTGCTTTGATGGAAAAGCTGGCTACATAGGTATTATGAAAGATGTAGCTCCAGAATGTGACTGTCTTAACTATGACAGTAGGCCATTAGTTCCTAACCAAGGTGTTGTTGCTTCAAAAGATATGGCTGCGCTAGATACTGCAGTACTGGATATGTATAAAGCTGCACCTTATCTACCAGGATCATTAGCTGAACAGAAAGGATTGAAAGCAGGAGACGAGAAATTTGAGCCAATCAATGGACAGAGCCCATACTTCCAAGTAAATGCAGTTGAAAACCTAGGTTATGGAACTACAAATTACGAATTAGTGGAAGTTGAAGACAGTCCATGGGAATACCCCTGGTTCCTAGCACCTCTGTACGAATGGGATTACAGAGAAAGCTACGAAACGCTAGACTACCCAGAAGACAAAGATGTAAATGAATCAGGAGCATGGTACTACACAGAAGAATAATGGATAGGAAGATAAGTATATAAAATAAATAAAAAAAAACAAAATGCCAAGCGATATCTTAACGGGGGTAGCATGTTATCTCTTAGGAGAAGATGAGTCAAAAAAAATTGCTAGGACTTTAGGAGGGGTTAGTGGAGAATTTAAGGAAGCTAAGAGAGATCTAAATCCTGTTAAAGGCGATGAAGTAATTAGTCCTGACTTAAAGGGAATTGCAGAGGGTTTAGGAATTGACGTTGAAGATAAAGATGATTTCGATGTGGAGAATTTTGTTAAGTCAGAAATAGGTCCTCCACCAGATTTCGTCCATACCTTTCCAGGGGAATATGGTTCAGAGAAAGATGAGAAAAACCAAGAGATTCTGGGAAAAGACGTACGCCCTCCAGGCTATGAACATGATGAAGACAAGGATGACGGAGAAGAAGTAGATGAAGAAGAAAACAAGGAAGAGGAAGTTAGTGAGGAATAATTAGTGAATGCCTCGTTTCATAACTACTCTTTTTTATTTTTTTAATTTAATAACTTTTTTATAGATATTAAAAATAGAGGGAAATAAAAATAGAGGGAAAAAATGAGGTATGTTCATATAGTTAATGTGGGTGAAGAGGAAGTAGACAGACATATTAAAGGTTTTGAGACTTATGAACCGTTTAAGGTTATTTTGCTTGATTCAAATAGTGGTCGAGAAAAAGTTGAAGAGATAACTGAAGAGGTAAGAAGTAAAGATATTCCACTGAGGCTGAGGAGAGTTGAAGATTCACCCAAAGAAATTTTTCTTGCGATTAATTCCGAAGTAGCTGGTTATTCAGATACTGGAGATATCTTCTTTGCAGTTAACACCTCTACAGGAAAAGAACAGAATGTCAAGGCTATTGAAGCTGCTGTTCAATCCCCTTATGGAGTAGATCACAAAATGAGGCACGTACATTCGGATGCTGAATTAGAAAGGAAGGGCTTCTGTTATGTAGTCAATAAGGAAGACGAGGAATATGAAATTGAAACTGTTCCTTTCTCCAAGGATTCTCAAGTAAACAATATAGATGAAGAAGCAATTCCATTCACTTCTTCATCAAGATGGGAATGGCTAAGGTATGGTTTCTGGGATACGTTGCCGCTTAGGTTAAGAATCCTTAAAAACAAGATCAAAGAGCGATTGGGGTTACGGTAAAGTTAAAAAGAAGGAGATAAAAAATGGTAAAAAGAAGAGATTTTTTAAAAAACATTTTAGCTGGAGGAATGATAGCTGGTACTGCTGGTGCTGCAGGTTTGATAATAAAAGCAGGAGATGAAATCGAAAAAGTTATTGCAGCTGTTCCAGCTGCTAATGGATATCTTTTAATTGATACTAAAAAATGCTCAGGCTGTATGTCATGTATGTTGGCTTGTTCATTGGTTCATGAAGGCGAGGAAAATCTCTCTCTTGCTAGACTTCAAATTTCCCAAAACAACTTTGAGAGGTTTCCCCAAGATATATCTCAGGATCAATGTAGGCAATGTACTTCCCCAGCTTGTGTTGAAGCTTGTCCCACAGATGCAATGCATGTTGACGAGGAAAATGGCAACATAAGGGTAGTAGATGAAGATCGATGTATTGGATGCAAGAGATGCGTTGAGGCCTGCCGCTACACTCCATCAAGAGTGATTTGGAACTTTAAAAACAATACTTCTCAGAGATAGGATTTATGTAAGGACACCCCTCATTGGGATGAGGAAGGAGGGATAGAAGGAAAAAGAGCATGCGAGGAAATCTGTCCAATGAACGCCATTAAGTTTACTCAAGAGATACCAAGCCAGATTGGTGATGAAGGATATGAAGTAGATCTAAGAAATGAAAATTGGGAAGAACTTGCTTTTGAATAGGTGTAAAAAATGAAAATTTGGAAAAACTTGCTTTTGAATAGGTGTAAATAATGAAAGGGCATGTAGGAAAGATTCTGAGAGTAGATCTTACGAATAAAGAAATTAAAGAGATAGCCACAAGTCAATACGAGGAATGGGTTGGTGGTCACGGAATAGGTTCAGCTATTTTTTTTGATTTAGTAAAGGATAAAACTATAGGTCCTTTTCATCCGGACAATGTTGTGACAATAATGACTTCACCTCTCTCCGGAACCTTAGCTCCTGCTGCTGGAGGGAGGACGGAGATTCAAGGTATTGGAACAATCGCTTACCCAGTTGATTGGTTCAATAGAAGTAACTTTGGAGGCCAGTTCAGTGGGATGCTAAAATTTGCTGGATGGGATGGGATAGTTGTCGAAGGGAAGGCCGATTCACCCGTTTGGCTCAACATAATTGATGGAGATGTCACCATAGAAAAAGCAGATCATCTCTGGGGACTTGATACTTGGGAGACCCAAGAAGAGATATGGAGAGAACTAAATGGCTCTAAGGATAGGGGCTATGATGGATGGAGAAGTGTAGGAGAAGGTAGAACAACCCAAAAACCAGCAATAGCAACTATAGGTCCTGCAGGAGAGAACCAAGGCAGAATTGCGTCTATTCTTCACGGAAAGGGACATGCAGCAGGACAGGGATTTGGAGGTGTTTTTGGGGCAAAAAACCTGAAGGCTATAAGTGTAATTGGAACAGGGAGTATCGAAATAGCTAACCCAAGTGATTTAATGGAAGCTAGGACCTGGTTTGAGGAAAATTATTGCTACCAAGAAAATGACCCTGCTCATTTATCACCCACTGATGGATTTGTTCAATATGGTTACTTAACCAAGAGCCCGGGACATGGTCTTACTAGGGCGATTGAACCTGCTCGACCATATGGCTGTCAAAGCTGCCCTGTTTCCTGTAGAAGAAGAACAGAAAGTGGTGTGGGCAGTGAATCAATTTGTGTAGAAACAGTTTATTATGCAGCGGAAGACACAAAGAGTTCTCTGAAAGCAACGGATATCCTTCAAAAGCTAGGTATAAATGCACATCAATGTGAATTAATTACTTATTTAAGAGAACTTTATGAGAAAGGAGTTTTAGAGAAACTTGACAAAGAAATCCCGTTTGATTTTGAGGAATATGGAACTTTAAAGTTTGCTGAGGACTTTGCAAACGCAGTGGCGTATAGAGAAGGCATCGGTGATGATTTAGCGAAAGGTTTTGCTAGAGCAGCAGAAAGATGGGGTAGATATGAAGAGGACACAAAAAGTGGTTTACTACCACTACCTAACTGGGGATTTAAACAACATTATGACCCTAGGTTAGAAGTAGAATGGCCCTATGGATCTCTCCTTGGAGCCAGAGACATAAATGAACATGATTTCAACTGGGAAGTTCATTATATGCCCTTAATTAGGCAAGTCGTCGGAAAAGAACCACTTCTATCGGCCGAGGAATTAGTAAACAAGATCTCAGAAAAACTAATACCTTATCAGGACCCAGAGATGTTGGATTATAGTGAAGAAGGATTATACTCCATGGGTAAAGTGAAAAATATCTCTTGGCATCGACACTACACTCGCTTCTGGAAACAATCGGCTCTTTTCTGTGACTGGGTTTTTGCTGATTTCTATAATACAAACAATCCACCCAGCATGGATGGCTTCACTCCCAAAGCCGAACCGAAAGTGTTTAATGCAGTAACTGGAAAGGACTTAAGCTTCGAAGACGGCCTAGAATTAGGGAGAAAGATATGGAACCTCGATAGAACTATTTGGACATTACAGGGAAGGCATAGAGACCAAGAAAAGTTTACAGAGTACGTATATAATAAACCAACAAGTAATCCATATCCCCTCCCTGTTCATGAGGAGGGAGGATGGAAATATAGCCAAAACATAGGTAGAACACTAGATAAAGAGAAATTTGAAGAATGGAAAACAAAGTACTACGAATTTGAAGGATGGAACCCAGATACTGGGTGGCCAACAAAAGAAACTCTTGAGTCCCTCGGTATGGAAAAGATGGTGAGTGAATTAGAGAAAAACGACAAATTAGGAGGAAAACAATGAGTCTTTCCAAACCATCTCAGGAGTTGGCAGAGAAGCTTCTCCAAAAAGTTAATTTCGAAGATCGGTTGATTGGGACTAAAATGACTCCAACTGCTGGAAACAAACGTGAACCAATATTTAGTTTTAAAGAACTAGTTGATTTCCTTGAAGGAATCAATGTGGATGAACTTGAGTTTTCAGGTAAAGCTAAAAACCAAAAAAGCTTCAATCAGTACTTACTCTACATAGATCCCTCAAAAATAAAGAATTGGGTAAAAAACAGAGGAGACGAGGAATTATCTAGGGAAATTAGTGCTGAGATAAAGAAAAATGAAAGCTATGGAGCCAAATTAGAATCAATAGTTCCTCTACTGCGAAAAAGACTGGAACAATGTAAGGGAGTAATTGAAGAAAAAGAAAAGAAACTAGAGGGGAGAGATGAATGAATAACAAAAGAATTTTGGCTACGGCATCTCTTTTGCTAATAACAGTTGGTGCAGTCCTTATTGCCCAAACAACAGCGAATTTGTATTCAATTAGCAAAGCATTTGAATCATATACCTATGAATTATTGTTTGATTCACTCTCTTGGCTTATACCCTTATCCGTTGCTGGAGGCATAGCAACAGGATGGATCAGGCGTAGAGTCAAGAAAACAGAACCAATAATCCAAGGAAACCGTGTATTGAGGCACCCCACCTTAGGAACTTTTCTTGAACATTGGATGCATATGATAGGAGTTATCTTTCTACTGATATCAGGGATGTTGCTAGGGTTCTTTTTTATTCCAAGACTCCTTGAGTCCCCCGAAGGAATTGGATTCGCAATGAATCTTCACTTTATGGGAGTGCTGATATTTTTGTTTGCAGGATCATATCACCTAACGAATCACTTCATAGGGGGTTCCAAGGATATATTACCGAAGAAAGGAGATATCACTCAATCAATTCAGGAAACGATGTATGTAATAGGTATGGGTGATCTTCCGGAGGAAAAAAAATATGAAGCCATAGAGAGATTGGAGTACGTGGGTTGGGCTGCTCTTTTAGCAGTGATAACTGTAACAGGAGCAATAAAAGTTTCTGAATACTTCCTTGACTTCTCAGGAGGACTTGTTCAAGCTTCTACGTTTATACATGACTTTTTTGCACTTTTTATTGGATTACTTCTAATCGTGCATATCATTACTGCAGCCATTATTCCTTCTTCTTGGCCAATGTTTAAATCGATGTTATTTGGATCTATGTCAAGGGAATACGTGGAGGAACATCACTCAAAATGGTACGAAAAGATAAAGAAATAAGTCTTTTTTTCTTTTTTTAATTACCTAAAATGAATATTTCTTTATGGAGAAAACAATGACGGATGTACTTTTAGTTGAATCCCCAGTTAAGAACCCCATGAGGGATAGGTACCCCTGGTCCAGTCCTCCTCTTATTCTAGCTTACACTGCTTCTGTATTAAGGAAGAATGGATACGAGGTTTCTGCAATTGATTTAAATGTAGGTGGCCTGAACCTGAAGAGAGTTAGGAATATAATAGAAAAAGAAAATCCCTCTATTGTTCAGATCTCAACTGGAACAGAGCAGTACTTAAATGCATTGCAAATATCAGAGGCCATAAAGAAGGTAGATCCAACCACAAAAACAGTTCTTTCCGGTTCACATCCCACTTCTAGACCTAAAGAAGTAGCCAAAGAGAGTTCCGTGGACTTTGTAATAATAGGAGAAGGAGAGTATGCGATGCTTGATTTAACAAACTCAATACTAAGTAAAAAAACAGATTTCTCCGAAGTGAGAGACTTAGCATATAGGGAGGGAGATGAAGTAATTATGACGGAATCCTCTTCTCCTTTGAGTAATGTGGATCTACCTACTCCTGCTCGTGATCTCTTTTCCCTTGAATTCTATGAATATCCCGGAATAATTAGAGCGGCGTGGGGGGGATGTCCAAACAACTGCAAGTTCTGCACAGTACCAGTTTACAGAGGAAATGAATACAGGGCCAGAGAGCCAAAGAAGATAGTTGATGAGGTCCTTGAAGTGTTGAAATTTCTGCCACCAAGTACACCAAACGTAATTAAATTCATGGATGACACTTTTTCATCTAATAAAGAAGAAACACTCAAATTATCAAAACTCTTTCAGGAGCTGGATCTACCGATTCAATGGGAATGGACATTCACTACACGGGTGGATGTTGTGGATGAAGAAATATTGAGAGAAGCATATAGGGGAGAATGCTCAACAATATTGGTTGGAGCAGAATCCGGTTCTCAGAGAGTACTGGATTCGCTTGACAAAGATATTACAGTGAATAGGATAAGAGAAGTAGTTGATATGGCTACGGACATCGGGTTAAGGGTAAATGTCACTTTTATGTTTCCTTTGCCTGAGGATGATAGGGAGTCTATTCGTGAGACGGTGGGGTTTATGAAGGAGTTGAAGGGGATGGGTGCTAATTTAATTATGTCTTTTACGACGCCTTATCCTGGTACTTTTTTGTATGAGAATGCTGATGATATTGGTATTAATATATTGGGTAGTAGTTGGGATGAGTTTGATGCTAAGCATTTGTTGATTGATACTAAGTATCTTTCAGAGAAAGAACTCAAAGAAATTCATGAAGACATAGTTGAGGAAGTTGGGTTTATTAATCAATTAGAGGTTTGAAGTCGTTATTAAAAAAATGAGTGATGAATAGAGGTGCTGGGATATAACTGATATATTATTAATTAATGCTCCCCTCAAAGACGTAAGGGGAGACAGCCATGCAAGATCTTCTCCTCCCCTGGGACTCGCCTACTTAGCTGCTGTTCTCAATGAGGAAAGATACGATGTTTCCGCCATTGACTTTAATGTAAGCGGCCTCAATTTGAGGAGGCTAAAAGGAATAATAAGGAAAGAAAAACCCTTGGTCATCGGAATATCCGCAAACACAGGTTCTTATTTAAATGGATTAAAAATTGTTAAAAAAATTAAAGATATAGATAAGGACATAATAACAGTTATGGGTGGAACTCATCCAACAATAATGACTAAAGAAGTATTAGAGGAAGATGGAATAGATTTCTTGGTTCTTGGAGAAGGAGAAAAAACTACATTGGATCTAATGGATTCAATAAAAAACAATAAGAGCATTGATGAAGTTAATGGAATAGCTTACAGGGAAAAAGAAAAGAATGAAAACAAAATTAAGATAAATGAATCTTCTGAATACATCAAGGACCTAGATAAGCTTCCTTTCCCAGATAGAACACTCTTTCCGCTGAGTTTCTATGAGTACCCAGCCAGCATCCTAATGTCTCGAGGAGGATGCAGCTATGGATGTGATTTCTGTGCAGTCAACAACATCTGGGAAGGGGAAAGGAGATTTAGAAGCCCCAATGATGTTGCAGAAGAAGTAAAACACTTAATAAGAACCCTAAAGACTAGAGAAATTGGTTTTGTAGACGACATATTTACCTTGAACAAAGAATACACCCGAAACCTCTTGAAATCTCTTGATAGAATAAAAACACCTTTTAAGTGGACATGTGCAACCAGAGTCGATCTTGTGGACAAACCTCTCCTCCAAAAGATGCATAAAAGCGGTTGTTCAGGAATTGAATTTGGAGTGGAAACAGGTTCTCAGAGAGTACTGGATTCAATAAACAAAGATATTACAGTGAATAGGGTAAAAGAAGTAGTCAAAATAGCAAACGAGATAGGTTTCAACACTCTTTGCTCCTTCATGTTTCCTTTGCCTGAGGATGATAGGGAGTCTATTCGTGAGACGGTGGGGTTTATGAAGGAGTTGAAGGGGATGGGTGCTAATTTAATTATGTCTTTTACGACGCCTTATCCTGGTACTTTTTTGTATGAGAATGCTGATGATATTGGTATTAATATATTGGGTAGTAGTTGGGATGAGTTTGATGCTAAGCATTTGTTGATTGATACTAAGTATCTTTCAGAGAAAGAACTCAAAGAAATGTTCAAAAAAATCACTCGAGAAGTAGGCTTAAAGAAATAAAAGCATAAATAAAGAAAAGAACATTTAAGCCTCCTTAAATTAACGCTTCTTATCAGTTCTTGAAGGTCCAATTCCCTGTTCTTTTGTAAAAGAGGGGGTGATTAAGTTGTAAGAAAAACAGATTTCGGGAAATTGATTTAAGACAACTACAAAAAGTAATGAACTTCAATTGAAATGATTTGAGGCAAATATTTTAAAGTTTGAGGAATTAATCCTTCTCGAAGCTTTAGTGCAAAAGATTTATGTTAAGTTACTGAGAATTTCACTTTATATCGAATTGAATTTATCTTATTTAAATACCTAGCTAATCAGGAGGTGCTAAAAATAAAATTTCCTTTGAAGAACCGAGGTCTTATCTTCCTAGGAATCATAGTTTTCTCAGTTTTCATATTAATTATTTCAATCCCAATGGTTTCAGGACAAAATTTCTCGAACTCTTCTAATCAAACATCTCTAGATTTTCAAGAAATAAGGGTTTCCTCAAAAGAGGTGGATCCTAATGAAGAAGTGATAGTGAGGGCAATGGTTATAAATAATGGTGGAGAGAGGATAGAGGAAAAAGTGGAATTTAGAGTCGAGGGAGAGATAATGGATAAAAAAAATGTTTCCCTTGAATCCGAAGAATGGGAGTTGGTGTCTTTTTTTGTGAGGAAAGAAGATGTTGGGAAATACAATGTTAGCATTGATGGCCTAAGCGAGTCATTTATCGTGACCTTACCTCAAGACATCGGTGTTTCTTCCTTAACTCTGGAGTCCAAGAAGATTCTATCAAATGAAACGGTAAAGGTATTGGTTGAGGTTGAAAATGAAGGAGGTAGAAGAGGAGAATATAACCTCCAGGTTGTCGTAGAAAAATCCCGGCCTTCCTTCGGTTTTTCAGCTCCTATGGTAAGAAATGAATCTGTGGCTCTTGATTCGGGAGAAAAAAAAGAATTTTCCTTTGAGTTCTTAGGTTTCCAAGGAGGTAACTACACGGTATCGGCAGGAGGAAAAGAAGAGACATTGAAGGTTGAGGCAACAGATGCAAACGAAAATGGGGTTAATGAAGGAATTAATATACCAGGTTTTTCTGCTCTTCTTGCAATAGTAGTGCTTTTTTTAACCTCCCTATTTTTAAAAATGAAAAAAGAAAAAAAAAATAATTGACCTTTTTGACCTCGACTCTTTACGCTTTTTTCTTTGAACCTAAACACTTAAAACAGTAAAAGGAGTTGAAGAATTATAAGTATTTTAGATAGGGAAATAACCTCCAAATAATGAGTTACAAGAGCATGTTCAGTATCCATGTATCTTTATCGTTTTAGGGAAAATTATTTGGGTAATCTTTTCTTTTTAGGAGATAAATTTTAAAT
Source organism: archaeon SCG-AAA382B04 (assembly GCA_003034855.1). Classification (GTDB taxonomy): domain Archaea; phylum Halobacteriota; class Methanonatronarchaeia; order Methanonatronarchaeales; family Methanonatronarchaeaceae; genus PZKD01. The sequence continues at coordinate 1,496 of PZKD01000031.1, read as the reverse complement.
TTGTTTATTTTTTTTGTCTGAATTTCAGTGCACTTGTTCTAATTTAATTAGAAGAGATTCAGAGGATTTTTAAGGGATTTTAGAGATAAATAGAAGAGTAAATGTAGTTACTGTTGAACTTAAGAGCAAAAAAGATTTCCTGTTTTCTCAGATCCTAGAGGCACTTAGAAAAATAAAAAAAATAAAAGAAAGGAGGATTTAAGTTCCAATGTATACCACTGTTCCACTCACTGACTCTGATTTTGGTCCCTCAACACTATCTCTGAGAAGAGAAACCGTGTATGAATAGCTTCTGCCGTTTTTGACATCTTTGTCGATGTAAGTAGAGGTTGTAGAAGTATTTAGGAATTCTCCATCTCTATAAATCTTGTAGTGATCAACATTGTCTATTGAATCCCATTCTAGGTCCAATTGACCGACTTTTTCAGTAACTTCTAATCCTGTTACTTGAGGAGGCTCTTCACCAGTACCTGTTTCTTCTTTTTCTATGGTGAATGTGCCGCTTGTTCCGTCTAGTTCTACTTCGTAGGTTCCTTCTTGGGTTTTTGTTACTTGGAATTGAACTGTTTCTGTGTTTCCTGGTTCTAGGGTAACTGTTTGTGTGTTTTCTTCTTCTCCGTTGATTGTTAGTTGTACTGTGTGGTCTCCTGTTTTTTCTCCTATGTTTTCTACGTCGGCAGAGATCTCTATGGTTTCGTCTGGAATTGCTTGTGTTGGGTTTATCTGTAGGTTGCTGACCTGGAATTCAGCTGTTTCTTTTATTACGGTAAATGAATCCTTGAGGTCTCCAACTCCCTCAGCAGGCATCAGAGAATATAACTCTACCTCATAAGTTCCTGCGTCGTTTCTCATTACTTGGAATTGAACTGTTTCTGTGTTTCCTGGTTCTAGGGTAACCGTTTCAGAGTGCTCCACATAGCCATTGACTTTAACCTTTAATGTGTAGTCCCCTGTTTTCCCTCCTACGTTCTCTACGTCCCCGGAAACTTGGATGGTTTCACCTGGGCTTACTTCCTTTTTATCTAATTCAAAGTTACTGACTTTGAATTCTGCCTCCGTTTGTTCTCCACCTGTTTGTATGCATCCAGAGACTAAAAGAACCGATACCACTATCAGAGCCATAGAAACAAATAAGTACTTTCTTTTTTCCATTTTTTCATCTATCCATCTTTTTTTAAGGAAAGCTGTATAAGGTATATTTTTATTCCTTGTTAAATAAATATTTTTACACCGTTATATTATGGTTATATGGTTATAGATGGGCTTTGGGACAGAATTAGCTCAATCTTCCTTTAGAATGATGACCAGTGCCTTTTTTCCAATGTATTTCTTGTAGCACCCGATTTTGGCTGAGGTGCCGAAAGGAGTTACCTCCTTCTCGTAAAGGGTCTCCACATCCTCAGTTAGGATGACCTTATTGTCAGTTAGTTCGATCTCCCCCCATACCTATAGATATCTATAGATATCTTTATAAAGCTTGGGTTCCAACATAAAGG
>PZKD01000054.1 GCA_003034855.1 archaeon SCG-AAA382B04 | reverse complement strand
GTTCCCATCGCCAATGGTGGGGCAGGCGTAGACCGTAGTGATGTTGCACACCTAGGGACTACGATGTCGGTGTGTTTCGTCCACTATGGTTTCCAGAGCCCAGTGGCTTGGGAGGCACCCCAGAGTGTTTGTCAGACACTTTAGCCCCGAACGTAGCTCATCTGCCCCCACCCTCGGGCTCCTGGCCCTTTGAGGGGACATCACTCAGGCTAATCTCCCACCCCTCTACGGAGCTTTTTCAAGCCCCCTTCCTAATCTCTGATTTAGGGAGGGGTAGTTGACCTTATTTCTTCTTCAGATATAACCGTTATTTCTTTTTTCTTTAAATAAGCTGTTGTTACTCCATCTCCTTTTGTGGTTTGGCTATTGAAGTTTCCGTTAGGGATTTTTCCAACACCACATGAGGGGCTTCCTTGTTTTAATATAGCTTTTTTTATGTCATATTTTTTAGCGATTTTGTATGTTTCTCTTGCTCCTTGTAGGAATTTTTGAGTCAAATTTTCTCCATCTTCAGTTATAACCTTTCCTTTTCTTTTTATTATTTCATTACCATCTCTAGTAGGTTCTGATGGTTTTCTAGGTGTAGGTAATCCTCCAAGTTGTTCGGGGCACACAGGAATTAGTGTTTCTTTTTTTATTAGATCGCATACTTTTTTGTTTGTTTTTGTTTTTTCGTCATATCTTGTTTTTAAACCGAGTAAGCAAGCGCTACATATTTTCAATTTATTTATACCTCTAGCATTTTTTCTAATGCTTTTTTTGCTTTTTTTCTAGTTTCGGTGGTTATGTTTATTTCGAATTTTTCTTTTTTGAGTGCTTCATAAGTGTTTTTGAGTGTTATTTTTTTCATGTTTTGACAGAATGCGTTTTGGGATAAGGGAATGAATTCTTTGTCTTTGTTTTCTCTATTTAGTCTATTAACCAAGTCTAGTTCTGTTCCTACTAATATTTTTGATTTTTTGGTTTCTTTTGCTAGGTCCACCATGCCTCCTGTGCTTGATATGTGATCTGCTTGGTTTAGGACTTCTTCTTTACATTCTGGATGAGCAGTTACTATCGCTTTTGGGTTTTTTTCTTTGGCTTTTTTAACTTCCTGTTCTGTTATGTTGTCATGGGTGGGGCAGTATCCTTTCCAGGGAATAATTTGTTTTTCAACTCTTTTGTTTACGTAGTTTGCAAGGTTTTTGTCGGGGACAAAAATTATTTTTTGTTTATCTAGTGATTTAGTTACTTTTATGGCGTTTGATGAAGTACAACAAATATCGCTTAAGGCTTTTATCTTGGCTGTGGTGTTTACGTAAGAAACTATTGCTGCTTTTGGGTTTTTTTCTTTAAGCTCTTTTAGACCCTTTGGTGTAACCATTCTAGCCATAGGGCATTTTGACTGTTTGTTTGGTAATAATATTTTTTTGTTTGGACTGAGGATGGCTGCACTCTCAGCCATGAATTTCACTCCACAGAAAACCACTAGGTCTTTATTTAGTTGACTTACTTTTTGACTCAATCCTAGTGAGTCACCTATGTAATCAGCTATTTTTTGAATCTCTTGTCTTTGATAGTTATGCGCTAGAATTATAGCGTCTTTTTGTTTTTTTAGGTCCAGTATTTTTTGTTTTAAACTCAAGTTCCCACCTTAATTGGAGAAATTATTTTTTTGAGGGTGGATATAGCGCTTAATGCAGCTAGGTAAGATGTTTTGGGGTTTTGTGGAGATGGAATGTTTTTAACAACGGTTTTTAGTTCACCAAATTCTCCTTTGGCACTTATCTCGTGGATGTTTTCTTCGAGGTTTGGGTTAGCTATTATCTCAACCTTGGTTTTTTGAGTTCCTATACCCGCTAAGCTTAATGCGGTTGAAACATTTACGTTTTTGGGAAATAACTCTATAGCCTCTTTTGCATTGCCTTCGAAGATTGTTTTTTGTTTTTTTATTTTTTTAATTCCCTTGGCTCCAGGAGCTCCCTCTAAACTTTCTGTAGGTTTTTTTGTAGTGATCTTCACTTCATTTAACTTTGCACTGGAGGCAGATTTTATTCCGTCTAGTCCACAAATAGCTCCAGAGGGGAGGTATATGTTTAAATCGTTTTTTCTTGCTAATTTTTCAATTTCTTTTTTTAGGTTTTCATCTGCAAGAGCTCCTACACTCATGAGCATGACTTCACAATTGTTCTGGAGCGCTTTTTTGGCTACTTCTTCAACAGCTTTAATTGATGCTGCTTCAATTACTAATTCGCTTTTTTTGACTAAAGAATCGATTTCGTTGATCTTTGGGGTACATTTTAGTTCTGATTTTAGTTTTTTGGCTTTCTTTTTGTGTTTATCCGTTATGGCGATTAAAGAGGCATCTATTTCTCCTTTGCATATTGAGTGTGCTATGATTTTTCCTATGTTTCCACATCCTACTAATCCCACGTCCATTTTTAATCACGAAAGATTTAATCAAACAAAATTAAAAAACTATGGTTCAAATGCTAAGAAAGGATTTGGAAAGATTCATAGAAGAAGACTTGCCCTATGGAGATGTTACAACTAGAAATGTTGTAGATGAAAAAGAGGTTACGGCAAAAATACATTGTAATCAAAAAGCTGTTTTATCTGGAACAAAAGAGGCTATTGAAGTTTTTAAGTATTTTGATTTAGAATTTGAACAACATAGGGAAGAAGGAGAAGTTTTAGAGCCAAAAATAGAGGTTTTTGATGTATTTGGAGATTCTAGGGACATATTAAAGTCAGAGAGACTTGTTTTAAATTTTTTAACTAAAATGAGCGCTATCTCCACTAAAACTAGAAAAGCTATAGAGAAGGCTAAAAAAATTAATCCAGAGGTCAAAGTAGCTGGAACACGAAAAACAACACCAGGTTTCAGAGAATTTGAAAAAAGAGCAATTAAGGTAGGAGGTGGAGAGAAACACCGAATGAACCTAAGTGATAGTGTTTTGATTAAGGACAATCACATCAAAATAATGGGATTTGAAGAGGTTTTGAATCGATTAAAAAATATTGATTTTACAAAAAAAGTAGAAGTAGAAGTTGAAGACAAAGAACAAGCAAATAAAGCAATTAGTTATCCAATTGATATATTAATGCTTGATAACTTTAGTCCAAAAGAAGTTGAGGAGACATTAGATAGTTTAGAGCCACAAATTCGAAAGGATATAACAATAGAGGTTTCTGGTGGAATAACCCTTGAAAACATAAGAGAGTATGCGGGAAAAGATGTGGACATAATCTCAATGGGTTCTTTAGCTCACTCTGTTGATGGAGTTGACTTCTCATTGGAGATAATTAATTGATCAGAATCGAGTTCTTCGAAGTCACTAATAATTTTTTCAATTAACTCAAAAAATTTTTCTTTTTCGTTAAACCTTCGATATACATTCATTAGACCCAGAATCATCTCTTCAGATTTCTCCCTAAACTCCTTTGAATTCTTTTGATAGTCTTTTAGTTTTTCATTTCCTTTTTTAGTTATTTTGAAGTATTTTCTATCTTCGTGGCCTTTTTCCACTCTTTCTATGCCCTCATTTTCCTCTAGTCTAGATAGAGTACCATAAATTGTGCCATAACTTGGATCCCAGTAACCTCCTGAAATCTCTCTTATTTCTTTGATTAAGCCATAGCCATAATTGTCCTTTTCTTGGATTAAACAGAGTATTAGGTATTCAAATAATTTTTCTGGTTTCTTTGAATTCATTTTTTCTAAGTAATTATTTTTCTTCAATTACAAAGGTTGTTACGAAACTAAATATTACACTTCGTAACATTAAATATTGTTGAAGTGATTTATAATTAAAGAGGGATTTATGAAAAAAAGAACTTCGAGATTCATAACTCAAAACTCTAAATTAATAATATTGTTATTTCTAATATTATCAGCTGGTTTTGTATATGGAACCACAGAAGTTGGTATGGAATCCGATTTGGGGCAGTTTAGGAGTGATTCACCAGAGGTAGAAGCTCAGGACTACATCACTCAAAATTTCACCTCTGCCAGTCAGAATCAAACATCTACGCAAATAATAATTAAAGAAAAAAATGTTCTGGATAGAGAAACCTTATTAGAAATTCTAGAATTTGAAAAGAAATTATATGATAACGAATTGGTAAACCAAACTCTAACAAACCAATCCCAACCAATAACCTCTATAGCCAACCTATTAGCGATAAACTCAATTCAAGACGAAAAAATAAATAAAATCAATAATTTGTCCAAACAAGTTGAGGATATCAAAAGAGAAGTTACAGAGGATAGAAAACTAGCTTTTAATTTATTAAACAGAACAAGAGAAACTCAAAAGCAGTTAGACCAACTAAATCAATCATACCAACTAGGCAGAATAAATAAAACAACTTATTTACAAACCAGAGATCTTTTAGAGCAAAATTTATCAGAAATCGATATAAAAGCTAAAAAGAACCTTAATAATACACAATACAATCAATTTAAATCCATAAAATCTTCTATTCTTACATTAAAACATAAAATAGATATTTTAAACATCAAATACCAAAGCAATCAAGTAAATTCAACTTTTTATGAAACAAAACTAAGCGAATACCAAGCAGGAATCAAACAAAACTATAGCAAAATAAGCCTCCTATTCCAAGATAAAGTTAAAGAAATTAACATAAAACTAGAAAAAATCCAAGAACTAAAAACAAGCCTACAAAACTTTACAATTCCAACAATAACTGAACAAATCGATCAAATAAATTCATTAAATGAGGAAGAATTGAAAAACACCATCTCATCAGTATTTAATAATACAGAAAGAAAAGATTTCAATCCATTCACCCTGATGCCTCTAGATTTTGACTCAAACAAAACAATTACCAATGCAACTATGCTTTTAGTGTTCCAAAACGCACCAAAAACTTCAGAAGTAGGTCAAACTACTAGCGAAAAGATAATGGACGCACAAAAGAAGATAAGATCAATCTCCAAGAACCACATAACAGATGGAGATATGTTGGTATTGGGGCAGGGGTTAGTTAGTGATGAAATTGATAGGTCGATGACAGATTCTCTACAAATAGTTTTACCAATTGCAGTTTTATTTGTGTTAACCGCTCTAATAATTGCATATAGAGATTTTTTAGATGTCTTATTAGGTCTATTTGGGATATTTTTAGTTCTAGCTTGGACCATAGGATCAATGGGTCTTTTAGACATCAAATTCAACCAAATGTTTGTTGCAATACCTGCATTACTAACAGGCCTATCTATAGACTACGCTATCCATGTCTTCATGAGACACAGAGAAGAAAGACATCAACATCCAGAAGAAGACTCAAGAAAGGCAATGAAAATCGCTCTTTCGAGCGTAGGTATAGCATTAATCTGGGTTACAGCAACCACTATAATAGGATTCATGTCCAATGTGACTAGTCCTGTCCCACCGATAAGAGAATTCGGCATAATTAGTTCAATTGGAATATTTTCTGCTCTTTTAATATTAGGAGTTTTCATACCGTCTATAAAAGTTGAATTAGATGGTTTTTTAGAGAAAAGAGGCTGGGATAGGAAAAAAAGAGCTTTTGGAACATCAGGGATAGTTAAATCATTTTTATCTATTGGTGCAACTATAGCTAAGAAAAAACCATATTTGGTTATCATATTAGTTCTTTTAATAACATTAGCAAGTGGATATGGAGCAACAAAAGTTGATACAACATTCAAAGAAAGAGATTTCTTAGCACAACAACCACCAGGTTGGATGGATATATTGCCTCAAGGATTTGAACCTGGAGAGTATTATATAAAACAAAATCTAGATTACTTAAATCAAAACTTTTTAAGACAGGACCAAAGAGCTCAGATACTAATAAAAGGAGAAGTAGATTCAGAAAACGCAATTAAATCATTAAATAAGATCCAAGAGTTGGCTAAACAAAAAAATTCAACGATTAAATTTTCAGATGGTAGTGTAAAAATTGAAAGCCCATTGGTGTTGATAAATCAAGTATCAGAGAAAAATAATAGTCTTAATAAAACATTGGCCAAAGCGGATACAGATGGGGATGGTTTACCTAACAGAAATGTCTCATTGATTTATTCTGAACTAATTAACACAACTCCTGAAGAAGCAAACAGATTGATCTATAAAAGCGAAAAGGGATATGAAGCTTTGAGAGTGATTATTTTAGTTAAAGGAACCGCAAGTTATGGGGACATCACGACCGACATGAAAGAAATAGCTAGCCAAGTTGATGAATATGAACAATTAAATGCAACGGCCACTGGTTCACCAGTCATGTTTCATGTGGTAGAAAACCAAATATTTAATACAGTAATTGAGAGCCTAGTTGTTGCCTTAATAGCTATTCTCTTTTTCATAACTATAGCATTTAAATTAGTTGAAGGAAATGCGAAACTAGGCGCCATCACTATGTTACCTGTTCTTATAATAGTAGTTTGGATTGTAGGAACAATGTATGCTCTAAAAATTCCATTTAATGTGATGACAGCAGCTATAACTAATCTAACATTAGGATTAGGAATTGACTACAGCATACATATAAGCGAGAGATTCAAATATGAATGGGATAACAAAGGTCGTGATATCTACAATGCTATGCAAAAAACCGTAACAGGAACTGGAGGAGCGTTATTAGGAACTGCAGCAACAACAATTGGAGGTTTTGGGGTTTTATCCCTAGCTATATTACCAGTTCTTAAACAATTTGGGATGATTACAGCAATAACAATGCTATATTCATTTATAGCTGGTGTATTCATATTACCAAGTCTACTAATCCTATGGGCTCGATCAAAAGGAACAAAAACAGAAAAAAAGATAGACTCCGAGAATCCAGTTGTTATAAGAAACCTCTCAAAGAGCTATGGAAAAACTAAGGCATTAAAAGACATTGATCTAGAGATACAAAAAGAAGAAGTATTTGGTTGTCTTGGCCCCAATGGTGCAGGAAAAACAACGATTATGAACATCTTAACAGGTGCTATCAAAAAATATAATGGAAAAGTTAAGATTTTTGGAAAAGAGATAAAAAATTCTAGCGAAATTAAACAAAAAATAGGTTATTTACCCGAAAACACGGGTTATTACAAAAATATGACAGGTTATGGTTTCTTGAAGCATCTAGGCAAATTATCTAGATTAAATGAATATGAAGCATCAAAGAGAGCCTATAAATGGCTAGAGAGAGTTGGATTAGACGGATGGGGCGATAAAAAGATTTCAGAATATTCAAAGGGTATGAAAAAGAGATTGGGATTAGCTCAAGCTTTTATACACGATCCAGAGATTATATTGCTAGATGAACCCCTAGCAAATCTAGATCCTGTTGCTAGAGAAAAAGTATTAGACATAATAAAAAATTTCTCAGAAGATAAAACAATCATAATCTCCACAACTGACTTAGGAGAGTTGAATGAGGTATTAGATAATGTTGCTGTTCTAAAAGAGGGAATGATAATAGATAAAAAAACTATAGATGAGATAGGTAATCTTGAAGAGTATTACAGGGAATTAATTGAGGAATAAATATGTCTAAAATCTTATTTAAAAAAGAAATAAAGAAAATTTTGTTCTCTAAAAAATTCTCACTCTATTTATTACTAATTTATTTGCCCTTAGTGATCTCGATATTGGTATCTTATAAAGCCTATAACGATCCATCCATATTAGAAACTCTCACAGGTTTTTTGCCTACTCCATTGAAGGATATGAACCCCAAGGTAGCTATGATGATTCATCTTAACTTATCAATGATTTCAATAGCGCTAGTAGCAATGCTAGAGGGTAGTGAATTCATTTCGGAAGAAAGAGAAAGTAAAACATTATTGTTTTTGGTTTCAAGACCAATAAAGAGATATAAGATCTTAATGTCTAAATATATGGCGTTTATTCTTATTTTTCTGCCCCTATTATTTGTTTCAACAATATTAATGTCCTTATCAGTGTATTATATTGGAATAGGGTTAATTAGTTATGAAATCTTTTTTGCCTACTTAATTGCCTTTCTTTTATTTGGAATAATCTACATAAACATAGTTACACTCATCGGCTCATTTGCTAATAAATCAACAACAGCTAGCTTATTATCTCTCATATCTTTATTTGGATGGATTATTTTGGATTTTTTAACCATTTACCTACCAATCGGGTTAAAGGACGTAGTTGAAGAGTTTTCATTATCTTATCACATAAATACGATTGTTGGATACCTAAGTGATGGCGAAGCAGCGTTGTTAGCAACAGGAGTTAATAAAATCAATCCCTCTGTAGATTCTTTGATTTATACGACAACTGTTTTAGTTCTAGTTTTAACTATCTTGCCCCTAATTTTGTCAAACTATATCTTTATCAGAAGCGACGTAAAGACTAATTGAAAAATACATCTGTCTGGCTTGTTAATTCCAATTTACAAATTCTTTTTTCTTAAAGCTTAGATTCGTATATTCTTTTTTCATATTCCTAATAGCTTCATCGTAGTTTAGGCCGTTTTTTGTTTTTTCATAAACTTTTTTCTTTTTCCATATGCTGGGAGTGATTTTTTTAGTCCATCTTGTCTTAATTGGATCTAAATATGTTTTTGGGTGATTTAATCCAATTTTTTTCAATCCAATTTCTGCATATTTAAATAATTCTTTAAATAAAACGTCTTTATTTTTTGTTTTTTCTCCAGCTTGGTTGACCCAGTGCAGTTCGGCATTCAATCCATTTTTAGCAGCTCTATAGAAATCGTTTTTTGATTTTTCCCATTCTAGATAAATTATTGGATGATTTTTTTCAATCAACCCATGTATCAACCCTGATGTAACAAATTGCAGTGAGATGTTGTCTTTTAAGGTGGGTTGGGTGGGTAATGGCCTATATTCAATTCGAATGGAGTTATTTGAACAACATTTTTCTATTGGTTTGCCTCCGATTACTGGTCTTTGCCACCGCCAGAACTCCCTTAACTTATAATTCCATTCCCAAAACTCCTTTTGAGGACCGTTAGTTTTTTTCCATTCTCTTAAACAGGCAGTGTATGGGTCGTCTTTGGCTATTTTTTGAGTTAAATCCTCAAAACTTTCAAGATGTGATGGAAACCTCACTTTCTTTTTTTCATATTCGTCTGACGGATTAACACTCTGTTCAAATATAGGGATTCTCATTTCATGAAAAACATTTTGAGGCAAGCCATTTCTATAAAATTCAGGGGGTAAAAATACAGAATTAGCTGAAAGAGCCAAGAGAGGAGCCATAGTCCTCATAGAAGTATTATAATACTTAAGGAAACTTTTTGTGTCTGGTATTTGTAGGTGAACCTGTAAAGAAGTTGCTAGAGACTCAAAAAGGAGAGAGGGAAATTCTAAGTCAACACCAGGGACATTGAAGTTTATAAAACCATTTTTTCTGTTTAAAACAGCATTATCAAGACCATAGTATCTCGGGGCTTCACTCATATTTTTAGCAAAAACTAAGCCTTCTTTAACCTCTGTATCTCTAAAAAACCCATTTGGGTCTCTATAATTAGTTGAAAGTGAATCAAGAGCTATTGATAGTTTTTTTTTACCTAATGATGACCTACTATTTAAAAACCTGTTTTTTAAGTCTTCTTCTTGTTCTACTAATCCTTCTTTATTCAATGAATGAGGAGAGGTATTCAATTCTAGATTTTGAACTCCTAATTCAGGAGCAAAACATTCATTTTTCTTAATATCAGCTGGAATTTTTGTAACCTGATTTTTTGGATTTGTAACGTATGCTTCTAATTCCAAACCAACGCTGAAACCACTATTATCGTATTTTTCTCCTTTTAGCCATTCATTTAGCTTTTCAGATTGCTCAAAAACCCTCTTTTGGAATTTGTCTTTTGTTTCTTCTGATATCAATCTTTTAACTTCTTCGACCTTGTCCATCAAATTACCTCACAATGGTGTAGATTTTTATCTTTTTGAATAATTTCTCTGACAAAAAAGGTTTTTCATGTTTGTATATCCTTCTTTTCAAAGGCAATCAAGGAAATAAAAACTATTACTAATGTAGCCATCGACAAGATTAATGGATTAATTAAATCTATTTCACCTGTAGAAAGAATAGTAATAGGTTTGTAGTAATGGGTGAAGCTCATTTTTCCAAGGAAACTAAAATCACTTTGGACAGTGATAGTTTCGATGATATAAGCTATAAATATGAAACCTGTGGCAAATAATTTTGCTCTTCGTTCTTCATCTATAAATACGGAGAAAACCCCTCCTATTGCGCTACAGGCAAGCCAAAAGGGAATAGAAAGAAAATGAACTTTAGCTAATAGTATTGGACTAATTGTTTCATTAATTAAGAAACTACCTACATATACGCTTAAACCCAGTATTATGTTAAATAAAAAAGCATCAGGAACGTAAGACAAAAATTTTTCAACAAAATACCTAGATCTTGTCAATGGAGAAGAAAGAACCAAATCAATTCTTTTTGTTTCAATCTCCCCAGAAATTAAAGACCCTCCTTTATATGCAAAATAAGCACCAAGAGCCACAGTCCAAAACCAACTATAAAACTCCATTCCAAGAAACCCCTCAATTGTCGAATAATTAGCAATTGTAGCTCCAAAAGCCTCTGCAAGAGCAGGAGGCAAATTCTGTATGTATTCTTCAAAACTAAATCCACTTTCTTGGATTGAGGGGAATAAACCAATTATCAAAGAAACTAATCCAATTAAAATAACTGAAAGACCTATTTTTCCCTTCAAGTTTTTCTTAAAATCGAATATAGTGATTTCAAACATTATTTATTCCTCGTAAAAATGCATAAACACATCTTCCAGATTTGATTCCCTAATAGTTATGTCTTCTATAGTGTATTTGGATAGAATGTTAATTAATTCATTAAAACCATCTGTTATAACAAGTTTTAGAGGATTTTGACTCAACAAGTTTATACCTTCTAAATCAAGTTGCTGTCTATCAACGTCTTCTTTTGTTTCGACTATAGCGATTTTGCCACTTTTTTGCATCAAGTCATCAATGTCTTCGATTGTAATTAATTCACCATTTTTAATTATCCCAACTCTATCACAAACTTTTCTCACTTCAGAAAGGATATGTGAAGAAAAAAAAATTGCAGTGCCTTTTTTGTTTTCTTCTAATATCATTTGATTAAATTTTTTTTGCATCAAAGGATCAAGGCCCTGGGTAGGTTCATCCAAAACCACTAATTTTGGATTATGCATAAACGCTTGAATAATACCGAGTTTTTGTTTATTCCCATGTGAATAGTTCTTAATCTTTTCATCTAGAGGAATAGAAAATGTTTTTATTAACTCATCTCTTTTTTCTCCGCCTTTGAGTTTTTCGAAATAATCTAAAGCTTCTCTTCCAGTTATATTTTCATAAAAACTGTATTCACCAGGTAAAAAACCTATTTCCTCTTTGGCTTTAACTAACTCTTTTCTATTCGAAACATCCTTACCAAGCAATTCTACAGATCCTTTTGTTGATTTTAAAAAACCCAATATTGTTCTTATAGTAGTTGTTTTTCCTGCCCCATTAGGTCCCAGAAAACCAAAAATTTCCTCGGACCTTATAGATAAATCAAGATCTTTAACTCCTTTTATATCTCCATAAAATTTATCTAAATTTTTTGTTTTAATAACTTCCATTATTATTTACCTTAAGTATGGTAATAGTAAAACTTTTGTTTTTTATATCGCCCAGAGACTCAACATCATAATAAACATGCCTAAAAATAGACTGATACTGGATAAATGTTCGTCTCCATATTTTTTAGAGATAGGTAGTAATTCATCAAAGCTAATGAAAACCATAATTCCTCCAACAAATGACAGAGTTAAATTGAGTGTTAATTCATTTAAGAAGGGTGATAGAAAGAGCAATCCCATTATTGCACCAATTGGTTCAGCAATTCCAGAGAAAAATGAATATAAAAAACCTTTTTTCCTACTATTTGTCGCAAAATAGATTGGAACCGAAACCGCAATTCCCTCCGGGATATTATGGATGGCAATTGCTATAGCGATAGGTATACCGAGAGAGAGGTTTTCTAATGAGACAGCGAAAACTGCTATTCCTTCTGGGAAGTTGTGTAAAGCTATACCAATAGCAACTAACATTCCTGCATGCCCTATTTCTTTAGCTCCTTCTTGATGAAAAGAATCCATTTTGAAATCAATATGTGCATGAGGAAGAACTTTATCTAACAAATAAATTGTGACTATCCCTAGGAAAAACCCAGTATTAGCATAAATAAAACCTATCTGCTCTATTGAGCCTCTTAATAATTCAAGGAAAGAAACATAAATCATTACTCCCGCTGAGAAGCCCATTAAGATAGAAAGGTGGTTATAATTTGGTTTTTTTATAATATAGGCTATTAAGGAACCTAAAACTGTTGAAAGCCCCGCTAGGAGAGATAATAAGAAAGCTGGAAAAATGTTTTCCACTGACATCATTCAAGTTTTTTATTAAAGGAATTAATTAGGGTGTTTGGAGAGGTTTGGTTAGGTTTCAAATTTTCTGAATTGTTTTTTATCGGCTCCGCATATTGGGCATTGATCGGGTGCTTTTCCTTTGGTGGTGTATCCGCAGGTCGAGCAGATGTTTATTTTTTCTAGTTTGTATCCCTCACCAGATTCTATTTTTTCTTTTGCTTTTTCAAAAAATGCTTTATGTATTCCTTCAGCTTCTAAAGCCCATTTGAAACTAATAGCTGCCTTTTTTTCACTTTGAAAGTCAGCAACTTCTTTATAACTTGGATACATCTCATTAATTTCGAATTCTTCACCTTCAATTCCTTTTTCTAGATTTTGGATTGTGTCTCCCACTCCAAATGGAGCGTGGGCAATTGCAGAATCTGTTTCTTCTGGAAGTCTTCTTAAATGGTTTCTTGCGTGAACGTGTTCTGCATAGGCAATTGCTTCAAAAAGTAGTGAAATGCTAGGAAAGTCTTGTTTTTTGGCTTTCTCAGAATATATTTTGTATCTTATGTTCGCCATGCTCTCCCCAGAAAAGGCATTCTTTAGATGGGTTTTGGTAATTTCTTTCATATTAAAAAAATTGGATTTAAAATCTTTTTATCTTTTTGTAGTCAAAACCTTTAATTAATTAACATTTGTTAATGTTAGTATATGAGAATAGCCAATGATATGGCGGATTTGGTGGGTGAGACCCCATTAGTTAGATTAGATTCGTTTGCACCAAACTTAATAGGAAAAATAGAATCATTCAATCCTCTATCTTCAATTAAGGATAGAACTGCAAAAGCTATGATTGAAAAAGCAGAAGATAAAGGAAAGATAGATCCAGAAACTACGATTATAGAAGCTACAAGTGGAAACATGGGGATTGGACTAGCGTTTATAGCAGCAGTCAAAGGATATAAGGTAATACTGACAATGCCAAAATCAATGAGTTTAGAACGGAGAAAGATTATGAAAATACTAGGAGCTGAGATAAGGCTAACAGAACCTGAAAAAGGGATGAAAGGAGCTGTGGAAAAAGCAAAATCAATTGCTCAGAAAAAAGAAAACACATTCATAACACAGCAATTTGAAAATGAAGCAAATCCATGGATCCATAAAATTACTACAGGAAAAGAGATCTGGGACGCTACTGATGGAGAAGTTGATGTAGTTGTTGCGGGAGTAGGAACAGGAGGAACTATCACAGGAATATCAGAGTTCATAAAAGAGGAAGCTGGAAAAGAGAGCCTCAAATCCATAGCAGTTGAACCCGAGAATTCAGCCGTTATTTCAGGTGAAGAACCAGGTCCACACAAAATTGAGGGAATTGGGGCAGGCTTCATCCCTAAAAATTTAAGAATTGAGCTAATAGATGAGGTAATAAAGATTAAAAATGAAGAAGCCCTGAAGACTTCAAGAAAACTTGCCAAGGAAGAAGGAATACTAGCGGGAATTTCATCTGGAGCAGCAGTGAAAGCCGCATCAGAAGTTGCCAAAAGAAAACAAAATCAAGGAAAGTTAGTCACTGTCATTATACCGGATACAGGAGAGAGATATTTGTCTACTGAATTATTTGAAGAGGATTTAACTTAGTCGCCGAGAAGCCCCTTTCCTCATGACTATAGGGAGTTAGGTTGGGGATGAATCGGCATTTTTATAAGTTTTGAGTCTTGTATATAACTGATAAGGTATGTGAGCCTTTGGGAGATAAGTCAAAAGTAGCATACTTGTCTGAGTTAGTAATGCCTGACCTGAAGCATCTATGGTAACCAGGTTGACGTGACCGGGCTACCAGCAGTTTGTTTTGCTGGTGTTCTGCGACAACGACAAAGGCATACCAAGGTTGCCCGATGAAACAGCCGAATGTGTAAACGAGAGGTCCTCCAAATAGGAGTTGTGAGGACTCGCAGGAACCTCGCAAGTTCCAATCGCTCCCGTAAGGGACGTATGATAGTGAACTAATAGAAGCCCCCTTTCCTCACCGAACGAATGTGAGGTTAGGTAGGGGGGGAGTCACTATGAAACAACCTTGTGAATCAATTGTAATCGATATGTTACCCTCTATTAGAGCGGTTTTAGCGAAAAAACTAAAACAAAAAGGAAAAAATCAGGCAGAAATTGCAAAAATAATTGGCACATCAAAAGCGGCTGTTTCGCAATATGTTAATAATAAGCGAGGAACTGAGTTCGAATTGAACTCCAAGACAGTTAAAAAAATAGATGAAGTAGCTCAAGAGATCGTGGAAGAGGATTCCGATGCAAAGGAAAAAATATGTGAAGTGTGCAGTTTCGCTAGAGAGAGAAATTTGTTTTGCCCAGATATAGAAGAATAGAACAATCTAAATCTAATTCATACTTCCACTCCTATATCCAGTTAAATCGAGAGTTATATATTTAAATCCAATTTTTTTCATATTACTCTCTAAATAATTCATTTGATCTTTATCGAGATCTCTTTTATCTCTTGGTAACTCTATTCTAGCCAAATCTCCATGTTTCCTAACTCTAAATTGCCTAAAATCCATATCATAAAGTAAATCCTCAGCTTTTTCAACCATATCAAGTTTTTTAGAAGTAATCTTCTCTTCATAAGATATTCTGGAAGCCAAACAAGCATTTGAAGGTTTATCATAAACGGCTAAACCTAATTTCGCCGCTAGTTCCCTCACTTCTTCTTTTTTGACACCATATTCAACAAAAGGTGAATAAATATTTAATTCCTTAATGGCCTCATATCCAGGGCGATGTCCTTTAATTTCTGAGGTATTTGTCCCTTCAACAACTTTATTATACTCTTCTTGGCTCGAAAATTTTCTTAAGCTACTGAATATTTCCTTTTTACAATAGTAACATCTTTTCGAATTATTTTCAATAAACCGAGGCTCATTTAATAGACTAAAATCAATTACTCTATGATTGATTCCTATTTCCTTCGCAATCTTTTTAGATTCCTCAATCTCTCTCTTGGGGAATATTTCCGAATCTACTGTTATAGCCAAGGCTTTTTCATCAACTGCTTTTTTTGCTAAATAAGCTAGAACTGAACTATCTACTCCTCCTGAAAAAGCAACAATTAGACTGCCAAAGTTTTCAAAATCATTTTTTATTTTTTCTATTTTAGAAACCATCAAATTAATAATTAGGTTTTTTCTTTAATGATTTTTTGACTTTTCTCATAAGAAGTCTTCTTCCAAAATCTTCGTTAATCCATCTAAACTGATTTTTTGCGCTAATATGGGTAGTAATTAATGCTCTTATGTGGTTATAAGTCTATTTAAATCTATTAAGGACCTATAGATTCTTTAATATTCTTCTTTTTTCTTGAATTCATGTTTGAAAACCTATATTTAATTTTAATCTAAATTATTGATTAGAGGTGAGATACAAGTGAAAAAATTTGATAACATCCTTTTGCCAACCGATGGAAGCAAAGATTCTGAAGAAGCACTTAAATATGCAATACCAATAGCTAAGAAATTTGATTCAACTATACACATATTGCACGTTATGTATAGGGATATATTGTATCTTAGAGAACAAGTTGAATTAACTAAATCCCTGAGGGAAGAAGTTAATGAAGAAATTGAGAAAGGATCATTAGATGCCTATAAGCAAGTTATAAAATCTATGTTGAAAAAAGTTGAAGATAAGGGATTAAAAGCTGAATCAAAAATATTAGAGGGAGTTCCTTATAAGAAAATAAACGAATATGCAAAAAACGAAGAAATAGACCTAATAGTCATGAGTAACCGTGGTTTAGGTGGTTTAGAGAGAATGATGATGGGTAGTACAACGGATAAGGTTATAAGATCTTCTGAAATACCTGTAATGACAGTTAGGGTAGGATAATTACAAAAAATTTTTGGTGAAATTAATATTTTTCTTAACTTTGATCTTTCTTGAAAAGTTAAAGATAAAAATAAAAAAAATTTTTAGGTAACTAATTATGTGCTTACTACGACAGTATTCGCTATTCTGTCTCCAAGACGTTGATCTTTGTCTGATTGAGCTATGAATAAGGCGCCTACAACGTAGACAAAAATTCCATCAACCACTCTTAACAGGTTTCTGATGAGTGAAGAAGAGAAGTCGCAAGGGCTTCCATCTTGCTTAACGACTTTAATTCCAGTAAGCATCTTACCGAGAGTTTGACCCCTTGTGGCTTCTAAAACAACAAAGTAAAGAAGCACTAATAGGCCATAAGTCCCTAAGAACATCATTGCAGCTCCACCTGATATGGATGCTACTGAGCTGCAAATCCATCTCTTTTAGGGGAATGGGGGGGATAGGTGTCATATCTTTTTTTGAGGTTGGGTGCTTTCTCTTTTTTACCTAAAAAATATTGTTGTTGGAGGAATAAGCTTTTTTTGTCCACTTGTTTTTCTCCCTCTTAGGGATTCTTGGGTGAGAT
>PZKD01000062.1 GCA_003034855.1 archaeon SCG-AAA382B04 | reverse complement strand
TTATCCATTCTCTCGCTAACTTGTTGAGGAAGCTCTAGGTTCAAGCCAATGAGTATAGCTTCCTTGGAAACTACTGCAGCTCCACTGAACTTGCTCCCAGGGTCTAGGCCTATTGTGATTTCTTGTTTTTCTCTGCCTGATGGTTCTTCCACTAACTGAACAGCAAACACATGTAGCCCTGTCCTCACTGGCTCTGCCTTACCTTCTTTTAGCCACCTTTTTAGCTCTCTGTGGCTTGGTAGGCATTAGTGGTTCTCCATCAGGAGCTAAGACAGGAACCCTCTCACACATCTTATTCCTCTCTTTCTTCTTCCTTCTTTCGTTTTTGTTTTTTGTTTTTTGTTTTATGGGGGTTTTGTTTGGGAGATAATCCCTTCAGCACTCCAGAGCTGGTGTTTGCCTTGTTTAGGTGTCCCCTCGCCAATGCCAATGCTAATGTAGTGGAGAGTGTGTCGCTCCTAAATAGGAGCCTTCTAGGCCAAGGCTAGAGGCTTACAGAGTCTGGGGCTGGGGAGGCACCCACAGGGTGTTTGTCTCTCCACGGCGTAGCCCTTGACTATCCTTTTTGGACGGGCTCAGGCTAGTCAACTCTTAGTTGGAGCCCTGGCTCTCCAAGCCCCTCCCTTCAGGGAGGAGAAGTTGACATATGCAGGGTGTTCCAGTGACTTCGTTTCCAGTTATTTTTTTGTGGATTTTTAGTGCCTTTTTTTCTTTTTTAATTAAATCAATTAGGAAACTGGTGTCTAAGAAGTGTTCTTTTACGGTTTTCGTCCTCTTCGGTTCTTTTTCTTGTCTTTTTAACTTCTCTCCAACTTATGTCGATGTTTTTTCCTATGATGTTTGAGAAATCTTTTTTGTTTTTTTCTGTGAGTTCTAGGATGACGTCGCTAAAGCTTTTTTCTTTGCCTTTAAGTTCTTTGAGTCTTTTGTATGCTTCTTCTTTGATGGATATATTTTTAGAAGGCATCTCTACACATACATGTTCACATAAATGTTTTAATTCTTTCGAAAAACCAAAAAACCACCTCCCACAACAAAATTAAAAAGACCCCTTTTTCACTAAACAAAGATTAGCTGAGAAGATTATAAAATAAGTTTTTTCTTTAATCAAAACATAAATTAATTTAATGCTTTCTGATGAACAAATCAAAACAATAAGGACCAAATTAAAAGAATATGAGGAAATAAAAGCCGTTTACTTATATGGTTCCTTTGCAAAAGATAGAGAAGATGAAATAAGTGACATAGACCTAGGCCTATTGTTGGGTAAAGAAGATGACTTAGGTTTGAGGGATTTGGCAAAAATAGCACTGGATCTGGAACAAGAACTGGATAGGGAAGTGGATTTACGAAGACTAAACAATAACGACATCAGATTCGTAAACAACGTACTAAATAATTCTAAGTTATTATTTTCCAGAGATGAGGGATTTAGGAAAGATTTTGAGGCCAAAACATTAATTAAATACCTTGATATGAAACCAATGATTGAGAAATTCGATGAAAGAAATAGGAGGGAGATAAAAAATGAATGAAGAAAAAGAGACAATCAAGTCAAAAATAGAGGTTATTAGGGAAAACATAGATTATTTGGAAGAAGAGGAATTCAGCCCCCAAGAATCAAGTTTCCGTGTTACTCAAGCAATTCGACATAGTTTGTTTGAAGCAATACAGGCAAGTATAGATATAGCAGGTCACATAATCTCCGAAGAAGGATATAAGAGACCAAATAATTATTCTAGTTTATTCCTTAAGTTATCAAAAGAAAACATATTGTCGGGTGAATTAGGTGAGAAATTAGCGCAAATGTCCAAATTTAGAAATTTATTGATTCACAGATATGGAGAATTAAGGGATAGGGAAATAAAAGAAATACTAGAAAACGACTTAAAAGACCTCAATGATTTTTTAGAGGAGATTTATGATTACATGGAAAAGAATTGAATAAAGAAATAAAAACCCAAATAAATGGATTTGGCTCCTATGAATGAAATAATTGAGGTTAACGAAGAAAACAAAATTAAGCTCCCTCTAGAAGTGAGAGAAGAATTTGGCTTGGAGCCAGGAACTAAATTATTGATAAAAGCAGAGCCTCCATATATTTTACTTAAACCAATAAGTGATAAGCAGGATCTTTTGGAGTATTTGGATGAAATAGAGGAAAAAGAAGAGCCAGGAGAAATTGATTGGGACGAAGTAATTTATTCAGAACTAGAAAAAGATTAATAAAAACAAATAAAGGTTTTGTTTCTTCTTTTCATCTATTTTAAAATATCTCTTTTGCTTTTTCTTTGTAAACTTCTAAGTCCTCTTGGCTAAATAAGACAAAGCCAATTTTCTTTATTTCCATTAATTCATCTAGTTTCTTTTTCGTGGTTTTTAGTGCAATCTCTGTTGCCTTCTCTATTGGGTAATTAAATGCTCCGGTGGAGATCGCAGGAAACAAAACAGAACTTATTTTGTGTTTTTCTGCTAGTTCCAATGAATTCTTGTAGCAATTAGATAGTTGTTTCTTCTGGTCCTTGTTTTTTCTATAGATTGGTCCTAGTGTATGGATCACTTTTTTGTTGGGTAATTCGTATGCTTCTGTGATTACGGCTTCTCCAACTTCTATTGGTGCATGTTGTCTACATTCTTTGTCTAACCTTGGTCCTGCTTTTTGGTGGATGGCGCCAGCAACTCCTCCACCTGGTCTTAGTTCTGCATTCGCTGCATTCACAACTGCTTCGTAGCCGGGTTGCTGGGAGATGTCTCCCACAAAAAATTCAAGAGTTTTGTTTTTTATTTCTTTTTTCATTTTTAGATAGGGGGATGTTTTTTTGGTGATTTTATTTTTTTGGTTTTGGTTTATGTTGGTGTTTTGTTTGTTTTGTAGAAAGGTTTATTGAGTAGAATCATTTACTTTTGTATGAGGGGTGTTTTTGGTGGCTACTTCGATTAAGATAAGTGAGGGATCGAAAGAAAAAATTGAAGAATTACAGGCGGAAATCAAGTTAAAAACAGGAAAAAAGGTTAGTCAAAAAGAAATAATTGATAAATTAGTTGAAAAAATGTTTAGTTCAAAAAAAGAATTTGTTGAATCTTTTGAAGAAAAAAAAGTTCCTTTGTCTAAGGAAGAGATAAAGGAATTTGAAGAAGTAATAACTGATTTTGGCGAAGAAACGACTGAAGAAGAAATCGACAAAATACTATACCAAAAATGAGTGTATTAGTTGATACTGGAATATTTTATGCCTATCAAAACAAGAAAGCTAATAGGTATAAATTAGCTAAAAAAGCTATGAAAAAAATATTGGAAGGAGAATTAAGTCAACCATGGATAACTGATTACATCTACGATGAAGTAATAACATTAACCAAAACAAAAACCGGGAATTTTGAACAAGTAAAATCAATAAGCAAAAGAATACTAGGTAAAAAGGATTTCTATTCCCCATTTAAACTAGAATTTATATCAAAAAAAGAATTCAAAGAAGCTAAAAGACTATTATTTAAATACAATGACCAGTCTCTAAGTTTCACTGATTTAACAACAATAGCAACAACAAGAGAAAACAAAATAGATGGAGTCTTGAGTTTTGATTCAGATTTTGATGGAATAATAAAAAGATTTAGGCCAAAAAACCTCTAATATGAGCAATCACTTTATTTTAGGACTGTTTCCTTTTTTTATGTAATCTTTTATCTCTTTCATAGTTCTAGGTATCCTCTTAAAACGATTCCATTTGCGAGTGTTAATTTAAAATTTTCTCCAACATCCTTTAGATCTATTTCTTGTAGATTCACGGATCTCTCAAGTTCTTTTTCAAATTCATCTAGATCCAGTTGTGTTCCTTTATTGTTTCCATTGATTATTGCTAAGTCAATGTCGCTGTTTGAGTCGTCTTCTCCTCTTGAATAGCTTCCAAATAAGACTATGGTATCAGGATAAAGATTTTTTTCTAAGTAATCTATTAGACCTGAGTCTGTTAGTTTAAGGAGGTTATAGGCTCTTTTGTAGTCTTTAGTTTTGTTGTTTTGGCTTAATCTAACTTGTTTTGTTACTCCTTTTTTTACTTCAACAAATTCTTTTTTCTGTAGTTCCTTGATTGTTTTGGAGATTGTTGAGGCCGATAAGTTGGTTTTTCTGGCGAGTTTTCTTATGTGGTAGCTTTTTCTTGGGTTTTGGAATAGGTATTGCATTAGGTTTTCTTTGCTTTTTTTATCGAACATCTATCTAATATATCGAACACTTGTTTAATAAAACTAACAGAAGTGAAGTGATCCCACAGCAAAGCTGTGGGGCTTCCCCGTGGGCAACTACGCCTTTCCACCGAACTTGTCTCATGCATTCGGTCAACAGGGAACAGTTGCTTCGTGGGAAGAGTGGATTAGGGAACAGAACCGTTCCCATATACTAACTCACAATGGTTCCCTTATTCCCACAGGTTGCTCCACGCAACCACTACACTCCTACTCCCTAAAAGAGGTTTCGGGCTTACCTATCCTGTATATCTACTCTACCTATGCACCTCTCGATGCTGGTCCTGGGGCATTTAGCCTATTTCCCCAAGGGGGCGTGGGATTGCTTTTTGTTCAAGGGCAGACTCCCAACCAACTGCCAGTTATATTTATTTACTCCCTCAAGCAACTTAAGTGTTGCTGAAGGGCATTCATCCCCACGGCAGAGCCGTGGGGTTTTCTGCCATACTCTACTATAAAAACCAACTATATACCAAAACAAACCCATAAACCCATCAACAACTTTTACTCAAAAAACCCTCTTTAATCCTCAAGATCTTGGATCACTTCTTTTTTTGTTCAACGGATCAATTAATTGGGATGGCAAACAACCTCTTAGTTCTCTCCTCTTGTTTCTCTAACTGCTTCAACCACATCTTCTCTAGTTATATCTTCTAAATCCCCTAGTTCCTCTATTTTTCGTTTCAATTTTTCTTTATCCATTTTTTTGTCCCCTAGTTTTTGAGGTACCCTATTTATCATCTATAACTTCCTCACCAGGCTCCGTAATTTCACCGGAACTTAGTTTGGTTCCACAGTTGATTGAGGTGTTTATTCCTGTTTTAACTTTGTTTCCCATTATTGTTCCAAGTTTGCGCTTACCTGTATCCACTTCTCTGCCTTTGACATTCATTTTCACATTCTCTTCATCATGCCTTAGGTTAGCTATCTTGGTTCCAGCACCAAAATTACAGGCCTCTCCAACTACGCTGTCACCAACATAAGATAAGTGACCAATGTTAGTGTCTTTTAATATTATGGAGTTCTTTATTTCTACAGCATTCCCTATCTTAACATTTTTTCCTAAAACAGTGTTTTTTCTCAAATAACAATTTGGCCCCACCTCAGCATTTTTACTAATATAGCAGGGTCCTTCTATGTAAGCATCATCCTTAACAAACGCACCATCCTCAACCACAACATCGCCTTTAACCCTAGCACCATCCTCAATCTTTCCCTTAATCTTCCTATTTAGTTTCTTCATTTTTTGTTCATTGGCAGTTAATAGGTCATAGGGTCTGCCAATATCAAGCCATTCTGCCGCTATTTTTGCGCAATCAACCTCTATGTCATAGTTGTTTATTAGGGTTTCTATTGTTACGGTTCGTAGTACTAGGCCAATTAAGACACCCCTACCATGGCCTCGAATCCAGAAACAGAATTACTTAAACTCATTTTGGCTAGAACAGAGTTAATCTTGATCTAGGGGAGGGGTTTTTGGCTGAAACACTAATAAGGATGTGGGTACAATGTATGTATGTTGGGTGGTTTGTGAGATGGGGAGTACCAGGGTCAACTTCCGGCTTCCGGAGGAGTTAATCGAGAAAGCAGATGTAGCTGCAGAAGTTAGCAAGAGAAACAGAACCGAAATAGTCAAAGAGGCACTCCAAGCCTACTTTGAGGATATCGAGGACAACGAGAAATTCAAGGAAACGGTTGTAGAACTTTACCTCGATAATCAGATCAGCTTCGAAGTCCTCAAAGAATTCATCGGAAGACAAGATGCAGAATCCGTCAAGTCCTCCAAAACCATTTTGGACCAAGGTGAGGGTCTAGTCGATGACCTCGCAGAACTTTAAGAGGAGCTTCAAAGTATGATTGTGGCGGATACAAGCGCACTAATCTCACTCGCCACTGTCGAACTCCTCGACATCTTCCTAACAGAATTCGATGTCCACACAACCGAACAAGTGATCAAGGAGCTTGAGGACACGAGCGAATACGACGACACTCACGGAAAAGCCTCAAAAACAGTACTCGACGACCTAAACCAGATAACCGTTCACCAAGTCAAAGGAAAGCTCGAATCCTCCCGAATCGACTCTGGAGAAGGAGCCTGCGCCCTCCTCACCAAAGAAATAGGCGCCAAGTTCCTAGTCACCGACGACCTCCGAGCACTCCCCGAACTCCAAGCTGTCGCAGACCCACGGGTAGCGATTTCACCTATCGTCCTCAAAGCACTCGTGAAGAGAGAAGTACTAGAACAGAAGGAGGCCCTAAACAAACTCAATGAACTGGCGGAACAGCGGAACTGGCTCGGCGCACCCATCTACAGAAGAGCCAGAGACCTGTTCGAATAGCAGAACGCTTTTCATGCAAGCTAGGAACTTCTTTTACCCTCTCAACTAGGGTTTAAAGTGGCTGTTCTACACATCTCAATAGGAAAGGGGTATCCTATCCACCCTACTGGGCGGAGTCTTAGCGACCTATTAAAATAAAACTTCTTCCCTAGTTCTTTAGCAATTGAGCAAAAATCCAGAACCACAAACATAAAATCCGTGTTCCTTGTTCAGGAAGCATTCCACACTAAGTCATGAAATAAGCTTACTTTATTTTAACCATGAAGCTTCATAAACGCAATCAAAAAAGAAACAGAAAAAGAAACAGAAACAGAAACAAATAAATTAAAGGGGCCTAAGAGCCATTAAGAGACTCAGAAACCCTAGTTATTAATTTTTGGGTTTGTCTTCCATTACTTCTTCACCTGGTTTTGTTGTTTCTCCAGAACTTAGTTTGGTTCCACAGTTGATTGAGGTGTTTATTCCTGTTTTAACTTTGTTTCCCATTATTGTTCCAAGTTTGCGCTTACCTGTGTCAACTTCTCTGCCTTTGACATTCATTTTCACATTCTCTTCATCATGCCTCAAATTCGCTACCTTGGTTCCAGCACCAAAATTACAGGCCTCTCCAACGACGCTGTCACCAACATAAGATAAGTGACCAATGTTAGTGTCTTTTAAGATAATAGAGTTCTTTACCTCTACAGCATTCCCTATCTTAACATTTTTTCCTAAAACAGTGTTTTTTCTCAAATAACAATTTGGCCCAACTTTGGCATCTTTGTCAATATAGCAGGGTCCTTCTATGTAGGCTCCATCCTTAACAAACGCACCATCCTCAACCACAACATCGCCTTTAACCCTAGCACCGTCTTCTACTTCTCCCTTGATTTCCCTATTTAGTTTCTTCATTTTTTGTTCATTGGCAGTTAATAGGTCCCAGGGCCTACCAACATCAAGCCACTCTCCACCAATTTCTGCGCAACCAACCTCTACATCATAGTCATTTATTAAAATCTCTAGGGAATCGGTTATTTCGTATTCACCACGCTCAGAGAGAGCTGTCTCTTTTATTGCATCGAATATTTCTGGAGGAAAAACATACAAACCAATGTTAGCTAAACCACTTCTCTCCTCCCCCGGCTTCTCTTGGATCCCAAATACCCTTCCATTTTTTTCTTCGATCTCACCAAACCTACTAATGTCACTCACTTCTTTAACCCCAACCACGGCCCTAGTTTTTTTCTCAAATAGGGAGCCTATGTCTCCTTTTAGGAATAAATCCCCATTTAATGCAACAAATCGTTCATTTATTTCTTCTTTTGCAGTGCCAATGGCATCGGCAGTTCCTTTTGGACTGTCCTGTTCCACGTAATCAATATCTACGTCATAATTGCTGCCATCGCCAAAATAATCCATGATTTGCTGTTTCTCATAATTTACAACAAAAACAAATTCATCCACGCCATAATTCCTTAATTTCTTTAGGGTGTGTTGTAGGAGTGGTTTTCCACCAACTGGCAACATAACTTTGGATTTATTATCTGTTAGGGGACGCATCCTGGTTCCTTCGCCAGCACAAAGAACTAAAGCCTGTTTCATTTTATATAAAACCTCTTTTTGGTTTGTTTTTATTGTTTATTCGACTGAAACTGCCTTGGCTAAGTGTTGGGGAGTGTCTATTGATCTGTTTAGTTTGTTTGCGGTGTAGTAAGCGAATAATTGTAGTGCCACGGTTGATAAAATCGGTGATAGGTAACTATGGGTTGGGGGGATTTTTAGGGTTTCTGTGGCATATTTGTCTATTTCTTCGTCTTCTTTGTTGGCGACTGCGATAACGGGTGAGTCTCTGGCTTCGACTTCTTTGATGTTGCTAAGTATTTTTTCATAAGTTTTTCCTTTTGTTGCTAATGCAAAAACTGGGGTTTTTTCGTTTACTAGTGCTAGGGGTCCATGTTTTAGTTCTCCTCCGGGGAATCCTTCGGCATGCTTATATGATATTTCTTTTAATTTAAGCGCTCCTTCTAGGGCAACGGGATAATTTACGTGTCTGCCAATGAAGAAATAAGCCGAACTATCTAGGTATTCTTTCGATAATTTTTCTATTTCGTCTGAGTTGTCTAATATTGACTGTATTTTCCCAGGCAAATCCTTTAGTTCACCCAAGATTTTTTTCGCTTCTTCTTTGTTGATTGTGTCTTTTATGTTGGCTAAGTAGATAGCTAATAAGATAAGTGTTGTCATTTGTGATGTAAAGGTTTTTGAAGCTGCTACACCAATCTCTGGACCCGCCTTAATGTACAAGGTATGTTTAGCTTCTCTTGTGACTGTGCTGCCTAGGACATTGGTTACTGCTAGGGTCTTGGAGCCGATGGATTTTGCTTCTCTTAAGGCTCCTAGGGTGTCTGCGGTTTCACCACTTTGAGTTATTGCTATGGTTAGGTAGTTGTCTTTTATGTTGTTTTTGTAGCGGTATTCACTACTGTAGGTTATTTCTGCTGGTATCTCGGCAATTTCTTCAAACAAATATTTTGCAAATAAACCAGCGTGGTAACTGGTTCCACAACCAATTAATTGGATTCCATCAATTTCTCTAAGCTCTCTTTGACTTAGGTTGGTTTTTAATTCGACTTCACCCTCTAGTTGATTGATTCTTCCAGTAATGGTTTGTCTTATTGCATTTGGTTGCTCATAGATCTCTTTTAGCATGTAGTGCTCGAAACCACCTTTTTCAGCTTCCTCAGCCTCCCAATCAACCTTTTTAACCTCCTTATCTATTGCTTCTCCATCTAGATCCATCACATTTATTTCTTCCTGGGTTATTTCGCCGATTTCACCATCCTCCAAAACAATTACCTTATCAGTGTGTTCTAAGAAAGCTGGAATATCACTAGCAACAAAATTTTCGCCATCACCTAAGCCAATGACCAAGGGGCTCTTGTTCCTAGCAACCAATAACCTATCCTCACCTTCCTTGGCAGCTGCAACAGCGAAAGAACCATTTAATTCATTAATTGCATCCAAAAAAGCATCCTGGAAACTATTTTTTTCTTTGAGTTTTTCTTCGATTAAGTGAGGAATTACTTCAGTATCAGTTTCAGAACTAAACTCATGAGAACTTAGCTTTTGTTTAATACTTTCATAGTTTTCTATTATACCATTATGAACAACAGCTAATTCGTTTTTACAATCAGTATGTGGATGAGCGTTCTTATCGTTTACTTCGCCATGGGTGGCCCACCGACTGTTGTGTTGAATTGCTAAATCACCTATGAAGTTATGATCTTCTTCTACTTCTAAGTCGTAGACGTAATCTGTGTCAGATTCAATTTTTTCTATATCAAATCTAGCCCAAATTATATCCGATTTCAGGTATTTAGATAATTTCTCTTTTACAAATTCATTGTTCACTTTTTCTCTAATATTGTTGAGTCTTAAGTCAGTGCAAAAGGAGTTTTTTGGGGTTAGTGTTGTTTTTGTTTCTTTTATGTGTTTTTTAATGAGTGAATTGAGGTTGTATGGACAAGAAAAGTATTTAAAATTTAAATTTTTGCTTTTTTCCATTATCTCATCAATTTTTTCCATCTTATCTTTTGCACTAAATCCAATGAGTTTTTTGAATTTCTTCATAGACTTTAAATCATTAATTTGAAGATTATGGACGTTATTCCAGTTTTCTTGGTTTCTAATATTCTTGCTTTTAGTTGAAAGGATACCAAACTTAAAAAGGAGATATTGAGTCTGATCGACTAGTTTTTTACTTGTAACCCTAAAGTTGATTGTTCTTGCGTTCACTCCGACAGATCCCTCTGCGTCAAATAATCCTCGTAATAGAGCTGCTGTTTTTTCTTTATTTAATTTAAAAGCAAAGTTAGGGATTTCTTCATTTCCTGTTTTATAAAACAAGGTTGGGATGTTTTTCTCAAACCAATCGACCAAGAACTTGCTATAGATGCATAAATTGGAGTGATTTCCTCGATCATAGATTTTTCCATCTACATTGAAAGTTTTTCTATAAAGCTTTTTGTATTCTTCAAGGATGCTTTCTCTTTCATCTTTATATCTGATGTTTCTATCTGAAGCGAAATAACCATCTCCTAAATGGTAACCGATTATCTGAAGCAATTCTTTACTTGGTTTATTGGGAAACTTAGTTGGATTTGTATAAGTTAATTCGGCTCTATCCTTGAGATCTATTGTATATATGTCTTTAACTTTCTCCCATCGTTTCTCTTCGAAAGAATTTCTGGTCCTGTTTTCTATTCTTTGGATATAATTAATTTTCACTCCTGTTCTTTCCTCTATCTCAGCCCTTGTTAGATTTTTTTCTTCTCTTTTTTTCCTCAATTCCTTGCTGAGATCATCATCAATTTTATAATGCCTTTCAATGTATACGTCTTCAAATTCTATTTCATTTCCTTTTGGGTTGTGAGGTAGTTTTTTAGGAACAGCTATTAAATCATCATCTTTTCTTATCTCTTGTACCCGTTTTTCCTTGACCTTGTCTCCATTGGAGACAAAGACCCTATGTCTACCAGTGCATTTGAACTCAGAAAAAGAGGTACTAATCTTATACAAATATTTAGGTGATTTGTGTTTTGTTAACTTTTGTTCTCTACCATTTTTTGTTTTTAATTCATCTAAATCAGCTGAAACAACTTCTTCACCATCAATTTTATTTATCTTAGTTAAACCACTTGAGGTACAAACCTCTGTATCAGGATGTAAACAATGTCCAACTCCAGTTTTTCCCTCCATATCATCGAAATCTAACTCTTCCTTGAGGTCTTTCATTTTTCCTTCTCCTTTCTTGACCTCAAGATTGGAAGAAGATGTAGTGGCAACTCCAGCTGAGTCATATCCTCTGTAAGTTAATCTTTCAAGCCCATTGATGAGCAAAGAACTAGCATCTCTTTTTCCTACGTAGCCGATGATTCCACACATCTATGAGTTCACCTCACTTTTGTATTGCTTTGCACATTCTCTCTAACTATTTGGTTTGAGCCGATGTCGCAGTTTTTTCCAATGAGTGTTCCTGGCTTGATTGAGGTGTTTGTTCCTATCGTGGTTGATTCTCCAATCATGGATCCGACTTTATCTACTTCAATTAGTTCGTCATTAACTTTTACTTGTGTTTTTGCTGCGTCTAGGGTTGTTTGTGCTCCTATTTTTGTGTAGTTGCCTAGGACTGAGTTGGTTATGTATGTGTTTGGTTTTATTCGGCAATCACGCATCAAAATAGAGTTTTCTATCGTTGTATTTGGTCCAATTGAGGAGTTATCTCTTATTGATGTAGAGGGAAGGATTACGGTGTTTGGTCCTATGTCGCAGTTTTTGCCTATCTTGGTTGGTCCTAGGATATAGGTTCCTGGTCTGATCTTGGTGTTTTCTCCAATTGAAGCATCTTCAGCTACAGTTGCCCCTGGTTTTATTTTTCCATTCTGTTCATGGTTTTGTTTTTGGAGCATTTTTTGGTTGACTTCTAGGAGATTCCATGGATATACTGCATCAACCCATAGGCCAGTTGATTCGATGGCTTTGAATTCAATGTCTTTTTCGATGAGTTTTTGGATTGCTGTGGTTATTTCGTATTCGCCTCGTGGTGATAGTTCGATTTCTTCGATTGCTTTGAATATTTTTGGGGTTAGGGAGTAGACGCCTGTGTTGACTTTTTTAGATATTTGTTGGTTGGGTTTTTCTATTATTTTCTGTACTCTATGGTTTTTTGTTTGGATTGCGCCGTAGTCTTGTGGTCTTTCTGTTTTGGATGTTAGTATTGCGTTTTTTTGGTCTTTGATGTCTTGTATGCGTTTTTTGTCGACTAAGGTGTCTCCGTTGAGTAGGAGGAATTTGTCTTGGTTTTTTAGTTCTTTTTTTGTTTGTTTTAGTGCGTGTGCGGTTCCTAGTTGTTTGTTTTGTTCTACGTAGGTTAGGTTGGTGTTCCAGTTTTTTCCGTCTTCGAAGTAGTTTTGTATGCGTTCTTTTTTGTAGCCTACGATTAGGGTGATGTCTTTTATTCCTGTTTTTGAGAGGGATTGGATTGCGTATTCTAGGATTGGTTTGTTTGCTACTGGTAACATTACTTTTGGCTGGGTGTATGTGAATGGCCGCATTCTTTGGCCTTCTCCTGCCGCTAGGACAACAGCTTTCATCTTATATTTTCCTCTTTTAGGTTTTTGTGGGTTGTTTTGTATTGTGTTTATCCCACTATTTATTAGTTACTTATTTTTTGAGTAACTTTTAAGTATTGTTTTAATCTAAATAATACAAAACCAACCAAAAAAATAGGAAACAAAAATTATGAAAGAAACAGCTATCATAGGAATCGATGGAGTTCCCTATCGCTTAATGGAAGAATATAGTGATGAAGGCGTAATGCCAAACTTTCGGGAACTAAGAGAAGAAGGATATTTCTCAAAGATGAATTCTAGTATTCCTCCAATTTCTTCTATTTCTTGGAGTTCAATGATCACAGGTAAGAATCCAGGAGAACATGGCGTCTATGGGTTCACAGAACTAATTCCTGGAAGCTATAACATGAGTTTTCCAGATTTCCGTAGCTTGGACTCACCTACTTACTGGCAAATGCATGATGACAAGAGAAGTATTGTTATTAATGTTCCGACGACTTATCCTGCACAGAAGCTAAATGGTTTCCATGTTAGTGGTTTTGTTTCTCCTAATTTAGAGAAAGCTGTTTATCCCAAGGAAGAGTTAAGTTATTTGGAGGAAATTGGTTATAAGGTGGATGTAGATTCCGAAAAAGCACACAAATCACTCAGGTTATTCCTAGACGACCTATTTGATACTTTAGAAAAAAGAATAGAGTTATATCGGGGGATGTGGGAGCGAGAATGGGACATCTTCACCCTTGTTTTTACGGGAAGCGATCGCTTAGGCCACTTCATGTGGAACGCCTTCAAGAACAAAGACCACGAACACCACCAGAGATTTAAAGAATACTTTAGGAAAGTGGATGAAATAATAGGGGAAATTGCTGAAAGACACAACGGCCAACTTGCAATATTATCCGATCACGGAATGGAACAAATACAAACAAACGTCTACCTCAACAAATTCCTACAAAAACAAGGTTTCCTCGACTTAAATGAGGACAAGGAGCGATATAAGCAAATAACTCAAGAAACAACTGCTTTTGCGATGGATCCAGGAAGAATCTACCTACACAAACAAAACAAATACCCAAATGGCTCTGTTAAGCCAAAAGAGGAGGAAAAGATAATAAAAGAACTAAAAAAAGCCTTCAAAAACTTCAAGTACGAAGGAAGAAATGTAGTTAAAGAAATTTATAGGCGAAACCAGATCTATAGTGGCTCTAATTTCGAAGACGCCCCCGACCTAGTTATCCTACCCAACAAAGGCCTACGATTCCGAGGAAAAATCGAGGCCCAAGAAGTTTTCGAAGAAGATGTTTTTAGTGGAAAACACACATACGAAGACAGCTTCCTATACCTAAAAAACACACACCAAGTTCCAAATAATAAACCAAGCATCGAAGACGTATTATCATACTTATAACTAGATTAAAGAATGGATTAAAGATGGAGGATTAGATTAAAAATGACTCATAATGCTCAGAAAACTTGTTGGAACTGTCCAGCAGCAAAACTAAAAGGAAACGTAGACTTCAGAGGATGCGGACAATCAGGACGCATAGTACCAAAAGGCGAAAGCAAACAAATAATGATCGAATGCAAACGAAGACCCGGGTTGGGACATTTCGAGCCAACAATCGAATTCCAAAACTGCCCGGAGTGGAGAGAAACAGAATATGGGTATTTATTAGAGGATATGCGGGTAATGATTTTGGGAATCGATGGATACCTAGGTTGGACTCTTGCACTAAAACTCGGAAACCTAGGTTGCCAGGTAAGTGGGATTGATAACTTCACTAGGAGAGAATTAGTGGATGAGAAGGGTTCTCAGTCAGTTGTTCCGATTAGGCCAATTGATGAGCGCTTGGAAGCAGCAAAAGAAGTTCTCGACATAGACATAAATTTCCGGGAGATGGATTTAAGGGATGAAGACAAGTTAAGGGATTTTATTCAAGAAGTAGAGCCCGAATCCATCGTTCACTACGCAGAAATCTCATCAGCACCATACAGCATGGGTGGAATGAAGAATGCGGTAGAGGTTCAGGATAATAATGTTTTGGGCACATTGAAGCTTTTACACATAATGAAGGACGAGGTCCCAACCACTTCTTTAGTTAAGTTGGGCACGATGGGAGAAATGGGATCCCCCCTAACTGGAAGACCCTTATTCGAAGGACTATTCCCAAGCGACGCCAAAATTGAATGGGAAGACAAAGAATGGAGCCTTGGAGGAGAAATGACTCCTAGGGATCCAGCTAGCTTCTATCACTGCAGTAAAGTCCACGACACATACAACATCTATGAATCTTGCAAATATTGGTGGATGAGATCTATGGACGTAATGCAGGGCATAATTTATGGCGTGCATACAGAAGAATTAGCTCAAGATAAGCGTTTAAGAACTCGTTTGGATGTGGATGAGGCATTTGGAACCCTGATAAATCGCTTTGTGAGTCAAGCAGTTAGTGATATACCGTTAACTGTTTATGGAGAAGGCGAACAAATTAGAGGAATGATTCCTTTACGTGATGCGATGGAGTGTATGGTTAGATTAATAGGATCACCATCAGAACCCGGACAATACGATGTAGTGAATCAAATTAGTGGTGTTCATAAAGTAAAGGAAGTTGCTGAAACCGTTGCCGATGTCGCACAAAACGAATTTGATTTAGACACCAGTATCCAACGAATTGAGAATCCCCGCGTTGAACCAGAACAACACCCCTTCTATGCAATAGCTAGGAAATTACCAAAAGAATTTGGGTTTGAATCTAATATCTCGATGCATGAGGAAGTGGAGAAGATGTTTGAAGTGCTAACACAGGAAAGAGTAAAGGAACGGATTAGAGAAAACAGAGAAGTGATTCTACCCGAAACTCGTTGGGATAGCCAAGATGGTGAATTAGGTGTTATTGAAGAATATGAGCCAGGTGAGAAAGAGATGGGTCGTTATAAAGGAAAGATTGATCGAGGAAAAGAGGATTAAGGTTAAATAGATGAGTTTGAAATCAGTTGATTCAAATGGATTCAAAGAAGAGGTAGTTGATGAGAGTGATTTGGTTTTTAGTTTTTGGTGGGCCAGCTGGTGCACCGCCTGCAAATCCATGGAAAACACAATAAAAGAACTTAGTGAGGAAGTAAGTGACATTAAGTTTGTTGGGGTTAATGTTGACCGTAACCGCGAAATAGCCGACCAATACAATATTAGGGGTGTTCCATCTTTTTTAATATTTAAAGATGGTGAGTTAGTGGATAGAGATGTGGCTGCAAAAACCAAAAAACAATTAAAAGAAATGATAAAAGAGGCAAAAAAATGACTGAAACAATACTTGTTACGGGTGCTTGTGGATTTATAGGCTCCAACCTAACAGAATATTTATTAGATAAAACTGATTGGAAAATAATTGCTTATGACAACTTATCTAATGGGAAAAAGGAATATTTGCCAAAATCAGATAGGGTTGAGTTAATTGAGGCCGATATTCGAGATAAAAAAGATGTTAGAGAAGCAGTAAAGGGTTGTGATTTTGTTGTTAATTTAGCTGCACAAGTAGGAGTTATACCCTCAATTGATGATCCAAGAGAGGATGCGGAGATTAACATAATGGGTTTATTAAATCTCTTGGAGGCTTCTAGGGATCTTGGTGTTAGTAGATTTGTTCATGCATCTTCAGCGGCTCCAGTTGGTGAGGTGGATGAGATGCCTATTAGTGAGGAAAAGGTTCCGGAGCCACTTAGTCCATATGGTGCAAGTAAGTTGGCGGGTGAGGCCTATTGTAGTGCATTCGCCAGCTCCTATGACATAAAAACAACTGCTTTGAGGTTTAGTAATGTCTATGGTCCAAAATCCGTTCACAAGACCAGTGTGATACACAAATTCATTAGGGAGGTTTTGGATGGTGAGGAGGTTGTGGTTTATGGTGATGGAAACCAAACTAGGGACTTCATCCACGTAGATGACATTTGCCAAGGAATACTTAAATCACTAGACTTAGAAAATGATTACGAGTTAATTCAACTTGGAACTAGTGAAGAAACCACAATAAACCAACTATACAACCAAATAAAACAAACAATGACAGAAAAAGGAGTTGATGTCCCTGAGCCTAATTACAAAGAGGCGAGGGAGGGAGAGATCTACAAGAACTACACAGACATAACAAAAGCCAGAAAAAAACTCGATTTCGAACCCACAGTTTCTCTAAAAAAGGGTCTTCAGAAAGTAGTTAATTGGTATCTAGAAAATTATTAGCGAAAATAAGATGAATTTAAGCGAAATAATAGAAGAATTCGAGGAACTAGGATTCAAAGAATACGAATCAAAAGTATTAGTTAGCCTAATACAGCTAGGAGAAGCAAAAGCATCAAAAATAGCCGAAACAAGTGGAGTACCAAAAAACAGAGTCTACGAAGTCTTGAAGGTATTAAGAAACCATGGCTTGGTAAAAGAAAAACCAGGAAGACCCAAGCTCTATGAAACAAAAAAACCAAAACAAATCCTCAAAAGACTAAGACAAAACAAAAAACTAGAAAAACAAAAACAAATTCAAAAAATACAGGAAAAACAGAAAAACCTAACAAAAAAATTAACTTCAATCTATAACGAAGCAAGTGGAAATAGGAAAAGCTTGTTAGAGCTAATTGATGTTGGAGAACCAAGTGAAAAACAAACACAATTACTATACAAACAAGCAAACGAAGAAATACTAATATCAACCAAAAGCTTCGAATACTACCCAAGAACCAAAAAAACACTAAAAAAAGCAATAAAAGAGAAAGATTTGGATGTTAGAATTCTTTTTTTAGATAAAAAAAATCTCTCAAAAGAAAATAGGAAAATACAAGAAAAAATAATTAAAAAAATAAAGAATGAATTGCCTAGTGTAGATTTTAGGTTCAGTGAGGAAAAACTGCCATTAAGAGGCACTATTATAGATCCTAGCTTAGAATATGAAAGTGGAAAAACAATCTTTTTAGTAGAAGAAAAAGAAGTTCCATTAGCTCTGAGAGAAGCAGCTTTGACAGAAAACCCTAGTTTAGTGGCTGGGATGGCAAGATATTTTAATTTGATATGGAACTATGAATCGAAGAAATAATAGTAAAGGAAAAGTTTGCTTAACGGTTGATTTGGAATTCCTAAATCAAAAATCATTGAGTGAATCAAAAACTAAAGCTGAATCTTTTGATTTAGATCAGGATGAAATTGTTGAAAACCTCTTAAGTTTACTTGATGAAACCGATTCTAAAGTTACTTTTTTCGTAGTTGCTTCGTTGGTGGAGGAAAACCCCGGATTAGTTGAGAGAATATCAGATAAGGGCCATGAGATTGCTTCTCATGCACTTACTCACAAAAACTTAAGAGAAATGACGAAGGAAGAGATGCGAGACGAAATAGGAGAATCTAAGAGAATTCTTGAAGAGAAAATTAACGAAGAAGTTTTGGGTTTTAGGGCACCAGGTTTAAAAATTCTAGGAGATAAGGTCTTTTATCAGCTCTTAGATGAGTTCAATTATAAGTATTCTAGTTCTAAGATTCCTTCTTTACCTATCCCTGGGTGGTATGGGGATTTATCAATTCCTATGAAGCCTTTTAGAATAAGTGAGTTTTATGATTTTGAAGTTGATAATAGAATATTTGAGGTGCCAGTTAGTGTTAATCCTTTTTTAAGATTGCCTTTTTCTGGGAATTGGTTGAGGTTATTGGGCCATAACTATTTTTACTGGAGTTTAGATAAATTAATAGAGAAAGACATTATTCCAGTTTTTTATATCCATCCTTGGGAATTAATGGATTTATCTGCCGTATCTAATTTGCCTATTAGGAATAAGATAAGGTCAGGCACGTGGTTGTTCAATAAAATTAGGAAGGTTTGTGAAAGGTACGAGATTGATTCAGTAAGAAATATTTTAGATATAAATAAAAATAAAGATTAATTGATTTGGGTAGAATATGGCTAAGGAAGTTCCTGGCAAGGTATTGGCTTTAATTCCCGCATTCAATGAAGAAAAAAGTGTTGGAAAGGTAATTGATGAAGTAAGAAAACATCAAAGAGATTACCTTGATGAAATAGTTGTTGTTGACGATTCATCCACAGACAAAACTAAAGAAATAGTTCAAGATAAGGGAGTTGAAGTTGTTTCTCATGTAATTAATATTGGTGTGGGTGGTGCAGTAAGAACTGGGTATAGGTATGCGATTCAAGAGGAATTTGATTACTTAGTTCTTCTAGATGCAGATGGGCAACACGACCCAAAATATATTCCAAAATTATTTAATAAGTTAATAGAAGATGAATGTGATTTGGTTATCGGTAGCAGATTCTTAAATGAGAGCCACAAGGGATATAGCTATGTCAGAAAAGCTGGGATAATCTTCTTCACCAAAATGGTTTCATTTCTAGGTGGGATAGATATAACAGATGTGACTTCAGGATACCGGGTCTATGATGTCGATGCACTGAAGAAGTTAGATAGGAATAAAGATGATCATTGGGCAATAGAACAATCATTAGAGGCAAGTAGAAGAAACCTAAAAATAGAAGAGTGTTCAGTTGAAATGCCTATTAGGGAAGAGGGTAAATCTCAGTTTGATTTGGAAACCTTTTTTTGGTATCCAATAAGAATGATAGATGTATTACTAAGAGTAATCATCTTCAGGTGAAAAAACATGAGAGGAATAGAACTTGTTGGTATATTGGTTGGGATTTATTTACTCTATAAGAGTTTTTCATTAATTAGGAACAAAAGGGAAGATGTATTAAACTTTATTATTTGGATAATAGTTGGTTTTTCACTAATTATAGCAGGACTATTCCCACAAATTTTCTCATACATAATGAATCTGCTTGGAATGGAGAGAAGAGCATATACGATGTTTGCAATAGGCATATTCACATCCTATATCCTGTTGTTCTGGATATTTAGTAAAATAAAGGAACTAAAAGAAGAAATATCAGAATTAAACGAGGAAATTTCTATTAAAAATTCGATAGAAGACAATCGTGAATAAAAATTGGTTTAAAAGGATGAAGAATAGAGATTTATATAAAAAAATTTTGAAATTTTTTGTTTTTTTAGTAGTAATTTTAATTATAGCTAATAATTTAAATTTTGAAAATATTATTAGTGAAATTCAAAGAATTGAACCATTTTATTTTGTTTTATTTTTAGTGATGGCTTTTTTTAATGTTTTTTTATGGGCTATTAGTTGGAAAATTCTTATAGAAAAATTTAACGATGTTTCTATGAAGAAATCGCTAAAGATTGGTTTAATAGTTCCTTTTATAGGACAAATTTTACCTGCTAGGGTTTCTAGGGTATTAGGTACTCCTCTGGTTTTGAAAAAAAAGATTAAAAAGACTACAAATTCTATTGCAACTGCTGTTACTATAACTAATACGATTTTATATTCTATTACATATGCTTTAATTTGTCTTTTAGGTGTTTTATTATTAAGAGATAAACTTCCGATTTGGTTATTAACGCTTCTTGTTTTTTCAGGGTTAATTTACTTAGTACCCTATTCTCTATATAAGCTAGGAGATAATTATAGAGGAAATCTTGATTATTTTTTGGATCTAATAAATTATTTAGTAGGATTAATTCCTTTTATCAAAATTGATATAAAAGAAAAAGCTTCTGATTTTGTAGATAAAACTCTTTCTAAAAGTAGTATCTTATTAGAGGATAAAAAAATTGTTTTTGAATTTATTTTGGTTTTTATATTTTCTCTTTCTATTTTAACTGGTTTAAGAGTGTGGTTTTTATTAAAAGGCATGGAAGCATCGATAAATATATTTATTCTGTTTTTTGCACCTACGATGGCTTATTCAATATCTATCATTCCCATCACTCCAGGAGGGATTGGTATAGCAGAACTAACAGCCATATTTGTATTTGTATCTCTAGGTATCCCAAAAGATATAGCAGGATCTGTTATTTTATTAGATAGGATTTTTAGTTTTTATTTACCTAGTTTAATAGGTGGAATTTTTTTCCTAAAAAGTTGATTTAAACTAATCTTTTAGTTCTCCTATTATCAATGTGTACCATCTTATGAACTGAGTTTTTTTATGAAAATATTTTAATTTCTTAGTCAAAGTAGAATTGAAATAGGAGAAAGGAATAAAAGGTGAGCCTAGTTTTCTAGATTTTAATAATTCAAAGTTACTTCGGTTAAATAGATTTTCTAGTTCTTTAGAGGTTAGATGGCCATAAACATCTTCTTTCTTTTCATCTAGTATTCCTAGCTTATTAGCTATTCCTTTTGTGATTTTTCTAAATTTTCCTGGAGTTCCCTCAATTATTATGATTCTACCCCTTTCTGTTAAAACTCTTTCAGCTTCTAAGAAAATATTTTTTCTATTTTTAAGTGGTATATGGTGAATAAACCGTCTCCCTATAATCGTATCAAAGATTTTATCTTTAAAAGGTAAATTTAACAAATCTCCTTGAATTAAATTGTCTAATTCTTCCTTAGCTATGTTTATATTATTTTTATCAGCTTCTATTACTATATCGGAGTTTGGATAAGGATTTTTTCCTCCAGCAATTTCTAGTACATCTCCCTCAGTGTATTCAGAAATCAATTTATCATGGTAATTATAAATCTCTTTCAATAAAGGATGTTCATCAATTGACCGTGATTCCTCTACAATCGAACCCCTGGGTTTTTCTTTTGACATAAAACTTTATCTTATTATAGAAGTTAAAAGACTTTACGTTAATCTAGGGAATGATAAATTGACTAAAACTATTGTTGTCGGTTTGGATGGAGCTAATTGGGACTTAATTGAGCCTTGGTTAGAGAGTGATGAATTACCTAATATAGAGAAATTAAGGGATGGGGGTTGTTTTTTTGATTCTATCTCTTGTTTGCCTACTGTTACTTTTCCTAATTGGAAGTGTTATAGTACGGGTAAGAATCCTGGTAAGTTGGGGGTTTATTGGTTTGAGGGGGTTGATGTGGGGAACAGGGAATTGACTCGTCCTGATTCTAATTCTTTTAAGTCAGCTGAGTACTGGGATTACTTAGACAAAGAAGGAATAAGAACTGGTGTTTTGAATATGCCGACTACTTATCCTCCTAAGGAAGTTGATGGTTTTATGGTTTGTGGTGGCCCAGATGCAAAAGAAGGGGAATCAAGGCACTTATCATCTGGTTATACTTATCCTGAGGAATTAGAGGAATATCTTGAAGATGAGTGGAGTTATAGGATTCATCCATCTCCACTACTCTCCTCGCAAAAAGAACGAGGAGAAGAGGTTGAAGCTATTTTAGATTTAATAGAAAAGAGATTTGATGTTGCAATGGATTTATTGGAGAAGGAGGATGTTGATTTTTTGCATTTAACGGTTTTTTATTTGAATGTTCTTCAGCATTTCTTTTGGCGAGACAAACCCACTAAAAGAGCTTGGAAACTAATAGACAAAAAACTAGGAGAATTATTAGAAAGATATGAAGACATTAATCTTGTATTGATGTCAGATCATGGTTGTGGAAAAATAGATACACAATTCTTCATAAACAGATGGCTAGAACAAAACAATTATCTAAAAACAAAGAAATCCATCGATGATTTCTTCAAGAAAATTGGCTTAACCCGAGAAAACGCATTAAAAATAGCTAAAAAACTAAATTTAGTAGATTTCTTAGCCAAAAATGTTCCTGATCGAATCCAGAGATTGATTCCGATGGAGGAAGGTGCTATAAGAGAGAGAAAATTAGAGAAAATAGATTGGAAGGAAACCGATGCAATTGCAAGTGGCCAAGGACCAATTTACTTAACCAAAAAAGGAAGAGAAAAAAAAGAAGAAATAAAAAAAGAGTTAAAGAAATTAAAGAGTTCATTGACTGATGAAAAAATAGCTAAAGACGTACATGAAGCAAGCGAAATCTATCATGGTGATGAATTGGATAAGGCACCCGATCTCATTGTTGAAGAGAGGCCTGGTGTTACCATAAGTGATAGGGTTGGTGAAGGTGAAGTATTTAAGTCTCCGGGTAAGTGGAGTACAGAAAATACTAGGAAGGGATTAGCATTGTTTTATGGACAAGAGTGTAGTAATGAAACTGAGCGGGATGAAGTAAGTATTCTTGATTTAGCGCCTACGATTTTAAATTTGTTGGGAGTGAAAATACCAAATGATGTTGATGGAGAAGTAATAAAAGAAATATTTGAAGAGGGTAAGGAAATTGAATATCAAAAACCAATTGAAGATAAAGGAGAAAAAACCTTGTCCGAAGAAGAGGAAATAGCTTCTAGACTACAGTCATTAGGTTATATGGATTAACGAAAATTATGATCTATAAAAGGTTTTCTGAAAAACTGAGAAGTATCTTAAAAGAATTTAAGGATTATTCATTCTTATTTAAGTTCATCACCTTATTAATAGTTTTTTTCTCTTTCTTGAGGATTCCTTTGGCATTAATATCACCGGTAACTGGTGATGCAGGAAAACATGCTATGATAATTAGGGGGGTTGCTACTGGTGACATACCTATCCCTATTCTTTGGAGTTTTCAAGATGTTTTTTTTATGAAAGAAGAAGTTTTGTTATCTAATCCTCCGCTTTTTTATATAATTTCAACCGTTTTTTATAAGATTGGAGGATTTTTTGGTTATGGATTGGCTTTTGCGAAGATGGTTTCTCCATTATGTTCTATCTTATTAATTTATCTAACTTTTTTATTTGGAAAAAAAATTTCAAAAGAAGTTGGGTTATTTTCAGCATTCATCGCTAGTGTTATACCTTATAATATAGTTATGGGGTCAGTGCTATACAGAAACATGTTATTTGCCTTGTTGTTCATTTTGGTTATTTATTATTTAGCTAAATTAGATAAATACAAAGAAAATCGATTTGTGATTGTTTCTGGCGTGTTATTGGGTTTATTATTATTGTCTAAAAAGCAGGCTCCTATAATATTTCCTTTTTTACTATATGTTGGATATAAAAGTAATATTAAGAAAAAAGTATTTTATTCAACATTAATAGGGGTTATAATAGCTTTACCAATGTTTATTAGAAACTTGGTTATGTTTAAGAAGCCAATTGTTATCAGAACATTAGCAACTAAAACAGCATCTTTCCCAAGTTCATCATTATTCGATTTTTCGATAACTTCAATTAGGAATTTTTATGTTGGTTACCTAGAGATGTGGGGAGTTCCAGCTGGAGATTTAGGTACGGCTTTCGGATACATTAATAATTATTTATTTGATGAATTGGCCTTTTTTCTAACCGTGGGCTGGGTTGTTATAACCGCGATTTGTTCGTTGATTTTTGTGATGGGATATAAAGAATATAGAATTAGTAGTTATCAAAATAGGTTCTTGAAGTATTTAGAAGTTTCATCTCTTATATTAATTCTTATGTTAGTTTATTTAACTTTCTTTAAACCTCAATTACCTAAATATAGGCATATATTACCTATATCTGTTTTATTTTCAATATGTGGAGCCATAATTCTTTCAAAAATTAGAAAAGGAAAAAATATGTTATCTCCAAATAAAAATGTTGCTATTCTATTAATTGTAATAGTCCTATTTCTGTCCTTGACAATGGTTCCAATTTTTAAACCTATAATAGCAAAAGAAGATGTTTCGAGATACGATGAAGCAATTAACTGGATTAAAGATAATGCTGAGGAAGGCGAAACGATTATAAATCCTTTTTCAACCTATGTTTCATATAAAACAAAAACAACATCAATTTGGTCCACTGATCTAAGTGATATAAATTCGATACTTAGACAAAATACCTCAAATATTATTTTTTTACCAAAACAATATGAAAAACAAGAAAATATGGACAAGATAAAAGAAGGATTAAGAGATTTCAGCTCCTTAAAAACAGTATACGAAGATCAAAACTCAATAATATACAAATACATTGGTTAATTAAAAATTTTTGGCTCTGTTGCAACCCTTCTCGGAACTTACTTGAACTTTTCGGTAAAAAAGCGAGGTTTTGGGATGGGATAGTTGCAGCAGTTGGAGACTAGATTTAGAGCTGGATGAGCTTCCGGAGACAGAGCTTTACAGATTCGTTAAAGAGATCAAGCGTTTGGTGGCTAGGAAGGTGCCAAGGTATTCTTCCAAATATTTGAGGAAGGACTATAGTTTGAGGCAACGATGCTGTTCTTGTGTGCTTAAAGATAAAGAAAGGAAACACATATCGAGAGATCGTTGATGAGGCCGTGGAGATGCTGAGAATAAGGAATGAACCCCAACCTAGACGAGATCCCTCATTCATCAACGCTATGTAGAGCGTTCAACAAGCTTTCTATGAGGACCTGGCGAACTCTCTTAAGGTTCTCCATCAAGAAGCTGGATCTCACTGGGGTCGTAGGCATCGATGCTTCGGGGTTTGACAGAGGCCATGCATCAAGACACTACACGAAGAGGGCCAACATGAAGTTGAGTTCGTTAAAAGACAACATTACTCGTGGATGCGAGTGGAGCAATAAGATAGTTGACCTCCATGTAACCACAACCAGGAAGCATAAACACAAAGATAGCTCCCCTCCCTCATTAGGCGCAGCTCCAACTGAATAGATGTCTTATTAGGGGATAAGGGATATGACGACCAGAAGCTGAGGGAGTTATGCCTAAGAGAAGACATAAAGCCCATTATTAAGTATAGGGAGTTTACTGAGAAGCATAAAAGACTTAACGAGGAGCAAGAGGGGTATGAGAGGAGGAACATAAATGAGAGCCTTAACTCCATGTTGAAGAGGAAGTATGGCTCCTATGTTTCTTCTAGGACTTGGTGGAAATAGTTTAGGGAAATAACGGTAAAATGCCTAGTGCAAAACGTAGAAAAATCAATAAATTATCTAGCGACCTTAAGCTTTATAATTCCAGGCCAACTAAAAAGGGTTGCAACATAGCCAAATTTTTATATATGATTAAAAATAAAAAACCTCATTTATTTCTCGAATAACGGCTACCATTTTTAACCTGATTTTTTCACTCATAGCTATTAGAAGCGAAATATAAAATACAAATCCAAAAATAACCAAGAGAGGTATTCTGATTTTTAAAGGTAAGCTAATTATGTGTTTCATAA
This sequence comes from archaeon SCG-AAA382B04, assembly GCA_003034855.1. Classification (GTDB taxonomy): domain Archaea; phylum Halobacteriota; class Methanonatronarchaeia; order Methanonatronarchaeales; family Methanonatronarchaeaceae; genus PZKD01. Next base: position 83,369 of record PZKD01000062.1, on the reverse strand, counting down.
TATGTAGAATTATTCCCATTATTATAGCGGAAGAAACTTCAAGAACTATCTCCTTTTTTGGTATCTCAAAGTCAATTATGTTTTTTAGATAATTGTAATTTAATATTAATGCAAATGTAATAGAAAAGCTTGTGGCAATTGCAGCTCCTATCCAACCAATAAAATATATCAAAAAGACATTTCCAATTATGTTAGATGTTATAAATATAATATTAGATTTTAGAGTTAAATTAGGATAATCCAATCCATCTAAAACTCTAGAAAAAGTTTTTTCATATCCTTCAATTAATCTACTTAAAATCAGTATCACCAAAATTGTTGAACCAATAATAAATTCATTTCCATATATCCTCAAAACAGATTTGCCCAAGACTATGGCTCCGATTAATCCAGGAAAAACCAATAACCCTATGTAAACCATCGAGTTTTCCAAAACTTTTTTGATTTCTGCATAATGTTCTTTTTTCGCTATTTCACTTACATTTGGGAATAATGTATTGTTAATGGCAATTGGACCGAAGAGAAAAAAGGTAGAGATACTCCAGCAAACTTCATAAACTCCAACAAATTTAGGAGCTACAAAAAAACCAAGAACTAATGTATCGGTCCAATTCCAAGTCCTTCCCCTGATTGGTCCAATCCAACTAAATTTCTGAAAAGAAAAGATCTTTTTAAAACTCTCTAGGCCAGGTTTCTTGAAGATATTAAATCCCAGGAAAAAAATTGCAGCACCTATTCCTACGAGATAACCAAAACTTAAACCAATAATAAGCCCCACTAAAGCAAATCCAAGAGATAATAAAGCAAACCAACTAAAAACTCTACCAGCTGTTTGTAAAAAACTCGTAAAATTAGATAAACCCACTTTTTTATTTCCAGCTAAAACAGCCATCAAAAGATTTTGGGTTGACAATAAAAACAAAACAATAAATAAAAAAGGAAAAACTTCTGAATTTCCAATGTAATCAATTAAATTCGCTCTGAGAAAATAGAATAAAATTATAGTTATAGAAAAAAGCACTAATAGTATAATAAATGAAGAAGTAAAAATTTTCTTATCATTGTTTCCTTCACTTATTCTTTTAACAACCGCTTTTTTAATACCGAAATCTGTAAAAAATGAACTAAGCCTAATGATTGTCATAAATAAGAAATAAACACCTAGAATTGATGGACCAACAACTCTCGCAGCATACCACATTCCTAAAAACCCAAGAACCGCTATCCCTATCTTCCCAAAGAAAACGCCAATAACGGATTTAGTTAAGCTCAATTAAATCACTCAAGGTTTATATATAACCTAAGTTATTAAGCTCTTCTTTTATTTCCTCATGATTTTTCCTATTTTTTTTTGTGATTTCTTGAATCTCTTTTTTCACATCTAATATGCTTTCGACTTTTAATTCTTCTTTATATGAACTAAAAAAAGCATAATCAGTATGCTTACCATTTTTTATTCCATGATCAGATACAACTATTATCTCGTCTTCATCACTAGCTTCCTCTTTAATCGTGCCAATTAATTCATCAAATTTCTTGTACCATTCTTTTAAAAATTCTTCATCACTATGAAAAACATGTTGAAGGCCATCGAGCGAATAAAAATAACACATAACTAAATCTATTGGTTCATTCAATGAGTTAATTAGTTCTTTACTTTTAATCTCGAACTCTTCTTTACACTTATTAATGAATTTTTCGGCCTCATTAAAGTCAGAAAAGGATCTATCCATTTTGTTTTTGATTTCATCGGATATTCCAGTTTCATTATACTGAGGAACATCTATAGCTTTAGTTCTAAGTCCACTGAATATGGTTTCGATATTTTTCTCTTTATAATAATCTTTATCCCTAGAAGAATGTTCAAAGCCTATTTTCCTTAAAAAAATACTTAGAAACCTTTTAATTGATTCTGGTAGAATTTTATCTAAAATATTTGAACTTTTTTCTAAAATTGTGTTTTCCCAACTACCTATATCCCCTTCTTGTATACCATGGTCCCTAGGATGTTTTCCAGTTATTATTGTAGGCCATAGAATTTTAGTGTGTAAATAAATATCTTCAGGAGTTGAAATTTTTTTGTTGTTCTCTAATAATAAGTTTTCTAGCCTCCATTTATTAACCAAATCGTATTCCAAAGCATCTATTCCTACTACGATAATCATTTTTAGATCACAACCCTCATTTTTCTATCAACCACCTCATCCATTTAATTATCTTATAAGACTGTATACATCATCAACTTCACGTAAATCGGTACTAAAGAATTTCTTGTTTCTTTCAATCTTTTCCTCATCCCACTCCCACCACTTTAACTCCAGAAGTTGATTTCTAATTTTTTCCGAAAACCTATATTTTATGTGTTTAGCTGGGTTTCCAGCTACAATTGAGTAAGGCTCAACGTCTTTTGTAACAACTGAATCCGCACCGATTATAGCACCATGACCAACATTAACTCCTCCTAGTATGGTGGAATCTGCACCAACCCAGACATCACAACCAATATCAATCTTGCCTTTAGTTCTATGTCCTTTATTCTTAAAACGGCTATCAGACCTCATAGGCGTATAAAAAAAATGTTCCCTTTCAATTAGCTTAGAAAATCTTGAAATTATAGAATAGTCACCAATTTCAATACCCTCTTCCGCAACCAAATCACATTTCTTTCCAAGGCCTGAATACTCACCCAGACTTATATTCTCTCTTAACTTAGAATATCTTTGAATCTGACAATTGCTGTTTAATTTTATTTTTCCACCTTCGGTGTTCAAGGAAACACATCTATAAATCTTTACATCTTTTCCAAACTCAATGTCACTAAAATCATCAATAATAACTGGAAATTCAACAACAACATTACTCAATAAAAACTTAATCTGATTAGATACCTGCCTAACAATTCCAATCATTCACCAACCACCTCATCCACCTTCACATATAACCTAAGTTATTAAACTCATCTTTTATTTCTTGTTGGTTTTTGCTAATGCTTCTTTTAGCGAATTTCTGAAATCTTTAGTAAATGTTTCTTTTGTATGATTATTTTTTGCATACTTTGAAGATTTACTGGCCATTTTTTTGATTTTTTTGTTCTTCATCTTAGATGCATTAACAATAATTTCTTTAATGTCCTTAATTCTTGCATTGGATATTTTTATCCCCCAATCGTTTAGGTTTTCTCTAACTTCATCAGTTACAAGAGGGATCAATCCTCTATGCATACATGTAACAACTGAGCCTGGTGTCCCTTCACTAGCAGAAGGTTGAATAATAAATGCACATTTGTTAGTAAGTTCTTTAAATTTATCAGATTTGACATTAACATTCCCTATTACCTTGATGTTATTACTTTTGAATAGATCTTTGTAGGTTTTATAGAAATCGTATTCGAAATAAGTAGGGCCACAAATAAATAGTTCTAAGTTTTCTAGTTCATTAAAGGTTTCTAGAACTAAATCCAGCCCTTTCAAGATGAGCCCCCCTCCTGAGAACCATAGGAATTTTTTCTTGGATTTTTGAAAATCCTTATTATCAAAGTTTGGTTTTAAGAAGTCAAAGCTTGATAATCTAACTTTATATGTGGGTATGTTTTTTTCATAGGTTGTGTATGTTTTTTTAGTGTATTCATCACCTATTACTATTAGGTGATCAGCCAGTTTTAGGGAATCTGTTTTATCTAATTTTCTTTTAGTAGATAAGGAGGCATTGTTTCTTTTGTTAAACCTTTTTATTCTCTTTTTTTCGGCTTTATTTCTTTGCTTCCAATGCATACCAGTTGCATAATAGATTTTAGGGACTTCTTTTTTCATGTTCTGGGCAAATTTTTCGAAATTCGGATCAATACCGAATAGTAAATCGTATTTTTCATAGTCTTTAGGGGAATTGCCATAGTCATATTGGAATAAATCAACAGAATATCCAAAATCATTTAAGATTTCAACAATCTTTATAGCCTGCCATTTGTTTTGGTGTCGATAAAATCGGTTTGAATTTTTATCTATCAGAAATGGCTCAATGATATAGGAAATAAGCGCCTTTTTATCTGGTTTTTTGGGTTTATTATATATATTTTTAATTTTTCCTTTTTTTTTAATCATAAACCTAGATTTTATTTCATGAAAGAGGTGAGTCTTTTTAGCTTTTCTTAAAATCAGTAATTTTTCTCTTAATTTATCTAAAATCCTATAACACCTCTATTTTTTCATTTTCAACCAAGGAACTTTAATTAATTCTTTTTTTTCACTACCATGATAGTGTCCCCAAATGTTATATTCTCCTAGTAATTCGCCATGATCAGAAGTAATTATTATGGTACCTTCTAGTTCATCAATTAGGTTTTTGACGGATCTAAGAACTATCTTTAGATTTTCAAGATAATATTTTTCAGCATTTCCATTTCTCCAAAAAAATTCAAAAGCATTTTTAGGGGCTTTCCCAGATAATTTTCTTAATCCCCAATAGTTTTTTCTAATAAACCCTTGTTTTTCCCTACTTAGTTTTTTCAAAATATGGTTTCCTATTAATTTTTTTAATGATTTATTATCCTTTTTTTCATTAATTAATGCTAGTTTCAATTTAAAATCTTTTTCAAGAGTTATGTAGGGTTCATGTGGCTGTATGTAATGTATAATAGCTTTTTCGGGTTTATTTTTTAGAAAAGCTAAGTTTAATTCTTTTGGTGGAATCGTTCCTATTTCTTCGTTCCAACCGGAACGCCATACATCGATTACTTCACTAAAGTGGTTTTGAGCACTCCAATCATAGTTTTTAACTGCTCCTAATCTTTTAAAGGGTATATCTGAGTTACTGATAAATGGATTAGCTGAAAAATAAGTTAAGTCATAATGTTCTTTAAATGTTTTTTTAGCCCATTCAGGTGTTGTTGATCCTCTACTTTTTCTGGGTTCAACTTTTCGATTAAAAAATTTGTCATAAATTTTTTTGAAAAAGTCAAATCTACAGGCATCCAAAACTATAAGATAATCCCAATTTCGATCACTTATCTCCTGTTTTTTAAGCAATCCAACAACACCTACATATTGAAAAGATGTTTTTTACACAAAAAATTTTATTAAGGAACTTTAAAATCAATAAAGAGTTAGTCGAAAAATATGAGTGAGAATAAAAAAGCATTAATTACAGGAATAACAGGACAAGATGGCTCCTACTTGGCTGAGTTACTATTGAAAAAAGGGTATAAGGTTCATGGTGTGATTAGGAGATCATCTACTTTTAATACTCAGAGGATAGATCAAATTTATCAAGATCCTCATGAGAAAGATTTAAAGTTGGAGTTGCATTATGGAAATTTGACTGATGCTAGTAATATTAGTAGGTTGATTGAGGAGATTGAGCCAGATGAAATCTATAATTTAGGGGCTCAGAGTCATGTTAAAGTTTCTTATGAATTACCAGAACATACAGCTAATGTAAATTCACTAGGAACTCTCAGGGTTTTGGATGCAATTAGAGAGAGCGAAGTGGACACAAAGTTTTATCAAGCTTCTACGAGTGAGTTATTTGGTGAAGCTGAAGAAATGCCTCAGGATGAAGAGACTTCATTTCATCCTCGAAGCCCATATGCTGTTTCTAAGTTGTATGCTTATTGGATAACCAAGAATTACCGGGAAGCTTATGATTTGTTTGCTTGTAACGGAATTTTATTTAACCATGAATCTCCTAGAAGAGGAAAAAGATTTGTAACCAGGAAAATCTCAAGGGCAGTTGCTAGGATAAAGGCTGGTTTACAAGATAAAACTTATCTCGGTAATTTGGATGCAAAGAGAGATTGGGGGTATGCTCCAGAGTATGTTGAGGCTATGTGGGAGATGTTGAATCATGATGAACCCCTTGATTTGGTTATAGCAACTAATGAAACACATACTGTACGTGAATTTGCTGAACTCGCTTTTAAGAGAGCAGGTTTTGATTTAGAATGGAGAGGAGAAGGAGTTAATGAGAGAGGAGTTGATAAGGAAACGGGGGATGTCTTGGTTGAGGTAGATGAGGAGTATTTTAGACCAGCTGAGGTCGATGTATTAAGAGGTGATTATTCTAGAGCAAAAGAAGAGATTGGTTGGGAACCTGAGACAAGTTTTGAGGAATTGGTGAAGATAATGGTTGATTCAGATATAAAGACATTAAAAGAGAAGGGCGAGATAGCTCTTGATTATCTTGAATAAAGTAGGGTGATTTTTATGAATTGGTCAGAAAAGGAAATTTTATTGACTGGTGGAGCAGGTTTTTTAGGGTCCTTTGTTCTAGAAGAGTTATTGAGTAGAGGGGCAAGCAGAGAAAGAATAGAAATTCCGAGATTGAGTTCTTGTGACTTGAGGAGAAAAGAGAATTGTGGGAAAGTAGTGAAGGATAAAGACATTGTTATTCATTTAGCTGCTAATGTTGGTGGTATTGGCTACAATAAAAGACATCCAGGGGATTTGTTTTATGATAACATAATGATGTCTACTCATTTGATGGAAGAAGCTAGAAAAGAAGGTGTGGAGAAGTATACTGCCCTGGGAACGGTTTGTGCTTATCCTAAAAATACTCCTGTTCCATTTAAGGAAGAAAATCTCTGGGATGGGTATCCTGAGGAAACGAATGCGCCATATGGTTTAGCGAAAAAAATGCAACTCGTTCAATCAAAAGCTTACAGAAAACAATATGACTTCAATTCAATCTTTTTAATTCCAGTTAACCTATATGGTCCCCGAGATAATTTCGATCCAGAGAAATCCCATGTTATACCAGCTATTATTAAGAAGGGTTATGAAGCAAGAAAGAATGATAGGGATGAGATAACGGCTTGGGGAACTGGTGAGCCTACAAGAGAATTTCTTTATGTAGAAGACGCAGCCAAGGGAATAGTTGATGCTACTGAAAAATATGATAAAAGTGAACCGGTTAATCTTGGATCTGGTGAGGAAATTTCGATAAGGGAGTTAGTGAACTTAATATGTAATTTAATGGACTTTGATGGCAACATAAGATGGGAAACTTCGAAGCCAGATGGTCAGCCTCGTAGAAAATTAGATGTTAGCAAAGCAAAAAAAGAATTTGGATTCGAAACCAAAACCAAGCTTGAAGAAGGAATCAAAGAAACAATTGATTGGTATGTTGAAAAAAGAAGAAATGAATAAAAAAACTATCCCAAAAGGGGAATTTAAAAAGATTGTTAAAGATTCTCCAATTCCTGCAGTCGATTTAATTATTGAGGTTAAAGACGGTATTTTACTTGGAAAGAGAAAAAATCCCCCTCTTAAGAATAGGTGGTTTGTTCCTGGAGGCAGAGTCTACAAAAATGAAAAGCTAAAAGAAGCAGTTAGTAGGATAGCTAAAAAAGAACTAGGGATAGGAGTAAATGTAAAAGAATTTCTTGGTGTCTTTGAACATTTCTATAATGGATCTGAATATCCTAAAATAGATAAACATTATATAAGTCATGCATATCAAGTAGAAACAAAAGAAAACAATTTCTCTCTAAATCAAGAACACAAAGAAATAAAAATCTTTAAAGAACCAAAAAAAGGCTTTCATAGATACCTAAAAGACTATTTTAAAGCCCTAAAAAAAAGCCCTAAAAAAATAGAGGAGGAATTATTTCTATGAATCCAACCTTATCTATCATAACTCCTTCATACAATCAAGAGGACTTTATTGAAGAAAACATATTATCAGTTAAAGAACAAACAACTAAAGAGATCGAACACGTAATCATAGATGGAGACTCAGATGACAAAACACTAGAAATCATAAAAGAATATGAAGACGAATACAATCTAAGATGGATTTCGGAGCCAGATAGTGGCCAATCAGAGGCAATAAATAAAGGAATAGAGATGGCGGAAGGAGATTGGATTATCTGGCTTAATGCAGATGACTTTTTTTTACCCAATGCACTTAAAAATTTTTTTAAAGCCAAAAAAATATTTAAAAAAGCTGATGTTATATATGGAGATTTAAAATACGTTAATCAAGATAAAAAAACTATAAGAAAAAAATATCACACAAAGCCCTCCAAATTCATCCATAAACATTGGAAATATTTTACAGCAAACCATTGCACTTTCTTTAGAGAAGAGGTATTAAAAGAAGTTAGAGGAGTTAATGAAGACCTAGAATATACAATGGATATTGATTTGCTTTGGAGAGTCCTTGATTCTCACTACAAACTTAATCACATCCCTGAATTTATTGCAGCTCACAGAAAACATAGTGAAGCAAAAACATATGGTAAGAAGACAAAAAAGCATAAAGAAGAGTCAAAAAGATTAAGAAATATGCCAGATTACTCATTTATAGAAAAAATCCTTCCCAGGGAGTTACTAGCATTATTAGCAATATTTCTACAATCAACCTTGTTTTTAAGAGAAAAAAGATTAGAAGCTATAAAGCACCTGTATTTAAAAGTAATTAACGACTATATTCACCCAATTGAAGGGATAGAAAAAGTATAAAAAACAAATATTAACACAAAACTTACTTAAAAACTCCAAATTAAATAAAATTGCTAGTTAAATATTTAGCTAAAGTTATTGAATAAAATTTCTAAATAATAAGCCTTTTTCCTTAATAAAATAGAAATATTCAATCGTGAAAGTAGCACTAATAATAGATATGATAAGGTATGGTGGAGCCAACCAATTCATACCCAAATTAATTAAGAAACTCAAAGCCAGAAACCATGAACCACTCTTAGTTAGCAATAAAAATTTAGATATCAATCCATTCTTGTACTTACCATTTTCTAAAAAAAAATCAGCAATTTCGAGAGTAATTGGTTCAGTAAAATCAAGATACATCGCTAATAAAAAACTAAAAGAAAATAACTTAGATTTAGCTTTTTTTATGTCACCAATTTCAACATTGTCTCTCTATCCAATCTTAGAAGATATTCCTACTATTTATTCCCCAAGATTCGCCACGTTTAGTGATTGGGATTTAATAGAATCTAACCCTCTAAGGAAGAAGATAAAAAAGTTTGTAGAAACTAGACCCTTAAAAAAGAAATATAATAAAATAATTGCTTTATCACAGGAAATGGAAAAAAAATTTAGAAAAAATGGAGCTTTAACCTCAATAGAAGTAATACCAATTGGGATAGACACCAAAAAATTCAAACCAAAGACAATCAACACTGAAATAAAAAATATCGGTTTTGCCGCAGATTTCAGTAAACTAAAAGGATTCCCCTATTTCATGAAAGCAATTGAAAAACTATTAAAAAACAACGATGAACTAAAAGTTCTATTAGTTGGAGATAAAAAGAAAAATTACCTAAAAAAAGGATACCCTGAGAAGGAAAGAATAGAGTTTCTAGGAAGATTGGCTCATGAAGAAATGCCCCGCTTCTATAAAAGATGTGATATATTGGTTTATCCATCTCTAACCGAAAGCTTTGGTCGAACAGTTCTGGAATCATTAGCAACAGGAACTCCTGTGATAGCCACAAATGTGGGTGAAGTAGGAGAAGTAATAGTAAATGAAAAAACAGGATACATTGTTCCAAAAAAGAATCCTAAGCAGATTAGAAAAAAAATAAATACCTTAATAGAAAATCCAAAAAAATACAAGTCAATGGCAGTGAACGGACCAAAACTAATAAGAAAAAACTATAATCAACAAAAAAACCTAGAAAAACTAGTAGACAAAATAGAAGAAACAGCAAATGCTTAAAAAATATTTATTTCTTAAATAGCCCTAGAATGGTAATTAATCCCTAAAAAATAACTAAATACTTAAAAGGAATTGATTTAAAGGAAATTAGAGAGTCTAATGTGTTTTTGTCTGTGTTTTTTTATCAATGGGAATTCGATAAAAACAACCAATCTTTCATAGAAGATTTAATAAATGAGCTAGAGAACAAGGAATGTAGTTTTTATCGAATGAGTGAAATTAGAGATGTTTTTTAGTGGAGCGGACCCGAGAGACCTATCTAAAAAACTTTAAGATACTCTGACCTTGTGGTTGAATGTTAAAAGGGAGATATGATGAAAGGACACAAGAGGTGGTCTGAAATTAAACCTTTACTATATAAGGTATACCGTTGGTTTCCCAAATCTTTTTTCAGTTAGGGAAGAAAGTCAAAGGTTCAAAGATAAGTATTGAATCACTTCAAATTTAATTGAAAACAGGGAAGCAAGCATTGATGATTAATCCATCTATCTAATGTCTCATGTCCATAAGAATAATAGTCTTTATCAACTTGGAGGAAATCATTATATGACTCTTCTATCTTCACACAACGCAACCTTTAAATAAATAAACTAAAAAACTAAAACATTATTGTACCCATAGCCAAGGAACTTCTCTCAAAACATCTAAGTCTCTACATGCACTATAATACCCGTGTCCATAAACACCATTTTCTCCGAAAGCTTCACCATGATCCGAAGTCACCACGATTCTTCCATTTACCTCTTCAGTTAAATTCTCAACAGATCTTAAAGTTTTAGTAAGAGAAGTTTCATAAGCTTCAAGCGATTTTTTAGCCCCAAAAGAACTAAAAATTGCCTTAAAATTATTTTTAGTTAGCCCCCATCTCTTTCTTAGATCCTCTGTCCGTCTATATCCAAGTAAATTGGCAATCTTAGGCCCAAATCTATTTCTAAAAGAAGAAAAAATTCTTGAATCATTATTTTTTCTGTCATTGTCAAATGGATTCCCTCCTCCTGTGTCAGACTTAATAAGCCAAGGCCTGTGTGGCTGCAAATAATGTATAATAACTGGGGCATCAATTTTGTTTTCAAAAAACGCCATATTTAAGTCTCTGGGAAAAACAGTTCCTTTGCTTTTATCCCACTTTGTATTCCATGCATCTATAATTTTTGTAAAATGTTTTTCCGCTCTATATCTTACTTTTATTTTATCTAACTCAAGTTCGACACTGAAAATTTGCCGAAATTGGAGGATAGATTTGGCTTCTTTTAGCCAAAAAACCCTAGAATTTTCTTCTATTTCGAGGTTATTTTTTTGTCTCTACAAGCATTCTCGGTGGAGTTTCAACGTCCAACGATTCGAATATTTTTTCTTGGCTGTGGGTGATTTCGTTTCTTTGGCAGATTTTCTCACCCCCTACATTTAGAATGTTGGCTTTCATGGGTTCAAGCTCGTTCATTATTTTTTTGAAGGATTTCTCCGTCCGTTTTTCCATCAGTTTTTTCAGTAGTAGGGCTAGGATGCAGATGAATATGTGTCCTCTCACCCCTTTGTCCGTGTTGTGGTGGAAGGGTCTGAGTTTGAGGAAGTTTTTCAAGTCGTCAAAGGCTTGTTCTACGTCTTTGAGGTTTTTGTATTCATCCAATGTCTTGGAAGGTTTGAGGTTGTCCGTGGACACTAAGAGGATTTTCCCTGTAATATCTTTCTCGTGTTGCCATGCTTCTTCGTTTAACTCCCATTCGAGTGTTTCGTCAAACTCTATATCGAACAGCCGCTTGTTTTTTCCTAGAATGTTTTGAGCTTGTTTTATTGTGCTTTCCTTGGTCATGGGTCGTCCGCGTCCTTCTTGCGAATTTTCGATTTTCTTCCTAAGTTCTTCCAGCTCTTTTTCACATTCTTCTCTCACCATTTTCAGTTTTTCTAGATCTTTTTCTCTTCTCTCTTCGTTCAGGCACAAAATGTATCTTCTTTCTCCCTCTGAGTAAACTTCTCTGGCTCGAACTTCGTCGGCTCCGGAAACGTCTTTGACGAGAAGTTCCTCCGCCTTTTCGTTTTTCCTTCGGTTCGTTGAGAGGATGTAGTCGTATCCCCAATCCTCTAACTCCCCAAGATTTGTCGAGGACATCACGCCTCTGTCGGCGACGAAGGCCATGTCCTCGATTCCGAACCTCTCTTTTAGGTCCTTCACGGAGCGTTCGAGAGTGGATTTGTCCGCAGTGTTTCCTGCCCAAACTTGGTGAGTTATCGGGATCTCATCCACCATCACGACGCCCAGAACGATCTGTTTCCTGTCTGGTCTGTGATCTCTCGAGTATCCGAAGAGCGCAAGTTCAGGACCGTCTCCCTCAAAATAGGAAGAAGTTAGGTCGTAAAACACTCTGTTTGGGGATAGGTTCAGGTTCTTCTTCAAGTTTTGAAAGATTTCTTCTTCAATTTCACCCTTTTGACCGGCAAGTCTGTATCCGGTTCTGTAAACCCACTGTTCCTTGGGCTCCAACTGACAGTAAGCCTTCTTATTGATCCACTTATAGGTGGCGAGGTCGCTTCCAGGATCATACAAACGATTAACTGTGAGGAGAAATGCCATTCTCTCGATGTTGTACTTGAAGTCTCTTTTGGCGAAGGAGTTCCGAACTGCTTTTCCTACTCCAACCTTGGTCCAGATGTTGTCTGCTGCCCAAATCCCACCCAACTCCAACTGTTTTTCGATTTTCACATCTTTTAACTTGACTATTTTCTCTCCTTTCTTCATAGCCTCGAGAATTGACTTGGCTCGTTTCCAGTCCTCCTCAGTCTTCATTCTCCCCAAGTTCTTTATCACCTTCTGAGTCACCTGTCCATCCTCCCTCCTCACCGACTGTACAATCTTTGCATACTCGTACACTTTTCCGTTCTTTTTGACAGTATTTCTTTTCAGATGCATCAATGTAACATTATGAAAAACATCCCATATAAAGTTGTCTCCAAGTTGTCTCTACAAAGAGACAAACAAAAACCTAATAATACTTCATTTCCCAATCAAAAAATGAAGTGTAGAACCTGAGATCTAATGAACTTATAAAGGGATTAGAGGATACATAAGTAATATTGTAGGTTTTTGGAAAAGTATTTTTTAACCAACTAAGAGTATTTGAGCCTTTGCTCTTTCTTTTCTCAAGTTCTCCCCTTAGGTATTCTTTATAGAGGTCTTTGAAAACATCATAACGACAAGCATCTAATACTATACAAATATCCCATTCCTCATCCAAGAGATTTTGTTCCTTCATAAAATGCCACCATCTTCTTCCCTTATACTCTTAAATATTCTCTTCTTTCAAAAAATTACTGATATTGGAAACATTAACTTCCATCGTCTAATAAAATACCTATATATAACCTAAATTATGTTATTAATTAGATATGGCTGACTTAGGTAATAAAATCCTTGATTTTGTTAAATCAGGAGAAAAAAGAGCAAAAGAGATAGTTAATTTTTTCTCTGATGAAGCTAGTGAAAGAACAATAAAAAGACATCTAAAGAAACTTGTAGAACAAAAAAGATTAGAGAAAAAAAGTGGCCAAGGAAGAGAAGTCTATTATTCAAAAACAGAGATAAGTATCCCAGATCATCTTGATAGTAAAAAAGAAGCAGATGAAGAAGAAGCAAACGAATTAATAGAAAAAATAGAAAAAGCATTAGAAAATAATAGTATTTCCTTAGGGCTTTTATTTTCAGAATTTGATTCATTTTGCGGAAATAACAAAAACATTCTCTTTAATGACAAAATTGAAAACAAATTCATAGAGATATTTGACGAAGTAATCGAAAAATACAAAAACTCTAACAGTAGGAGCAGATTATCTTACGTTTCCTTTTTTACGGCAACAGATCACTTATTAAAGAATTCATTAAAAGGAAGAGGCCACAAAAATTTAAAAAAGGATTTAAATAAGAGATTGCCTCAACTAAAAGAAGTTTGCCTTAACAAAGAAATTACCTTGCTCTCCGATTCTATTGATATTGTAGACATAGGTCAAGGGGAGCCAGACTCAATATTTTCTATAATTTTGCACCTACGTCCTGAGGAGGCAAGAAAAATATTTCCTAAATTAATAAAAGATAGAGACATAAACACTGAATTACTTCTTTCACATAGTCAAATCCTATATTCACTTTCAGATGAAACTGGTAGATTAAAGAAGCAAATTAAGGAAAAAATCAGGAATTCAAATGAAGAAGAAAAAAAGAGACTAAATAATTTCTGGAAATCCTTTGAAACCCAAGTATTGGACATTCAATAACAAAAGAGAAGAAAAAAAACTTCATGAAAAAAACGAAGTGAAAAGGAAATAAATAAAATAAATAAAAAAAGAAAATTCAGTATGGTACTATGTTACTATATTGAAAAAAAGAAAAAGCCAAGATTTTCAAAATTAAGTTATTTGAATTTAACTCCAAAATTCCTCGAATTAATCTCTAAAGTTTCTTTAATCTCTCGAGAATCAAGTTCTTTAATGTTTTTACCCATACAATGACAGTGATTTTTCAATAAAAAAAGGGAATTAGGTTTCATTTTTCAAGAATTTAGATGAATTACCTAAACTATGGTATGTTAAGGTTTACTTCTCGACTTAATTAAGTAAATTCAAATTCCTTCAAATTTAGATAAAGTTTTCTCTGAAATAGGAAATAAATCGGTGATAGAAACATGACAAAAGTTCCTTAAATAACTTTTAGAACCCAAAAGAAAAATTTAGATCTTTTAAAGACCAATAACTAGGTTGAAACAATTTATTTTCAATGAAACCTAATAAAACCTCCTTTCGTGATAAAAGAAAATATTACTGGAGTATGACATAGATCTCTGACCCTATCAAGAAGACCCCTTAAATCGGTTGCAGGCGAACAAGAAAGAATTTTTTTATCTTAAGATACACCTGTGTTCTATAAGCAGCATCTATTTCTTATTTGATTATGCCTCTTTTTTGGCAATTAATTTTTTTCTAAAATTGTTTTTGAGGAAAAAAGACTTAGAAACAAAAAGGTCGGCGAAGACTCCCGCCCTCGTAAAACACAAAAAACGCCAATAAAACCACCTACACCCTATCTATAACTCTAACTACTACACCAGATACATCCCAAAACCAGTTGACAAAACCAATCACATCACACCCTCTAAAGGTATACCAAGGGAACATGTTCCCTAGGGTTATGTTCCCTGGGGTTATGTTCCCTTATTTAAAAAAATAATCAAAAAAACAAAAACAAAAAAAGGGTTATACTTTTTAGAAGTGAGAAAATTAGTTCACACAATATAGACAACCTCACACATTATAGACATAACCCTGGGAACTAGTCCTTGATAACTAGTCCTTATTTATTATAAAAAATAAGCAAAAAAACAAAAAAAGTAACATAACTCTCTTCTAGAGATAAAGGAATGTGTGGCTCAGAACCTTTTTTGATTATTCATATGAATTGGTATATGTATGCGGCTCCGTTTTCAAAAAGGAACAGTAAGTGTGAGCGGAGACTACAATCTTCCGCACACTAGGTGGGATGATCGGACTGGAGAGAATCGTGCTTTAGCGCTACATTACAGAGACATCCTTGATTACTTAAATAAATCCAATATTTCATATGAGGATGATGTTTTGGATCTTGTTTCGTGTCCGGAGCTGGAGTGCGACATAGAACTAAGGCCGTATCAAGAGGAGGCTTTAGATCGTTGGCTGGTGGATAAGAGAGGAGTTCTTGTTTTGCCCACGGGCTCGGGCAAAACCTATTTAGGTATGGCAGCAATCCAAGAAGTGAATGCTCCTGCTTTCATAGTTGTTCCAACCCTTGACCTCGTTGATCAGTGGCGCCAGAAACTCAAAAAATTCGATACAAACATAGGCGAATACACTGGGAGAAATAAGCAACTTGAGGCTATTACTGTTTCGACGTATGATTCGGCTTATAATCAAGCTGAGAACATTGGAAATCGCTTCAAGTTAATAGTTTTCGATGAGGTCCATCATCTAGCTTCAGAGGGATATAGACATATTGCTGAGCTTTTTGCCTCTCCATATAGAATGGGTTTAACAGCAACCTACGAGCGCGAAGACAACAAACACAAAGACATTCCTAAGCTACTAGGTGGAAAAGTATATGAAATCGAAACCGAAGAATTAACTGGGGAATATCTTTCCGAATACACGGTTGAAAGAATCACCGTAGACCTCACCCCAGAAGAAAAGAAAGAATACGATGAAAAAGTCGAGGTCTTTAGAAATTACCTCATGTCCTCAAACATCCAAATGAGGGGGCCAAGTGATTACAGGAAAGTGGTGATGCGAAGCGGCAACGACCCCAGGGCATGGAAAGCTGTTAGAGCCAGAAACGCTGCACGCCAAATCGCCTACAACTCCAAATCCAAACTCAATGAACTAGCAAACCTCCTAAAAACACATCGCGGCGACAGAATAATCATATTCACCCGATACAACAACTTAGTGTATGATATCGCAGATCGCTTTTTAATACCACCTATCACACACAAAACACCTAAAAAAGAACGAAAACAAATCCTACAGCGATTCAAAGAAGACAAATACTCAGCAATCGTTAGCTCCCAAGTCCTAGATGAAGGAGTAGACGTTCCCGACGCAAACATCGGAATCATCCTATCAGGCACAGGAAGCAGCAGAGAATACAGACAACGACTAGGCAGAATCCTCCGCCCATCAGACAAAAAAGCAAAACTATACGAAATCGTCTCAAAAGAAACAGGAGAAATCCAAACCTCCTACCGAAGAAAAACATAACCAAAGGTGTCACACTATGTTAACGAAAGAACTCCTAGAAGTCAAAAAACACAAACCCAACATCAATCCCCGATACAGAGAAATCCAAAAATACCAAGATGTCGCAAAAAACGTTATCAGCACCTACAAAGAAGGATATACGCGCAAAGAAATAAATAAGAAAGTAGCTGATTTAGAAACGCATGATACATTTAAGTTTGTTCGTGGGCTCTCAAAATTATTGGAGCGCAGATCAAAGTACGTTGAGCAATCAAGTTTTTCTCCCACCAAATTAAGAAGAGCCGCCTTTGAACGTGGCTACGTAACAAACAAAGAAGAAAGAAAAAACGTCCTCGAAGAAGTGGCAAAAGAATTCGACACCACAAGAGAACAAGTGGACCAAGATCTTTGGACAGACCAGGAAGAAAACGAAATATTGGTCTCTAAGCCCCAGATCTCGGCTAAGGAACTATTGAAGCAATACAACCTCTCACTAACACAAACACTTCTATTCGATGCCCTAGAACTAGAATTCACCGCATCAAATAATTACCAAGAAATCTTTGGATACATAAAATACCTAGGCCTCATGTACAGCGTAGACAAAGACCTCAAGATCAATGTCACGGGACCAAGTGCCTTATTCAAAAAAACAAGGAAATATGGAACCAAATTAGCCAAACTCCTACCAACCATAATGAAAGCAAAAAAATGGTCAATTATAGCCAAAGTCGAGACCGAGGTAAGCAATGAAACCCGCATATACGAATTCAGCCTAGACCAAAGCAAACAACACCTATTCCCACAAAAAACAGCAACAAAATCATTTGATAGCGAAGTAGAAAGAGACTTCGCCTCCCGAATAAATTCCCTAACCAAAAACTGGATAATAGAGCGGGAGCCAACGATTCTCCGCGCAAACAACCAAGTAATGATACCAGACTTCAGCTTCAAACACAAACAAAAAAACCAAAACCTATACCTAGAAGTAATAGGTTTCTGGACACCAAAATACCTAAAGAAAAAATTAAAAAAACTTCGTTCAATCGAAACCAATGTTCCAATGCTATTAGCGGTAAACGAAAACCTAAAATGCACCAAAAAAGACTTCGAAGAACAAGACCACGTATTCTTCTACAACAAACAAATCCCACTTAAACCAGTAATCGAGCACCTAAACCAGGTAGAACAAAAAATTGTAAAAAAAGACCTCACTAAACTAAAAAACAAAGACATACAAACCCCAAAAGAAGCTACAGACATCGAAGCATTAGCAAAGAGACACAAAGCCCTACCAAGAGCCATGGAACAACACCTAAAAAACAACCAGGGTTTAATCTCAAACAAAACCTACCTACCCAAATCAGTTCTAAAGAAGTTGAAAAAAGAGGTTGATTCAATAGATGAACCAACATTATCAGACATAAACCCAATCTTAGAAAGATATGGAGTTGGTCAAGAAATCCTAGAAAAAATAGGCTACACAATCAAATACAAAACGCTGAACCAAGAAGAGGCAAAAATCACCAAAGAAAAAAACAAATGAAGTTCCCTTAAGCTCTAGCTTCGCAGTTTCTAAACCCAGAGTTTTAGTACATCTCTTCTAGTGTTTCAGTAACTCCTCCAATTTTATTTCTTTTTTATGATCTCTGGCTTCAATCTATATCTATTTGAGAGAAATGCCCATAGGATAATGGTTCCTGAGAATAAGGCAACTAATGCAGTTATATATTTAGGTAACTGGAATCCATAGGTTGTGGGATTAAAAGGCAAAAAGGGTTTGACTCCTCCCATGAAGTAATCTGGAACAAGATGAGCAGAATAACCTATTAAAGCAGGTTTCTCGTAGCCAAGGTAATAAAAAATTGCTACGAAGATTGCTCCAGCTAGGAAGGAGTGAGTTATAGATCTATGAATCCATAGTGGGCCTCCGATGTAGCCAAGTTCTATGAGTGGAGTTATGAAGAAGTGATCTATTATCGGAAAAGAAACCCCCATCACTCCAACCAAATACTGATTTAATTCTTCAGTTCTCAAAAACAAAGCAATTAATGCCACTGCCAATAAGATATGTATTACATCATTCACCTTCTCACCTCAACCAAAATCTCTCTTCCCTAGCCCCTGATTTTGGTAGCGAAAGGAATTGAGTTTTCCGTTAAAACACCTAAACCTAGAACTATATAATCCTTTTTGTGACCCAAAGACACATCTTGGCCCGTGAAAGAGGAATGAAAACAGCTATGGACCACAGACAAAGCCTTACTAGGTAACCAAAGAGCCTTAAGCGATTGCCCTACTACATTACTCTACCATGTATGTTCTCCCTAAATTGGTTCACGGTTAATTAGCCCCTATATCTAGGTTTATAGCCGACTATGCAGTTATTGTGTACAACCTTTCAGTCATGAAACAGCAATAGAAACTAGAAGAAGGAGAGGAAAAGGCCAGAGAAGCTGCATCAATAGAAATAATCCAAGAAACCATGAAGGAATTACGGGAAGCTATTGAGATGCAACAGGAAGAGATCCAGGAACTAAAACAAAACCAATAAAGTTGAGTAATAAGAAAGAATTAAGTAGTAAAAATAAATCTTTAATTAAGTAGGTTCCCTATATATGAAGAATTTTAAAGAAAAGGACCAGGAAGAAACAAAAGAAATATTAACTGGTATAAATGATTTTTTAGAAACTAATTTTAAAAGAGATAAGAGGTTCATAAATAGATATCAATTACATAAGATAACTTGGATTGTAGCTGAAGAACTGGATTTAGATATTACTAGGGCCTGGTATAAAAGAGGGCAATATGTATTTAATGCAACCCCTTTAATTAATAGAGCAATAGATAATGGATTTAATGAAATAAAAAAAGGTGGAGAACTAACTAATAAAACAATAGAAGTTCTAGAAAACAAAAAAGACACAATAAGAGACCTAATTAAAACCAGTTTCTTTGAATTCACAGAAATAACTTATTCAAGATTAACTGACAAGAGAATTCAACCTATATATAAAGCACATAACCCTATCTTCGTTTACATGCATAGATTACTGGATTCGGAAGACATGGAAGAACTTAAAGAAACCATAAACAAATTAGGTTTAGAAGAAAACATAAATCAAAAAATAACAGAAATACATACAGAAATAATAACAAAAGAGGAATTTAAAGAATTAAGAGACCCATACATTGACTTAACAGAAATAATAGAGAATCTATTCCTAAGCCTAAAACATCTCTCCGAGAAAAATAAATTAACTAAAAAACAAATGAAAGCCTCTAAAAGAATCTTTTCTCATTTCTTCGATCAAAAAAACCAATTAGACCAAAATGATGCCTGGGGATACATAGCATGGATAATTTCCGGAAAAACAGCAAAAGGAAGAGACTCAAAGAAAATAAAAAATATTTCTAAGAAATACCAAGAAGAAGCAGAAGAAGCCATAAAAGAAATTACCGAAAAAACAAAGCAACTAATGAAAAAACATGGCCTAGAACCAACAGAAGAAATGCTAGAAAAGTCATTAGAGAAAACAAAGATACCAAATAAAGATGAAGAAAAAATAAAGGATTTCTTAAACACTTATTCTGGAGTAAAAGAAAGATTAAGTTAGAAAATGAATTCACCACCAACTTATTTTTTAGATACATCCATTTTCTTAGGTTACGCAGTCACTCAAGAAGAATTAGAAAAACACCATGAAGAATGTGGAAAAATAATTAATGAAGAAGAGTTTCGAGAATCCTCTGAGAAAGTAAAAAAAGAATTGTTAGGGATAAAGAAAAGGAGGGAAAATGCCTATAAGCACTTAATTAAGTTAATAACAAGAGAAAAATTAAAAAACAAAGAGATAAAGAATAATTTTCCTATGCATCTATCAAATAATGATGTTTCACATCTAAAAGAGTTAGTTAAATATTTAAAAGGAGTTTACATCGATAAAAGACTTACTTTTATGAGAAAATTCATTAAGACATGGAAAAATCGATTAAATAAAGCAATAGATAAGATATATTTTTGCCTTTCCGAAGACAACCCCCAACTAAGAGATATTTTATTTAATCATCCAGAATTAGATTTTGGAAAGCATGATACAGAGATTCTAATAGATGCACACTCTAGAAGTAAGGATGTGCCAAATCTGTGTTTTGTTACCCAAGACCAAGATATGATTGATGGGAAAAAAATTATTGAAGAATTATTTGTTCATTTCTCACCTAAAAAATATGATAGAGGCCTAGATGGTGATTTACCTAAAGAAAAATGGATAATCGATTACTTACATATAAAAAACTATGAATAAGATGAAAATTGATAAGAAAGCCTTGGAAAAGAGTTTTAGTGAAATACTAGAACCAATCCAAGAAAAAAGCAAAAAACAAGGATTAAAAACAGAAGATGCCAGAGAAATAGTAGAAAAAACAAGAAAACAAAAACAATAAATTTTTTTCTCCCTCTACATCCCCCACTAGCTTCATCTTTGTAGTTGATTTATCACCCTACCTAAATCAAAAGATTCAAGGAGGTGTCTTCTCAACCTAAAAGATAAAGGAGCTAGGATGTATGTTGATGGTGACAGGCAATTATTGGGCTCTCGCTCGAGACAAAAGATTAGCATCCTATGCTTCAGAAGTTATTGGAACCAAGATGGCTAATGAAGAACTAGGTGAAGAAAAGAAGAGCGATTGGATCCAAACCAAGAGGTGAGGTTTTTGGTTTTTAACAACCCACTTTTTTCATAATTGAAGTCTATTTTGTCTCTTTTTTTCCAGTCTAAACCCTCTACCACGTCTTTGGGTGAGATTATTTGGTGGGGGGTTGTCCTTTTTTTGTTGTAGTTTTCTGGTTCTCAAATTCTTTCACCACCTAAATATATAGATAATTGTATAAAGAACTGGGAAGTAAAGGAAAAAGTAGGAATAAATTGGAGTGATGTTGGAACTCCAATGAATAGCGGACCCGAGGTAAGTATACAATGGGATTCAACATCACGTTAATTATTTCTTTATTTTTCCATATTTAACCAACTTTTTTATATCAAAAACTATATAGATTTAGGTGGTGGTGTTTTTGGGGTCCAGAAAACTGCAAGGATCGACTCATTAAGAATTATTCCCCTCTTCTTTCAAGTTCTTGTTTTAGTTTTTCTTGGCTGTGTGTTGTTCTTACGGCTTCTTTAACTACTTCTGTCCTGCTTACATATCCTTCTTTGTTGTCCTCTACCAAAGCATCGATGTATTTCTCGACGAATCCAGTTGGTAGTTTTATTGTTGTATATTTCATTTTTGTTGATTAGTAATTGTTTATTAATTCTCTTAAAAGTATCCTTAGATAGTATCTAAAAACTGGTTATTTTGGATATATGACCTGGAAAATAAAGCATTCCATTGTTTGTAGGTTTATAGAAATAAATCGAGATAAAAGCCAAATATGTAGGTTTATAGACTAAGAAGCAACCTTCAAAAAACAATTCAACAATAGGATTTTTTAGATAATATCTAAATGAAGTAATACCGGTAATACGAATAAAAAATAGAAACAAAAAAGAAAGAATAGAAGTATTCTTCGTTTTCTACGGAAATAGAAGTATTCTTCTATTAGTTTGAAAATTCTTTTCAAACAAAAAAAGAAAATAAGAAAAAGAGTAGCCCCAAGGACTACCTTAAAAAAATTAAATCCATCAAAAAAAGAGGCTCTTAACCCTCCTTATCAAATTGGTTTCAGCACCACAAAGATGGGTTTTAAGAGGTTTCTATCATATCCATAACAAGAACACATACAAAGAAAAAGATGGATTTTGTCCGCAGGGCCCAAATAGAGGAACAAAGCCATTTTTGTTGGTTTTCCACATCTCTATGTATGGGGAGAAGAGAAGATTTTTGAGGAATTAGACGAAGCAATAGAAGAGATTTAGATATCTATTCTCCAATTCGGGTTCTTAGGAACATTCACATCCTAACCCACACCCTTGCATGTCATAATCTTCAGAAAACGGGTCGATATCTCCGTGAAGTCATGTTTCAATCGTATCTTTTATTTTATCCTCCATGGAATAGGATTAATTCACTTTTTATACCACCACTTAAATAAGTCTCCTTATGTTAACTAATTAGTTTTGAGAAGTTAAATTGTTTTATTTTATTTTTTCTAAATTTTATTTTTTTTCTTTTTTGATTAATGTTTTTTCAAATACAAATAGTATATGTCAATTTTTTATGTGAAAAATAGATACAAAAACATAACTATGTTTTCTATATTACTTTTAAGAGTGATTGAATTAGCTAAAAATTAAAAAAATAAAAAGAAAAATTAAGGATTTTAGGAGTGTTTTCTATTGGCTTAGGTTTTGTTTATTTTGTAGAGGAGTGATGCCAGGAAAATTGTGACTAAAGCTAGGAGGAATGCGGATCCTTGGCCTTCCTTTACAAACCCTACTGAACTGTTTTTCGGAAGAATATAAATTAAGGGGGGTTCTAATGTTATTACATTATGTTAAAAGAAGGTTGGCCTTTATATGGTTTTACCCAGGTAGGGAATAAAGAACCAAGACCTGGAACCGATCTTAAGTTTTGGGTAGGTAAAAAAAGTAACCCCCTCTTTGTGGGTTTTCCAAATAAGATTATTAACCAAGTTTACCATAGCATTGCCAGTCTCTTGAGGGAATATCCTGAGGATGTAGAAAAACAGTTAGAAGAAGCAAGAAAGCTATCGGATAAACAAAGAAGAAGTAGAACAATTCAAGAACCAATTAATCAAACAAAAAAATACAGGAGGAGGGAGAAGACGATGACTGAGAAATCAATGATACAACAAGAAATAAATCCAGAGCTAAAAACAGAGAGTTTTCAAACAACAGTAGAAGGAGAAATAAAGCTATGAATATTTGCTTAGTTAGTCGATACTTTAATAACAGAAACGGTGGATTAGGCATTTATTCAGAGAACCTCTTAAAAGAATTGCTTGACACAGAACACCAAATTGATGTTGTTCAATCTACTGAGGACCAAAACACTTTAAGATATTTGTTGTGGACTGCTTTGACAATAAAGTTGGATATTCCAAAATATTCAGATATATATCACGCACTAAGTCCTTGGGAAGCAATCTGGTTGCCAAAAAATAAATCAAATATAGTTACTTACCATGATTTTATGCCAATTAAATACTCTGCTGAGGTATATAGGAATGTAGTAAAGAGAGTTGGAGGAAAGGAATTATTTAAGTTAGCGATGCGAAGAACAAACAATAGAGCAGATTATATATTAGTTAACTCACAGCAAACGAAACAAGAAGCTGAGAAACACTTAGATTTTGATTCATCAGAGATAAAAATAACTAGGTTAGGCATATCTAGTGATCTAGAATCAGGTAGAACAGAGAAAAATAAAGATTTTAAAATTGGAACACTAGGCAGGTTATCACCGAGGAAAAGAACACATAAATTCGCTAAATTGTTTTCAAAAACAGATATGGATGCTGAATTACATATAGCTGGAAAAGGAAAAGAACTCCAAAAACTAAGACAACTAGATGATAACAGAATTAAATTACATGGCTTCATTCCCGAAGAACAAAAAAATAAATACCTAAATAGCTTGGATCTATTTGTTTTGCCTAGTCGATTAGAGGGATATGGCCTAACTGTGGTTGAGGCAATGAAGACCAAGACACCTGTTGCAGTTGCAGAAGACTGCCTAATCCCAAAGGACGTTAAAGAAAAATGCTACAGCTTCAACTTAAACAAAAAAGACATAAAGGATTTAGTTAACATCAATAAAACCAAAGAAGGAAGCTATGAGTTTGCTAAAAAACATACTTGGAAAAATTGTTCCAAAAAAACCCTAGAAACATATGAAGAAGTGTTTAATGAATGAATCAAAAGTTTGAAGATATTGAAGCCTGTTTTTTGTATCAAGACCCTCATAAGTGCCATAGAAAGTGGGCAGAGAGTTTAGATAGTGATTTTATTCATTTTAACAATCTAAAATCTTATAATGGGGAGTTTGATGTTTTATTGTTAGAGAGGGGAAGTCCTTTGTGGACTGCTTTTTGATATAAAATTGCTGTGTTGAATAAGTAGCTTTTTGCTTCATTAGCTCTAAGTGTTTTGCTTGAGGAGAGGGAGTTGAGGAACTGGCCTTCGGAGACGTAGATTAGGAGTTCAAATCCCCTCAGGTCCGTATTCATTGGAGTTTAATCACAGTAAGTTCCCATACAAAACCTATAGTTCAAGCCCAAAGTCTAAAAAACATCAATTAAATAGAAACAAATAAAAAAATAAGTTGTTTAGTTTTTATTAAGCAACATCTGACAAAGCTGGTTTCATTTTCATCAATAGTTTTTCAAAGTTTTTTTAGGAATCTTGGTCACTGTAAATTCTCGCCTCACAGTATATTTTAGGTTGAAGGGCTTCAGGTAAAATTGAGTTAAAGATTTTGTCTTTAAGAGTGAGAGGTTGGTTTGGTGCCAATTGCCTCAGGTCAATAACTTCCCATCTCTTTCTCTCAAGAAGGTTAACAAGCAATCTTTTAGTAAAACCAATGATATGCATGTTTCCAGTAAGTGATCCATCTAAAGTCCTCAAAATCCTATAAGGGGTTTGGACATTTGGAGTTGTTATAATAAGTTTCCCATCCTTTCTCAAGTGATTTCTGGCTGAATCCAAGAATGATCCAATATTTGTTGGATGCTCTATGACTTCTCCAGCAACAACGACATCAAATTCTTCTTCTAGATAAAAGTTTTCAGCATCTAGATGCCTAATATCCCATTCATCGGGCGTTTCCTTGATTTTTTCAATATCGTTATCGATTCCAATCACTGAATCCGAGACATCTTCAATGATTTCATGTAGCCTATTTTCTGGACCACAACAACCAATATCTAAAACTTTTTTATCGCGACAAGCACCTTTAATTAGAGGTGTCCTCGTTTCTAACATCTTAAAAGACTGGCAAATCTTCTTTTTCATTCTTTAACCCTTCAAAGCGTTTTCATATTTCATATTCATTTATTCGTTTTTCTAAATATTATTTTTTAAAATCTTTTTTCCTCTAGAACTCGAAGAGTGTATTGTTAGTCTTTTATCGTTATTTTTCTTTTTTTAAATCAAGCCATCTTTAACTAATCCATTTAAACTATTACTATTTAGTTGATAGTATTTTAAGTCAACACTAAACTAAGGCTAAGAGGTTTTTCAGTTTTCTATCATTTTAACTTTACTATATACTTCACTAGATTTTAGTGTATTGATTATAAACTTTTTTAAATTAAAACCTCAACACTTTCAGAAAAAGTGATTAGAATCACTCTGCCTAGCAGAACCTTTAATAAGTCCTTGAATTTTTCATTTATTCAAAAAAGAGTTACCTCCCCTAGTTCCTTAGCTACTGCATCCTGAAACACTAGTGAATAACTTTCTCTCTAAGAAAATAATTTTTCTGCAATTAATATTATTCCGAAGTTATATTTATTCCAAGAAGGTTCGTATACCTCGATTTCTTTTGGAACTATTATTTCGTTTTTTTAAGTTTATTTTTGGATTGTTCGGGAAAAAACAACTAGATTCCTTTACTTCATACCTACAGGATAAAAATCACTTTTTTCATTACCTCAAACAGAATTAATTGGAATTGGTCCTTTAACCGACAAAACATCTTTCTCAATGAATTTCCTGAGAAATTTGTCACTAATTTCTATATATTTTCTTCTTTCATTAATAGTTTCATCGAGATCTTGCTAAGGGATTCCCAGATAGTAAACCAGTAATTGCTCCGATACTATATATAATCAACAGAATGAAATCTTGGTTCTTCTACTTTTATTATGGTCCGCCATACTTTCGGTATTTTGAGATCTCTTGTACCTAATTTTTTCCCTTTTTTCTATATCTATATCTTTATCTAATCCTATTAATCCTACAAGATCATTTATATTGAAATCAAGAGTTTTTAAATGGTCTTTGAACATATCTCTTGTATTTAATGTAACCAATAGTTAAGTTATCTAATAGGTAAGCCACTGCTGCCCTCCTGCAGCACTTCCAAAATGTTTTTTCAGCACTGCAGGACAATGGTTAGATTGAAAGATTCCTCTCCCTGAGTCTCAATTTCCCTTAGCTTCTTCCATTCATCCATCTGAAGCTCTTTTAAAAACTCAAATCTCCTTCTCTCATATTCCCTAATTAGGTCCTCATGGTTTTCAGTGACATCACCTATCTTGATCTTATCAATCTTCCTTCCATCTCTCCTCAAATATTTTTTATAGACCTTATCCATCTCAGCATTATACTGCCATCGCTTGAATTTCAATACTCTCTGTTTCTTCATACTAAAATGACCATCAAACAATTTCCGGATATTCTTTTCTATGAAACCTAAGCTAGGCATTGTTAAGAAAACCATGAGGTTTTCAGCCCTGAAGGTTTGGAAGACCTTATGAATCGACTTAACTACCTGTTTATACCATTTCTTTTTATCTAATAGGATTCCAGCTTCATCGAGGATCAAGCAATCTCCAGCCTAGACAAAACATGGCGAATTTCAGAAGAGTTTTCTGATTTTTACCCAATAAAAACTATTAGGAGGATAGATAAAAGAGGTCTAGCTAGTGCTGTAGTTGAAGGAATTAAGGAAACAAATAATGACATAATCGTAGTTATGGATGGTGATCTACAACACTCTCCAGGTAGGATTCCCAATCTCATTAAATGGATAAAAAAAGGTAAGGAATTAGTAATTTGTAGCAGATTCGTAGAAGGAGGAGATCCAGGAGATTTTGGATTCTTAAGACGTTTAATATCTTTTGGAGCAACTTTTATTGCGAAAACAATATTTAGGGAAACTCGATCCATTAAAGATATTCAATCTGGTTTTTTTGCATTTAAAAAGGAGGGTATTAACCTTGAAGAATTAAAACCAAAAGGTTACAAAATCCTTATTGAAATACTAGTGCACTCTGATTTCCACTCATTTAAAGAAATAGGCTATAAATTCAGGAACCGTGAATATGGGGATAGTAAATTGGGGTTTAAGGAAATTTTTAATTACATCCACCATATTTTGTCCCTTTCATATAGGTCAGGTGAGTTAAAGAGATTTATAAAATTTGGATTCGTTGGAACTGTTGGTAGTTAGTTAACCTAGGATGTTTATATGCTTTAACAAGATTAGGCCTTTTTTTATGTTTTCTCTGGGGCTATAGGGATTGAGATGGGGCTTTTAACTAATTTTTTTTAAATAAGTTTTGGGACCTTTGGTGATAGAAGAACTAAGGGTACCGTAAAAACCCTAAAGGCTTTGATTAGGGATCATTTGGTTAGATCTGGAGGTATGCTGATAAATATGTTTTTATTGTACTTATTAACCGAAAAATTTGGTCTTTATTATCTTTTTTCACAATTAATCGGAATAGGAGGAGCTATGCTATGGAATTGGAGGAAGTAAATGGTGGACTTGGAAATAATTTTTATCCATCTAAATTTAAATTAGAGGTTATGGGAAAAGGATGATTGGTGTTGTACTTGCTGGTGGAACAGGAACTAGGCTTTGGCCTTTGAGTAGAGAACTTTATCCTAAGCAGTTTCTAGAAATTGGTTCAGATAAAAGCCTTATCCAGAGAACTGTTTCAAGATGTAAAAACAAAGCTGATGAGGTACTTGTAATTACAAATCAAAAGCAATCACCTCAGTTAGAAAAAGAGTTATCAGAGACTCTGGATGAGGTTCAGATCATAGAGGAGCCATTGAAGAAGGGGACAGGACCAGCGATTATTTCTGCAGCATTATTTATCAAAGAAAATTTTGGAGACGAACCTTTTTTGGTTCTTCCAAGCGACCATGTCCTGGATAAGGATTTTTTCGAAGTAGCAAAAAAGGCCGAAAACCTCTCTAGTGATTATTTAATTACCTTTGGAGTGAAACCAAGCTATCCAGCAACTGGATATGGATACATAATGCCAGAGAATGAACTTGAAACAGGATATGAAGTCGAAAGCTTCAGGGAAAAACCATCTAAAGAAGAAGCCAAAAAATTATTGAACAGAGATGCTCTTTGGAACGCTGGAATTTTTCTCTTAAGACCATCCATTCTTTTGAGCGAAGTAAAAAAACATTGTGAAGCCTTGTACCAGGACCTAGGTTATAAAGAATATCTTAAGAATTATGAAAACCATCCCAAAACATCTATCGATTACGCTGTCATGGAAGACTCAAATAAAATTGCAACCGTCCCATACAAGGGTAAATGGAAAGACATCGGTTCTTGGAAGGCCATATATGAATTACTTTCAGAAGATGAAAATGGAAATATAAGTATTGGAGACGACATACACTTAAAAGAAAGCGAAAACTCATTTTTCTATTCAAAGAACCGACTCATTGCAGGAATAGGAACCCAGGACCTTGTCGTAATCGATACTGAGGATGCTCTTCTAGTAGTAGATATTGATAAGAGCGAAGAGGTGAAGGATATGGTTAAGCAACTTCAATCAGAAGATAGAAAGGAAACCATAGTACATCCATCTCAGGATTTGGATGAAATCTGAAATTAGAGCTTAAAGAAAAAGAACCCCTCTGGGCACTATAAATAAAAGTAAGGATTCAGAAGATTTAGGGGCCTAATTTATCTCTTTTTTAATAACCTTATATATGTCTTGAGGATTTTCTATTTCTCCATTGATGTTTTTAGTAAGAAGAATGGCTTCTCTTGAATGGTCTCCTTTGAGTTCTCTTTCCGACCCCTCTTTAGGCAAGGTTTGGACCTCTGCCTCATCAAAACCACAGAAGCCATGGTCACTAACAATGATTAGTTTATTTTCCTTCTTTTCAAGGAAACCAGAATCAAACAATAACTCACCAAGCTTCTTATCTAGTTTTTTATACCACTCTAAAACTTTATCTTCACCCCAATGAAAATGTTGAACTCTATCTAGCAAAGTAAAAACAGAAATCACCAAATCCGGCTCCTCTTTCAGTATCTCTTTAGTTTTATCAGATATCTTCTCTAATTCCTCCTTCCATTCTTCCTCATCAGTTGGTAACCCAAAACCAACAGGTTCATAATCAACATTGTAACTATAAGTTGGAACGATAAAAGGAACATTTAATGCCCGAACATCCATTTTTTCATCTAATTCGTCCCAAATGAAGCTAAAATCCAAATCATCTCTTGAAACAATCTCATTATCTTCAACAAATTCTTTGTGGTTGTGTTCTTCATAATAGGTTCCACTGAACATTCCGGTCCAAATTAAAGGGGATAATGGAGCTTCACTAATCTCTAAATTTTTTATTTCACAAATGTCAATTAATTTATTGAAATACGGTAATTCCTCGAGATTAGGTTTGACAACGTCCCAAGTTGCCGCATCTATTCCTAAAATTAAATAAGTCATTTTGTTTTTTTCCTATTAGTGAATCCGATATAATTATCCATTAAGATTCAACATCACTAAAAAATTTATGTCTTCTTTTTAAATTAAGAATTGTAAATGAGGTTTAATGAAGATTTAGTAAAAGAGCATGGGATAATAACATCAGCTGATAAAGAAATAGAGTCTAGTATAAATGTTGATAGGGAGGATTGATTTATAAAATCTATTACGATGAATCTAAGGCTGAGAAGATTGAGAGAATTGGGAATCAAATAATGGAAGAGGATTTTGAAAAGTATGTGGATCCAGCTCCAGGATCCCAGGCATATGATTATAAACTGGATAGGGGTTTGTTGATTAAAAACTATAATCTAAGCCAAGCTGATTATTCTATGCTTAGCAGTCACTTAATTAAGGAAAAAAAGATTTTTGACAAACTAGATAAGTAATAAAACACTTATTCTTAGATCATTTCATTATTCCAATTATCTGGTTGTCTGTTATGGGTTTTTGTGTCTCTAGGCATAGGGTTTTATCCTAAAAGTATCAAAAAACACGAACCTATTTATCTAGCTTCTCTTATTTATCTAATTATGAGATAAGGCGGAACTAATTGGGTTAAAGAAGTTTTCTAGTTCACAAAATCATGCGTATATGTGCATGGATCATAGTTTCAGGTAGCTCTACTAGGTATTGTTAAATTAATTTAAGTTATATAGAGGGATCTCACTTCCAAAAAAATTTTTTATTTTGATATTGAAGTCATTTCAAAACTATCAAGATAGGGTTTTTTCTAGCTCACCATCTGGAATAGAAAGGTTGGGTAAAGGTAGGAAGCCTACAACTTTTGAGATGAATTCTATGTCTGGTGAGGCATTTCCTTGTTGCCTCAGGGTTAACTTTTATAATTAAAAAAAGTAGAGAATAAGAAAGGTGAAATCTTTGCAAGATATCTTCTTTCAAGTTTTTGGCGAAAGAGGTCACCAGTTCAAGGCTCAGCAGCTGGTGTGAGCTTACCATCATTAATTTCTTCAACTAATTCAGCTTTCATAGTTGTTTAGACAATTATGTTTCTTTGCCCTTAAGTTTATATCCAATAAAAAGCTTCTTAAAACTGTCTACAGTGGAAGCAGAAGCTGCAAACGATAGTCCTCAAATCAAGAAAACCCATTAGTTGAAAAAAAGCATAGAAAGCGGAGAACATAGAAAAAGAAGAAACTCAAAAATGGGAAGGGTTATTTTGATATATGTTTTCGAGGCCTAACCGAGATCCCAGAAATTCATGAGATCCACGGGATTTCCAGGTTCAGCTGGAACACCCATTAACATGGCTGGTCCGCCTAGCATGACTAGGCGGATTCTCTTAAAAAATTTGAACACAATAATATTTAATTAAGAAAAACCTCTTAAATAATTAGAGTTTCTCAAATGAAGGTAGGAATAATCGGCCTTAATCCTGAAAAAGTTAGCACGGGCTATGTCGGCGGTATAGACAGCTATGCAAAAAGCCTCTATGAGGGACTTGAAAATAGAGGAATAGAAGTTGAATGCATCTGGACTGGATATCCTAGGACGCCGCTCTCCAAGACAATTCACTCCTTTATTCCTATGACAAAAGAAACTTTACAAAGCGCCAAAGATTTTGATCTAATCCATGCAGTTCAACCAGGATTTTCTCTTGCTTTCCCATTCATCAAAGACACACCCAAAGTTGTTACAATGCATGACATGATCCCAAAAAACATGCCAAACACCATCAACCCACCAAAGGGCTTAAGGAACCGATTATTTAATCTTTTTAATTATTTTGTTTTTTCGAGTTGGTTGATTGGTGCTAAGAGAGCAGATAAAATTATTGCTGTTTCATCTCAGACAGAAAAAGAACTTATCGATAGTGGTTTCAAAGCCTCTAAGATCGATGTTGTACACGAATTTGTGCCTTCTAAGTTTAGGAAGTTAGAAGAGGTTGAAAGTGATGAAAAACTTGTAGGTTATCTTGGGCCAGTGACCTATAGAAAAAACATACATTACGCAATCGAGGTTTTCGAGGAAATGGCTAAAAGAGATGATGAGTTGAAATTCCAAATATGTGGAAAAATTGACAAAAAAGATTATCTAAATTATCTGAAGAAACTAATAAAAGAGAAAAATCTCGAGGATAAGGTTTCTATTGAGGGTTTTATTCCCGAGGATGAAATTGTAGAAAAATATAACTCATTTGGGGTGATGTTGTTCCCTACTTTTGCTGAGGGGTTTGGTTTACCAATATTGGAGGCTTTGAAGTGTGGAACACCCGTCGTAGTGAGAGAGGATTCTCTTATACCAAAAGAAATAAAATCACTATGCAATAGCGGTGGTTCTAAAGAAGAAATTGCAGAAATTGCGCTCAAAAAACTTAAAGAGGAAATTCCAAAAGAAATGATTAAAAATCTCACAAAAAAATTTTCAAAAAATAAAATGATAGATAAAACTATCGAGACATACAATGAAGTTTGCGAAATTAACTAAAAGGGCTTTGACAAGTTCCTCAAAATACATAAAATACCGCCTAAATGGGAAAAAATTAGATTATCCCCCCCAAATCGATAATATAGAGCTTACAAATCACTGTGGCCTTAACTGTTCAGGGTGCCCAAGAAATCTTATGAAAAGAGAAAAAGGCTACATGAACGAAAAGACATTTAAAAGAGCTATTAGCCAAATCAAAGAAAACACGAATACAAAATTTATTTCACTTCACCATTTCGGAGACCCAGTACTACATCCCAAAATTGATGAATTTTCTAAAATTGCCTCATCAAGAGATATAGATACCTTAATCAGCACCAAAGGCTCTTCCTTAGAAGGTAAGAGATTAAGGGGAGTATTAAACTCTAATATATCAATTGTAAAATTTTCCTGGGCAGGGCTCTCCAAGGAGGAATTTGAGAGATTTCAAGAACCAATAAGTTATCAAAAAACAGTCAAAAACGTTAAAAAATACATAAAAAGAAAACCAGGAAGACAAACCGTTAAGATAGAATTGCTATTATATAAAAAAAGGCCAAAAAAGGATGTTGAAAAATTCGTAAAAAAATGGAAACCAATAGTTGATGAAGTAGACATAAAGAGATGTAGTCACTGGACAGGAAACAGTAAAAAAATTAAAAACCTCATAAATAGAAGTGGTAATAAGTTCACTAAATTTTTGGCTAAAACCTTCTTTCCTCCTTGTCCATTTCCTTTTGAAAGTCTTTCAATTTTATATGATGGTAGTGTTGTTCCTTGTTGTCGAGATTACGATGGTAGATATATAATAGGTAATATTCATAAGAGAGATTTAGATTCTCTATGGAACTCTGAAAAGATGAAAAAGTTAAGAAAACTGCATCTTAAAGGCAGTAGGAAAAAATTAGAACTCTGTAAAAAATGCACGAAAACCTTAATCTCAATTTGAAGTGAAAATTATGGAAGTCGACAAGATATCAATCATAATTCCTACTTTAAATGATGAGGAAACTCTAGCAGGGATTCTAGAAAGCGTAAGAAAGACCGAGGTTCCTCACGAAATTCTAGTTATTGACGGAGGATCAGATGATAGAACCAAAGAAATTGCAGAGAAATATAATTGCAAAGTATTTGATGAAATAGGTGGGAATAAGAGTCCTGCAAACGCTAAAAACCAAGGTGTTGAGTTATCAGAAGGTAAAATAGTTCTTTTTCTAGAAGGGGACTTAGATCATTTAAGCCCAAATTTCTTGGAAAAAGTTAGAGAGGCTTTTAGAGATGGAGCTGATGCAATTACTTGGAAAAACGAACCAGTTGAAGATACATTATCTGAAAAGCTTTTCAACCGTTTTCATCGTTTAAATCTTTTCATGCTCAGAAAGGAGCAACCTAAACTTATAATGGCCTTAAGAAAAAGTTTATTTAAGGAGGTTGGTGGTTTTACGACTACAAGATATGGAGAAGACCTTGACCTCGACAGAAAGTTAAGAGAGGAAGGAATAGAAGTAAAGAAAATTGACGCAACAAGTTACTATCACAAGGTACATTCCTTTTATGATTTATTTAAACAAGCTTTATGGGTTGGCGAAACCAGATACAGTATTAGAAGAGATTTACTGTTCCTTCTACTCTTTATTTCTCTTATTTCTATTCCAATAACTCTTTTAACTATCCTAGTTATGCCTCTTGCTTTACTCTATCTCGGAAGAATTGCTGCAATCCTTTACCTCGCCATAAATAAAAGAGATTTTATTTATCTATTAGTTCCGGCATCAGATTTAACTTATAGTTTAGGTTATTTAATAGGGCGGTTAAATAATAAATTACAAGGTGGTGAGTAAAAATTAAAAAAAAGAAAAAAGACGAAGAGGAAGAAAAGGAGAAAAAAAAGAAAGCAAAAAAACGATTGAAAAAACTTGGTTATCTCAACGAAGAAGATTGAAAACTCACTGGAGGAGTTACAATAAAAGAACAAACTGACCTTATTCACAACAACAAGTGGGATTTACTAATCATATTAGATGCCTGTAGATATGACATATTTGAGGAAGTCAACTGGATTGATGGTAAGTTAGAAAAGGTTAAATCGCCTGCAGGAAAAACGGATGAATGGCTCGAAAAAGTGTTTCCTGATTATTATGAAAATACAATTTATACTTCAGGAAATCCTCAAACTTATGGTTTACAGGAGTGGAAAGGCAAGGATCACTTCTTTAATGTAGATTCGGTGTGGGATTATGGTTGGAAAGATATTGATGGAATTCCAACCACCCCGCCTTCTGAGGTTTCAAAAGCTATTATACGTAACTCTAAAAAACACAAAAACAAAAGATTTGTCGCCCACTTCCTCCAGCCCCATGCACCCTATGTTGGAGATGTGAAACTTTCTGTAGAAAGTGTAGCTCCTACGATGAGGAAAAAAATTAAAAATCCTTTGATTAAATTTTTACAAATAAATCATGTGAGAAAACTTATAACAACCCTAAAGAATTCATCTCCATATATAAGAAAAATACTAAACGAAACAGGACACAAAATCGATGACTTTCTTCTTAAATTGACAGAAAAAAAACAAGGTCAAGTTGCGTCTACAATGTCAGAGGCTCTTAGAAAAGAACTAGTTTCTCCCTCTAAAATTAAAAGAGCATATAGAGGAAACCTAAAGATGGTCTTAGAAGAGGTTTCGAACTTGATACAAGAATCAAAACGAAAAAATATAGTAATAACTGCTGATCATGGAGAACTATTTAGATGGCCTTTTGGCCATCAATCTGGACTAGCCTACGAAGAATATCCTGAGCTTTATCATGTTCCATGGCTCGAGGTAGAAAATGAAGATTGATATAATCTCCACTTATCCTCCTGCCAAATGTGGAGTGGCTAATTATATTTCTAAGCTTGTTGATAGATTTGATGATTTGGGATTAGATACTAAATTGATTGATCAACGTTTTTGGAGCAAAAGTTCTCCTAAATTCCTTATCAAAGTTATTAAAAAAGTTAGAAGTGATGATCCTGATATCGTTCATTTACAATATGAATACATGTTGTATGGAAAGTCTATATTTTCAGTCCAGCCATTAACTCTTCCATTACTCCTAGAACTACAAGGATATCCAACCATTGTAACGATGCATTTAGTTTTTCCTAAAGATAGTGAAGATACTACTTTATTAAAAAGAAGTGCACGAAATTTAGCTACTAGGTTATTATCCAAGTCCTCAGCTGTTATAGTTCATAACGAAGAAAGCAGGAAGATAATGGAAAGTGATTACAGAATTAAGGAAACAGAAGTTATATCTCATGGAACTGAAAAAGCAAAAGAACCATACGATGTAGGTGAGAGAAACAAAATTCTTTTCTTCGGCTTTTTGTCAAATGGAAAGGGAGTGGAATATTTGATTGAAGCTATGAATAAGGTTAAAAGAAAATTTAACGTAGATCTGGAGGTAGTTGGTTCCCCCCACCCTGAAGATGAGCAGGGAGAGTCGTATTTAAAATACTTGAAAAAAAAGGTAAGAGATCTAAGATTAGAGGATTGTATTTCTTTCACCGGTTTCCTCGAAGAACCAAAACTAAATGAGAAAATAAAAAAAGCTAAAATTTGTGTTTTTCCTTACACTCGTGAGGGAGAAGGTATTCATGAATGTGGCCCATTAAACAAAGTTGCTGGTTACGGAAAACCAGTTATTACTACTGAAAATATCTTAAAAAGTGAGAAAGTTGCTCTCGAAGTACCTCCCAAAGATAGTGATTCACTTAATGATGCTATTTGCAAGCTCCTTTCAAATAAGGATTTAAGGAAGAAATTGGGATTTAAAAGCTGGGAATTTGCAACAAGCTGGAAATCAGCAGCAAAAAAACATAAAAAACTTTACAAAAGAGTTGCAACCAAGAAAAAATAAATTCTCTATTCATATATAACTATTCATATATAAAGGGAATGTAGATGGATATAGCAAAGTCTTCAATAGGTGTATTTATATCTAAAATAGGGATAGCAGCCGTTGGTTTTATAGGTACTCTTATAGCAGCTAGAATAGCTGGAGCTACTGCCCTTGGGATTTATTTTCTATTTTATGCAGTTTTCCACCTCACAAGCTTATTTACAGATTTGGGTGTTAGTGGTGCTGGTGGAAAAAGGGTTAGTGAGGAAAAAGAAAGAGGGAATTTCTTAACTGCAAC
Organism: archaeon SCG-AAA382B04; assembly: GCA_003034855.1. Classification (GTDB taxonomy): domain Archaea; phylum Halobacteriota; class Methanonatronarchaeia; order Methanonatronarchaeales; family Methanonatronarchaeaceae; genus PZKD01. The sequence goes on along the minus strand of PZKD01000062.1, from coordinate 46,897 downwards.
TCTGATCTCGAAAATTATTCTGTTCAGCTTAGTCGCTATTATTCTTATACTTTTCAAGGGAAAAATAGTGGATTATATAGGTAATGAAGATGTTTTTCCCTTTCTTTTACTGGTTTTGTTTTTAGAGGTAGTTAGAACCTCACTTAGATCAGGTTTGATTGGAGAGAAAAAAGTTGCAAGATCCTCCTTTCTTGGAGTTATTCAAAATGGGGGGAGAGTTTTAACATGGGCGATTCTACTCTTTCTCGGATTTGGAGTGATGGCACTAGTCTCTGGCCTTTTTATTGGACTCTTACTTTCAGTGATTGTTGGATTTTTCATTCTCTCCATTAATTTTAAGAAACCACAGCTTAGGCATTTTAAAAGCATATTTTCTTTCTCAAAATACAGCTGGATTGGGAGCTTGAGAGGGCCAATTGTTGGGTGGATGGACTCCCTTGTCCTTGGTTTCTTTGTTTTGCCAAAATTTGTGGGTTACTATGAGGTTTGTTGGAGCTTGGCTGGCATATTTTTATTTGTTGGAGATGCTATCGGGATGTCATTGTTTCCAAATTTTAGTTCTCTTGCAAGTCGAGGTAAGATTTCCAAACTAGAAGATATTCTTGAGGAAGCTTTGATTTTTTCAGGAATAATTGTTATTCCTGGAATTATTGGAGCAGTAATACTAGGAACCTCTATACTAAATATTTATGGAAAAGAATTCAGCATCGGATATATTGTATTGGTTGTTTTAGTAAGTTCCAAGTTTTTTCAAAGCTATGAAGTAGTTTTTTCGAATGTCATAAATGGGTTAGATAGGCCTGATTTAATGTTTAAAGTAAATAGTGTGCTTATATCTCTAAATATCACATTAAACATCTTTTTAATCTACGTTTTTGGCTGGATAGGGGCTTCCTTCGCTTCTTTGGTTTCATTGATTATAGCTTCTGGAATGTCGTTTAATTATGCGCAAGAATTAATTACTGTGAATTTCCCAAGAAAAGAAATAGGGTTCGAATTCTTTTCTGTAGCCTTAATGGGTTTTTTTGTTTATGTTTTCAATTCTCTATTGTTTCCATTAAATGTGTTTGAAATCCTTATCTTAGTAGGTAGTGGAGGCATTATTTATTTTAGTTGCTTGTTTTTTTTGAGTGAGAGAATAAAGAATATAGTAATAAGGGTTTCTAAGAATTTAATTTGATAGCGGAAGATTAAATCCAAATTTGACTATTCTTTATTTAACAATTTCGAGCCAGGGAACTTCTCTTAATATAGGATTTTTATTTGAGCCACAATGACCATACAAATCTTTTTCTCCGAGCAATTCCCCATGATCTGAAGTTATTATAATTTTTCCATTTAAGTTTCTAATCAGTGTTTTAGTTTCCTTTAAAACTGATTCTAGGTTTTCTTTATAAGCTTCTCTTAATGTATCTTTTCCAAATTTCTCTGCGACTAGTTTTTCAGGTCCTGGTTTTTTTAAATTAAGTTTCTTTCGAATTTTATCAATAGTTGGGGAGGGAAAGGCACTTTCAACTAACTTACCAATATATTCTCTTATCATTAATGAAGTGTTTCCTTTTGCTCTTCTCGTAATTCCGCTTATACCCTCTCCTACCGTTTTTAGTTTCAAATAAGGTGCATGAGGTTGCATAAAATGAATTATATACTTTTTATTTTGTTGATTTTCTATATGAGAAAGAGATCCCTCAACCACTTCGTCGGGAGGCACTGTTTTCAAATCTTCTTTCCAACATCTATCCCATAAGTCTATAATCTCCCCAAAATGGTTTTTAGCATTAAATCCATCCGCAACTTCAATATCTACCGAGTTAACATATGGATTTGCTGATAAGTAAACCACATCCTCCAAAAATTTACTACTAAACGTCTTTTCTAGCCAGTTAGGGGTTCCAGTTGCTGGAGATTCGACCTTAATGAGGTCACCTTCTAAAAAAGAATCATGGATGGCCGAAAAATAATCATACCTACATGCGTCTAAAATTATAAGATAGTTCCAAGATTCTTCATGGATTAATGGCTGTTGTTTCTTTAACTCATCTGAATTCATCATTTTCTACCTCGAGCCATGGAACATGATAAAGCTCAGGGTGTTGATTGTAACCACTATCTTTAGGATGGCCATACAAACCCTTTTCACCAAACAAATCACCATGATCAGAAGATATAACTACTTTTTCCTTAAACCTCAAAACCTTTTCAAGGTTAGATTTGACATCATTTAAAACCAGTTTTAAGTTTTCTTGATAAGCTCTTTTAACCTTATTTAAGCCATATCTATCTATTGCATCTTTCATTCCTATGGGATCCTTATTCCATTCATTCTTACTCATCTTTATCCCAATTCTATCTATTGCTTTTCCAAGAAGTGAAGACCCAATGATATTTTTTGCTTTTTTTGGTATTTTTGAATTAAGTATACCTAAAATCCCTTCCTCCTTTGCCCTTTTCCTCAACCATTGTTGAGAGCCGCCTAGTGCCAATTTTTCGTTTCCAACATAGGGTGCGTGAGGCTGCATATAGTGAGCTATTATCTTTTTTTCTGGAAACTTAACTAAATTTTCAATTAGTTTTTGAGAGATATTTTGTGGTGGAACAGTTGGGATTCCATTAATCTTCTCCCAACCATAATCCCAAACATCCTCAACTTTAAAAAAAATCTTTCTAAAGTTTTTTTTACCGATTTGAGAAACATGGGGGTTGCCGGAAACATAAATTGTATCTGAATAATTATTCTCAAAAACTGAATTTAACCAAGGTTCAGTTGCAGCTGCGGGCGATTTAACCCTTGTAAGGTCACCTTTTAGAAATTCCTCATAAATAGAGAGAAAGACATCATATCTACAGGCATCTAATATGATTAATATGTCCCAATCTCTTTCTTTAATCAATTTTTCTTGTCTTGGTACCGCTTCTTTGTTCATTTTTTCACTTCCAACCATGGAAGTTTCATTCGAGCATGGCCAAACTTATTATTTTCACCCAGCCATTCACCATGATCTGAAGAGATTACTATATCCCCATTTAGATATTTAAGCATTATTTTAATTTCCTTTAGGGCAATCTCAAGATTTTCCTTATAAGCTTTTCTCAGACCATCAACACCATATCTTTCTGCCACTTTTCCTACCTGATTTTTGTTTATGCCCAGAATATGTATAAGCTTACTATAAAGCTTCCTCAGTTTTAAAGCTTGAGCCATAGAGCTTTTTATATTATTTAGAACATTTATTTTTTGTTTCTTTAAAGTGGCTTTCTTAGATCTCGAAATTCCTCCATCCACGGGGCCTAAGGAAAGGTAAGGAGTGTGGGGTTGCATAAAATGACCTATAATCTTTTTATTCTTATACTTTTCATTAGCTTTTATAATTTCCTTTCTCATCTCTTGAGGAGGAACAGTTTTATCATCTTCTTTCCATCCCTTTTCCCACACATCGATAACGTCAAAAAATATGTTTGATGCGTCAAATCCCTTAACAGTTTCCACGCTTTTAGAGTTAATAAAAGGATTCGCCGAGACATAGATTATGTCATCATGTTTTCTATCAAATGTTTTTTTCAACCATGTAGGAGTATCATTACTATTTGGCTTCACTTTATGAAGTTTTCCGAATTTCTCTTTTCTATTTAAATCCTTTAAATAATCGTATCTACAGGCATCTAATATTAATAGATAATCCCATTCTTTTTTCTCGATAAGCTTTTTCTGTCTTTCCATCAAACCACAACCATTTCTAAAGTAGCTAGAGGGAGGGGTAAAAATTTTTCTTTATACTGTCCTCGACATAGGTACAAGATAACTAGCATTAATTTTTTTCAAAAAAATACTCTTTCGCCAACCTCACTCATATCCAAGCTCTTTCAAGCGATTTTTTATCTTTTCTTCATCTTTGGAGCTTGAATTTTTAGTCTCCTCTTCAAGTTCTTTTCTTTCTAAAAATACTTCTTCAAGAGCAAAATTCAGGTATTCCTCCACTGAATTAAATTTTGTATTTGAAATCAATTTCTCTGTTTTCTCATACAACTTCTTTTTAATAGGTATATTAACAGTTTCTTCCTTCTTCATTCTATCGTATGTATAATTTTAATTGCATTGATATAAACTCTTTTAATTCAGGGGCAGATTAAGTTATGCTTCATGAGACAAGTATCGCAAACTTCAGGAAAACTATCCTTATTCAACTTCTTTTTAAATCCAAGGAAATTTTTATATATTTCCTTAAATATCATTTTTTCTTATATTACCGAGAGGGGTTCTTTTATGAGTTGCCTTTTCTTCAACTATCTTTCCATCATTAATCTGTAAATAAATGTCTCTTTCAAATTGTAGAACTGTGCAGGGGAAAACATTCCCCCCTGAATCAACTACAAGGGTTCCTACTTCACACTTTGGGTTAGTTGGCTTCAAAGCTGGCAGATTTAAATCTAGGTCCAAGCTCTGGGCTCTTTCACTAGCTTTAGAATAAATCCTCTCGGATTTTGTTCTCAGTTGGGCTTAAAGAATAAAAACATTATTTATTCAATAAAGCATACTTTGTGATATATAATGACTGATTATAAAACTCCATATAAAGAAATGATTGATTATAAAACTCCATACAAAGGGAATGTGAAAGGAAAAGATCTTGCTATAGAATTTGCAAGGGTGAATTTTGGAGGAAAACACATTGACTCCGATGACTCCGTTTTGGATTTAGGTTGCGGAGATGGGTTTTTAACGGATAAAATAGCCGATATATGTAAAAGAGTGGTGGGGGTAGACAAATCAGAGAGCGGGATAAGGTATGCAGAAAATCTAGTTTGCAAAGAAAATTGTAGTTTTATGTTAGGATCGGCTGCCGATTTACCACTTAAGGATGACACATTTGATGTGGTCACACTTTTTGAAGTAATAGAACATATCAATGAGAACTCAATCGGAAAATTTGTTTCAGAAGTGAAAAGGGTTTTGAGAGATAAAGGCAAGGTTATCATTACAACACCAAACCCAGACAATCTTCTGAACAGAATACTAGGCAGAGAAAAGGTTGTAGGAAACCATAAAAGAGAATATCAGCCTTCAGAGGTAAAAAGCATATTTGGGGATCTTAAAATGATCGACATCGTTGGGATTTACCTTCCGATACCACCTTTTCATCTTTTTCACAAAAAAATGTTCGAGTTTATTTATAAGCGACTAATAAGTTGGGGGGAGGCTTACCAGAGCAGGCGCAGTTCGTAGCTTATTGTGGTAAAATAAGTTAACTCTAATCCGCTTTCCATATTCTTTCCCTAATTGGTGCTTATAAAGAAGTTGTTCCTGCATCTCAGGGAGAATGATTCCAGCCCATTAACTTTTAAGGTGCCAACGTTGTAGTCAGATAATAAATCTATTAGTTAGAGTAACTCTTCGATGTTTCGACTCATTCCAACAAAAACAACCTCGAGTTTGAGTAGTTGGCTATTTTTTGTTTCTTTTTTATTTTGTATTTTATTTATAGTATCTAGAACATAGTTCATCTTTGAGCCTTTTCTAATAGAATTGTTTGTTAATGGAGTTGCTCCATCCATTGAAAAAGCTATAGAATACCCCTTTTCCTCTATGGCTTTTTCCATAATTTCTTCGTCGAATAACATCCCATTTGTGTTGAATTTTATTATATTTCCTGTTCTTCTACAAGTAGACAAAATCTCTGAAAAACGACTGTTACATAAAGGTTCAGCACCAACAGATAGTTAGAGTTTTGTCCCTACCATAACCGCATAAGGAAGTATCAAGAGCCTAAAATGGAAAACATTTGATAGGACGAGCACTTAACTAAACAGTATCAATTTGCACTAAGCCCTATTATGATTTAAAGCTAATTTAATAAAAGAGGTTCAAAGGAGATGATTAAAAGTAAAAATTCAATTTTTAAGAAAATACGTCTTCACCTCCAATATAAGCTTTCTCTGTTATGGCCTCCTAGGAGAGCTATTAATACAGTATTGACAAGAATTCAAAGAAAATTAAAACCTACTAAAGTGTTGGGGTATCCAAGAGAGATAACAATTGATCCCATAAATAAATGCAATATTAATTGTAAGCTCTGTCCTACAGGTAAGAATAAGGAGGGGAGAACCAAAAGCACAATGAGTTTTTCCTTATATAAAAAGTTGATTTCAGAGATTGGTCCTTACGTAAGTCATATTGATTTTCATAACTGGGGGGAACCATTACTTAATCCTAAAATATTCGATATGATAGAATTAGCCCGGGATTATGGGATATTTGTTAAATTAAGTACTAATTTGAATCACTTCAATGAAGGAATTTGTAAAAAATTAATTGAAAACCCTCCTGATGTATTAATGATTTCGCTTTTTGGTGCGAGTCAAAAAACGGTTGAAAAATATCATGAAGGTAGTAATTTTACTACTGTCATTAAAAATATGAAGAAAGTTATTAAAAAAAGAAACAATGCTGGAAAAGTTTACCCTTTTGTTCAATGGAGATTTCTCGTTAACAAATATAATGAAGATGAAATAAAAAAAGCAGAAGAAATTGCTGATAAAATAGGTATTGATAGGTTTGAGATAAGCCCACTCCGATGTAATATGGAGAAGGAGTTATTTATGGATGAAAATGAACAATTTAAAGATGCTAAAGAATGGTTACCAAAAAAAGAAGAATTTTCTAGGTATAACTATAAAAAAGAGGGAAAAAAAGAGAAACATAAACTTGAAGACGACTGTGGGTGGCTTTGGGAGAAATGTACCATCAATCCAAATGGAAGTGTAAGTCCTTGTTGTAGTGCATGGTTTGAAAAATTTGATTTTGGAAATGTAAAAGATAAGCCACTAAAAGAGATATGGAATAATGAAAAATATCAACAAGCAAGACAGATAGTTAGTGGGGATGATATTAAGGACAGTGAACTAATTTGTCAAATTTGCTATGACAACAATGCACAAGTTTAATTAAGAACTAATTTCAGGAGTATTAAGTATAGTGTTAGACATAACTTTTGTTTGGTTTTGGATAGAAGGTTTTTAGCCATTTTTTGGCGTAGCTTATGTCTTTGCTGAATTTGTTGAAGTGTTTCTCGACTTTTGTTTTTAGCTCTTCTTCTGTGTTTATGAGTTGGGGAGAGAGTTTTCTCTTTATGCTTTTCCATATGTATTCTATTGGGTTGAGGTCGGGTGGGTAGGGTGGCAGAAACATTAAGGTGATATTGAGTTCTTTTGCTACGCTTCTAGTCTTTTTTGCATGGTGTGAGCTGAAGTTATCGAGGATTGTTAGTATTTTTCTATTTGGGTTTGCTTTTCTTATCTGTCTTAGAAACTTGCAGACGCTTTCCTTTGTTGATTTCTCTTTGAAGTCGACCATGCTTTCTCCGTTTGGGGCGTAGAAGCCGAATGTGTTTGCTCTCTTCTTTGTTGTGTTCTTCTTTACCTTTGGCTTATGGAAGGACCATAATCGTTGGGTGTTTGCCGTTGTTTGGGGTGAGGATTCATCTAGGAATCCAATTATGGTTTCCTCTTTGTTTTGTTCTTCAGTTTTCTTTTTGTTTTTTCTCAGTTTTTTTTAGTTGTTGTTCTGCGTTTTCTGGTCTTCTGTGGTCTTGCTGATATGGTTTTCCGTTTTTCATTCCCATCTCCTCTAGAATTCTTCTTGTGTGTCTTGACGAGTATTCCACATCGAATCTCTCCTTTATTAGATTTTTTATCTCCCTGGTTGTCCAGTTGTCTCTCTCCTTTAATTTTTCTTTTAGTTCTTCCTTTTCTTTTTTCTTTAGTTTTAGTTTTGGTTTGGGGCCTCCGTCGTATTCGGGTTCTAGTCCCTCTATTCCTTTCTTGTTCCATTTTTTTCTCCATCTGTATCCGGTCTGATTCGATATTTCTACTTTGTCTGAGGCTTCTGGCACATTGTCTCCCTCATACAAGAATTTTATGAAGTAGAGTCGTTCAAGAAGTTTTGCCTCTATCTTTTTCTCCTTTATTAGGTCGACGAGTTCCTTTTTGCTTATCCATCTCTCAACATCCTTGATATACTCCCCAGGCATACCCTAGAATAGAACAACAAACCATATAAAAGTTATGTCCAACACTATAATCTCTGTTTTTAAGTTTTCTTGAGGATAAGAGATTGAAGTTTGAAGAATTAACAGGAAAAATGAAGTGAGTTCTGATATAGATGAATGTTAAAAGTATTACTAAAGGACTCCTCTTTTTTAAGAGAAAAGCTGGAAGACAGGTTACTAAAAACATAATCTCTGGGTTTTTGTATCCTATAATAGCACTGTTAAGTTAAGAGCTAAGAGAAAGAACTTAGTGCTCCCTTCTGGTGAAGGAAAAAAGAATGCCAGGATAGATTTGGGTTATGCTTTAAAGCAAGCCACGAAAACTTTAGAAAAAGCTATCCTCAAATTTCCTTTTTAGGTTACTAAATAATTAAAAGTTTAAAGTAATAATTTTTTTATTTCACTTTTAGCCAAGGAACTGTTCTTAGCCAAGGATAATTTAACCAATGGGGATGTAGGTATCCACCAAACTCACCTAATAGTTCCCCATGGTCAGATGTTAGGACAGTTTTTTCATCGATCCTAGTTACCAAATTTTTAACTTCTCTCAGAACTGACTTTAGGTTTTCTTCGTAGCTTTCCTTGTATTTTTTCCTTGAGAGTTTCCCCTTTTTTACTTTTCTTGCAAGTACTTGGGGGTTGTATCTATTTCGGGGGAAATCTTTTAAATCCTCTTGAGATTCTATGTCTATTAATCTTGTATCACCTAAAAATGGTGTATGAGGTTGTATGAACCAGATAACGCTTTTATCTGGAAAATTTTCTTCCCTTATTTCCTTTTCTATGTATCTCCTTACATCGCTTGGATAAATAAGATGCTCATATACCTCTTTTGTACCTTTTTTCCATACGTCATGTATTTTTTCAAACTTATTTCTTCCATTGAGGCCGAAATACCAGTTGGATGAATTCACTACGGGTGTGGCCGTGTACAAGTGGGCATCAGTAAACATCTCTTTTTTTATTACAACTTCTTTTAGCCAATTTTTTGTACAAGAAGCTGGAGAAGTTACTTTTTTTAATTCACCATCTATGTAATTCTTATATAGTTTTTTAAAGTAATCGAATCTACAGGCATCTAATATTATTAGAGTATATTTATCTTCTTTAACCAATTTCTTTAATTCATCTTGTTGTTTTTTATGTATCTTAGAAATCTGGGATAGTGGAAGATCTATTAGCTTCTTGAATATTTTTTCTCGGGTACTAGAATATAGCCTATTTTCTCTATATACTGCCAGAAAATAATTTGCTTGAGTGAAGTTCTTCAGAGCTATCCCATACCATCCCAAGCAATTTCTAATTTCAAAGGGTGGCTTTTGGGGGTCATATCCCTTTACAACAAAATCATTCTCCGTAAACCATTTTTTTTCAAAACTATGTTTTTTATTGTCATGTTCAGACCAAGGAGTAGGAGTGATTACTATAACCATAGGAGCCGTTTCTTTCCACTCACTAATCCTATACTCTGGATTTTCCAAGTGACCTAATGTCTCTTTAGCAAACAAGACATGTGGTTCAAATTCTTTTACTTCTCTTGGAATTCCCTCGTTTAGATCGGTCCAAACATTGGGTTGATAGCTCTTGTTGACATCAAGAGTTAAATAATCACTTGTTATATCCTCAAATAGTTCTCTATATTGATCTTCACCACATCCTAAGTTAACCACCTTTTTATCTCTACAGAATTCAAGGATGGTTTTTGCTACTTGAGTATTTGGAATTTTTGTTTGCAATATTTTATTCTCCACCCAATCTTCTTCAATTTTTTAATGAAATTTTTCGTTTATCTTTTTATTCTCTTTTTTGCTATTTCTATTAAATCACTCATATTTTCAAAGACTGCTCTGGAATAGAATTTCAATCTTTTAATTTTATCTCTCTCTCTGATCTTTAAGTTTAGTATTGATAAGCTAGAATTTTTATTTTTTTTCTCAAAAAAACATCTACCTAGCCAATAAAATTCTAATAATATAAACTTCAATAAATCTTTAATTCTAAAATTTAATAATCCGAACCTAATTTGGTTTTTTTTAAATTTATAAAACTCAAAGAGTGTGTATTTTTTTTGGTCTCCAGAAACCCCCTCATAATGTATCATTTTCGAATTTGGTGTATAAATAACTTTATAACCTTTTTTATGTAGTCTCATACAATAGTCGGTATCATCGAAACCATGGGGTTTAAATCCTTCATCAAAGTATCCAATATCTTCTATAACTTTCTTAGGAATTAGGATACAAGCTCCAGTTACATATTCATAATCTGACTGATCTAAAGGATACTCCTTTAGATACTTATCGTTTTGATAATGCTTTGGGCCCATAATAGTTACCTTCCCGGCACCATGCTGGAGTTCGCCATTTGGATATAGTAATTTACAACCCACAAGACCTACATTCTCCTTTTTCAGAGCTATCTCAACCATATTATTTAACCAGTCCTCATGAATCGCCTCTATATCATCATCCAAATGAAGTAAGAAAACTCCCTTAGATTTTTTAATACCAATATTAATCGCCTTTTGGACAGAGATTTTTTCATCACTCGAAAAAAACTCAACCTCAGGATATTTTTCTTCAACCATCTCTCTGGTTCCATCATTAGAGTTATTATCAACTACTATTACCTCATATCTTGGATAATTTGTGTAATTTTTCACTGAATCAAGACAATTTTCCAAAATCTCTTTATTATCCCAAGTAGTTATTACAATAGAAACAATTGGATATCTTTCAATCATAGATAATCTAAAATTTTTCGTTTAAAACAAAAAAACTTCCCATAAAAGATTAAATAAAAATTATTAACTCAAATCGGAGGATACAAAAAATTAAAGAAATCGGAATACTCGGGGGGGGATTAACTGGCTTAACACTAGCACATCTTTTAGAAAAAAGAGGACATGGTACAGAAATTTTAGAAAAAAATGAGGAATGTGGTGGGTTAATGAGATCAATTGAAAAAAATGGATTCACCTTTGACTATGGTGGTTCCCATGTTCTTTTTTCAAGAGATGAAGAAACTCTTTCATTTTTATTAAAACAAATCGAAGGAAACAGAGTAAAAAATAGAAGAAATACCAAAATTCTGTTTAAAAATAAGTTTGTGAAATACCCTTTTGAATATGGATTATCAAACTTACCCAAAAAAGATAACTTTGAATGTTTGTATTCATATATTAACAAGAAAATCCAGAATAGAGAAGACAAGGAAGAAATAAACAATTTGCAAGATTTCTTTATAAACAAATTTGGGGAAGGTATATCAAAAAAATATCTCTTACCTTACAATAAAAAGATATGGAACCATCCTCCAAAAAAGATGGGATTAGAGTGGGTTAAAAGGATCCCAAACCCAACTTTAGAAGAAATAATAAAATCATCAATCGGTATGGATATCGAAGGCTATACTCATCAACTTAATTTTTATTACCCCAAAGAGGGAGGAATACAGTCAATTATTAAATCACTTAGAAAAAAAATTACAAATCCAATAAATACCAATTTCAAAGTTGAAAAAATTCAACAAGATCCCCCAACATGGAGAGTTTATAGTCAAAATAATACAAAAGAGTTTAAAAAACTTATATCAACAATTCCAATTCACGATCTTTTAGATTCATTTGATAAGGTTCCAAATAAAATTAAAAACGCTTTAAATGATTTAAAGTTTAATTCACTTATTACCGTAATGATCGGTTTAGATAAAGAAAACTTAAGTAAAGGAGACTTATCATGGCTTTATTTGCCTCAGGAGGATGTTTTATCTCATAGAGTTAGTTTCCCTAGCAATTATAGCCCGAAGAACTCTCCTAAAAATAAAGCTTCAATTCTAGCAGAAATAACGTGCAACTATAACGATGAAATATGGTCTAAAAAAGATAATAAAATCATAAATAAAGTCAAAGACGACTTAATAAGATTAGGAATAATAAACAATAAGAAAACCGAAGTTGAAATCTTAAAAAGAAATAAATATGCTTACATAATACCCACAAAAAAATATGCAATAAACAGAAAATTAGCTAAAAACTATTTTGAAGAATTAGGAATAGACCTAGTAGGCCGATTTTCAGAATTCAAATATTTAAATATGGATGACTGTATAAGAAGTGTTTTAAAATATTTAAAAAATTTATAACTAAAGTAGGAGGTTTAAATCTATAACTCCAAAAAAACAGAACCTACTAAAGGAAGAATGGGACATATGCTTAATCTTAGACGCTTGTAGATACGACGTATTCAAAAAGGTCTATAGCGATTACTTAAGTGGAGAACTAGAAAAAAGAGTGAGTCCAGCTAGTTGTACACCCGAATGGTTATATAAAATCTTTCAACAAAAACATGACATCACATATATCTCAGCAAACCCCTATATAAATTCAAAAGGAATTAACATAAAATCTTTTGACATAAGCCAATGTATCTACAATTGGAATGCAAAACAACACTTTACTCAAATAGTTGACACATGGGATAAACATTGGAACAATGAATTAGGCACAATCCATCCAAGAACCATAAACAACGAATACTTCGCTCAAAAACCAAAAAACAAAACCATATTGCATTATATGCAACCCCACAAACCCTATCTAAATTCCCCAAAGCATCAAAAAATGGTTTCTATTAAAAAATTAAAGAATGAAGTAAAATCTATAGAGAATAATAGTTTTCTCGGTTCATTTCGTGATCAATTAGGAAAAATAGTTGACTCAACTCTATCAAAAAAACAAATTTGGTGGATAAGAAAAAAACTAAATTTAGAGCCAAACAAATCTGATGAATTAGCCTACAGAAAAGGGGATATCTTGTATTACTACAAACAAAATCTAAAAAAAGTTTTAAAAACAGTTTCAAATCTAATTAAAGAAGTAGAAAACGATAAAAAAATTATAATTACTTCCGATCATGGTGAAGCCTTCGGTGAAAAAGGAATCTGGAATCACCCTAAAGAATCAAACCTAGATGTTTTGCGTGAAATCCCTTGGCTAGAATTAAGGAGATAAAATATGAAAAAAATCTATGGAAAATATTATCCAGAAATAAGAAAAGAAGTAAATCAAGACCACAAATGGACACTAAACCCTAATTCGAAATATAATTTAATTGGAAAAGAATGGAATTCAATAATAAAAACCAACAAACTAGGTTTTAGAGGACCAATTAACAAAAATGGAACATTATTTTTAGGGGATTCTTTTACTGCTTCAATCAGAATAAATTATGATAAAACTTACCCAGCCTTATATTCCTCGGAAACAAACCAGAAAACTTCCATAATGGCCGCGGGAGGATGGAGTACAATAGAAGAATATTATGCCCTCAAAAATTTCTTTGATCACTATAACCCCCAAAAAGTGATATTAGTTATTTACCTTCAAAATGATGTCTGGGAAAATGCAATAAGACACAACATATTAAAAAACAGGTTAGGGCTAAAAGGATTGTTTCCTAAATCACCAACAGGCACTAAATTTATTCATGAAGGACTTATCAAAATAAAAGGGTTTCGAAACCTAATGAAAAAACTAGGGACATTTAATCCCCTAGAACAATTCTCTGTTTATAAAAAGAAATATGACAAACAGATTAAATTCGGATGGAAAATAACTAAAGAAAAAATATTACAAATTAAAAACTTCTTAGAGAAAAAAGACACTCATTTTAAAATAATTTCTATGCCATCACCCTGGCAAGCGCTTAAAATATGGAAAGAAGACCTATATAGTTATAGGGATTTTTCGAGGATAAGGAATAAAAATGAATTAAAAAGCTATAACTTAAAATGGAAAAAACCAGAGAAAATAATAAAAAAGTTCTCCGAAAATCACAACATAGATTTAATAACATTATTTAAGGAAATCGAAACCCGAGAAGACGTAGAAGAATTATACTTTAACACCGTGGATCACTTTACTAAAAAAGGCCATAAATTTATTTCAAATTTATTAATAGAAAATTAAATTGGTTTTCTATTTGAGGTCTTAAAGACAGTCGGTAGTGGTTTGAGTTTCTTAGAAATGTTCTTTAGCTAAGAATAAAACAAAAAAGAGGGTTTAAGCCTTTTTTTTCTAGCCTCATTGGCCTATTCATCCCAAGATACTTCTGCAACAAACTAACCCTTTTCCTCCATTAAATAAATTGGAGAGCTACTCTATTTAACTCTCATCCCCATTCCTATACTTTAAAGAACCATTGTACTTACATAAAAGGATCCTATTATATGGCAAAGATTCAGAGGTTGGACCAACTTGTTACTTGAGAAAAAATACTGTTTTGATCGGTAAAAATAAAGTGGGTAATGCTGTTGAAATAAAGAATTCGATAGTTCATAAGGAAACAAATATTAGCCATCTATCTTATCTAGGAGATAGTGTAGTTGGTGAGAAATGTAATCTTGGCGCCGGAACAAAAGTAGCAAACTTAAGACACGACGAAGAAACCATTAAGATGAATATTAAAGGAAAGCAAGTTGACACTGAAAGGCGAAAACTTGGTGTTGTTTTGGGGGATGAAGTAAAAACCGGAATAAACACTTCAATTAATTGTGGAGTTAAAATCAGGTCAGGCGAAGAAGTGATGGAAGACAAAACGGGTTTCTGACTCATTTAATAGTCTCTTAGGCCCCTTCAATTTATTTGTTTCTGTTTCTGTTTCTGTTTCCCCAGATCCTCTACCCCACTCTCTAGCTCATCTCTTTCGTTCTGGAGGCTAGGTATTTCTCCGACTAGGGCATTTGCTTCTTCCCAACTCAGGCCCTGTTCATTGAATGTGGATTCGATTTGCTCTCGCTCTTTTCTTCTCTTGTCCAGTTGATTCTTGGTGTCTTCTAGTTCCTTAGCTTTCTCCTCGTATTTCTCAGTGGCTTCTTGGTAGCTCCCGTGCTCTCTATCCAGTTTTAGTAGTTTTTTGGAGGACTCAACGAACTCGGGGTCCTCTATCTTCTCATATACTTCTACTAATTTATCTAGCTCATCGGGATCCACATCCAGTCTCTGCATCTGCTCCAGTAGTTTGAAGGACACCGTTGCTTGCTCCAGTGATAGTGGGGTCTTCTTTAGCTTTTTTCCAACTTCTCTCAATGATTCAGCTTCTTCTTGTATATCGAGACCTAACTTCCCTCTCATAAGTTGTTTGATGATGTTTCTGACGGAGCCCTCAGATATGCCTACTTCGTCTGTTATCTCTTTGTAGGTGTGGCCCTTTATGTATAGCTTTGCTACATGCTTCTTCTTATGGCTCGGTATTTGCTTCATCTTGTTCTCTTGCACCTCACTTCGCTTCATCCTAGGTTTTTTTCTCCACTAACATATTTTTTGTTCCCCGGCACTCAAATAATGCTCAAGTACTCACTCAAATAACGCTCAAATACACACTCAAGTGCACGCTCAAGTCTAATATTGGAACAAACATATCCCCCCTAATGCCCCTGTAGTTTCCCCGGACAATGGGGGCGGGGAGTTGGGTGTTTGAGCGTGGTTTTGAGCATGGTTTTGAGCCCTAGATATGCTTTACTTGAGCGAGTGTTTGAGTAGGTATTTGAGCAACTCATGTGTGGTTTCTTGAGTAGATAGTAGAATACTTGAGCGAGTCCTTTGGTTTGATGGAGCAATTCTCCGGGTATAGAGAAGGAGATAAGTCATTTGGTGATGTAAGAGAGATGAGTAAGAAGGCTAAGAAGTTTGACGAAATGAGGGACACCATAATGAAGGAATTGCCAAGTGACATCAAAAAAGAGGTTAGGAAGAGATTAGGTGAAGACGGGGGAGGGGGTAGAAGTCCCTAGCAAGTGATGTATGAGCGAAGCAAGAAGTGTTATATGGAATCTACATAGGTGGGAACATATGGGATATATACAAGTAACATCTCTAACAAATCACATATATGTGAACATATGAAGGAACACATGTAGTCCATGATGTAGTATATGGAGTAAAAAGAACTGGTAACATAACAAGGGCTCTATGCCAACATATCACCAGTTATCCAACTAATTATCCCACTAATTATTGTACAATTATCCCACTAATTATTGTACAATTATCCCACTAATTATCGGACTTATCCAACTAATTATCCCACTAAGCATAGAACTATACTAGAGTGAACAATTTGTGGGAAATTTTGTGGCCCAAGCTCTGGAAATTTTGTGGAAAACCTGTGGCCCACACCCTGGAATCTTGTGGCCCACATCTTGGAAATTTGTGGCCCAAGCTGTGGAAAATTTGTGGCCCACATTTTGAAGGATTTATGGCCCAAAAACTGGCCACACAAACCTTAGTATTTGTAGTCAAATCGGCGTGTTTTTCGGCGGGTTATGGGCGTGTCATAGGCAAGTTATGGGCGTGTTATCGGCGGGGTTTTCGGCAAATTACATAAATGAGTGTGATTTGAG
This sequence comes from archaeon SCG-AAA382B04, assembly GCA_003034855.1. Classification (GTDB taxonomy): domain Archaea; phylum Halobacteriota; class Methanonatronarchaeia; order Methanonatronarchaeales; family Methanonatronarchaeaceae; genus PZKD01. The sequence continues at coordinate 30,455 of PZKD01000062.1, read as the reverse complement.
TAATGATTTGAGTGATAAAACTACAGAGAGGTGTGGGGTGATGAATCCTCAATATAGCCCACATATGTATGGTGAGGACAGTTTAATCATAGAGCATAACATAGAGCCTAACTCGACATCGGCCCGAGTAAAACATAGAGCATAACACAGAGGGTGGAACCCTATGGTATTAGTGGACAAATCCAAGGTGTTACGCAAGGTGTTACCGGAATGTTATGCAAGATGGTACAAAGGTGTTATGCAAGGTGGTACAGAAATGAACAACAATTTGAACAATAAAAACAAATTTATGAAATCATAAAGAATAAAAACCTTCAACTTTTCTTAAACATTTTTAGACATACATATAAAAACTAATATTTAAACTTGGAGGTGAAAAAATGCAGTATCCAAAAGGAAGATGCCCAGAATGTGGCTCAACTGCCATATACGATACAGTGATGGGAATAACTTGTTTCAACTGTCAACAGCTAAAGATGGAGGACAAAAGAGATGGATCGAGAAATGAAGATTAAGTACAAAATAAAAAATAATATTTATCATAATACTTCCATTTCCATATTTAGTCTGTTACTTATTCCTAGCTGTGGTAGCGATAAAGAATTTATTAAAAAGATGTGGTGATTAATTAAATTAATAAGGAGTCCCTTAGATATATATAGGGTGATTTGTATATGGGTGTAAAAAAATTTGAGGAATATGGATATGATGAAGAAAAACTAAAACAGGGAGTGAAGCAATTTAAGAGCGGAAAAATCAATAAACATGACCTAAGTTGGATAATATATAGTGCTAGAGAGAATGATGACGAAGTTAGTGAAAAAGAGAAAGAAGCAATGATCAAAAAGTATTCTGAGGTGGATTAAGTTGCCAAGAAAAAAATAAAGTTCTGAAATTCAGAAGTTGGATAGGTCCGAAGAACTAGGTAATCCAGAAGAAGTAGGAAAGAAAATAGCCAAAAAATATGGAGTAAAAACTGACTAATCCATTCCGTCTTTTGTTTGTCTTCTCTTTTTTATTTTAGTTAAATAAGTTACTAGCTACAAACAAAAGAATAAAAATAGAGAACAAAAAATAACGCTACTGATGAGTGAACCTAATGAGGATGTTTTCTCGCCTGTCACTAAAGCGCCTGCTGCTAGGGTCAACGAAAGTAGCATCCAACAAATCAGGGGGAAGTTTTCTCTGGTTCTTTAGCCAATTAGCTTCTTGATAGCCCTTTTTTGTGATGCCGTAGGCTCCTGTTTTTTTGTTGTATTCTCCGTCTGCTTTCAGGACCTTGATTTTTTTAACGTATCTCTGGTTCTTCAATCTGCTCAAGTAATTATACAAACTGATTAATGCCTTGTCCCTGTCCACCTTGAACTCTGGCCTCTCCCTGATTGCGTTGAGGACCTGTTGCCCCTGGAAATCCCTCTTGTCCTTGTGCAAGCAGATTGCGCCTCTCTCTGCAACTAAGGCAAGCACTATGTTGGTTTTTGTGTATGGTTTGTCTTTTAGGTTCTGTGGCTTTGGTTTCTTTTGTCCATTTATTTTTTCTTCCAGTCTTCTAGTTGGACCGGTTATTGGGTATCGGCTCATTTTTTTGTTCCCAATACCTCATTAATTCAAGGCCATATAAAATTAATTATTTAATAATTAATTCTAAGAGGGGGTTGTCTTAATAATAGGTGGGAAACCCCCAATTTTGTCCGACCTCCCCCGCTCTCCTCCTCCCTCTCTTGACCTAGTGCTAGCACTAGGGAAGGCACTATGGCTCTGTTTCTTCCACAACTTCATGTAAGCTTAAGAGAAAAAAGAAAGGATAGGTGTAGAAAAGTCATTTAACGACTTAGGATGTGTATTACAGCTGTATTATTTGTAATACAAGTGTAATATTTTTTGTTTTTATAATTTGTTTTTTATAATTTGTTTCTTATGTAAGGGATGTAAAATAGGGGGGTCGATAACTGGGAGTTATATTTTGGTTTTTTCTCCAATGAAAAAATATTACTAAGAGTTATGTAAAGGATGTAGAGGGTATTCTTTTATGAGAGATAACTATAAAAAAAGTAATATATATTACATCATGTAATATATAATACAAGAGTATATAATAAAGGATAAACGATTTACCCCTTACATCCTTTACATCAAAAAAGATAGACAAAAACAAAGAAAAAATGATTCATTTATTGTATTCTTTGAGCGTAACCTTTTCCCCTCTTATTTTGTTTAGGCGTTTCTTAGCTATTTTTATGTATTCCTTGTTTATTTCCATTCCTAAGTAGTCTCTACTTAGTTTTTTACACGCTATTGCTGTTGTTCCACTTCCAAGAAAAGGGTCTAAGACCAAGTCTTTTTTGTTTGTTCCGTAGGGTGGGTTAGTTAACACTAGGTCAATTGTTTTGTCTGGGAGGTTTTTCATTATTTTTCTGCAGTCCCCTTGTTTTATCTTGTTTCTTAGGTCTTTAATCATGGTTTTGTGCCCCGGGTTTGGGTAAAAACACGTGGTTATTCTGTGTATTTAACTCCATCTCCGCTTAGTGTTATTGTTCCCTTGTTTAGTAGTTTCTCTATGTCTTGTTCGGGGTCTTTGGCTCCCAGCTCTCTTAGTTTGTTCATGCACTCTTCCTCGTTTGTTCCATTGTTTTTGTTGTTTAGCCATTTCTTGAATTGCTTTATTCTCTTGTCCTGGGAGTATCCTTCTAGTGTTCGGGTTCCGTTGTCTGCATTGTTTTCGTTGTTGTTTTCTTTGAAGACTTTTAGGTGTTTGTGTTTTTGTTTGAAGCTTTTTTTGAAGCGTATTCCCACGTAGGTTTGTTCTCTCCCGCTTCCGTGTTTTGTTGCTCTCCGCTCTTTTTCGACGGTTGGGAAGCTGTTTAGGACCTTTCTTCCGACCACGCTGTTGTCTTTTGGCTGTATGTCATTTTCTTGTGCCCATTGGCCATAGGCGCTAAATATTTTTTTTGTTTGAATGGTTGCGTCTTTGTGTTCTTCTATTGCTCTGTTGAAGAACGCAAATATGCTGCTGGTTTGCATTAGCCATCTGTCCTCTATGTCTTCTGTTGTGGTGCTTGTTGAAAACTTGCCGTTATCCATGAAGCGCTTTAATCCCTTTATTGACCAAGTCAACAATTTATCTAGTTGTTCTTGGGTTGTGATTTTGTCTAGTTTGTCGGGGTCTTTTTGGGGGTTTCCGTCATTTGGGTCGTCGGTGAATTTGTAGGGGAAGTCAATCGGTATCCATCGCCTAAAGAATGCGTAGGTTGCGTTTTTTGTTTTTATGTGTGGTAGTTGATTGGCGGAGTAGATTAGTTTTGCGTGGTTCGTGAAGTGAAGCTTTTTCTGCACATTCTTCGTTTCTCCCGCCATGCTGTCTTGTCCAGTCGCCATTTTGAACGCTGTCGTCCCTGCTAGTTTTTTGGGTGCTAGGTCTGCGAACAAGTTGGCTAGTTTGCCATATAAGTCAATTTTTCTGAATCTATTTCTAACTAGGTCCTGTAAGCTAACGTGTGCCACGCTCTTTTTTCCCAAGAACTTCTGTATTAGGTTTAGGAGCGTGCTTTTTCCGTTTTCTCCTTCTCCTAGTAACATGAAGGCCTTGTTTCCTGGGTAATCTTTGATTAAGCAGTATCCAATCATTTCTTGTATTAGTTTGATTTGGTCTTCTCCAACAACGTCTTCTAAGAAGTTAACTATTTTTTCTGGCCTGTCGTTAGGGTTATGGTGGGGGTTTGCGTTTATTTTTGTTGTTGAAACTATTTCGGGCGTGAAGTCTTTTTTTGCAGCTATTATGTCAGCTATTTCTAGTTCAGAAGCGCTTTTGTCTAGGCCTAGTATTTTGTCTAGGTCCAGCATCGCGTTTTGACAATGTAAGAGGGTTTTGTTTTTGTTGAATCTTTCTTGGTCCACGAAATTTGTTTCTTTTATGTGTTCCACAGCTTCGTTTACGTAGCTCCTTCTTACTCTGTCGTCTAGTCTTTTTCTAACGTATTCTCTGACGAAGGTTTTTGCGTTTGGAACGTATATTCCGTTGTCGTAGACATAGATTTCCTGTGTTCTTCGGTGCATTACGAAGCTGTAGTTTTCTGTTATTTCGTCAGCCAATTTCTTGACCTGGAACCTTTGTCCATCGAAAAACTGTAGTGGACCAGTTTTTGCTTCAAATGGTCCTTTTCTTTCGCAGTTTTCGCATTCAACTGGTTTTACTCCTCTTTTTAGCTCGAACTCGCGGCCACAGCGCAGGCACTCCCATGTGTCCTCTATTTCTTCTTTTTGTTTGGTTTCTTGTTCTTCGTTTTCTTGTTGTTGGATTAGTTTGTTTGCTTCGTCAATTAAGTCGTCCTCTGTTTTTTGTTCTCGTTCTTGTTCTATTTCTGGCGCTGTCTTGGCTTCTCTCACTCGCTACCACCCCTTAGCCCCTTAGTCTCTATTTTTAGCTCTGCTTTTACTTCTGCGTAACAATCTTTACATAGCTCGTATTCTTTGTCTCCGATTTCTATTTTTTGTGGTTTGCTGATTTGTTTGTTGCATCTGTCGCACTGAATTTTTTGTATCTCTTCTTTCATTTGTTCTATGGCTTTTTCGACCTCTTGCTTTAGTTGCTTTAGTTCTTGCTTAGATATTGTCATCTTATGATTTTGTTCATATAAAACGATGTATGGGTTTTTTCCCAGTTTTGGTGTCCGTTTCTCTCCGTTTCTTGGATATAAACCAATGTATTCGTTTATTTCTCGTTCTATGTCTTTTCCTTTTTTTAGTTTTCTTAGTTTCTCGAATGTTTGTTCTATTTCTGTCTTTAGTTGATTTAAGTCCTCTAAATCTAGTTCTGTAGTGTTCTCTCGTCGTGTGTGGTAAATTACTCCGTATTCTATTGTTCCCTCGCTGTCAGTTGCTTCGGGGTCCAAAATCGCTTTGTCGTTCAGTAGGCTCCGTTGCTTTTTTATTTCTTCAAAATTATCTTTATTATAGGGGGCTTCAAGCCCTTCTCCATTTCTTGGCATTTTTTATTTCACTCCTTTTTTTGCCTCCTTGTATTCTCTATTCTTCAGCATTTTCTTGGCGAGTAATCGTTCAAAGATGCCGCTACCATGCTCTTTAACTAATTCAAGCTGTTTTTTTGTCGGGTAACCCTTTTTTGTTGATTTGGCCTCACTCATCTGCTATCATCCCCTGGCTCCAGCTTTAGAGTTCCGTCTTTGTTGAGTTTCATTGAAATGATGTCTCCTTTTTCAAGGTCGTTGTTTTTTATCCAGCTTGGTGGGATTGAGATTAGTAAGCTGTAACCTATCTTTTGTAGCTTTCTGCTTCCCAGTTTGAAGTTCGTTTTCATCTTGCTAAATAATAAATTATACGAGCATATAAATTTTTTTGGGAAATGCCCATCTCTAAGCGCTTATAAATCCACAAAAACCCCGTATTTTGTTGATATATTAGAATAAAGCGTTTTTTGTATTACTTTTTTGAATTGTAATACCTTTTAAATAAAAAAGATATAGAAAAAAAGAAAAATCAAGATTGATTTTGCTTGAGTTCCTGGATCTCTTCTTGTTGATTTTGAATCGTTTTTTGTAGTTCTTTGAGTGTTTCTTGAATAGTTTCGTTAGAAGCCTTTTCTCGAGCCTTTTCCTCTCCTTCTTCTATTTCTATTGCTGTTTCATGATCGAAGGGTTGTCCGCAGTAACTGCATAGTTTAGCATCATGCGGGTTAGTGTTATTACATCTAGGGCATTCAATTGGAGTTAATTCGCTTTCTTTTTCCTCTTCCTCAACAACTCCATGTAATTGTTTATAAGATTGATCTATGTCTCTTCCTGATAAGTGAACGTATTTGGCTGGCATGTCGCTTCCTTGTTTCCAACCGAACCACTCACACATCTGGGCCTCGGTAAATTCATTAGCTAAATAAGTTGCTCTACTATGCCGGAATTGATGAGGATTAACTGGCTTATCTACCCCAGCTCTTTCTGCTGTATCTTTTAGCATGTTGTATAGGGTTCGGTAACCGCTTTTTTCTCCTGGATTAGTGTTACCTATGTTAACCCATAATGGAGCTTGTTTATTGTCATTATTTGAGTGTGAATCTAACCAAGTATTGATGTAAGGAACACTCTCAATTAATGTTAGTCTTCTTGGTCCGGTTTTCCCATCTATGGTTGCTTTCATGCCATTCTCGGTGTTTTCTATGGACCCAACAGTCATGCCATGTAGTTCTCCTATCCTGGCTCCTGTTTCCCATAAAAGAGCAGTGAAGGCCTTGTCACGTGGATTGTTTGCTGCTTCAAGCATCTTTGATATGTCTTCCTCTTCAAGAAGCTGTTCTGGGAGTTTTTCTTTTTTTCTTTGACTAGTGGTTTCAAACCACTTAACTTTTTTAGGGTATTCTCCGTCGTTAAGCCACTTATAGAATTTCTTTAATGTGATTTTGTATTGTCGTTTAGTTGCATCGCTTACGTTTCTTTGGTTAATCCATCCAACTATTTCTTCCATGTCTTCTCTAGTTGTTTCTGCAAAATCAAAGCTGAATTGTTTCATCATTATTTTTAGTTCACTCAATAATTTATCTATGTGTGCATTGCTGTGGTTTTTGGCATGTAGGAACCTATTGAAGTCTTTGAATAATTCTTTATTGTTTTTGTGTGTTTCTATGTTCTTTATTTGTTCTAGGTGTCTTTTTACTTTTTTATCATAATCCAGCATGGGCATTTTTGGACAGCTCTTTTGTTTGTTTAGTTTTGTTTCTACCTACTTAAATAAGTGATGTTGAACTCCAACGAATACGGACCCGAGAGGATTTGAACCCCTGATCTACGGCTCCGAAGGCCGTCGCCTTGTCCAGACTAGGCTACGGATCCAATTTAAGATAACCTAATTAATAAGGTATTTGTGTTATAAAGAATAAGAGTTTTTGAATCAACCATGACAATATTATCTGAACAAAGGATAATTCAAAAACTCAATAGTGGTGAGTTAGATATTGAGCCATTTAGCCGGGAAAGCCTTCAACCAGCTTCGTATGACCTAAGAGCAGCACAAAAAACAGAAATAAAAAACCATACACTCTTGCACACAAAAGAAAATGTTGAGTTCTCTAAGAATATTGCGGGGATCGTTAGGATGCGTTCGAGTTTGGCGAGAGAAGGCATATTCTTTAGCGGAGGCTACATCGATCCAGGATACAAAGGAAACATAACTCTTAGCTTAGCAAACTTATCTGAGGAACCAGTTACGTTGGAAGAGGGTGAGGGAGTTGCTAATTTAGTTTTCTTTAGGGTTGAGGGTGAGACCAGCGGTTACAGCGGAAAATACCAAGGCTCAATTGGTAAGGTAGATTCAAAAAGAAAATAATTTTGACTATTTTTTATTTTTTTGTTGGTTTAGGTTGATTGAGTGGGTTTCTTTTACTGTGTTTAAGACGACCATTGTGTTGGTTCTAACCACATCGTCTCTTGATAATAGTTCTTTTACGAATTGGTTTAGGTGATCTCTTTCTTTGAATTTGGCTACTACCATTGCGTCGTAGTCTCCTGTTACGTCGTATACGCTTGTTACGTTTCCGTTTTTTGCGATTTTTTGTTCTAGTCCTGGTAGTTTTCCTCCTTTTGATGTTACGCCTATTATTGCTATGATGTCGTATCCTAGTTTTGAGTAGTCTATGTCGGCTACGAAGCCTTTTAGTATTTTTTCTTCTTTTAGTTTTTCTATTCGGTTGTAGACGGTTCCTTCTGCTACGTCAACGGCTTCTGCTATGTCGCTGTAGCTTTTTCTGGCGTCTTTTTGTAATTGTTTTAGGATTTTTTTGTCTGTTTTGTCGAGCTTCATTTCTTAGGAACAAATTTTGGTTATGTTTACTTAAGTTTTTGTGTATTTGTTTAATAAACACAAGTTTTATATGAGTAATGTTCAAAAAATAACTAGAAAAATAATCATATTGGTGAAAAAATATGGCGAAAAAAGAAGAAATCCTCAAAAAAGCACAAAAAAATGACGTAAAATTTGTTCGATTACAATTTACCGATATACTAGGAATAGTTAAAAACGTCTCAATTCCTGTTGGTCAGCTAGAAAAGGCATTAACTGAAGGAATATACTTTGATGGAAGCTCCATAAACGGTTTTGTCAGGATACAGGAGAGTGATATGCGCCTAGAACCCGATCCCGATACCTTTACGTTGTTGCCATGGAAGAAGAATGAGAATGGTGAATCGATGACTGCACGACTAATTTGCGACGTAAAACAAACAAATGGAAAACCATTCAGTGGAGACCCAAGACAAGTACTAAAAAAAGCAACTATGAAGGCAGACGAGATGGGTTATGAATTCTACTGTGGACCCGAGCCAGAGTTCTTCGTTTTCGAAAAGCAAAATCAAAAGCCAACACTAAACACACATGATGCAGGCGGATACTTTGACCTAGCGCCAAGAGATCTGGCAAGTGACCTAAGAAGAGACATGATTCTGAGCTTAGAAGACATGGGCTTCGAAGTTGAAGCCAGTCACCACGAGGTCGCTGAAGGCCAACACGAAATCGACTTCAAATACGAAGACGGCCTAAAAACTGCAGACAACATCGCGACCTTTAGAGTGTTGGTGAGGGCGATAGCTGAGCTAAACAACTTGCATGCAACTTTCATGCCTAAGCCAATTGCAGGAATCAATGGAAGTGGAATGCACACTCACATGAGCCTCTTCAACGACAACAAAAACGTATTCTATGACAAAAGCGATGAATATCAACTATCCAAGACAGCTTACTATTTTCTTGGGGGTTTGATTGAGCATGCGCCTGCGATAACTGCGGTTACAAATCCAACTGTTAATTCTTATAAGCGCTTGGTCCCTGGCTATGAGGCACCTATTTACATGGCTTGGAGCAGCGTAAACCGATCCGCACTAATCAGAATCCCAGGAGCCGATAAGTCCAAGGGAACTCGCCTAGAATACAGAAGCCCCGACCCAAGCTGTAACCCCTATCTTGCACTAGCAACTATGCTACAAGCCGGATTAGATGGCATAGAGAAACAAATACAAGCACCAGAAGCAATAACCGAAAACATCTACGAACTAACAGAAGAAAAAAGAAAACAATACGGAATCCAAACACTACCAGAAAACCTCAAACAAGCCATCGAAGCACTCAAACAAGACCAAGTAATACTAAACGCCCTAGGTGACCATGTAGCTCAAAAATTCATAGAAGCCAAAGAAGCTGAATGGAACGAATACAAAGCACAAGTAAGCGAATGGGAAATCAGTAAATATTTAGAAACATACTAAAACACTAAGAAGATGAAGGCTGTTGGAATTGACCCAGGCACCAAATCAATGGACATATGCGCAATAAAAAACCAAAAAATAGTGTACGAATCCTGTGTGCCAACCAAAGAAGTGGCAAAAAACCCAAAAAAACTAATTGACGAACTCGAGAAAGCTGAGCCATTTGATGTCCTAGCAGCGCCAAGTGGATACGGAATCGAACCAACTAACCTAAAAAGAATACCACAGGAAAAACTCGAAGAATGGTACTACAACTACATCTTACTAACACAAAAAAAATACATCGAAGAAGCAGTTGAAAAAAACGTTTTTGGAGCCTTACTCTACTACGCAATGACACAAGCAATCAAAGAAATCAAAAAAAGAGACTACAAAACCATCTTCATACCAGGAATAATCAACCTACCAACAGTACCAATCCATAGAAAATACAACAAACTCGACATGGGAACAGCCGACAAACTAGCAGTAACAGCACTAGCAACCCACCAACAAACCAAGAACAAACCAAATTTTAACACTTCCTTTATTCTAATCGAAATGGGTTTTGGATACAACTCAGTAATAGCAGTAGAAAAAGGAAAAATAATAGACGGCATCGGAGGAACAACAATCCAAGCCCCCGGATTCCTAACCCTAGGAGGTATGGATGCTGAACTCACACAACTCGGCAAAAACTGGCAAAAACAACACATATTCCAGGGCGGCTTATCCACAATAACCAGGCACAAAACACCAAAACAACTACTAAACAACCTAGACAACAAAAAAGAAAGAAATGCACTAAAATCGATGCTCGAGGGAGTTGAAAAGGCAGTTAGATCAATCAAATCAACTACAAAAACAAACAAAACACTCCTATCAGGCAGACTAACCAAAAAACCACAAATCAAAAAAAGACTAACCAACAAATTAAAAGACTACGATGTTAGGGTCCTAGATGATTTATTAGGGGCTAGGGAAACAAAGAAAACTAGCCAAGGATATGCCTTAGTAGCAAATGGATTAAGTGGAGGAAGCTACAAAGAACTGATAGAGCACCTCGAAATTGATGAGGCAAAGGGTTCTTGCATAGATTACATAAAGCATCCAAAAGCCAAAGAGATTAGAGAAGAATTTGTTAAATTTAAATAACTTTGTTTGTTTTTTTTGTTTGTGGTTTTTTGTTTTGTTTTTTCTACCAAACTTTTATTACATCATAATGATTATTATTGTTTAGGTTTGGTGATTTAAAGGTGAAAATAGTTCATGCTCAAACGATACTAACAGAAAGTGATCTCAACGAACTCAAAGAAGAAGCAGGGGAAGAGACCACCAAGGGAGCGCTTCAACAAGCAGTAGACCACTACATCGAATGCCCATACACCAACAAAGAAGGCGAAGGCCTAAAAAAACGGATAGAAGAAGCAAAAACAAAATAAACAAAAGGAGAATAAGAAAATATGAAATATAACCCAAAAAAGTTTTTAGAGGACAAGTAAGGAGTATCACCCGTTATAGGGGTCATATTGATGGTCGCTATAACCGTGATAATGGCAGCAATCGTAGCAGGATTCGTATTCGGAGTAATACAAACACCACAAGCAACACCAACCGCATCAATAACAATTTCAGAATTAAATAACGGCACAGGGGAAATGACGTTGCTACATCAAAGCGGCGATGATTTAAATGTAAGTGATATAGATCTAGTAATTACGGATTTAGGAGCAACATCTAATACCGCTACACTAGATTTAGGACCTAATTCAGATATAGGTTCAACATGGACCACAGGTGAGAGAGTTACTATTAATTCCTCAGAATTTGGACATGGTTTTACCACAGGTAATGATTTCGAAGCAAGAATAGTTGATACTCCATCTGGTGGAACAATAAGTCAACCAACAGCAACAGCACAATAAGTTGTTAATTAACAGATTTAAAAAAGAGGGATAAATTATGAAAAGCCCTAAAAAGACTCTAAAAGATGAAGAAGCCGTGTCTCCAGTGATTGGGGTCATATTGATGGTCGCTATAACCGTGATAATGGCAGCAATCGTAGCAGGATTCGTATTCGGAGTAATACAAACACCACAAGCAACACCAACCGCATCAATAACAATAGACAGTATGTCAACCACAAGCCCTGATGACAATTTAACTGTTACGATACTTCATCAAAGCGGTGATACCTTAAATGCAAGTGATACTAAAGTAGTTATAACTAATCTTGGTACTGATGATAGTACGGAAGTAACTTTGTTTTCCATCACTGATGACTTTAAAACGGGTGAGAGAGTTCCGATAGATACGGGAGGCGATGTAACTGCAACTAGTGGTGATGAAATAGAAGTTAGAATAGTTGATACACCTTCAGGTGGAACCGTAAGTCAGCTAACAGAAACCTATCAATAAACCAACAAAAATAACTTAGAAATTATTTCTTTCTTTTTTTTAATTATCCTCTTCTTTTAAAATAGAATAGATTCAAAAAAGGGAGTTATTTTTTGTTTATTTTTTATTTCATTTTCCTAGTATGAGGCTTTGTTCTGAAAATCCTTTTTCTAGTAACATTTCTTTGACTTTTTGTTTGTGTTCGCCTTGTAGTTCTATTTGTCCGTTTTTGACGGTTCCACCACAAGCACACTTCGATTTCAATTCGGTTGACAAGTCATCGAGGTCTATGTCTTTGCTGTCGATTCCACTTACAATTGTCATCGGCTTTCCATATGCCCGATTTTCGACGAAAACATTTATTTCTTGATCCTCTTTTGCTATTTCTTCACACACGCAGAGTTCGCTAGGGAGACCACATTTTTCACAAACTTCTTCTGTCATTTGTTCAACGAACCTATTTTTTCTCTAACTATAAATTTGTTTTGACAACAACCAAAAAACCCACACAAAAAAAACAGGGTATTAGTCCATTCTGGTGGGGTTGGTAAGTATTATTAGAGTGTGAAATCACTGTTTTTTGGGGAAAATAGAAAAATGAAGGCTGTTGTATTAGCTGGAGGCAAAGGAACTAGACTGAGACCTATTACATTAGATAGGCCAAAGCCACTTGTTCCTGTCTTAAACAAACCAATCTTAGATAGAATTATAGAGAAGTTGCCCTGTGAGGTGGATGAGGTTTTGTTGGCCTGTAACTTCCAGAAACAAAAGATAGAGAACTATTATAGTGGCAAAGAGATGTGTGTTCGGGTAATTGATGAGCCAGAGCCACTTGGAACGGGCGGAGCAGTTAAAAACCTAGAAAACCACTTAGACGAAGATTTTTTGGTTTTCAATGGCGACATCTTGTTTTCACTTGATATTGAGGAGTTTATAGAGTTTCATAAGCAGAGTGATGGAATTGGTACTCTTTCCCTCTGGCAGGTTGATGACCCTACTAGGTTTGGGATTATAGAAACTGATGAGAGGGGAAGTGTCTCTAGGTTCAAGGAGAAACCTAGTTCTAGTGAAGTTTTTTCTGATTGGATTAATGCGGGAATGTATGCCTACACTCCCCAGATCTTTGACTACATCTCTAGTGGTGAGAGGGTTAGTATGGAGCATGAAGTATTTCCTCGGATAATTGAGGATTTGTTTGGTTACAAGTTTAGAGGACACTGGATCGACATAGGAACACCAACTAGTTACCTTGAAGCCCATCAACTACTAATAGATGAGGAAGAGAGAGGTGGAGAGAGAATTGGAGGGAACTCAGAGATAAATGGTTCGATAGACCAAAAAACCTCTTTAGGCAGAGCTGTGAAGATAGGGGATGGAGCTGAAGTAAAAAACTCCGTGATCTTAGACAACACAACCGTAGAGGAAGGTGCGGTTTTGAAGAATGCATTAGTTGGATCAAATACCCGGATACAAAAAAATGTCCAAGTAGAGGATGCTTCTATTGGGGACAATTGCAAGATAAAACCAGATCTTGAAGTTAAGGATGGCTTGAGAGTTTGGAATCAAACAGAAGTAACTGAAAAATATTTAAGAGAGGTCTGATAGTTTTGACTGAATTGTTTGGAACAAATGGTGTGAGAGGAATAGCGAACGACGAATTAACGCCGGAGTTGGTAATGAAACTAGCGAGGTCCTTGGCAACTTTTTTAGGGGATGGAAGAATCGCAATTGCACGAGATACAAGAGTGAGTGGCGAAATGTTGAAGAAAGCTGCAATCACTGGCACTCAATCAACTGGCCTAGATGTAGTTGACATAGGAGAAGCACCATCTCCATGCTTACAATACTATGTTAAGGAGAATGATTTTGATTCTGGAATAATTATAACTGCATCCCACAACCCAGCTGAATACAATGGAGTGAAATTCGTAGATGGTGACGGAGTCGAATACTCCCACAAGCAACTAGAAGAAATGGAACGCATCTACAAAAAGGAGATTTTTCAATATGCGGATTGGAGTAATCCAGGAAACCACTCTTATGACGATGCCATTCCAATGTATATACGAGCAATTAAACAAAAAATCGATATCGAATCCATTTTGGAGGAGAATCCTAAGGTGGTTGTGGACCCAGGAAATGGAGCCGGATGCTTCGTAACACCCTATCTGTTGAGGCAACTAGGTTGTAAAGTTGTTACACTTAATTCACAACCAGATGGATTATTCCCAGCCAGAGAACCTGAGCCATTGCCAAAGAATATTGAGGACTTAGCAGATACTGTAGAGGCTGTTGGAGCGGATTTGGGAGTTGCACATGATGGGGATGCCGATCGAGCCACATTTGTAGATGAAAAAGGAAAACCACACATGGGAGACGTATCCCTAGTCCTTTTCTTCAAAAAAATGCTTAAAACAAAAGAAGGAAACAAAGTAGTTACACCCGTTAGCTCGGGAAAAAAAGCCTCAAAACCAGTGGAGGAGTTGGGTGGTGAGGTTGTTTGGACTGAAGTTGGTTCTACAACGGTTTCGAGGAAAATGATTGAGTTAGGAGATGAATGTGTTTGCGGTGGAGAAGAAAATGGAGGAGTAATCTTTCCCGACTTCCAATACTGCAGAGACGGAGCCCTAACAGCCGCAAGAATGATAGAACTCTTATCCACGACAGAAAAAACCCTTTCCGAACTAGCAAATGAACTACCACAATACAAACACGTAAAAACAAAAACCAAAGTCCAAGACAAACAGAGAATAATGAAAAAAGTCTTCAAAAAGATTGAGGGGATGGGTGAATGCACTCAGACGATTGATGGTGCGAAAATCTTTTGGGAAGATAGCTGGATCCTAATAAGACCATCTGGGACTGAGCCTGTGGTTCGTGTATTTACAGAAGCACCTTCATTAGAAGAAGCCAAAGAATTAGCTAGAAAAGGCCTAGAAATTGTTGAAGAGACCAAAGAGGAATAAACACATGAATTACGACAAAATATTAGTAACAGGTTCCGCAGGCTTCATAGGCCACCACCTAGTCAAAGAACTATTAGAAATGGAAAAAGAGGTTGTTGGAATTGATGATTTATCAAACGGAAAACAAAAAAACATAACAGACATAGAATCAAAAAACTACACCTTCATCCGAGGAGACGTAAGGAAAAAGAGCCAAGTAGAAGAATCTATGGCTGGATGTGATGCAGTTTTTCACCTAGCAGCGCAATCATCTGTTCCAGAAGCAACAAATGCACTAGAAAAAGATTTAGACATAAACCTAAACGGCACAATAAACGTCTTACAGACAGCAAAAGAAATTGGTGCCAAGGTGGTTTTTGCTTCAACCTCAACCGTTTATGGAACACCAAAACAGATTCCAACACCAGAAGACACTGCCCTAGAACCAATTTCTTTCTATGGTGCTTCGAAGACCTCGGCGGAAGCTTATTGCTTCGCAATGCACGGAACCCACAACCATCCAATAGTTAACTTAAGACTCTATAACGCATATGGCCCTAGGAATGAGAAGGGCGTGATGTATGATTTCGTCGAAAAACTAACCCAAGACCCATCAACCCTAGAGGTCCTTGGAACGGGAGAACAAACCAAGGACTACATCTACATAAAAGACGCAATAGATGCCTTTATCCTGGCACTACAAAGAGGAGAGGCTGGAGAAGCCTACAACGTGGGAAGTGGAAAAGCCTATAGCGTTAAACAAATCGCCAAAATGATTTTTGATTTAATGGATGTGGATCCAGAAGTCACCTACACCGGTGGAAAGGGTTGGAAGGGAGATGTAGAAACCACCAAAGCCGATATAACAAAACTAAAAAACTTGGGATGGAAACCCACCATTAGCTTAAAAGAAGGATTAAAGAAATTCTATAGATGGTACATGGAAAAATAAGCAATGATTAGTGTCGTAATTCCTACTTTAAATGAAGAAGAAGGAATAAAACAAACATTGGAGCACTTAGAAACATCTCTAGGTGATAGGGAATATGAGGTTGTTGTGGTTGATGGAGGAAGCACTGACAAAACCCAAGAAGTAGCAAAACAAAAAGGAGCCAAAGTAGTAGTAGAAAAAAGAAAAGGATATGGTAGAGCATACAAAACCGGTTTCCAAGAAACCAAGGGAGATATTTTGGTTACGATGGATGGAGACGACTCCTATCCCGCCGAAAACACCCACAAACTAATACAAAAACTAAAAGACAACGAACTCGATTTCTTAACAACCAACCGATTTGGAGAAATAAAAGAAGGAGCAATGTCACCAAAACACAAAATAGGTAACACAGTCCTAAACATAACCCAAAGAACATTATTCCACAATGAAATAAAGGATTCACAGTCTGGGATGTGGGTTTTCAAAAAACACGTATTAGACAAAATTGATTTAGGTAGTGATGGGATGCCTTTTTCCGAAGAAATTAAAATCGAAGCATTCAAACATCCCGAAATAAGTGCAAAAGAAGTTCCAATTGAGTATCGAGAGAGAAGGGGTGAGGTGGAGATTAGTAGCTGGAGCGATGGATTAAAAAACTTCTTTTATCTATTCAAGAAAAAACTAGGACTTAACTAAAGATGGATATTGCTTATGTTACAGATGTAGCTTATCCCTGGAGCCGGGGAGGAGCAGAAAAAAGAACATACGAAATAGCCAAAAAACTAGCCACTGAACACCAAGTGACAATCTACACCATGAAGTGGTGGGAAGAAAAAGAAAAACAAAAAACTATACAAAAAGAGGGCATCACATACAAGGCTATATCACCCAAAAAAGACCTATACAAGAACAATCGCCGCTCAATTAGTGAAGCATTGGGTTTTGCAATTCATTCGCTAAAAATCGATAACAACCATGACATAATCGATTTCAACATCTTTCCCTACCTTCCATGTATTAGTGGAAAACTAAGAACACTCAACAAATCTAAGTTTGTTGTTACTTGGCACGAGGTGTGGGGTGATTATTGGCTCGATTACCTAGGAAAAAAAGGATATTTCGGTAAATGGACTGAGAAATTAGTTTCCAAGTTACCAGATCAAATAATATCTGTTTCTCAGAAAACCCAAAAAGACCTCAAAAAACTAGGCGCAAAATCCAAATATGTCCCAAACGGAATTAATTACAAAGAAATTCAAAAAATAGATGAATCGGATAGAGGGTTTGATGTTTTGTTTGTTGGTCGATTAATTCCACAAAAAAACGTCGACATCTTGATAAAATCGCTTAGAGATTCTGGGTTGAGTCTTGGAGTGGTTGGTGATGGACCTCAAAGAGATGAATTGGAAGAAATTGCCGAAACTAACGAGGTGGATGTTGATTTCTTTGGTGAAACCAGTTATAGTAAGTTGATTGGTTTGATTAAGTCTTGTGGGATTTTTGTTCTCCCTTCTTCTCGGGAAGGATTTGGTATAACGGTTTTAGAGGCGTTTGCATGTGGAAAACCAGTGTTAACAGTTGATGAAGAGAAAAATGCAGCAAAAAACTTAGTGAAAGAGCCACGAGGGTTGGTAGTGCAGTTGAGAGGGGATCGGATTAAAGAAGGAATAGATGAACTATTGAGTTTAAATAAAGAAAAAATAGAGGAGGATGCGAAAAACTTCGCTAAAAAGTTTAGTTGGAGAAAGATAAGTAATAGGACACTTGAGGTTTATCGTAATTTGTTAGATTAAGTTGTTGTCTATTTTTTGTTTTAGGTTTTGTTTTGGTAGTGCTCCTGTTACTTGGTCGATTAGTTCTCCGTTTTTGAAGAATAGGATTGTTGGTATTGATCTGATTCCGAATTTTTGCGCGATTTTTTGGTTGTTGTCTACGTTTAGTTTTCCGAATTTGACTTTGTCTTTGTATTCTTTTGCTAGTTCTTTTATTACTGGGTTTAGCATTTTGCATGGTCCACACCATTCGGCCCATGCGTCTACTACTGCTGTGTTTTTTTGTGTGAATTCTTCGAAGTTTGATTCGTCTAGGGTTTTGGGTTTTCCTTTTGTCATATTTTTATTCCTCTTTTGTTTTTTGATTTGTTTTATCTTATTTTTTCTGATTTGTTCTATTTCATCACTCATACTATATTAGAATATTTGAATATAATCACATAAATGTTTCCTAACAAACAAAAAACCAAAACCAAAACAAAAACAAAAACAAAAGAACCAATGACTTAAACCTAGAAACCCATAGCCTCTAAACGTTTTTTTATATTTGGATGAGAGGAAAAAAACTCCCGGACACGATCACCAAAAGACAACTCCTTACCAGCATACTTCTCCACCAACTGCATATCACTCCTAGCACCACCACCTGAACCAGCAGTATCCGGGTCTGAGATCAATAAAGGCTTCATAGACAAACCAACAGCACCAACACCACCAAACCCCCTAGAACCAGACCCAGGTCTCCTACCTCCTCTCCTAGAAATGCTTACTCCCTTTTTCTGTTTGTTCTTCTTTTGGTTCTTTAAATCACTCATACTCTCATTTATTTTGGCTAATCCCTCAGCAAGCTTACGATCCCCCTCTTCAACTACCTCGGAGCTATGTCTGTCTGCATAATATTCTCTCATCCTACTAAAATGCATAATAGTCATCTGTAACACAAAATAAATCAACATCGATGCTGCAGCAATCGCAATCATTGGTAGCTGTCCCTCGTCATCTCCTCCACCTCCAAAGAGTGAGGACCAGAAAAACATTCTACCAACAATCATGAAAATCGCTGGCAAAATAGACAAAAACACCATGTAACTAGAATCATCGTGAGCGATATGTCCTAACTCGTGACCAACTACAGCTTCAACTTCCTCCCACTCAAGTTGCTTCAAAAGACCCTTTGTTACTGCAACCTTATCTCCTGTGAAATAATTACCATATGCAAAAGCATTAGGCATCTCAACATCAGCAACCATCACACTCGGCTTCTCAATACCACTCTTCTCAGCCAACTCCTCCACCAATTCATGATACCTAGGATACTCGTCTTCACCTGCTTCCTCTACCTTGTAGCCTTTTTCAACCAATTTTGGCCCAAGATACCACTGAAGAGCAAAAAATGGAACGATGAACACAAACACCCAAGTAAGAGAAGCACCAGCCATTGATAAAACTACTGTAGCTGCTAATGTGGTTATAGCTATTATTGCTGCTAGAGAACCCATCATCGATAATTTGAGTTTTAAATTAGAGAACATCAAGACAAAAACTATGGCCTTGAAAAATAAGTATCTTACTGAAAAAAAATAGGTAAAAAACTTTGGGGTTTTGGATAGACTATTCTACTGTTAGGTCCTTGCTTTTGTCTTCGTCGAATTCTAATTCTAATTTTATCTCTAATTCACCATGTTCTAATTCGATTTCTACCTCAGCTTGATCTCTTATTGCAAATGGTAGTTCCCACTCGTCTGTAATTATTTTTATTTCGTTTCCTTGTTTGAGTTCTTTGGCAAGTTCTTCAAGGAAATTAGCGAGGTCTTCTCGTTCCATGTAAATCTCTTGTTGAAAACTCCCAGTTACTCGTTTTTTATCTTTATCTGGTTCTTGTTCTTTAACATCCATAATAAATCACATAGAAATAATAAAACAAAAAAAGTTAATAAAAGTTCTTTGTAAAAATATACTTATTATGTTAATGGACGCAATAAGCCAAAAAAACCGCATAAAAATACTAAAACAACTAACAAACAAAGACCACTACTTCTCAGAACTAATGAACCAACTAAACATCGACGGAAAAAACCTAAAACACCACCTCCAAAAACTACGACAAGAAGACATAATAACCACATACAAAGATGGAAGAAAAAAATACTATAGCCTCGAAAAACAAATAACACTAAAGATGACCCCACCACCCCAAGGAAAATTTATATTAATAAAAACCGAGGAATAATTTTTTCCACACAAAAAAATAACCAATACTTTGAGCTGAGAAAAATGACCGAAATAAAAGCCGAGATATATGAAGTAGGAAGAACCGACGAAGGAGCCTTAGTATTACTTCAAGGTAAAAACAAATTTAACGAAAAAGTATTACCAATCCTATGCAACCCAATGCAGGGAAGAAACATAAAAAACGGCCTCAATCAACAAACCACATCAAGACCACAAACCCATGACCTATTCATAGAAATAATGAACGAAGTAGGAGGCGCAATAGACAAAATCACAATCGACAACGCTCAAGAAGGAATTTACTTCGCAAAAATCTACGCCAACACATACAACAATGGAGAAAAACAAATCAGCCTCGACGCAAGACCAAGCGATGCCCTAGCAATTGCCTCTAGAGAAAGAGCCCCAATCTACATAGACCACGAACTATTCGAAGAGAAAGGAGTTAGTCCATCAAGCCTAAAATTCGAAAGCTCAAGCAACTAAATCCTCATATTCTTCTCTTATCTTATCCATCAAAGAATCATAATAGGGTAATTCTTTTGGAATTTCCTCGATCTTCTTTTTTTCATAATTAACCCCCCACATGTGCTCACAACTAGGGCACAAATAAACAATAACAGTATTGTCTCCAGCTTGAAGAACCGGCTTTCCATCTCCCTCACACCGAACACAAGTCGTATTATCGTAGCCACTTTCTCTCAAATCCTTTTCCCTATAATTACCCTCTGCCTCATCCACTTCTTCGTCTTCTTTAATTTCTTCGTCCTCTTTTTTTGACATAAAATTAACCCACCACATAATTTAGGTTTTTTCCTCAATAAATTAAATCTAAAATAACTTAAACCATGATATTTTTTTTGTTTGTTTGACACGGTTTCTATGGAGGCGCAAGCCCACGACTTTAGTCGTGGGTAAGTTGCACCGAAGATTTTTTCTTAATCTACGAGGGATAGAATAAAAGAGAAATAAAATCTAATTAAATAAAAGATTTAGGTGATGCCAGTATATGTCTGAAGAAGAGGATTGGATTACAATAGAATCATTTTTTAAAGACCTATCACAAACCGGTTTGACGAGAAAGATCTCATACATTGCAATCGTTCTGTCCATAGTTATTGGATCTTATCTTAGGGTGGGAATGGGTTACTTGGATAGATTGGTTGCTCTTGATCCATTTGAGATGTTTCACTTATCTCAGCATTGGTTCACTCATTGGGAACCCGCCACAGTTGATAGCTTACTCTTCCCTGGTTCAGGAGGAACATTAAGCGGTGTCGGATACCCACCATTGACTCATGCATTACCTGCGATAGTTACAGAGTTTTTGAATCTATTAGAGGTTTCAGTTTCTTTGAAACAAATTGTAATAATCTTTCCTGTTCTAGTTGGAGCGTTATTACCTGTTGTGTATTGGTTCTTGGGAAAAGAATTGTATAACGAGAAGGTTGGAATAATTGCTGCATTACTAACATTTGTATTTCCTCAATTCATCTTAATTGGTGCAGCAGGAAAATACGACACAAACATCTACATAGCACTATTCTATCCCTTAATACTAGCTTTATTTGTTAAATCCTTTAATGAAACAAATGTTTTACGAAAAATAAAGTGGAGTTGTTATGGAGGTTTGGCTCTAGGGTTCTTTGGATTGTTCTGGGCAGGATACACCTCTATGTTTGCTATGCTTGGTTTTGCAATAGCAATATACACAGTAGTTGCAACTTGGCTAGACAAGATCAAAAAAGAAGACACATTTAGTCTCCTAGGAATATTACTATCATATCCAATTTTGTTATTCGATAATTCATTAAGCAATCTGACCGGTGTTTTATTGGTAGCTCCAATGGTTCTATTACCATATGTATCCACTAAGTTACCGGAATGGAGTTCTCAGTTATCATTTGTAGAGGATGGAGTTAGCTTTCGCAAAAAACTTACAGCAGCCTTCACCCTAATCTTCTTCGCTGGAGTAATCCTGGTCTACACAGGCAACTTTCCCCTTAACATTAGAGGGGTAGGGACGGTTAAGCAAACAGCAGTAATTCATTCAACTATTTCGGAGCTACAATCCACGTATGTAAGGGGGCTAACACCATTAGCCGATAGCTTTGGAACAATAGGTGCTTTTATACTGCCTGTTTTGTTTTTACCACAAGTCTATATCTTATACAAACTCAGAAATGACTTTAATCCTGCGAGGATGTTTGAACTTGTCTTCGTTGGCTTCACGTTTTTGATGCATTTCTTAGCGTCAAGGTTTCTTTCATTATATCTCTTCTTAGCTACTCCGGTTATAGCTGCAGAGATACTTTGGACTCTAAACTATGTGGGAGGGTTGAACAAGATAACTCAGAGCTTTGAGAAGAGTTATGTTAAGCTCACTAGTTGGGACAAAGTTAGGGCGGGATTAGTTTTTGCATTCGTAATTTTGATTTTGGTTACATCTTTACCAGTTTCTAATGCCTTGGGAGGTGATTTTACTCCTAGACAGGTTTCTTCGGTAGTTTATCAGGAATCTCTTGGTGCATGGACTTCAACTTTTAATTATCTAGATCAAAATGAGTCTATAACGTCAGAGAACCATGTTTTGAGTTGGTGGGATTATGGTTTTGCAATGAAGGTTTTGGGAAATGTTGGAGTATTCACCGATAACACACAATCTAATGCTGAAGAAGCTGCTAAGTTCTATACAATGTCGAATATTTCGGAGTCTAGGGAGTATATAACGACTAATATGCTTGAAGAACGTGGTGAGGATGTCGATTATGTGGTTGGTAACAAATACATTAGTTATAGTGGAAAATGGGGTGCTGTGGTAACGGTTTCTAGTGGCTTAATTGAGGATCACCCAAATATGGCGGATCAAAAACTAGAAGAAGGTGAAGAGGAATGGATTTGGCGTAGCCCCAATCAAGTTGGAAATAAGGCTTTGAACTCAACTTATACCAAGTTATCTTATTATAACGCCTTATCCCATGGAGCGGGAGATTCACCTTATGAGGGCTATGAAATTGCTTATCAATCTCCTCAATGGTATGTTAAGACCGATGATGTGTGGGGAATCACTACAAGTAGGAACATACAGAGTGTTTTTACACAAAATGGATCAGCAACAATTCCCATGTTGTATGGAAATCAGGTTGTAAATGTTGACGTAAGCATAAATGATTTAGCCAGATTTGGTAGTGGTCCAGCAATCACACTATACAAAGTAAATAACACAACCTCGTGAGAACCATACATCTATTTTTTGTTTTTTTTTAATAGGCCACTAGTATTAGTAGGATGAGGTAAAGAATTAGGAATGAAACTGGCTTTAATAAGCCAATTAGATCCTGTTTCAGGTTTGAGTCAAAATAATCTTTTGTAACAACCAAACACAAGTGCACTGGAGACACCAAGTATCCTAGGTAGCATGCGATGAAGAGAGCGCTAACCTGTAAGGGATCACCCATATCCATTAATGGTGTGATGAGTGGAAATGAGAGAGCTATTGCTCCCAAACCAATTCCTAGGACCAGGCCAATTAAGAAGGGAACAAAAAACACAATAAGCTCTAATGGAACACCCACTCCTCTAGCTAAGGAAACCAAAGCATCCAATGAGTTGGTCATTAGGATTGTTTGTCTGAAGAACATTATTCCAAAAACAGCTACAGCCAACTTAACAGGAAAACCCTCCTGTAGATAACCAAAGAATTTGTTTGGCGTTAACTGTCCAAGGTTTTGCAAAACTAATAGTAATAGAGCTATGGGAACTATGAACATCAATTTGATTCCTGTGGTTGCTTTTATTAATACAGCTATTAGAATTGGTGAAAGCCAATAGATTATTTTAACAACTTCTAGTAACCTGTTTTCGCTGTGTTTTCTTTCTCCTTTTTCCATTTTTCTTATAAAGAAAAAATATCCTAGTATAGTTGTTAATATGAAGATTGGGGTGTTTGCTATAGCTAGTTGTGTCACGGTTACCTCTGTTGATGATGCAGCCAGTGCTAAGTCAGGTGAAAAAGGATAGATGAAGTAAATGAAGTGTCTGAACCAAAAATTAATCAAAGTCTTCTCCTCAGCATCAGCTCCCAACTCATCGGCGGGTTGATCCATTATAGGAGCAGACATCAAAGCCCCACCAGGCATCGGTAACAAACCAATCACAGTTGGAATAGCACCCGCAGTTCCTCGACTACTAAACAAAGTCTTAAAACTCTCAACCACATCATTGATTTGACCAGTTCTCTCCATTATCAAACCAATAATATTAATAAAAATCACCAAGACCAAGAGATTGTGAGTGTCAACACTTAGGGCAGTCTCAGCAATCGAAGAAACAAACATCTCAGGAGTGAATGAATTGGTTATCGCTATGAAGATTGTTCCAGCGAAGATTGAGACACTGAAATCTACATTTCTCCTTACCAACGCCACAACTAATGCGAATCCAACTAATGTTCCAATAATTCCCCAAACCAAACTAAATCAACACCAATTTTTTTTAACACTCAATTTTTTTGTAAACAATTTCATTCCCAGCTCCATGTGGTTAATTCCTGTGTATCATATGAATAATTGGTTTTTGGTATTTCTGTGATTTCTAACTCAACTCCTCTTCCCTCTCCATCAACCAGCTTCTTCCAAAACCTGGCCTTTTTCTTACTAATCTTTTCCACAATATCATGACAGAGTCGCCTAATCTCTGGATGAACATCCTTTCCTGTATGACCAATAATTAATAATGAAGCGTTGTATTTCCTAAACTTTTTTAGTAGTTTTATTAGGTTTTGTGCATGATAGCCCTGTTTTCCATAACCACCGGCATAAGAACTTGCCTCATCAAAAACAAACAACTTTTCCTCACTAGAACTCTTTAACCAATTGCTTAGGTCGCTGAAACACTCAATTTTTTTGTCCTTTTGCTTGAAGCTCTCGATGTTTGAACCAATCTCTCCATCTTCGATTAATTCCCAAATCTCTGAAAGAAATAAAGCGAAATCGGTTTTGCCAGAACCAACTTTACCAAATAAATAAGCACAGTATCCATCTCTACAAACACGCTTAGCCAACTTCTTAACTAAGTTAGTTGGAGACACATCCTTAGCATTCTCATTATAACCAGTTATGTACTTAATCTGACTGGTTCTTGATTTTTTAACTGCTTCTGAAAGAACTTTGGTTAATTGTCCACGAACAACCTTCCTAAACAAGGCTGAATCCCCAAATTGGTTAGACAAATCAGCTCCACTGATGTTTTTCCACTCGTTTTTGTAATAATCCAAAAACTCCAAGGTACTCGAATTGTAGCTGTGAGCTATATGTGGACTTAATAAGTTGTCTTTGTCTTTTTCCACCTCTTTTTTGAGGTCCATAGCAGCAAATATGTCGCTATCACTCATTGACCTTCGCCTCCTCAATTTCTTCTTCTACAGCCTTTTTTATTTCTTCACCCTTGTATAAGACATCTTTTTCTGTTTCTTGCGCTAATTCCCGAGCTATTTTGTTAACAGCGCCACGAACAATCGACAATAATCGTGTTCTAACTGCTAATCCATCTCGAGCCATCTTTTCTAAGGAACCTCGTACTTCCTCTATCTTTTCCTGTTGTTTTAATAACTCAACACCACTAATGGAGCCACGCCAAGTGCCAGTGGTGACAAAACTGTTTTTGTTAAATGTTTGGCAAAAAAACACATCTTTTTCAATGTTCTGAGCTTTGAACAATTCACCCTTTTTAACCTTCACCTCTTTCCAAGCCTCATTTGGGAACTTAAACACTCTTATTCCCTCATCAGTGGCTCTTAGTTCTATTAGGTAGGTGTAGTTTCGCGTGTAAATCCAATCTACTAATTTCTTAGATGGATAGATCACCACACTGCCGGTGATTGTGTATGTTAATAAGAAAACACTGAGAGTTTTGGATAAGTGATATTTTAGTAATACATATGTTGCTATTAGGAATGAAAATAAGAAAAAAAGAGGTAATTGGTTTATTACCTTTATCCCAAGCTGGTTAAAGAGTTGTCTTAGTCTGTTCTTCATATTATCTCTTCTGGTTCATTGGTTTCTCTCTTCTTCTCATACAATGCATACGACAAAGGTAATAAGAAACCGGTAGCGGTTCCTGTTATAGCAGCGGTTTCTACATCAATCCAGTTAGCTGGTTCTTGGTAGAAGGCTTTGTCTCTACTTGTAAGGGGAATTGAATCCTTTTTCGTGACTATTCGGATAGCGCTTTTTCCTTCCATCAAGCTAGCGTTGAATGTGACGTTGTTAATTCCTTTTTCGATTTCTATGATTTTTTTAACTCTTTGCTTGCCATTGAATAACTTGATTACGTCGTAGATAGCTATTTCTTGTTTTATTTCGCTCCTAATTTTTAGTTTGAATCTTGATTCTTGGTGTGTGTAGCCTATTAAAACGGTGTTTTTGTCTATTTGGGTGTGGGTGTTTTTTGCTTTTGTGATGGGAGCTAATAGGATGGTTGTTAGTAAGAGGAGTGAAAGTAGTTTTTTGTTCACCATACATAGATCACCACTTCACCACTAATATCACTAATAGGAATGCTATTAGGAGTAATAGGAATATTGTTTCTTCGTACCACTGGTTTAATCCCATTTCCATCCATTCTTGGTTTAGTTCGTCGAATAGGTTTTTTATTTCGAATGTGGTGTTGTTGTTTTTTTCTATTGAGGTTGTGTGGTTGTATAGGGTGTTTAGTTGTTTTAGTTCTTTTTCTAGGTTACTTGGATCTAGTGTTTGGCGATTATAGTTTTCTAACCCAATTTCTTTTACTGTTCCTCCGTTTTGATTTGTGATTCGTTGGATCTCGAATGGTTGTTTGAGTGTGTGGAATGAAGATGAGGATAGGAAGTAACATGGTTCACTCCAGTTGGTTGGATAGTATTTTTTTCCTACCTGGAATGAGTTGTTTTTGGGGTGGTGGTCGGTGTAGAGCATTCCTGTTAGTGATTGGTTTGTCTTGGTTAATTTGATCTTTATTTTAGCGTCTAGTGAGGTGTTTATTCCTAAGAGAGCTAGTTTTGCGTTAGAATAACCTAAATAACCGGTTTTGTTTATTTTTGTGTTTAGGATGGATACTAGGGTGCTGGCGTCGATTAGGTCTTTTGTTTTTATATCTCCTGTTTGGTATTGGTTGTAGACTCCATCTATGTAGTTTTTTGCGTTCTCAATCATTTGGTTTTTTTCTTGTTTGAGTTGGAGATGGATTTGGCGCCAGCTGTTTGTGTCGATTATTAGTGCTTTGTCGTTTATTGCGCCTTTGACATATATTCCGACTTTTTGGTTCTGAGCGTCTCCTTGAACGGGTTTTTCGTCTCCGTAGGTGGCTGCGTCGATTGTGATGTGGCCGTGGCTGTAGGATTTTTTTGGGATTTGTATTGGTTTTATGTCAGTGACTTGGTAGGTGGTGCCGTTTATGAGGGTTGTGTTTGTTTTGTAGTAGATTAGGTTTTTTGTCTTGGTTAGGGTATGGGTGTTGCCCCAGCTACGGTATTTGACTGTTGCTTGTATTTGGAATGGGTTTTGGTAGAGTGTTGTTGTGTTTTGGTTTTTTTGTGTGAGGTGTTTTAGTGTTTTTATTTGGGTGTTTAGTTGTTGGTTGAGGTTGTATTGGATTGTTGAGTAGTAGTTTTTTATGATTCTGGTGGTGTGTACTTTGGTGTATTGTTTTGTTCTGTTGTTTTGGAGGGCTTGGAGGGTGTGTTTTTTGATTTTAGCCCATGCTAGGTTTCTTGCGTCGTGTATGTGGTTTTTTTGTATTTTGTGTGTGGTTTGTTCTGCTTTTTTTATTGTTAGGGCGTGTCCGTATATGGCGGCGGTGTTTTCTTTTTTGGTTCCTTTTAGGTTTTTGTGTAGGATGAACTGGTCTGTGAATTTTTTTGTTTGTCCATAGAGGTAGCTCCATGTGTCTAGTGCTATTCCATGGGGCCCGGTTTCGAGGAATCCTTTTTGTATTATTTGTTGTTTCCAGGTTTGGTTTTGTTGTTGGGCTTGTGCGGTGATTGTTGGTGTGAATGTGGTGAGTGTTGTTAGTAGTAGTATTGTTATTATGGTGGTTGTGACTATTTTATATAACAAACTTCTCTTATACACATATATCACACATGCTAAAACAAGTTTCTACAAACACTTAAAACTTTAGCACACAAAACACACACATACACCACCAAACCCACATACACCACAAAACCACAAAACACACAAAACCACAAAACACACAAAACCACAAAACACACAAAATACTTTCAACTACCTCTCCCCACCCAAAACACAACAACCAAAAACAAACAACAAAAAACACTATGATATCTCGAATAATATGCCCAATATGTAACAAACAAATAGCCCTACAAATAAAACAAACAACACAATACCAACTAGACTTCAGAAAAGACGGCGCAGCCACAAAATACCAACAACAAATAGAAAACTACGAAATCCCCAAAAAATGGAAAACAACCACACTATACAAAAAACTCTTCAAAAAATACCGACCAAAACTCAAAAAAGGAATAAAAAAACAAAAACTAAAAAAACAACTCAAAAGAAAACACAAACTCGACCACGACCTAACACAAGCATTCATCTCAACAATAAAAAACAAAGGAGTAATAGAAAAAAACCAAACACTAAAACTCCCCGACTAGATCAGTCTCAAAACTATCGCTATAACTACCAACCCCCACCTCAAACTCCTCACCAAACAACCCAACAACACCACTAACCTCTACCCTAACACTAGAAACACTATCATTCCTCAGGTGACTCACCCACCACTCCCCCATCTTCGAATTATCAATCACTAAAGAACCATCCACCACATTCCTACCACTCTCCAAACTAATATTTTCACTAGAACCTTCCCCCACCTTAACTCCATTCATGAACAAATCAAACCGCAGCTCCTTCAAAGGCACATCAAAACTATTAGGATTATCCACAACCCACTCCATATCAATAACACTCTCATCACCACTTACCTCACCCCAACTTGCACGAGTTTCATTAACAACCAACACAGTAGTATCCAAAACACGAACCTCCTTATATACCTCTCGATTAAACCTCTCCAACAAATCAGTACTAAACTCCCTCGTAAAAACAGGGACATCAAAACTAAAACTCCTAAAACCAAAATCCAAAACAACCCTAGGACTAAAACTAATAACCGTCAACTCATCATTCTCCAAATGACTCACCCACCACTTATCCATCCTAGAATTATTGAGATAAACCGAGAAATTAATCCTCTGAACACCACTCCCCAACTCAATATCCCTCTCAACCCCACTATCCATCAAAACATCATTCATACTCACATCATACTCCACCAACAAATCCCCAAACACCAAACCAACTGGATTAGGATTATCCACCCGCACACCCACAATCAACTCAGACTCTTCCTCAGTTATCTCACCCCAACTAGCACTAACAACATCAACTTCAGGTTCCTTAACAAAGTCACCAACTATGGGAGCATCAAAAACATCTCTAGCTCTTGGCTGTTCTACCACACCAAAATAAACACTACCAATTCCTCCTAAAGCAACAACTAACAAAACAATAACCAAAATCAAAACCCATCTCTTCTTACTCATCATGAAAACCTCTGAGGCACCGACCTATCAAAAACTTCTATTAAATAAAGAATGTTTTTTAACCAATAAAAAATAATTTCTCTAAGAAAAAAGTCAAAGTAACGTAAATTAGTCAACTTCTCCCCCCTAAAGGAGGGAGCTTGGAGAGCCAGGGCTCCGACTAAGAGTTGACTAGCTTGAGCCCGTCCTAGAGAGGATGGTTAAGGGCTACGCCGCGGGAAGACAAACACCTTGGGATGCTTCCCTAGTCCCATGCCCTGTAAGTCTCCAGTCTTGGTCTGGAGGGCTTCCGCAAGGAAGCGACACGATTCCCGTAGGCATTGGCGAGGGGACGTTTGAAAGAGCAAACACCAGCTCTGGAGTGCTGAAGGGATTATCTCCCAAACAAAACTCCCATAAAACAAAAAACAAAAACGGAAAAAGAAGAAAGAGAGAGGAGAATAGAGATGTGTGAGAGGGTTCCTGTCTTAGCTCCTGATGGAGAACCACTGATGCCTACAAAGCCTGCGAGGGCGAGAAGGTGGTTGGAAGAGGGGAAAGCAGAGCCGGTGAGGACAGAGATTAATGGTTTTGTTATCCAGTTAGTGGAGGAGCCATCTGGTAGAGAAAAGCAGGAAGTTACAGTGGGTCTAGATCCGGGGAGTAAGTTTTCCGGATTGGCTGTAGTTTCTAAAGAAGCTGTATTATGTGGTTTTAATTTGGAACTACCCCAAGGAGTGAGTGATAGAATGGATAAGCGCGGAGAGAGAAGAAGAAACAGGCGTTACAGGAAAACCAGGAGAAGACCAGAGAGGTTTGACAACCGAAATGGGCACTGGCTAGCTCCTTCAATAAAAGCCAGAAAGCAACTAGAGTTGAGAGTGATAAAAGAACTATCTGAAGTATATCCAATATCAAAAATGGCTATAGAAGACGTATCCTTTGACCACTACACTAAAGAATGGGGTAAATACTTTAGTCAGGTTGAAGTCGGAAAGAACTGGTTAATCTCCAGGCTAGAGGAGATTGCGTCAGTAGAGTTGTTTAAGGGTTGGCAGACCTCTGAGGAGAGAAAGAAACTGGGCTTGGAAAAGACAAGCAAGAAAGATGAGAGAACACCTAGGGCTCATGTCCATGATGCGATAGCACTCGGTTCTCTGGTTCTCAAGGATATTTCTTTAACCTCGTTTAGGTTTGACATAGTTACAAGGCCCAAGTACTCAAGAAGAAAACTTCATCTAGAGCAACCATCCAAAGGAGGAGCTAGGAGAAGATATGGTGGTACAACTACCCAATCTAAGTATAGGAAAGGAGATTATGTAGAAGCTAGGCAAGGAGATA
>PZKD01000079.1 GCA_003034855.1 archaeon SCG-AAA382B04 | reverse complement strand
TTGTCAGACACATGGCCCCGAACGTAGCTCATCTGCCTCCACCCTAGAGGAGACAGCTTCGCTCAGACTAATCTCCTACTCCTCTATTAGAGACTCTTTCAAGCCCCTTCCTAATCCTTGATTAGGGAGGGGTAGTTGACATAACCATTTTTTTAACTCAGATTGTTTTGGTAGTTCTTTAGTAATCTTTTTAATATCACTTAATTTATCTAAGTCCTTATAGATGTTTTTTGAGCGATAAATGCTATAAGAATGTGGTGACTCTTTAGCAGCGTTTAAGTGCTTGGGAAAACTTTTTCCTGAGTAGTTTAGGGGAATTTTTTTTCTTAACAACAACGCATTAGTCCCCTTTCTTTCACCTGGAGAAATAACTATATCTTCTTCAAAACCTAATATATTATCTATATCTTCTTTTTTTATTAATGGAATGTCAGAGGGCAATATTAATACAGGCAATTCTAGATGTTCTATAGCGTCGTTTAGAGCTTTATTTAATCTTATTGGGCTTTTATAGATTTTGTAAGAATCAAGGTTTTTTTCAAAATCAGGTGAAACAATGTAGCTATCAAGTTTAGTTATCGCTTTACTTATTTCCCATAACATTAGCTCTGACAATTTTTTTCTTTCTTTTTCATCAAAAATTGCCGAAAGAGAAGATTTAGTTTTTTCAGCCCTATAAGGAATTAAGACTTTCATACATACCTCATTTATTGGTAATTTGGAATTATTTTTTTACCAATTAATTCGATTCCTCTGGTCTTTTTGTAGCCTATTGGAGACCCTAACACAACATTATCTGCTCCGGCATTTTTTAATTCATCTATTTGTCTTATACAACCATTAACGTTTCCTGAAACGGAAAAAGCCTCAATCATTCTTTTATTAACCAAAGATGTAGCTTTTTGGTAATCTCCTTTTTTTATTTCTTTAGCAATTTTTTTGGCTCTCTCTTTTGAAATATTATGTCTCTCTAAAATGCTTTCTGGAACAGAAGCTACTATGAATGCAACTACGTTTCCCGCTTTTTCTTTGGCTTTTTCCCCGTCCTCTCCAATTGAAAAGGAGGTATGGGCAGCTATTTCAGTATCAGAATTAGATTTCTCAATTTGTTTAATACCAAATCTAATATCCTCAGGATTTGAAGCATTAATCAGAACACCATCAGCTATCTCACCTGCTAGTTTCAACATGTTAGGGCCTTGACCACCTAAGTATATAGGAATTTTAGAATTATTTGCGCCAAAATCTAACTTAGCATTGTTTAATTCAAAAAAATCACCATTAAAATCAACTTTTTTTCCAGCTAATAAGGATTTAATTATTTCAATTGCTTCTTCGATTCGTCCAAGAGGTCTCTCCCAGCCTAAACCAATTTTATTTAAGGTAAATTTATCACCAGCTCCAATTCCAAAAAGGGCTCTTTCGTTGGATATCTCATTAATAGTTTGAATTGCAGAAGCAGTTTCAGCTGGATGAGTTATGTATGGGTTAGTAACTCCAGGCCCTATCTTTACTTTATCTGTAGCTTTAGCAATAGAAGTAAGCACACAATAAGTGTTTCTATTATTAAAATGATCTGCTACCCAAATTTGGCTAAAACCATTATTTTCAAGCTTATAAGCAAATTTATCTAACTTATTTAGGTTTTTATCCGGAAGCAATTCAGCACCAAATTTCATCTTCGGAGGCAATTTATTGTGATATATTAATAAATTTAAGGAAAAAACAAGGAATTAAACCAAATATAGGTAGATAAACTCAAAAAAAAAAAATGATTGATATTGACTTAGAAAAATCAAGTAAAATACTAAAAAACAATTTTGAATATATAACCTATTCGAAAAATATCTTCATTCCTGTTACTAATTTTTGCAGAAATAACTGTAAATATTGTAAATTTACAAAAGGAGATAAATTCTTAACTCCACCTAACAAAATAAAATCTTTCTTAGAGAACGTAGATTCATCTAAACATAGTGAAATACTTTTCACTTTTGGAGAAAGACCCTACCAAAGAAAGAGATTTAATGAAAAATTAAAAAAATATGGCTACATTTCATTTGCAGAATATATAAAAGACTTATGTAATTATTCAATCGATAATGGTTTTTTACCCCATACAAACCCAGGTGTAGTGAAAGAAAGCTTTATTTCTAAAATAAAACCCTACAACACTAGTTTAGGGCTGATGTTAGAAACAACAGCAGACCTAAAGGTCCATAAAAACAGTCCCGGGAAAAAACCACAAAAAAGACTGGAATTATTAGAACTTTTAGGCAAAAAAAAGATACCAACAACAACTGGAATACTGATAGGTATAGGTGAATCTAAAAAAGATAGAGTTGAGTCACTTAAAAAAATAAGATCCTTACAAAAAAGATATGGCCATATCCAAGAGGTAATCATTCAACCTTGCCAACATAAAAACCAGAATATTAAGAAAAGCAAACTACTCGATACAATAGCCTTAGCTAGAATAATATTAAAAAATACAAATATACAATCACCACCTAATTTAGTTAAGAATATACCTGATCTAATTAAAGCAGGAGCCTCTGACCTAGGCGGAATCTCTGAACATACAATTGATTACATAAATCCAAATCATTCTTGGCCTAAGATAAGTGATATTAGGGAAGAAGTAAGAAAAAATACAGGGTTTGAGTTGAAGAAAAGGTTACCCATTTACCCTAGATACATTAAAGAAAGTTGGATGGCGGATGGAGTTAAAGATTTGATTAAGGATAAGGCAGATAACGAGGGATTTGCTAAATGAATAGAGAAGAAGCATTTAACCTCATAGATAAAAAAAACCGGACACAATTATTCACAAGAGCAGATGAAAAGAGAAAAAAACAGGTAGGGGACACTGTAACTTATGTAGTTAATAGGAACATTAACTTCACCACCAAGTGTAACATCAATTGTAGTTTCTGTTTTTTTAGTGAAGACAACAAGAAAACACTTGAAGTGGAAACTGTTTTGGGCAAAATAGAGGAATCAAAGAAAAAATATGGTATAACAGAGGTTTGCCTTCAAGGCGGTATTAATCCTGAATTAGATCGGGAATATTATTTTGAATTAATAGAAAGAATAAATGAAGATTTCGATATACATATTCATGCTTTTTCTCCACAAGAAATTTTCCATATCTCTGATGGATCGGTAGAAAAAACAATCCAACAACTAAAAAAGAAAGGGTTGGATTCGGTTCCTGGAACAGCGGCTGAAATCTTGAATGATGAAGTTAGGTCCCAGATTTGTTCTAAAAAATTATCAACAAAGCAATGGGTGGATTTAATTAAGAAAGCTCACAACAATGGACTTAGATCAACAGCCACGATAATGTATGGCCACGTAGAGAGTTGGGAAGATAGAATAGATCATTTATTCAAAATTAAGAAGATACAGAATCAGACAAATGGATTTACTGAGTTTATTCCTTTACCATTTGTTAATAAGAAAGGAAAAAAAACTACGAGTTTTTTAGAGGATCTAAAAATGCTTTCAATCTCCAGAATTATTTTAGGTGATTTTATTAAAAACATACAAGCTTCTTGGGTAAAATTGGGAGTTAAAAATGCATTGGAGTCCTTTTATTTTGGAGTAAATGATTTTGGAGGAACTCTAATAGAAGAAAATATAACCAAAAAAGAGGATAGAGAAAAATTACTTCCTGAAGAAATGTCTAGATTTATTAGAAAATCAGGTAGAATACCAAAACAAAGAAACACACTATATGAGGAGGTATAAAAATCAAAATAGAAGTAAAGGTTGATATAAATCTCAAAGAAGGTGTTTTAGACCCTGAAGGGAAGACAATTAAAAATTCACTTGACTTGTTAGGGTTTGAAGAAGTAAATGAAGTGAGGGTTGGCAAGGAAATAAACATAAAAATGGAAGTAGAATCGAAAGAGAAAGCAAAGGAAAAAATAAGAGAAATGTGTGAAAGATTATTAGCAAATCCTGTAATACATGAATACGAAATAGAAATTTTGAACTAAAAATGACTAAAATTGGCATCATTCAATATCCAAGCTCAAATTGTGGTTATGACACTCAAAAGGTTCTCGAAGAAGAGATAGGTGTAAAGGCAGATCTAATTTGGTATAAGGAAAAAGACAAAGTCTTTGAATACGATGGATTGGTGTTGCCAGGAGGGTTCTCCTATGGCGATTACCTTCGGGCAGGAGCAATAGCGGCTCATGCACCAATCTCAAAAAACATAAAGAGATTAGCTAAAGAAGGAAAACCAATACTTGGCATCTGTAATGGTTTTCAAGTTTTAACTGAATTAAAGTTACTGCCAGGAGCTTTAATGACAAATAAAACACCTAAATTTTTATGTAAACATGTTAACTTAAGAGTTGAATCCACTGATTCTTTTTATACTAATAAATTTGAAGAAGGAGAGGTTATATCTCTACCAATAGCCCATAAAGAAGGCAACTATTATATAAGAGAAAAAAACCTCTTTGAAATCGAAAAAAACAATAGAATTCCCTTTAAGTATTCAGGTCCAGATGGTGAAATCTCATCAAAAACAAATCCTAACGGATCTACGGCAAATATAGCAGCAACTTTTGATAAAACAAAGAATGTTTTAGGAATGATGCCTCATCCCGAAAGAGCAAGTGAAGAGGTTCTTAAAAACACAGATGGAAAAAGAATACTCGAAGGGATGGTAGAAGAAGCTCAAAGAACCTGATGTTATGATTTTAGAAAAACGAAAAAAATAAAATTATTCAAACTAATTATGGTTGCGTTAACATGTCTTCAATTATTGTTGTTGGCGGATTTTTTGGTGATGAAGGGAAGGGGAAGATAGTTTCACATCTTGTTAGAAAAGACCAACCATCAATTGTTGCTCGAGGTGGTGTTGGACCGAATGCAGGTCACACGGTAAAAGTTGATGGAGATGAATTTGGAACAAGAATGTCTCCCTCTGGTTTTTTCTCTAACGATTCTGATTTGTTAATTGGTGCTGGAACATTAATAGATCCTGATGTTTTGATTAAGGAGATAAATGAATTAGGAATTGAAGACCAGTTGAAGGTTGATGAAAGATGTGCTATCATAACAGAGGGACACATAGAGAAGGACCAAAAAACAGATAGGTTATCAGAAGATATTGAGACGACAGGAACGGGATGTGGACCTGCAAATGCTGAAAGAGCTATGAGAAGTATAGATCAAGCTAAAGACATATCTAAGCTAGATGATTACTTAGCTAATGTTCCTAAGAAAATTAATGAAGCTTTGGACAGAGGAGAAGATGTTGTTGTTGAGGGGGCTCAGGGGTTTGGGTTATCGCTTTTCTACGGAACATATCCATATGTTACATCAAAAGACACAGGAGCATCCCAGATAGCTTCCGATGTGGGACTTGGCCCTACCAAGGTTGATGATGTATTAATTGTTTTCAAAGCTTATCCTACAAGAGTTGGAGCTGGACCGTTTCCCACTGAGATGGATCCTGAGGAAGCTGAGGAGAAGGGCCTAGAAGAATATGGGACAGTTACAGGAAGAGAGAGAAGAATAGGTGAATGGATGAGTGATTGGGCAAAATATGCAGTGGATGTGAATGGAGCCACTCAAGTAGCAATTACTTGTATAGATAAGTATGACAAAAGATGTAGAGGAGTAACAGATTATGGAAACCTCACTGAGAAAGCGAAACAGTTTATTGAAGAAAAAGAACAGGAATTAGGAGTTCCAGTTACAATAATATCAACTGGACCAGAAAATGATGAAACCATAGATTTGAGAGAGGAGAAATTATGAAGAAAGAATTAATGGATAAATTGGCTTGTCCTGAGTGTAAAGGGGATTTTGAGTTAAGGGAAGAAGTTGAAGACGATGAAATAATTAGTGGTGAATTATATTGTGGGGAGTGCGATGAAACCTATCCAATAGAGGATGGGATACCTAATCTTTTACCCCCTGATTTTGAAGAATAATTTTTCCTTTCTATATTCTCAATATAATTTAAGTTTGGAGGAGTAAGATGAAATATTTATTCGTTACAGGAGGTGTGATGAGTGGATTAGGTAAAGGAATAACAGCTGCTTCTATAGGGCGACTTCTTAAATCTAGAGGATTTGATGTTACTGCAATTAAGATTGATCCTTATCTGAATGTTGATGCCGGAACTATGAGTCCTTTTCAACATGGTGAAGTTTTTGTTTTAAAAGATGGAGGAGAGGTTGATTTAGATCTTGGAAATTATGAGAGGTTTCTAAACACTGAATTAACTAGCGAACACAATATTACAACAGGAAAGGTTTACAGGTCCGTTATAGAAAAAGAAAGAAGTGGAGAATACTTAGGTAGAACTGTTCAAATAATACCTCATATAACAAATCAGATTAAAGATAGAATTAGAGATGTAGCGAAAAAAAGCGATTCTGATATTTGTATAATAGAAGTTGGTGGAACAGTAGGTGATATAGAAGGAATGCCTTATTTAGAGGCTATAAGGCAACTTAGAAATGAGGAAGGCAAAGATAATGCTATGTTAATCCATGTTACGTTGGTTCCTATTTTAGATGTAGTTGGAGAACAAAAAACTAAGCCAACGCAACATAGTGTGAAAGAGCTTAGGGGTCTAGGACTTGATCCTGATATGGTTGTTGGTAGATGTGAAGAACCACTAAAGGAAAAAACAAAATCTAAGATAGCTTTATTCTGTGACGTTAAAGAAGAAGCAGTAATTTCTATGCGTGACGCAGAAGACATTTATCAAGTCCCCCTCCTCTTAGAAAAAGAAAACATAGCAGAAATAATATCGTCTCAAGCAGGGTTAGAGAAAAAGAAAAACGACTTATCGGAATGGAGGGGTTATGTTGAAAACATCCTAAATCCAGAAAAATTAGTTAATATAGCTCTAGTTGGAAAATACACTGACCTAGAAGATTCATATATGAGTGTTATTGAGGCAATTAAACACTCAGCAGCTGAGAAAAACACTGGTTATAATATACTCTGGACGGATGCAGAAAACTTAGAAGAAAATAAAGACTTTAATTATCTTAAAAAAGCTGATGGAATTTTGGTTCCTGGTGGGTTTGGTAGTCGAGGATCTGAAGGAAAAATAGAGGCTATTAAGTTTGCGAGAGAGAGAAACAAACCATTCTTAGGTTTATGCTTTGGTTTTCAATTAGCTGTTATAGAGTATGCAAGGAATGTAGTTGGTCTAGAGGGTGCTTGTAGCACAGAAATTGATGAAGACATAGAGCACCCTGTGATAGACTTGTTGCCTGAACAAAAAGAAATCGATGAGCTAGGAGGAACAATGAGATTGGGCAATCAAATAACCGAAATAAAAAAGAACACATTAGCTAAAGACTTGTATGGCAAAGAGGAGATAATTGAAAGACATAGGCATCGATATGAAGTGAACCCAAACTACATACAGAGATTAGAAGAAAATGGATTGAAATTTAGTGGAGAAGATGAAGAAGGAAAGAGAATGGAAATACTTGAATTACCTAATCATAAATATTTTTTAGGAACTCAATTCCATCCAGAATTTAAGTCGAGATTGGAATCGCCTTCACCCCCATTCTTAGGGTTTATTGAGGCTATGAATGAGAACAATTAGAGGTAAAAAGATGGTTGAACCAAAAGAATTTATTGACGAATCTATCTCTTATATAAAAGAGGAAGTTGATGGAGAAGCTATGATTGCATTATCAGGTGGTGTTGATAGCTCAGTTTGTGCTGAACTATCATATAGGGCAATTGGAGAGAAATTACATCCTGTTTTTGTTAATACAGGACTAATGAGGAAAGGAGAAGTAGAACAAATAAAACAAACATTTTCACACATGAATCTAGAAGTAGTGGATGCAGAAGATAAATTTTTAGAGGAATTAGAAGGTGTTGTTGATCCAGAAGAGAAAAGAAATGTAGTAGGAGAATTATTTATTCGCACATTTGAAGAAATAGCAAAAGAATTGGACATTAACTATCTTATACAAGGAACAATTTATCCAGATAGAATTGAAAGCGAAGGAGGAATAAAGAGCCATCATAATGTTGGTGGTTTACCTCAAATAATAGATTTTGAAGGAATTGTGGAACCAGTTAGAAATCTATATAAAGACGAGGTTAGAAAAGTAGCTAGAGAACTTGACCTCCCCTCACAAATTTCAGAGAGAATGCCGTTTCCAGGTCCAGGTTTAGCTGTAAGAATTATTGGAGAAGTCACCCCAGAAAAACTCGATGTTTTGAGAGAAGCAAATGCAATTGTTGAAGAAGAACTAGGAAACGAACCATGGCAGGGGTTTGCTGCTCTTCTAGGTAAAGCAACAGGAGTTAAAGGAGACCAAAGAGTTCATGGATGGATAGTTTCCATCAGGGCAGTTGAGTCAAGAGACGGTATGACTGCTAAAGCAATGGAGATACCTTGGGACCAACTCAAAACCATAGGTGATAGGATAGCAAGGGAAATAGACAATGTTTCAAGAACTGTTTATGATATAACAGATAAACCACCTGCTACAATCGAATATGAGTGATAAAAGATGGATAATGAAAATATAAAAACATTAGAGGATAATAATCTAATTCAAGTATATAATAGATTACCTGTTACGCCAGAAAGAGGAAAAGGAGCCAAGATAATTTCAAAAGAAGGGGAAGAATACCTCGATATGGTAGCAGGTATTGCAGTAGCTTCACTTGGTCATTCCCACCCAAACGTTGTTGACGCAATTAATCGACAGACCAAAAAAATAATGCATTGTTCAAATTTATACCACATAGAGAGTCAGGCTAAGCTAGCTAATAAATTATCAGATGTCTCATGCTTAGACAAAGCTTTTTTCTGTAATTCAGGAACCGAAGCCGTCGAATCCGCAATTAAATTAGCAAGAAAAACTACGGGTAAAAAGAAGATAATAGCAGCAGAAAACTCTTTTCATGGAAGAACTCTAGGAGCATTAAGCGCTACATGGAAAAAAAGATATAGAAAACCATTTAAACCTCTTGTTCCAGGTTTTGAATTTATAAAATATAATGATGCAAATAAATTAAGAGAAGCAGTGGATGAAGAAACTGCAGCAGTTATATTAGAACCAATACAAGGAGAAGGCGGATTAAATGTCCCTAGAAAAGAATTTATGAAACAAGCTCGAGAGATAACTAGAAAAAATTCTTCATTATTGATCTTGGATGAAGTTCAGACTGGGATAGGAAGAACCGGAAAGATGTTTGGTTACAAACACTACGATATCGAACCCGATATAATTTCTCTAGCTAAAGCACTTGGTAATGGTTTCCCAATAGGCGCTATGTTAGCTAAAAAAGAAACAGCAAACAAATTCGAACCAGGAGATCATGCATCAACATTCGGAGGAAATCCAATGGCTTGTAGTGCAGGATTAGCTACAATAAAAACAATAGAAGATCAAAACCTATTAAAAAGAACAAAAGAACTTGGAAATTACTTCAAGAACCAATTAGAGAAACTAAAAGAACGAAAAGAATGGATTAAGGAAGTGAGAG
Organism: archaeon SCG-AAA382B04; assembly: GCA_003034855.1. Classification (GTDB taxonomy): domain Archaea; phylum Halobacteriota; class Methanonatronarchaeia; order Methanonatronarchaeales; family Methanonatronarchaeaceae; genus PZKD01. The sequence goes on along the minus strand of PZKD01000079.1, from coordinate 8,146 downwards.
GTAAAGGATTAATGATAGGCGTTCAAATAGAAGACGAAGCTAATAAGGTCGTAAAAGAAGCTATAGATCAAAATATCTTAATTAATAAACTAGGAAAAAACGTCCTGAGGTTCGTGCCTCCATTAGTTATACAAAAAGACAGCATCAAAAAGGTGGTTTCATTCCTTGATGAAAGATAAGATAAAGAAATCAGTAAAAGAACTAGAGGAATACAAAGCAGGTAAAACTAAAAGAGAAATTTCAGAAAAATACTCTATTCCTTTAGATGAAATAATTGCATTATCCTCAAATGAAAACCCCTTCGGAACACCTAAAAAAGCTCAAAAAGCAATAAAGAAAGTATCAAAAAAAATATTCAGATATCCCTCTCCAAAAGAAGAAAAAGAACTAAAAAAAGAAATAAAAACCCAACAAGATTTAGCAGAAGAAGTTAATGTGATATTAGGAGCTGGGGAAGATGGTGTATTAGAGAACATAATGAAAACCTGTGTTGAAAAAAACACCAAAATATCCATCCCTTACCCAACTTTCTCTCTATATGAAGTTATCTCAAGGATATATGGAGCAGATATAGATTTCATCAAGAGAAATGAAGATTTTTCTATACCAAAAGGAGATTTATTAGAATCTGCAGAGCAAACAGACATATCCTTCTTTTGCTCTCCCAATAATCCTACAGGCAACTTAATAGAAGATTCACTCTTAGACCAAATACTAAAAAAAGACAACCTTGTAATTTTAGATGCCGCATATAGCGAATTCACCCAAAAAAATTACTTAAACTTGCTAAGAAATAACCAAAACCTAGTTATATTAAGAACATTCTCAAAAGCTTACGGATTAGCTGGTTTAAGAGTTGGATATGGATTAACTTGTAATAAAGAACTAGCAAAAAACTTAAGAAAAACCAGATCCCCTTTTTCAGTAGCTAAAACAGGATTAGTAGCTGCAAAACAAGCTTTAAAACAAAAAGATTTCTTAGAAAAAACTACTTCAGCTGTAAGAAAAGGTAGAAAATTTTTAGAACAACACATCCCCTTTAAAACATATGATTCAGAAGCCAATTTCGTTTTAGCCCAAACCTCTTCAAAATCTTCAGAGAAAGTAACTCGGGAGTTAATGAAAAAAGGAGTTATAGTTAGAGATTGCTCCTCAATCAAGGGCTTAGGAAGTAACTATTTCCGAATAAGTGTGGGAAGGATGGATGAAAACAAAAAAGTAGTGGAAGAAATGAAGAAATTATGAGGATAGCTGTATCTGGAACTCCAGGAACGGGTAAAACTTCATCCACTGAGATATTAGAAAAAAAACACCTAATAATTCACCTAAATGAATATGTTAAAGAGAATGAGTTAACAGAAGGGTATGATGAAGAGAGACAAAGTTACCTTGTAGACTTAGGATCTGTTAATACGAAGTTACCAGATGAAGGTATTATTGAATCACATGTTTCTCATCTCTTAGATGTTGATAGGGTCATAGTTCTACGATGCCATCCTAGCGAACTAAAGAATAGGTTGAGTGGGAGAGACGAAGAAGAAATAAGAGAAAATTTAGAAGCAGAAGCCATAGATAAAATACTAATAGAATCCTTAGAAAGAACCAATGATGTTCATGAAATAGATACAACTAACAGATCAAAAAAAGAAGTAGCAGAATTAATTGATGAGATAAGTACTGGAGCTGTTCAAAAAGAACCCGGTCAAGTCGACTGGAGCGGTTGGTTACTTGGAGAATAGATTATGTTAAATCAATATAGAGACATAGGAAAAAAAGTTCTTAACCCAATCTCGGATTTTTTAGTTAAACATAAAGTCCAGCCCAATTATCTATCAGTTTTTTCACTCATATCCGCTATTTTAGCAGCATTTTTCTACATTAAATTATTCGTAATCTATTCTGCTCTATTAATATTTCTAAATGCGTTGTTCGATGCTTTAGATGGTGAAGTAGCTAGAAAACAGGGTTTAGAGGATAGAAAGGGAGATTTTGTCGATCACTTAATCGATAGATACTCAGATGTTTTCATATTCAGCGGAATAGCATTCTCCCTATATGTCCCAATATGGCTGGGACTAATCGCAATTATTGGAGTTTTATTAACTAGTTACTTAGGCACACAGGCCCAAGCAATAGATGTAGGAAGAGTTTATTCTGGTTTTTTAGGAAGAGCAGATAGATTAGTTTTGCTTATAATTTCCTCGATTTTTTTAGCCCTAACACCAACCGAATACCTTGGGTTCAACATAATGGAATGGACATTTATCATTATCGCTATCCTTTCTAACCTAACGGTTTTACAGAGATTCTTATATGTTTGGAAAAAATTAGGCTAAAAATAGGAATAGATGGGAGAAGTTAAGCGAACATAACTCCTTTTGATGATTTACTTAACTCCTCAGATGCAGACTCTTTTTTGACCTTTTTAATTGCTTCTTCATAATCTTTCATGATAACAGTTTCCCTATCATCTCTTATAGCTAACATTCCAGCTTCAGTTGTAATCGCTTTTATGTCTGCTCCTGATTTTTCTTCTGTCATTGAAGCTAAACGCTCGATTGAAACTTCGTCAGCAACTTTTATGTCTCGGGCATGTATTTTGAATATTTGTTTTCTATCCTCATATGTTGGTAATGGCACTTCTATTAGTCTATCAAATCGTCCAGGCCTCAATAGGGCAGGATCTAAGATGTCTGATCTATTTGTTGCTCCAATTATTTTGATATCACCTCTTGGATCAAATCCATCCATCTCAGAAAGCAACTGCATCATTGTTCTTTGGACCTCTCTATCACCTGAGGTGGAGGTTTGTTGTCTTTTTGCTCCAATTGCATCTAATTCATCAATGAAAAGTATTGAGGGGCTTTTTTCTTTGGCTAATTCAAAAACATCTCTAACCATTCTTGCTCCTTCACCGATATATTTTTGGACTAATTCAGATCCTACTACTCTGATGAAGGTTGCTTCTGTTTTATTTGCCACTGCTTTCGCCATCAATGTCTTTCCTGTTCCAGGTGAACCATAGAGTAAAACTCCTTTTGGTGGTTCAATTCCTACTTCTTTGAATTTAGCTGGTTTTTTAAGCGGTAGTTCAACAGTTTCTTTTAATTCTGTAACTTGTTGATTAAGCCCGCCTATATCTTCATAAGTAACTTCTGGGCAGGAAATTACTTCCATTCCATGAACATTTGGGTCTTTTGAAGAAGGAAGGGAATCTACAATTCCTAGAGATTGTTGATTTAGAGATACTCTACATCCAGGCTCTATATCTTTTTCCTCAATAATGTCAGAACCATCTACAACGAATTTTGGACCAGTTGTGCTTTTCACAACAATTTTTTGATCTTCAAGAATATCTGAAACAGTTCCTACAACAAGTGGTGGTTTTTTTAATCGATCTAATTCACTTCTAAGCTTCCTAGCCTCTCTCTTAAATTTGATCTTTTTGTCCTCTTCATTCCTCATCTTATTCTCAAAGTTCTGTTTTGTATCTTCGAGCTCCTCGCATCTATCTTCCAACTGCTTCACTCTATCCAATAAGTATTTTGAATAATTGTCCATTTCGTCTTTACTTTCTTCTCCCATATCTATTCCCGACACAAATTAATGCTTCTATCCATATATTTTTAATGCGAAATTAGAATTGGTGTAAAAAAATGCAGTGTGAAATTTGTGGCAAACAAATAAAAAATGGAATCAAAATAAAAGTCGAGGGCTCTAAAATGACTGTCTGTGGACAATGTAGTAACCTCGGAACCAAAATAAACCAAAAAAAGGAAGAAAAGAGAAAATCCAGCTCTAATTCAAGTGAAAACAAAATTAAAACAAGTAAGAGAAAAAACAGAACCAGAAAATCGAGTAGAAGCGTATATGACGAAATGGATGAGTTGGTAGATGATTATCCCAAAAGAATCCAAAAGGCAAGAGAAAAAAGAGATTTAAAACAAGACGAATTAGCTCAAAAGATAAATGAAAAAAGTTCAATAATCAGTAAACTAGAAAAGGGAAGTAAACTACCTGAAGACAAAGTTGTCAGAAAGTTGGAAAACTTCTTGAATATCGAATTGAAGCAGGACTAGGTATTTAGCGCCTCTAAATCTCCATAATCTTCATTCAGAACATCAAAGACATCGTGTCTTTCACTAACTACAACCACATGCGCTGGAGGGTGAATCCCTTTAATCGTGTTTATAACAGAAGCAGGGTCCTCTTTTAGTTTACAAACAGCAGCATCATTACATTTTTGCTCAAGTGGAGAATCAAGAACCTCCACTAGGATTTCGTCTGCCTTTCTAGCTTCTATTTTTTTTGGAGTTTCAGGAATCTCTAAATTTGCATGTTCCTCTAAATCAGATAGAGCTGTTTCCAACTTACTTCTATTATCGGCTCTAACAACTGCGTAGCATTTCATCTTAACTTTTTAATTTATAAACCACCCTATATTCTTTTTTGGGTAGTCAATTCTTAAAGTAATCTGTCATATTGACCTCCTCCCCCGCCTAAAGACGGAGGTATGCGGGCTTAAAATAGTATTATATACATGTAACAAAAGATGTTTAGATGTAAGTACATAGATATATAGCTGTTGGCTTTTCTTATCTACCTAAAGGAAGAGATCTCCAGCCAACTGATAAGATGATTGAGAAAGCAATAGAAAAATTAGAAAAAGATGAGTTGATTGTTTATCCAACTGAAACAGTGTATGGATTAGGTGGAGATGCATTTTCAACTGAGGCAGTTAAAAAAGTCTTCAAGACTAAAGATAGGCCTCGGAATGAACCTATATCAATCGCCATTTCAGATTGGAGTATGATAAAAAAGGTCGCCGATATAGATAGAGTTGAAGAGAACATAATGAGAAATACACTTCCAGGACCAATTACCTATATAGTAAAGAGAAAACAAGTAGAGTCACTAAAAATATTGGCAGCTGGGAAAGACAAGATAGGGATTAGATTTCCAAGTCATCCAGTAGCATTGGGGTTAATATCAAGATTTGGAAAACCAATTACCTCCACAAGCGCAAACAAAACAGGGGAACCTGCTCCTAAATTTTTTTCCGAAATAAAACTTGATTTAAATTGGAAAATATTTGGTGGGAAACCATTCTATGACAAACCTAGCACTGTTTTTGATTTAACTCAGGATGAATTAATTCGGAGAGGCCCCATACCTATATCATCTATTAAGAAAGCAACTTGGAATTAGAACTAAAGTAATTTTAATGTTTTATCTACAACCTGAGTCGCTTTTTCTCCCAAAACCCTAATCATAGGTTCTTTCCCGACTCCTCCTTCATCATAAATGATGTCAGGAACTCCTCCAAATTCTTCTATAGCTTTTCTGGCTCCAGAAGACATTGTATTCTCTTTTGAGACATCATCTCGATTAAATGAACTCACACTAAAACCTTTTTCTCTAAAAGTTTTAACCCTATCTTCTCCATATCCAATGTTTATAGCTGACCTAATATTTTCATCAAAACCATTAGCTTCTAAGATTAATCTAGCCACATGACTAGAACCGCCGTATCTTGGACAACCAACAACCTCATATTCTTCTTTCTTTGAGACTATTCTACCTGAAATCCCTGCTACATCATTTTGATTTTCAGGGTTTTTTGTCGCCATAGCTAAATTAGTTCCCACTTCTGGAATTAATCTCTTAAAACTTTCAGGTAACTTTTTAATTGCTTCATCGATGTTTCTTAGAACTGAATACCTACTCTCTTTTTTTTGACAAAAAGCAAATTGATTAACAGGCCTATTCCCTCCCCCCACCTCATGACTATATTTTATTGAATTTTTAGTAAAAATCTGAGCCTTCTTTACCGCCTCAAAGACACTAAAACCCTTAGCTAAATAAGAAGCAATTGCAGAAGAAAAAGTACAACCAGAACCATGACTGTTCACCCCAAATTTTTCTCCCTCAAGTTTTTTGACACCATCATTATTGAACAAATAATCATTCCCTTCAATCCCACCACCAGTAACAACCACATTTGATGGCCCTAATTCTAAAATTCTTCTACCAGACTCCAACAAACTCTCTTCATCCTCAATCTCTATCCCAGAAATCACTTGAGTCTCAGCACTATTTGGTGTCAACACCTCACTTATCCCCAACAACTCATCTTTAAAAGTTTCCACAGCATCTCTCTCTAACAACAAATCCCCAGATTCAGCCACCATCACTGGATCCAAAACAATTTTTACATCTCTATTTGATAAAGAACTAGCAACCTCCTCTATAATTTCCTTCGAATGAACCATACCAATCTTAATTACTCTTATTTTAAAATCCTCTAACACTGAATTTATCTGATTCCTTATCTCTTCTTTTGGCAAATCATAAACAGAATCTACTGACTTAGTATTTTGAGAGGTTATTGAGGTAACAACAGTAGTTCCAAATACACCTAAAGCGGAAAAAGTTTTTAAATCTGCTTGAACTCCAGCCCCTCCACCTGAATCAGAACCTGCAATAGACAAAACCTGTTTAGAACTCAATTTAATCAAAACCCTTGCCTTTTTACTTGAATCTCTAGAAAGAAATAAATTTTTTATCATCCAGAAGAGAAAAGTTTAAATCAAATAAATAGTATGTTATTTTTCTATGATTTCCTTTACGATAGGGGGAAAAGATGAATTTAGGTGCCGATAGGTTTTATCAAGCTTCGGTGATTGCTGGGGTTTTGTCGATTTTAGGGTTTTTGTCATATCTGTTGATTCCTCCGTCTTTGTGGACGATGATGGGTTTGTTAGGTTTCGGTGGTGTTTTTTTGGTGATTGCTCTGGTGTTGTTTTATGTTGGTGATAGGTTTGAAGGTAGGCATGGTTCGGAGGGGCTTTAGATGTCTGTTAAGAAGTGGGCTTTGGTTGTGATTGTTGTTGGTGTTGTTGTGGGTTTGGCTACGGTGCCTGGTGTTTGGCATTATACGGAGAGTAATAGTTTTTGTGCTGATTGTCATGAGAACATGGGTTTTGGTACTTCGGAGGCTGTTAGTGCTGGTTTAGCTAAGGATCATTATGGTGAGTATTTTGATCATCCGGAGATTGCTTGTGAGGAGTGTCATCGGGGCCCTGGTTTGGGTGGTATGGTTGATGTTAAGGTGATTCAGGCTGTTCATGAGGTTTATCAGTATTTTGTTTTACATGATAGGGATTTCCCTAAGAGTGGAACTTATCCTTCTGAGAATTGTATGAAGGAGGATTGTCATCCTGTTCCTGGTGATGTTCATAATGCTTCTATTTCTGCTAAGGAGTGTAGAGACTGCCACAGCGGACACCACAACGTTCATGATTCTGCTAGGAAAGTAGCACTTTTAGGAAGCATTGATTGCACAAATTGTCACTCAAATAGTTCTGTTCCTATCCACCAAAAGTTATCAAAAGATTGTCAAGATTGTCATTCAACAGAAGGGGTAGTTTTAACACATCAAGATTACGAAACATCACAAAATTGCCAAGAATGTCATGAGCAAAACCATCCTACAAAATATGAAGAGTGTCAAGGATGCCACGAAGACAAAGTTAGCGTAAGCAAACCCTATCCAGGATACGAAGGCACTTGCGAAAGCTGTCATGGCCAAACAAGACACAACATATCTGTAGAAGAATTCAACAAAAAAGGAGTAACTTCTGAAGTTTGCCTAAGTTGTCATCCAAAAACTCATGGAAATGCTACTTCTCAACTTGAATGTTTCTCTTGTCACAAAAACATAGTAGACATCCACTACTCAGATACAAAACAACTAAACAAAGCACCCTACATCAATATCTCTTCTGACCTTTGTTCTGAGTGCCACGGTAGCAACGTCCATCTACAACATCCAAGTGCAATAGATCTATCTAGCCAATGTAAAGATTGTCATTCACCAACCCATGGTGGACCAAATTCCGAGGATTGTGAGAGATGTCACGAAGACCTTGCAATAAGTGCAGTAAGCTACCCAGCATCAACGTCTAATGATTTCTGTGGTCAATGCCACAACGAAACCCAATCTAAACTTCAGGAAGATGGCGGCAAACACACACAAATTAAATGTACCAGTTGCCACGAAAAACACGAACAAATACCTAATTGCTCAGAATGTCATGGTGAGCCACATGGACCAGAACTAACAAATTGTTACGATTGTCACCCA
>PZKD01000038.1 GCA_003034855.1 archaeon SCG-AAA382B04 | reverse complement strand
TAACTCACCCTTGGTAAGATGAGGCCAAAAGACCTTTGGCACCAAAAACTACCAGATCAAAAAACGAAAACAAAAAAACTCGTATCAAAAAAAGGGGCCTGTAGTCTAGGTGGTTATGACGTCGCCTTGACATGGCGGAGATCACCGGTTCGAATCCGGTCGGGCCCACTCATTAAATAAAAAAACATACAACAAAAAATTTCAGATTCCACTTATCTCTTCACATAACCTGCCTCAACCGGACTCAAATCTATGAGAATCAGCAACTATTTTTTCACCTACATCACTCAAACTATATTTCTCTCCATCTTTATCAACAACACCTTTATCCACTAATTCACTCATTAATTCTTTAGCAAATTTCTCTGGAATTCTTTTCTTTTTTGCAATTCTAGACAAAGATGAAGTGCCCTCTTCCTCTAATGCATTCACAATTTGTCTCCTCTTAGGATTGCTTAATATAAATCCTTCTAGTTCTTCTCGATCCATAACAAATGAAGATATCTTTCTCCTAAGATAAATACATTTTCAATATTGGTTTGAAAAAATTTATTTCAAACAAACCCTAACTAAATAACCTGGCAGGTAGCTTGGAGGACTCGGCGTCCTCTGTAATCCCAAACCGTCGTGAGGGGGAAAGCGAAGCCAAGGAAGAGGCAGAGGAATTGTGGCAAGGGCACATCCCCTAACGTCGATTCCTCGTCCTCTGGGACTGGTGGTGGTGTATTGGGCGAACCGTAGGGTTTGTCCTTGCACCTTAGTTATGGGTAGTGGTTCAGGCCCGGAAGGGAGCAGACCACCCGTGAACAACCAGTGCTCAGAGGGTTGCGGGGATGAGGAGGGGGTTGTGTAGTCCAGCTGCAATTCCTCTGTCGATTCTTTGGTGTCCTGCCATTTCCTATGTCGGGGTAGCCAAGTAGGCCCACGGCGCTGGTTTGCTAAACCAGTGGGCGTTCCGCCCTCGCGGGTTCGAATCCCGTCCCCGGCGTAACAAAAAAGTCACCCCGCTTTTGATGAATGAGTTATAAGAAAGTGTTGAAATATTTGGTTTTTTTATCCACTAAACCCTCTCTGCTAAAAATAGATATTTCTCGAGTTTCTTAGTTTTTAAAATCTACTCTTTCCCCCGAACAAAAATCCAGTGACAGATAAATCTTCTTTTCGTAAATTTGCCTTGAATTCCTTCGTCTTTTCTAAAGTTAAAATCTCAAAATCATCTCTAGAAAAGTCCCTTATATCGCTAATTAAGTTTTTTTCTTCAACATTTATTATATATGCTTTGTTTCCGCTGTTTTTTGCATATTTGACTTCTTGGTTTACTAAAAAAGTTACTTTGTCTTCAATGGCTACTCCAACAATCTTATCAGATTTATCTATCATTTCTTTTGATTTTGATCTAAATCCCTTTTCAGATGGATTAACTATTTCTTCTGAAAATTTTTTTCTTATCTTTGAGATACATTTACGCTCTGTTTCTGTATGATATGTAAAAGTTGGATGACTAAAATAAACAGTCATTTTTATTATTCTTCTTTTATTGAATTATTTTTTCAAAAACATATTGGGGGGTTATGTATTCATCATTTTCAGTATGTGCGACCCCTACAGGTTCCCAAGAACCATCAATTGTTTTATACATTAAAACAATTGCATTTACTTGTGTTTCTATTTTGTTTGTAACTATTGGCACTGTTCCTCCTGGTACATATTCCCTATCTTCTTTAACTAATGTGGCGTTCTTGAAGTTGGATAGGGCAAAGAGGTAAGAAGTCTCAGAAGTGAGGGGTTTATTTAAGAAAGATTCATAGTATTCATTTACTTGGGTCTTGTTTTCTTCAGGAGAGGCATTTTTTAAAGTGTTTATTAGTTCACTTAATCTGGCTTTTTCTGTTATTCTTGTGATATTATATTTTAGGGATTGTTCTACTATAAAGATGCCTCTTGTATCATTATCTACGCTATAAGAATTAATTAATTCACTACTAGATCTTCCTCTAAGAACTGATTTATCAGTATTCCACCCTTCCTCCCTTAGGATCGGTCCTTCATTTGGAAGAGTTAAGTAATAGGCGCCACTTATTAAAAGCAAAACCAACACGTAGATTATAAATGCCTTTTCCATTCCTAATTTCTTCACTCTTCTTCACCTCTTTTGGGGGCAAGCAACCCAGTGGCCATCTTGGATTTCTCTCAAAGGAGGGATTCGTTTCTTACATTCCTCATTTAATTCTTCAAAGCATCTTGTATTAAACCTACATCCCTCTGGAGGGTTCTTTGGGCTAGGTAAGTCTCCATCAATTTCTATTCTTTTTCTTTTTTCTCTTGGATCTGGAACAGGTAAAGAAGAAAACAAGGACTTTGTGTAAGGATGTTGAGGATTGTGATAAATCTTTTCGCTATCTCCGAATTCAACTACTTTACCTAAATACATCACCATAATCTTTTCTGACATATGATATACTACACCTAGGTCATGTGAGATAAATATGAAAGATAATTTGAGGTCTCTCTTTATTTTGTTTAATAAATTGAGTATTTTCGCTTGAACTGAAACATCTAAAGCGGATGTTGGTTCATCCAAAAGCAATATACTAGGGTTAACGGCTAGGGCTCTTGCTATTCCTATCCTTTGTTTTTGGCCTCCAGAGAATTCATGGGGATATCTTTCCATGTGTTCTGGTTTTAAGCCAACTCTTTCTAAAGCATCTAGTACTTTTCCTTCTTTTTCTTTTTTTGATTCAACCAAGTTGAGTATGTCAAAGGGTTCTCCTACTATGTCTTTTATCGACATTCTAGGGTTGAGAGAAGATTTTGGGTCTTGGAAAACCATTTGCATTTCTTTTCTTACTTTTTTCATTTGTTCTTTTTCAGCTTCTACGATATCAATTGTTTCATTCTCTCTTGTGTTGAGGAGTATTTTCCCTGAGGTGGGTTCTAGTATTCTCATCACGGTTTTTCCTAAAGTTGTTTTACCACACCCGGATTCTCCAACCACTCCAATGGTTTCATTTTTACCTAAAGAGAAGCTTACATCATCAACTGCTTTTACTAACTCCACATTCCTACCCATGAAACCAGAAGTTTCTTTAAAATATTTTTTTAAATTTTTGACACTTAATCTAATATTTTCTTGATCCTTTTTCATTTTCATGTGATTACTAAGCGTTTTTGACATCTATAGGTCCTCCTCTCGCCTATCCTTTTTAACTTCCTTACTATAATAACAAGCTACGTTATGACCTGGCTCAACTTCTTCATAGGGTGGTTTTTTTTCCTTACACACATCTGTTTGGTACTCACATCTAGGGTGAAATCTACAACCACTAGGAGGGTCATAGAGGTCAGGAACCAATCCTTTAACAAAATCCAGTTCCTTTTCTCTCTTTTTGATGCTTGGAACTGATTTTAGTAATCCGAAAGTGTAGGGGTGGTATGGTTTATAAAATATGTTCTCTGTTGAAGCTACCTCAATAACTCTACCTGCATACATTATGCCTATTCTGTCACTTATTTGAGCTACTACACCAAGATTATGAGTGATCAAAATTAGAGAAGTGTCATGGGACGCTATTAGCTCTTCCATTAGATCCAAAACTTTAGCTTCTACAGTGACATCTAAAGCCGTGGAAGGTTCATCTGCAATGATTAAGCTGGGTTCAGTGGCTAATGCCATTGCAATTATGATTCTCTGTTTTTGTCCACCAGATAATTGAAATGGATATTTAGAAAGATAATTTTCAGGAGGCGCTAGGTCTACTTCTTCTAACAATTCTTTAGCCTTTTCAAGAGCCTCTTTCTTGCTTATGTCACTATGGGGTCTTATGATCTCAAGTAACTGGTTTTTGATTGTATAAACCGGGTTAAGGGAAGATGATGGGTCTTGAGGTATATACGTTATATCTTTTCCTCTTATTTTTCTTATTCTAGATTCCTTAATAGATAATAAGTCGACAGGTCTATCTAACGTGGAAGATCTATAAAAAATTGCTTCACCTGATTCAACTTTACCTGTTCTCTCCAATAACCCTAAAATCGATTTAACAGTTACACTTTTTCCACAGCCAGTTTCTCCAACAAGCGAATAAATCTCTCCTTTTTTAACCTCAAAGTTAATTCCCTCCAGTGCTTCAACCACTCCCTCCTCAGTATAGAATTTGGTAACTAAATTTCTCACACTTAATATTGTTTCTTTCTTATCTCTTTCGGTGGATGTTTTTTTCTCTTCAACTGCTTTCATTGATCGTTCCTCCTCATCGTTGGGTCTAAGGCGTCTCTTAGTCCATCACCCAAAGTTGTGAATGCTAAAACCGTCATTGTCAAAAATAATCCAGGAAAGAGTGTTAAATGGAAATAACGAAGTTGAGTTACATATGCGTTTCCTTGACTAAGTAAACGTCCCCAAGAAGGAATTGATGGATTAGCTCCTAACCCTAAAAAAGTAAGGGAAGCTGCAGTTATAATGTATCCTCCAACACTTATCGATGCTTGAACTATAACTGGAGTCAATGAATTTCTAAGGATATGTTTTGTCATAATAACTCTATTCGATGCTCCTAACGATTTTGCTGCGTCAATGTATTCTTCTTCTCTTACACTGAATACCTTACCCCGAATTAACCTATATGCACCTGTCCATCCAAATAAAGACAAAGCTACAAACGCTATAAATAATTTCCCAGGGACATTAAGGAAATTTCCTATCTGAGTCACAGATTCTCTAAGAGCTGGATTGGCAAGTAATGCCCCCATAACAGTAATAACCAAGACAAGGAAGGGGAACGCCATAACCACATCATTTAGATACTGTAAGAAGCGATCTATCCACCCTCCATAGTAACCTGCTATCAACCCTAAAACAATTCCAATGGACACACCTATCGCTGTAACACCTATCCCAAAAGTCAAAGCTATTCTTGCTCCATACAGACAAAGAGAAAACAAGTCTGCTCCTGCGTTGGTTGCACCAAATACATGTCTTTTTGTTGGTGGAATCATCGAAAACTTCGTCCAAGAAGATTGGTAATTATCGACATTGTAGGGTGCTAACATTGGTGCGAAAACAGCTAGTATTATTATTGTAATAGCTACAAATAATCCAAAAACCGCTAATTTGTTTTTATAAAATCGATTAAAAAATCTCTTTATTGGATTTGCTCTATATCTATAATTTACATCCGAATACCATCTGTATATATTCTTCAGAAAAAAATAAAAAAATAACAAGTAAGCTCCAACACCTATATAACGAAGTAAGATGCTATCTATGTTTCCCCTTGTCAATAAAAACCATTTTGTCAAAATGAATACAAAAACTACCACCAAAAAAACTGCTCCAATTTTTTGGTTTTCTTTTCTCTTGAACTCTTCATAGACTTCAAGTTCTTCTGGACTTAACCTTTCATATTTTGGCATCTTTTACCTCAACTGAACCCTGGGATCTATAACTGAGTAACTAATATCTATTATCAAATTAACAAAAACAACACCAATAGTGTAAGTTAATAATAAAGCAATTATGATGGGGTAATCTCTTCTGATAATTGAATCGATATATAGCTTCCCTATCCCATTTAAACCAAACACAGTTTCTACAACAACGGCCCCTCCAAATAATAGTAATAAATTAAAACCAATCGATGTTACTACAGGTATTAAAGCATTTCTTAGAGCATGCTTTAACACTACGGTTCTTTCTTTTAATCCTTTCGCCCTAGCCATAGTTATATATTCCTCACTTAATACATCAAGTGTGCTTGATCTAGTCATTCTCGTGTTTCTAGCCATCAAAGCTGTTCCTAAAGTAATTATTATCCCAAAATAATCTGTCACGTGAGTAAAAAAACCGGGAAAAGACCATAGTGATCCTGTAGGAACGTCTGGAACTACACTTATCAGATCTAACCAAACTGCAAGTATAGCTATAATCAACATGCCTAACCAAAAGTTTGGAATTGAAATACCTACCTGAGAGACTAAAACAGAAAGATTATCCACCCAGGTATTTTGTTTATATGCTGCTATTAGGCCTAACGGAATCGACATGACTATAGCAAATACTAAGCTCCAGACAGCATAATACATCGTTTTTGGGTATCGCGATGCCAAGATACCTGTAACACTTTCTCCTCTGTATCTAAAAGATTCGCCCCAATCAAGGTTAATGAAATTAATAAGATAATTTTTATATTGGACAGGTAGAGGTTCATTTAATCCCCATTGCTCTTCTAGAGCCTCAACTGCTTCCTTATTAGCCTTCTGTCCCAAAGCAGCTTGAGCCGGGTTACCTGGAGCAACAAATGTTAAAGTGAAACCAATAGTGTAAACTCCAAACATCACCAAAACAGCTAAACCAAGTCTCTTCAAAATGTATTCCTTATTAACCATTTTTCCCAAACCACTGAACTCGATTTAAGAGTTTACCCTTTTTTTGTTTTACTATAATCCTAATAAAAGTAATTGAAGTCATTTGTTTTTCCTTAATAAATAGATTCCAATAGGGAGAGATATTAATGCACCAAATACAGAAAAAACTAATGCATACATACTTCCTCTTATAAATTCAAAAAACATCTTGGACAATAAGTTATAAATCAGCGAAGTATCGAAGGCCCATGTATACACACCAATTAATGGAGAGATCAAGGTAGTCAAAACAAAACTTATTATTACATCAAAAAACACATCAACTAATTCTGTTGTGACTTTAAAATAGGAACTTTGTATGTTGCTTAAATAAAGAGATGTAACTAATCCAGTACTTATGAAAGAAATTAAGCCTTCAATTTTGAATCCAAATATCAGTAAGTAAAATAAAAAGCCAATTGAGCCTCCTAATAGAAAATACTTTATTTCTTTCTTTAATGAGTTATCAATTCCTCTTTTTTGAGTTAAGTAAAAAAAAGTTATTTCAAAAATAATTGAGGTCAGTAGAATTGCCCAGAGTAATTTGTTTCCATTTAAAATACTCTCTTTTGAAGAAAAGGATAATAATGTATTTTTGTTTTCGTTTTCCTTCAAAACACCTAGTATATCTTCCTCTGCCCTTATTATAGAAACAAAATTATCTCCTTTATAGATCGTTAGTGGCGTTGAACGATCATTTCTGTAGAGCTTAATTAAATTATCCTGGCCTAAAAGGAATTGATTATTTTTAGCGTAAATCATACTAATGTTCTTTTTTTTATCCTCAAAAACAGATTTGATTTCTCCATCTCTATTTAACTGATAAATATGTCCTGCAGTATTAACTAAAGTGTTTTTTGCTGTATCACTAATTGAAACATCTTTAACCTTTTGAGTGAAATTATTTTCCCAAATTTGAGATATATTGCCTGAATTAGGTAAAACATAGCATTTCAATGAATTATTTTTATCTAAAATAGATAAGTAATAACCATTCCTAGAGAACTCTAAGGAATCTACAACCATTGTGTCTATGCTAATATCATCTAAAAAAGTGTTCTGTTTAATAGAAAAAATCTTTAAAACACTTTTGTTCCTAAAAACTACTTTTTCACCCTCTAAAAAAAGTTGGGGCTTATTTATTCCAACATGTTTAGTTGAAAGAACTTCTCCATCCATATTGAGGGAATAAATAGTTCCATTTTTATAAAGCACAATATCCTTAGGTTGATAGACAATGCCTCCATGAGATGCTTTTTGTCTTGTAGTTATTCCTAAAAAATTAAATTCCTTACTTAGATTAATAGAAGCCTTTTTGTAGCCTAACCGATATATGTGTATTTTTAAAGATGTCTTAAATGCGTATACTTCTCCTTTTTCTCCTAAAAAACCAGAATATATTTCTTCGTTAAAACTATAGCTCTTATTAGATTCTATATTTCCATAAACTCCTTTTTTACCCCTATAACAAATATAGCTTCCAGAAAAACTGGATAAATCATCTAAAAAAGAGACTTCCTTACTACTTAATGGTTCACTAACTTTAGTTGTGGTATTATTAAAAATAAAAGCACCTAAAAACAGGTTTATGGAAAAAAATACTATTAAAAAGATAATTAGTTTTTTTCTCATAATGAATTAAATAAAAAAAATAAAGGAGTTGGGGGATTAGTCAGAGAACCATGGGTTTACCATTTTTTCTTTGTAGAAACCCATTCCTCCTGCTCTGACGTTATTTAGCTCTGGATAAGTTGCAACGTAGGCTTTGCTATGGAAGAACCACATATGTGGGACTTCAAGTTGTAGTTTCTCTTCTATTTTTTGAACTAGTTGTTCTCTTTCATCTGGATCAGATGTTGTTCTTAGTTCAGAGATCCATTGTGTCACTTCTTCATCATCGTATCTTGCCCAATTAACGGATGGTATCTGTTCTCCATCCCAGTTGTCATAGAAATTAACAGGATCAGGGTAATCAGCTATCCAGCCAAGAGTCATCATCTCATAGTTTCCGGATCCACCCATCTGTAATATCGTTGCAAAGTCATATTGTTCATAAGTCATCTCGATGCCAACTTTTTCTAGGTCACTCATCCATACTTGTGCTCCAGCTTGCCATGTTGGGCTAACATAAGAGCTAAGTTCGAAACTTAGTTCTTCACCATCATATTCTCTGATTCCATCACCATCAGTGTCCACGGCTCCGATACTGTCCAAAAGTTCTCTTGATTTATTCAAGTCAAATGAGTTTGGATCTTCTTCGTGTACTCCTTCAGGGAAGAATTTCATGGTTGGTGGTAATGGGCCGTTAGCCACTTCATATCTGCCCTTAAATTGGTCCTGTACAACTTTTTGTCTATTTATTCCCATTGTAATAGCTCTTCTTAGTGTCACATTCTGGAATCGGGTGTCATTGCAGTTAATCATTAACCAAAAGGTTGCAAGTTCTGCGTATTCTGTGATTTCCACTTCTCCTTCATCTTCTTTTTCTAGGAAGCTTTCCCAATGGTTAGATGGAATGCCTGTTATGTCAATATCTCCTGCGTTAAATGATTGAACTATTACGTCTGGATCTGCTGAGAACTCTCTTGTTAGTTTGTCTAGGTATGGTTCTCCTGTATAGTAGTCTTCGTTTTCCACTAAAACAACCTTTGAACCTAATTCATAGGATTCATATTGCCATGGGCCAGTTCCAACTGGATTATCTGTCCATTCTACCTCAACTGTTTGGTTTCCGGGTTCTCCAACAACTTCTTCCCTAGCTGAACAGTAATCCTTTGGTAAGACATCGAAAGAACTGTAAGTCAACAACGTTAGGAATGGCGCATATGGTTCCTGTAGAGTTATTTTAAATGTATAATCATCTGTTGCTTCTGTAGATTCTATGTAATCTACATGCCATTGTCTTCTTGGTGAGTGATATGCTTGGTCTTTAAGTCTGTCGAAACTCCATTTTACGTCTTCGGATGTCATTTCTTCGCCATTATGGAACTCTACGTTTTCTCTTAAGTAGAAGGTGTATGTTAATCCATCGTCGCTTACTTCCCAAGCCTTAGCTAAGTCAGGCATCACTTCTGTTGTTCCAGGAACATATTGGACTAATGCATTATATATCTTTGATTGTACCCAACCGCTGGCAGTTCCTGTAGATTGCTGAGGATCCCATGTAGATAATTCTTCACTCATTGTTCGGAAGTTTCCACCGTCTTTTTCCTCGAAATCCACTTCTGCATCATCTCTACCTAGATACCTGTCAAATACGTAGGGAACTCCGTCACCATCGAAATCTACTTGTGTGAAGTACTGTTTCATGTCTTGGGATAAGTCCTCGGGCCAAGGAGTTACCTCTAGTGAGCCAAAGTAACCTACTTCCTCTCCTCCTGCGAGAACTGTAGCTGTGGAAGATTGCCCTCCTTCTTGATTTCCTGAAACTATTGTTACATAATATTCGTATTCTTCTCCCACGGTTACGTCTGTGTCTGTATAGCTGGTTTCTGATACAGTAGTTATTGCTTCACCATCTTTATAGACTCTGTATTCTTGGGCTCCGCTTACTTGGTCCCATTGTAGGACGATGGTACCTTCTTCTTTTTGGGTTTGAATGTTCTGGATTTGGGTGAATGTTACACCAACTGAAACAATTGTTGAGTTTTCACCTATTTGGTCTCCTGAAACTGCTGCTACTTTATATTCATAACTGTTTCCCATTGCTACTTCAGAATCAGTATAACTTGTTTCACTAACCGTAGTCACTAGTTCTCCATCTTTGTAGATTCTATATTCTTCGGCATCTTCAATTTGATCCTATTGTAAACTGATGCTACTATCCTGTGCTTGAGCTTCTAGGTTCTGAACGTACCCTAAGTCGCCTCCTAGACATCCAAGCGAAAAAGATATCAAAGCTATTACCAAAAGTATCCCGATTATTTTTCTTTTTTTCAAAAATACCTCCTCCAAATTTGTTCTAATCTTATCTTTGAACTACACCCTGTATTAATGTTATGATGTTTAATTAAGAAACCGTGTCACCCATTATCATGATTTAGGGGGAAAGTGGGTTTCCTTTCGATTTATGTCAAACTTAAACCAAAGGATTTATAAAGGAAGGTGACAATAAGATTGTGCGAACAAGGTTTTTTAAGAAAAACAATTTTTGACTAATTACTAATCCCGATTGAGTCTTTAGATAATTCTAGATATGATGTTTCAAAAAAATAGGAGGTTATTGTTATATGTCAACAGAAGTTGAAAATGAGGAAGAAGTAAAAGAAGTTAAAAAGAGAGAGCATGTAGGAGAATATGAAGAGAGTGATGAATGTCCAGAATGTGGGAGCCAAAAATTATCTCGCGATTACGAAAGAGCAGAATTAGTTTGTGAGAAATGTGGATTAGTCATAGATGATGAATTCATCGACCAAGGACCTGATTGGAGAGCATTCGACAGCGAAGAAAGAGACAAAAAAATTAGAGTAGGAGCTCCAATGGATGTAATGACACACGACAAAGGACTATCAACAAACATCGGAACAGGAACCAGAGACAGCAACGGAAACTCAATTTCATCAAACAAAAAAACAAAATTCTACAGACTAAGAAAATGGCATAGACAATCAAAATTCAGTGACTCAAAAGAAAGAGATCTAGCACTAGCACTAGGAGAACTAAACAGAATCGCTTCACAACTCAACATTCCAAAAAGCATAAGCGAAGACGCATCAATGATTTATAGAAAAATCGCAGACGAAGGTCTAGTAAAAGGAAGATCAATAGAAGCAATGGTAGGAGCCTCACTATACATCGCATGCAGACAAAACAAAATACCAAGAACACTAGACGAAATATCTGACTCAGCAAGAGTTTCAAGAAAAGAAATAGGAAGAGCATACAGATATGTCGCAGCAGAACTGGGTATAATGCTAAAACCAGCACAACCAGACGAATATGTTCCAAGATTCACCTCATCACTTGATCTTTCGACACAAGTGCAATTCAAGGCAGAAGAAATACTCAAACAAGCTTCAGAGAAAGAATTAACAAGTGGAAGAGATCCTACATCAATTGCTGCAGCAGCAATATACATATCAAGTGTAAAGTGTGGAGAGAAAAGATCCCAAAAAAAGGTGGCTGAATCAGCGAGTACAACCGAAGTAACAGTTAGAAATAGATACCAAGAACTCTGTGAAGAACTAGACATCGACATGGAAGTAAATTAAAAAACTATAATATCTCATCCTTTATTTTTTTATTTAAAAAAGAACTTTAAACTCCTTTTTTTACCAACTACCTAATAGAAGAATCGAGACTTATTTATTTCATTATCTGCAATCTATTATTATATGAAAGTAGAGAACAAACAAGCTTATAGGCTCTTATATCCCCGACTAACTGTATTGGTTTCCAGTGGGAGTGGAGATGAGAGGGATGTGATGACTGTTGCTTGGTCCACACCAATCTCTTTTAATCCCTCTCTGATCGGTGTTTCTATTTCGCCTAAAAGATATTCTTATGGGGTAATTGAAAACACTCAAAAATTTGCAATCAACATTCCAACCCAAGAAATAGCTGAGGAAACATTTTTCATAGGACAAAAAAGTGGTAGAGACATCGATAAATTTGAAAGAACAGATTTAACACCTAAAAGTGGAGAAACAGGTGTTACTATAATCGAAGAATGCTATGCTAACATCGAATGTGAATTAGTGGATAAACCAGTTTACGGAGACCATACCCTTTTCATTGGTAAAGTAAAAAATGCAGAAGTAAAAGAAGATGCCTTGAAGGATAATAATTTCCCAGATCCAAAAACAGGAATGTTGTATTGGATGTCCTCAGGAAATGAAGAAGGATACCTGTCATTCAGAAACTCCCAATAGAATCCAAAATATGCCTAAGAAACAGTTTAAATTAGGAATAAGCTCTATTTTAGTGTTATTAGTGTCTTTAGCAGTTTCAATAAGTCAAAACAATTGGTTTGTTTGGACAAAAAATGCTTTATCTGATTTAGGAGGGCCTGAAGCAACTAACCCCTGGATTTTTAATTTTGGATTAATCATTGCCGGACTATTAGGAATGCTATATTTCTCAAAAATATCCTCTAGAACCAAAAATAGGTTCCAAAAAATTGGTCTAACCACGATAATACTCGATCTTTTTCTACTAATCCTTGTAGGCGTCTTTAGCATAGAAAGCCCTCTACATTACCCCTTATCCGTCTCTTTCTTTGCCGTATTAGTTATTGGGGCTCTAATATTTGGAATCGGAGAATTAGAAGTTTCTAAAAACAAAGGAATAACATATATCAGCATCACTATCCTATCTCTCATATCCTCAATCATAATACTCAACACGTTTGAAGGAATTGCTATAGCAGAAATACATGCTGTAATAGTTTACTCAACCTTAATACTTGGAGAAAAATTTTTTGACTAAATCAATTGCTCCATCAAAACTTGTTTTTTGTTTCTGCACTCAAAACACAGAAAAAACCCCTTTTCTTCCTCTATCTCTTATTCAATAGCGGATACAAAATACATTAGTTCCTTATTAGGATCTAATAACCTCTTACATCTCTCACACTTTATTTTGTCGTCGAATTCTTCCTTAGCTATTTGTTTAATGATTTCTTGAACTTCTTCGTAAGTGTGGTAATTTTTCTTAGACATATTTATTGGTTTTTTTCTCTATTTTTGGTTTATTTTTTCCACTACCTCGCTCCAATCGCCATTGAATTCAATAGCTCTATCATCGATGTAGTAATCAGCATAGAGTTTTTGACTCATATCAGGAGGTTGATAAGGATTATAGTTTATGTAATCAAAGGGAATATCGTGTTTTTCAAGTAAATCTGAAATGTTTTTTAATCCCTCTTTTCCCTCATTGAATCGGGTGGTCCATATTATGATCTCAAATCCGTCTTCTCTTAATTGATTTAACGCTTGTTTCACACCCTCAATTGGTTTTCCAAAATGGTTTTGGCCCTTCCATTCAGTTAATTCAAATATTGTGTTATCTAAATCTACTGCCACTGTTTTAGGAATATCGGCCTCATCGAATCTACATTCTCCTTCATCATAATACTGGCAATCTTCTAGGTTTAGGTCACAAGTCATTCTTAGTTCATTCCTAATCGTTATCTATTGATTAATTTAGTGGGTTGTAACCAAAACTATTTATTTTTTCTTTCACTAATTAATAATATAAGAAAATGAAATTTATAGAAAAATTAAAAAAGTTTCTTAAAGGTGCCTTTGATTACGAAAATCCATCTGCTGGTTGTTGTAAGAGTGCTTCAGCAATTCCTGAAATGCAGAAAAAATACAAAAGAATAGGAGATGGAAATGAGGATTAATCATTTAAAAAATATCAGTTCTTTATTTTTTTTTATGCCGTGAACTAAGTCCCTCTTAAATAAAGAGGTTTAGGAATAGGCTTCACCCCAACAAGATAAGTTACGAATTTTTTGTAAGATGGGGCTGAAGGAGAAACATGCGCAAAATGCCACGCACAAAACAGCATAAACCATCTATCGGGGCCAGTGACTTGGATGCTAGCAGGATCATGGGACCAAGCACCAGGAGATCAAAGAGGAGATGACTGCGGGTTCTGCCACAAACTTGATTAAAAAAACAATTTTTGATTCTCCATTTTTGGTTCCAATGCTTCTTCCTCTAATTTCTTTTTGGTTTCATTCGTTTTTGGTGTCTTCTTCATAAGGTGTTTCCATTTCTTCTTTTTTATGAGATCGTAGAACTAGTTCTACTCGAATAACCCTAACCAAATTCACCAACCAAACATTCCTCTTTTTTAATTCTCAAATTGGTGACCAAAAACCCATGTTTTTGCTGAAGATCAATGAGTAAGAAAACCCCAAATAATTATCTAAAAGATTCTCAGGCCGGAATTATTTTCCTAGATATTTTTTCCTTTGAGTATTAAGTTATTGTATAGTTACCTCTCTATTAACCAACTCGATTACCCTTTAGTCAAAGAGAAAACAATATTCTAAGTAATAGGTATTAATTTTAATTTATAGTTTTTTGTAGATCGGGGATTTAATTTTTCGTAGTCTTTCAGTCCCCATCTGTTCACACAAGTCATTTATGTTAATTTTTTTCGTTGATTACTACCTGGGAAATGAGTCCTCCGATGCAACCGAATATGAATAGTCCTCCAAGGAAGCCCCACTGGATGTGTTGGGATATCACTCCCTATGGCACTCCCTGTTGATTGACACCCTGATAAATACCAAGAAACGTCAACACCGGGAATGCTAGATACAACAAGAAAACTCCAAGAACCCAACCATATGAGGCAACGATAATATTCCCTGTAGTAGCATAGGCACCAACCATTGCGAATACAACAGAGAGAACAATCAACATACTATTATTTATGATAAATGCTGCTACAATCCAGAACATCACCATAAAACCAAGAACAAACACAACATTTCTTTCATACTCACCATATCCAGCATATGATGCAAAATGGGCCAACAGAGTGAACTACCCACTTGGCAGAGCCATGGGGTTCTCTGCCTTAAAATATATAGATTTAAAGCATAAGTTTTTATTAGTTATGTATTCTAAACTTAAGTAGGTTTAATTTTATGAGTGCTATTGAGGTTGTTGAGCTTACAAAGGATTATGGTGATGTCAGAGCTAATGATGATATTAGTTTTAATGTAGAATCAGGTGAAATCTTTGGATATCTTGGCCCTAATGGTGCAGGAAAAACCACAACTATTAAACAACTTCTTGGATTATTATCCCCAACTTCGGGAACTGCAAAAATATTAGGCGCAGACATCCATAACGAAAAAGCACTTGTCGATAAAAAAGAAAGCATTGGATACCTACCAGACTTATTGGGTTTTGATGAGGAAGTTACTGGTCAAAAGGTTCTTGATTATTTTGCCTCAATTCGTAGCGATGAAAGACGAGAAGAACTTCTTGAATCATTTGATCCACCTCTAGATAGGCCAATTCGTGAGTACTCAAGAGGTAACCGACGAATGCTTGGCCTAATACAAACTCTAATGCACAACCCTGATTTAGTTATTATGGATGAACCAACTGTTGGACTAGATCCACTCAAAAAGGATCTACTCCATAAGCTTCTTGAATCTGAACGAGATAGAGGAACAACAGTGTTTTTTTCCTCTCACGTCCTGAGTGAGGTTCAGCGAATCTGTGACCGGGTAGGGATTCTCCGAGACGGTGACTTAGTAACAATAGAAGATGTTAATTCATTAATCAAAAGAGGGGGAAAACGTGTCCGAACTCGTTTATCCAAAGACTTAGATTTAAGTGATTTTGTTACTGATGATATGCTTAATGTTGAAAAAGTTGGAAATGCGGCTCAATTTACCTACACTGGCAAAGTTAAAGATCTCCTTACCTATCTAGATGAATTGGATGTTGAGGATGTAAATATCACTGATCCACAATTGGCTGAAATCTTCAAACACTACTACAATGATTCAAAAACCAAAAGCGCCAATAAATCAGGAGGGGATAGATAGTGTTTGAAATTCTCTATTATGAGGGTAAGCGCCGATTACGCAGTAGCACCGTTCTCACAATACTCTTCAGTGCTCTCGCACTGTTTTATATCTCTTTTTTTCCATCAGTCAAGGAGATGGGTGAAGAAATGATGGCGGGGCTCCCAGATGCCGTGATCGAAATGTTCGGTGGCTTGGGAGCGTTCACCACAATTGAAGGCTATCTTGCAGCAGAGGTCTACATTATTTTCTGGACCGTTTTTGTAGGAATATACTTTGCTTACAGTGCAGCCAATTTAATAGTAAATGACATTCAGAAGGAAAAGATGGATTTAGTGTTGTCATACCCTGTCTCTCGTCGACAAATTATCATTGAAAAAACTTCTGCTTTTGGTGTACCACTCCTATTACTCAATGCTGTGGTTCCTGTAGCTATTTACATTGGTATTTCTTTAATTGGTGAAACCATTGAGCCCTTGCGCCTCGTGATGGTTCATCTCTTATCTATCCCATATCTCTTAGTATGCATAGCAATTGGATTGTTCCTATCTGTCGTGGTTGATCGTGCAAAGATTGCTCGATACGCCTCAATTGGAGCTATATTTGGATTATACTTAATCAGTAACATAATTAGCATGGCTAAAAACTTCGAATGGATCGGTCTAATAACACCATCCCACTACTTTGACCCACCAAAAATTCTCAGACAAGCCACATACAACTACACCAACGCAACAATCCTACTAATTGCATTCTTCGTCATCTTCATTGCCTCAATGGAAATCTTCAAAAGAAAAGACATATAAATAACATAACTTACCAAGAACCCACTCTTCCTTCACCAACTAAAAATTCCTCTTTTTTATTCTCAAGTTAGTCACCCAAAACCCATATTTTCTGGAACCCAATGACGAAGAAACAAACCACAAATATTTCCTAAAATGCCCTTAAGCCGAATTATTCTCTTAGATGTTCTCTCCTTTGAGTATTAAGTTATTGTGTAGTTATTGAATTTATTAATTGAACTTCTATAAGCTATTAATGGAGCTAAAATAATTGGAACTAAAAGAATTATTGTTAGGTAGAATAAGTGAGTTGGTTGTATAGTTAGTTCTAAGGGAATAATCCAAATTAGCAAAGCAGATGTTATTTCCCTTAAAGATGGTTCATAGAGTAGTATTCCACAAAATGCGGCTGTTACTAGGTAAAGAGTGTATATAACGAGAGATGTCTTACTTGGGATAACTACCTTTGTCGAGCTTGTAATTTTAGTAGAACTAAACCTTGGAAACGTAGTCCCCACTCCAATTGCAACAATCGTTCCCAATAAAATAATGAAAGGAGTAACTATTAACAAAACAATAGCTTTTATTATGTCTATTTGTATTAAGTAGGCTGTTAAAGCTGTTAATCCTAGACTTACCGGAACTCCTATTATTAATGTCGCATACAAGTGAGCTAGGACAAATTCTTTTCCATTTACTTTAGACAAAATCACTGACGGTAAAGCATTACCCAAGTCACCGATTGGGTTAAGAGAAAACAACATCCCAGCTCCCCAAGTAACTAAGACCAAGACAATTAAGGGTAGATATGGAGGAGATTCTGAAAGCATTGGGATCAAAATAAGTGCTGGATAAGCCGCATAAAGAGCCTTAATTGGATTACGAATAACTCTCAACCAAATATTTTTAATTAAAGCAGTAGTTTTTGGTTTAAAAATAAGTGAAAAAAATTTGTCTCCTTTAGGTTCAGTTTCTAACTCAGTTTTTGTTTCTTTTTTTTGTTCTACAACTACTGGATCAGTGAACCAATGGATTCCTGCTACCTTAGTACTAGCAAATAATGAAATCAATAATAGGGGAAATGGTAAAAAAAGTGCTGATAATGCTTTGGGGAGTGATGGTTCTATAGTGGGAGCACTTAATAAGATTAGGTCTGCGAGCCAACCTATTGGAAAAGCTTGAGCTGGTTCAAAAACCATAACAACTAATTCATTTAACTTACCAGTAACTATTAAAGCAAAATAACCAACGAAGATAAGGATTCCTAAGTGGATCTTGTATTTAACAACGAATTTAAACCTCATTATTACGTGGCGAAGTCCAAATCCCAAGGGAAAACTAATCGAAACAATTGACGCACCTAATAATGTCGTTGCAATAGGGAGAGTAATTATTGTGCTAAATGTTTCACTACCAACTGCAAAACCGACTCCAATAGCAACAGAAGGGATTATTATCCAAATTAGTAAATAAATTATTTCAGCAAAAAACACTCCCATAGTAATTTCAGATACCCTGGCAATAGACAATAAGTTATCAGTTGTCTCCGAAGACCCTAATTGGACTGTTCTAATCACCAAAATAACAATAATGAATAAGAAAAAGATTGAGACTATCCCATGGAGAGCGTCTAACACAGGTAAGTTAGCTAATTCTCCACCTGTTCTTAATTCAAGCCCAGCTCTGTACCCAAGATATCCTCCCCCAATAGTCATCAATAAAGTCACAACTATGTAAGCTATCAAGGAATAAACTTGTTCTTTGGTTAGATGCTTTCTAATAGTTTTCTTAACTTCAAGGGATGTTATTAAGTAACTATTCCTTATAGATTTTTTAGATATCGGGATCAACTTAATTTACCTCACTTAATTATCTATTGTTTTTGCTCTTCTCTGTGATCAGCAGTTACTTCTAAGAACACATCCTCTAGTGTTTTTTCTTTTCCTTTCTCGGCTCTCTTTTTTAAGGCTCCAGGAGAACCTTCTGTCACTAATTCTCCATCTTTTAGAACTCCCACTTCATCAGCTAACTCATCCACAACAGACAAAATATGAGTGGAAAGGAAAACTGTACTTTCTTTGGAAAACTCAATTATTAAGTCCTTAACTGTTCTAGCTGACCTAGGATCCAATCCACTAGTAGGTTCATCCAAAAAAACAACATCAGGAGAAGTTAAAACCGCTTGGATAACGCCAATTTTTTGCTTCATTCCTTTCGAGTAAGTCTTTATTCTTCTACCAGCATCCTCAGCCATATCAAATCGATCCAAATATTTAGTTATTCGTTCATTTGCTTCTTCTTGAGATATCTCTTGGAGACTACTTATATAACGCAATTGTTCTAAACCAGTTAATTCCTCAAAAAGAGCTGGTTTCTCAGGCAAATAACCAATCCTTTCAATAACCTTTCCACGATCACTAACGTCAATTCCCATAATCTCCGCAGTTCCAGAAGTAGGTCTAATTAATGTAGTCAGTATTCTCATTGTTGTCGTTTTACCCGAACCATTAGGGCCAAGAAAACCATAAACTATGTCCTGAGGAATCTCAAGATCTAAGTTCTCCACTGCCTTAACTTCACCATAATGCTTAGTTAAACCAAAGCTCTGAATCGCTTTGACACTTTTAGAGTTATCTGGAGCTTCTTTCTCGTTTTCATTTTTTATTTTCGATTTTGATGAAATTTTATTCATTTATTTATTTTCACCTTTTTTAATTTCTAAAGATTTTTATTTATATTTTTTAGGAATTTATTAATTTGAGGAAAGGTTGGAAAGGCAGATGAAAAGATGGGTGTAGGGACACGGGGTTCACTAGTAATTTAAAAGAAAAAAAATAAGATTAATCTAGTTTTACGTGTAAAACTCGAATCAAAATCCCGTCGGAGCACTTTTTATTAAATTTTACACATTCAAGAAGAAACTAAATACTAATCTTTTTGTTTATATATCCTTCTCATTCTTATAGCATA
>PZKD01000087.1 GCA_003034855.1 archaeon SCG-AAA382B04 | reverse complement strand
GTGATCTCTATTTTTTAACAGATGTTTTCACTTATAAGATGAGGGAGGGGAGAGGGTTAGTTGAAAGTAATACAGGGGAAGAGGATTAGTTGAAAGTAATACATGATAAGGCTTTGAA
Organism: archaeon SCG-AAA382B04; assembly: GCA_003034855.1. GTDB lineage: Archaea > Halobacteriota > Methanonatronarchaeia > Methanonatronarchaeales > Methanonatronarchaeaceae > PZKD01. The sequence continues at coordinate 21,406 of PZKD01000087.1, read as the reverse complement.
CTGAAAATAGAGAGCCCCGGGCGGGATTCGAACCCGCGATCTACGGTTTACAAGACCGTCGCTTTGCCGGCTAAGCCACCGGGGCAAAAAAGTGAATGCTACATACTTTTTGATACCCCTATACTCAAAAAAATTTCGTTTAAATTTAACTTAATTCTACATCTATTGCAATGTTCCAGACCTTTGGAGAATATGATCGGACTATCCTCTTATCCAATACCCTTGTAGAGTATCCGTTTTTATTAGCTTTTTGACTTATCTTTTCGACTGCGTCTTCGTAGAGGTTTTCTTCTTCCCTGATGTCATAGTAGTGGATTATTCCTCCTTTCTCTTTTAATAAGGTAATTGCTTCATCTAAGAAGGAACCAGATTTAAAGGGGAGGTTCATTATTGCTCTATCTGAAGAGTTTTTGTATTTTGGAGTAATGTCTCTAATATCTCCATGAATTGGCTCTACCTTATCTTTTACCTTATTTAGTTCTAAATTCTTTTTGAGTAATCTAACAGATTCTTTGTTTTTATCAACTGCATAAACTTTTTTTGGATCTTTTTTTTTCGCTATTAATATAGAAAATGGACCTACTCCTGCAAACATATCGAATATTACTTCTTTTGGTTTTACTTGATTCATTACTTTTTCTCTTTCGTGGGATAATCGTGGAGAGAAAAAGACCTTGGATAGATCTATTTTGTATCTACATCCATACTCTTTGTGTATTGTATGGGTATTTTGTTCTCCTGCGATTACTTCTAGGTCTCTTACTCTGTATTCTCCAGTTACGGGTGATTTTTGTAATAAAACTGTATTTAGGTTTTTATGCACTTTCATTAGTGCTTTTCCAATTAATTCTTTTTTGTCAAATAATGCTTGAGGTAATTCTACAACAGCTATGTCCCCTAAAACATCAAAAGAGGAAGGAACTTTTTCTAACTCTTCCTCGCTCAATTTATATTTCAGAGCTTCTTCTAGGTTGTCAGGAGTTTGTTTTTTCTCCTCAAACCGTTTTTGTTGTATTATTTTAGAACCAGGTGACTTTTGATTTATTTGGTCTTTTTCTTTTTTGCTTAAATCTTTTTTTAGAGGTAGATATATGTTTTTTTCGTCTCTATTTATTTTGTAATCTAGATCTAGTTTTTTATGGTCTTTTAGGAATTTTCTAATTTCTTCACCTTTTTGCTTTGGCACCTTCAGCGCTTTAGGCATTAAGCAAAAACTATATTCTCGAATCCTTAAAATCCTATGGGGAGATGTCGCTAACTTTTGTTGGTTTGGGATTATTTGATGAAAAAGATATTTCCCTCAAGGGATTAGAAAGAGCTAAAGAAGCTGATGTAATTTTTGCCGAATTTTATACTTCGAAACTATTTGGAGCTAAAAAAGAAGATTTTGAAGAACTTTTTGAACGTGAATTAAGAGTTTTGTCTAGGGAGGAGGTGGAACAACAGCAAAAACCACTTGAATTGGCTCATGAAAACGATGTTGTTTTCTTGGTTCCAGGAGATCCAATGATCTCAACCACTCACACTGACCTAAGGATAAAAGCCATGGAAAACGCTATTGAGACTCAGATTATTCATGCTTCCTCTATTTTTACAGCGGCTCCTGGTTTATCTGGATTGCAGAACTACAAGTTTGGGCGATCAGCAACCGTAACATTTCTATCTAGAGGAGAAGTTGCAGAATCACCCTACAACGCAATAAAACAAAACAAGGAAAATGGATTACATACCTTGTTGTTTTTGGATATAAATGAAGAAAAAAACCGATATATGGCACCAAATAGAGCTCTTGAATTGTTACTCAAGATAGAAGAAGGGAGACAGGAAGAAGTGATTGGTAGAGAGAACCTAGCTGTCGTTGTTTCGAGGGCAGGATCAGACGATGTTGAGGTTAAGGTGGGTGAAGTTAATGATTTATTAGAGTTTGAGTTTGGTGAGCCATTACATTCTTTAATAATTCCAGGGGAACTACATTTCAGAGAAGAGGAGGCTCTTAGAGCAATACGTAAAGGGTGAAGGATTATGTTTGATGAAAACTTATTTTTAATTTAACTATGCGGAGGGGTGTGATTGGGTAGAACTTCTGTTGGAAGGATATGTGGTGAAACCGGATTTAGTTCATTCAAATTCGAAGTTACTGACACGTCTTTAGAGAGGATGGAGTATGTAAAAGCTTGGCATGAATCCGACAACTGGATTCTCGCTCAAGTTCTTGATATCAAGAAAAAAAATCCTAGTACTAAAGAAAAAAAGGAATTTGATCAAAGTAAGGAAAAAGTTATAGCTAAAGCAGATATTATTGGTTATCGAGATAATAGAGGTTTGTTGAGAAGCCCAAAAACACCATTAAGCCCTGGTGATGAAGTTTTTAAGTCTGATAAAGATTTAATTGAAAACACTTTAGGTATTGATAGAGGACATGTTTTTTTGGGTAAATTAGATGGTTCTGACCTCGGTGTTAAACTCGATGCTAATGAGTTAGTTCAGAAACATTGTTCAATTCTTGCGAGAACAGGTAGTGGAAAAAGCTATACTTGTGGTGTTGTTATTGAAGAATTATTGGAAGATAATGTTCCTGTTGTGATAATAGATCCTCATGGTGAATTTCATTCTTTAAAAAAACCTAATCAAAGCAAGAAACAAAAAGAGAGAATGGATGAATTTGGTATAAAACCAAAGGGCTTTTCTTCTCAGGTAAATGTTTTTTCTCCTGATCCTTCTTTTGGAAAACACCTTAAATTAGATGGTTCTAACCTAGAAGCTCGAGAAATAATGAATCTATTACCAACTAGTCCAACAAACACCCAACAAGGAATTCTATATCAAGCTATTAAGGATTTAAAAAAGAGAGAAGACGATTATTCCTTAAAGGGTATATTGAGAACTGTTAAAAGTAGTGAGAGACAAGCCAAATGGAACCTAATTAATCAACTTGAATTGATTCATGATTTAGATATTTTTTCTGATGAACCAACACCAATCGATTCTTTAGTAAATGAAGGAGAAGCATCAGTTATTAATCTCAAAGGAGTTAGGCCCGAGATTCAGGAACTTGTAGCTGCTAGAATTTGTTCAGATCTATTTAGAGCGAGAAAACTAGAAAATGTTCCTCCAGCAATGTTGGTGGTTGAAGAATCCCACACATTTGCACCAGAAAGAGGTTTTAAGAAATCTATTTCCAGTGACATTATGCGGACAATTGCTAGTGAAGGAAGGAAATTTGGCCTTGGCTTAACCGTGGTTTCTCAGAGACCAGCTAGAGTTGATAAAAACGTTTTATCCCAATGTAACACTCAAGTAATCCTTAAAGTGACTAACCCAAATGATTTGAATGCCATTAAAAAAGGAGTGGAAGGATTGAACTCTGAGATGCAAGATGAAATAAAGAGTTTGCCCACAGGAGTAGCGTTGTTAGTGAGTAATGATATTGAAAAACCAGTTTTTGTTGATGTAAGAGTTCGTAAAACTAGTCATGGCGGAGAGGCAGTTCAAGTTATAAACAAAAAACAAAGCTCAGGTAGAAAGAAAGAAGCTGGAATGAGTAAAGGTAAATTTGAGGGTGATGATGAATCTAGTGGTGGAATGATAGACAAAATATTTGGAAAATAATCAAAATTCAAATTAATTAGAGTTTTATTACTCTAAAACCTTTAAAACAGTAAAGAAAATGGATTGAATAAAAACGGAGAGGTTTAATTGAGGGTCACCCCAATAATGGAAGGAATGGCGTATATCTCAGCTGGATTAATGGTGTTATTATTAGGAACTGTCTACTCCCTTGAAAGAGGTTTGAGAACCCCGCCAATGGATGTTAAAGTTATAATAATGCTTGCTCCAGTATTAACTTCTATATTTGTATTCGTAGGAATTGCGAGATTTAAGAAAAGAAGGGCATAAAAATTACTCAGAAACAAAATCATTTCTTTTGATGTGGTAACGGAGTTTTGAGCGATCTTCGACACCAATTCTCGGGGAACAATTAATCTCTTTAATTTTATCTCCTTCTGTGATATAAATAGAGCTTTCTTTTTTGGTGATATTCAGTCCGTTTTGTTCCCGAGAAATTCCTAATGCTTCTGTTAGCTTACCCGGACCATTTGTTAAATCTTGTTTTTTTCCTCTGTTTTTGGCCATAACATGCTTTCCTTGGAGAGGTTCAATTGCTCTTATCAATACTGCTTCGGGAACTCCTTTTCTAGCGCAAACAAAGTTCAGTAATTCATGAACCCCATAAATCAAGTAAACGTATGCCCTTCCTGGTTCTCCATACATAACTTCATTTCTATCTGTTTTACCACCGTAGGCATGGCAAGCAGGGTCATCTTCACCACAATAAGCCTCAGTTTCCACGATCTTACCAACTAATTTTTTATCATCAATTTCTTTAACTAAAAAACAACCTAATAAGTCCTTAGATACTTCAACGACGTTTCTAGCGAAAAAATCTTTTTTTAACATGATTCGATGGAGCCTCTCATTTGCTTTATTATAAAAAATAAATATTGTTTCGAAAACATAATTGTTTATTAAGAGATTTTTGATGGCTGAAGAAGATAAAAAAGAAGAGGAAAAAGATATAAAAAAAGAGAAAAGAGGGATAGATTTAGATATAGATGATATAAAAAGAGTTGGGGATAAGGATCCATCAAAATCACGTTCTAAAAAAGAGATACCAGAAGTATCTAAATTAGCATGGGAAGAAGCAGTAGAGGAAGCGGAGGAAAAAGAGAAAAATAGAAAGAAGAACAAAAAAGAGGATAGGTGAATACTAAACCTTAACTTTAGTAGAAAACTATTTTTTAATCAAATTTTTTGGAGGCCTAAAAAATTCCTGCTAGATGTGCAGAATGTGGAGAGAAAGAGTTTATGCCGTATGAATGCAAGTTCTGTGGCCAAAAATTTTGTGTAGAGCATAGGCTACCGGAGAACCATGATTGCCCAGGTCTCGAAGAACATAAACAACAGATGAGGGATAGTGGAAAGATGTTTGATAGAAAGGACCTGAAAACAACCTCAAAAACTGAAAAAAGTTTTTTCACTAAATACCTTATTCCTTTCAAGTCCAATGTGGCTTACCTCTTGTTGGCAATAATGATTATAAGCTTTTTGGTTCAACAAACGCTTTATTCAACTAATCCTTCTTTAGCTCAAACAATTTATGAGTTAGGCATAACTAAGGACCAAATGTGGATAAGTGTAATATCAGAAAAACCATGGACACTCGTCACCAGTATATTTGCACATGCCGGAAGTTTACATCTCTTATTTAATGGAATTGTTTTATTTTTCTTTGGTCCACAACTAGAGAGATTGGTAGGTAGTAAAAGATTTTTAGGACTTTTTTTGGGAGCAGGAATATTAGCAGGATTAAGCCAAGTTATAGCAACAGATTTGATTTTATCACCACAAAGAACATTTATAGTTTTAGGAGCAAGTGGAGCAATATTTGCTATATTGGGAGCTCAAACTATTTTCACTCCAAATATGAAGATTCTCTTAATGTTTATACCAGTTAGATTATGGATAGCGACACTCTTACTAGTCTTAATGAATCTAGTTTTTGTTGGTGGTTCTGGTGTGGCGAATGTGGCACATTTAACTGGGGTTACCATTGGCATATTAACAGGTTTTTATTACAGAGATAAAATAGGATTAAAGAGGAGTGGGTCTCAGCTAAACTTTGGAAATAGAGGAGGACCGTTTTAATAAATTTAAATTAGTTTTAGGTAGGTTAAAAGATAAGGTATGTTTGGAGATAGAAAATGAGTGCTTCAACTCAGTTAGGGATAATAGTTCTAATATTGGTTCTGGGTTTTCTAGGCCAATTATTAGCAGATAAATTAAAAATACCAAGCATAGTATTCTTATTAGCTTTTGGAATTATATTAGGGCCGGAATTTTTAGGAGTAATTGAATTAAAAAACTTTATGTCATCTTTACAAGTTTTAATATCCTTTTCTGTAGCTATAATAATTTTTGAAGGAGGAATAAATTTAGATCTGAGAGAGATAAGACATACCTCTGGTCCAATACTTGGCTTGATAACAATTGGAGTTGTAGTAACCTGTTCAGTAACAGCAATATTATCAAATTTCTTATTGGGCCTTTCTTGGGGTTTTTCCCTTTTGTTTGGAGCACTTATAACTGCAACAGGCCCTACTGTTACAAGACCTCTAATGAGGCAGACTCGAGTTCAAAACAATATATCTTCAATAATAGAGTTTGAAGGAGTTTTAAATGACCCAATAAGTGCATTATTAGCTGTTGTTATATTTTCAATGGTTTCATCAGGGAGTTTTGGTGCTTTAGGTCTATTAAATTTCTTTTGGAGAATTGGATTCGGAGCAATAGTGGGATTGATAGGAGGTTACTTAATTTACTTTTTCTTTAAGTTTGGAGATTTGAGTGAACAATACGTGAGGTTTTCTTCGATAATATTCGCACTAGCAGTTTTTGTGTCTGCAGACATATTTATTCCAGAAGCAGGTATCATGGCTGTGGCTATAGCTTCTATAATATTAGGAAGCCATGACTTTCAACATAAAGAGAGAGTAATAGAGTTCAAAGAAGATATTTCAGTCGTTCTTTTGTCTATAATATTTATCTTATTAGCAGCTCTAGTGAGTTTTGAAGATATCTCTCCAATTCTTCCGTGGGGGGTTGTAGTTGTATTAGGAATTTTGTTCTTAGCTCGTCCTCTTGCAGTATATTTGTCATCAATAGGCTCTACACTTAAGACCAATGAAAAATCCTTTATATCGCTAATCGGTCCAAAAGGAGTGGTTCCGGCAGCAATGGCAACATTTTTCACATTGGAGATGGAGGGCGGGGGAACAATTTTAGGTCTTGTATTCCTGACTATTATAGTAAGTGTATTATTTAGCGGTATATTTGCAAGACCTTTAGCAAAATTCTTTGATGTGATGCCAATGGAGGTAATAATAGCTGGTGGAGGAGGAGTTGGATCAAGAGTAGCTGAGAGACTACACGAAAGAGGAGAAAATGTAGTAGTAATAGACCTAGATGAGGAAGTAGCTAAAAATCTCAGAAAAAAAGGAATAAAAGTAGTTGTTGGATCTGCAAGCAATCCAGAAGTACTTGAAAAAGCTGGATGTAACAGAACAAAATTTTTAATAGCAGCTACTAACGACGATGAAACCAATCTAATGGTTTGTCAGATAGCTAAGAGCAAGTTTTCACTTGATTCCGATAAGATTGTTGCTAGAGTTAATGATGAAGAAAATTTTGATGCTTTCTCTGACCTAGGGATAAAATCTATGAATCCAGATCTTTCTTCTGCGCTTATATTGGAGAGCTTAATTACTAGACCAGAGGTCTTTAATATGATGGAGATAGGTAGAGAAGGAGATATAGTAGAGATTAAGGTAAAAGATGAGAGGGTGATTGGAAAAAAACTAAAAAATGTCTGTGGCGAGGGTATTGAAGAATGTAAGCAATTCCCAAGAAGTAGTTTAATAGTGCTGGTTAAAAGAGGAGAAGAAGACATAATCCCACATGGTGATTTGGTGTTTGAAGAAGGAGATAGATTAACAATATTGGGAAGAGAAAAAGCAGTTAGAGAAGCAAGATCTATTTTTGAATCAGATTAAGACAATCTATAGGTTATTTTTTATTTTCTCCACCTTTTTAGGGGTATTTATCTTTTCAAGGCTTAATAATCTAGAGTCTATTTCTCTTATAGATTCAATTGGCACATATTTAACATCTAGTTTTTTTAGGATATCATTTATTTGAGTTTCATCTTTTTCTAATGATTTTTTAGCCGCTTTTTTAGTTCTGTCTACATCGTAAACTGAGAGAAAATATTCTAAGCCTCCATCATCAAATCTTGGGATAACGGCATCATGTTGGTTTAATTCTGAAAACAAATAATTAATCACCTTTGGATTAATCATAACTCTGTCACAACTGATCAATAGATTTTTTCCACTTGGACAGTTGTTTAGAGCTGAAAACATTCCGGAAAGGGGTGAAGAATCATTTAGGTGAGTATATGTTAAGTCATCTATGTAGGAGGTTTTTGATAGTATCTTTTCGGCTTGAATCTCATTTTGCGCATTGAGTATTACTTTTTCAACGGATTCTGAAACCCTTTTGGCTACATAGTGGATCAGTGGTTTTCCTTCAATTTCAATTAATGCCTTGTCTTTTGAGAAACCATTTGTTTTGTTTTTAATTAGGATTGATGCTGTTTTCAAAGGACTATCACCCAAATTTCCCCTTTTTTTCTAATTCTTTTTGGCAAGTTCTCTCGGTTTTTTCTTTTTTTAATGATGATTGGACTATTCTACTCTTCCAACTCTGAATAAGGATTTTATGGGCACTCCATCTATATTTTTTATTCCTCGTTTATCTAATAGTATTGAAGCAGCTACTGAATCGGCTTCTATTTGGTTTAGGTGGGTAATACTTTCTCTCATGGTGTTTCCGGTTGTTATTATGTCGTCAACTAATAGGCATTTTTTTCCACTTGGATCAGAGAAATTGGGGCTTATTATTCCTTTCTTTTTTGTTTCTTTATCGGGTTCCCATCCTTGTTTTTTTGGTAAATAAATAGATAATTCAGCCTCGAATTCTTCAGCTACAGACATTGCTAATGGTATTCCACTTGTTGCTATTCCTACAACCACGTCAATATCTTCATCAACTTCTTTTGCTAGATCTGCCAGAGCTTTTGAGAGATAATTTATTCTCTTGGAGTTTTTTCCTACTTCATCCCATTCAATGAAGAAATCTTTTGGTGCACTCGTTTTTGATTCTTGTGTTCTTCTTGAAATTAGCCATTTGGCTGTCTGTTTGCTCACATTAAACTCATCTGCAATTGTTCCTGTAGAAAGACCCTTATCTTTTAGTTTGTGGGCTTTTTCTGAAAGTTCTTCTAGATTCATTTTCTAACAAATAATATTTGGAATTTTAGGATAAATCCTTTTCCCTTTTTGGAACCAACTTGAGTTTTTGGCCACAATAGGGACATTCTTCTAATTCTTTGTTTTCTATCTCTTTTTTACAGCCAATGCAGATTTGGATCCAATCAATTTTTTTGTCAATTTCTTTTTGCATTATACCTTCGTAAGGGATATCCAATTCTTCACAAATGTTTTGGATGGCGTAGTCATCGCTAAATAACTTAATGTTTTTCTGGGTCTTTTTTTGCTCCAATGCTAGCGCCAACAATCTCTTATCAGGACTGGATAATTTATGGGCATCACCTGTGCTTGGGGAGATCTCGTTGATTTTTTCTACATAATTTGACTTGGCTCTATAGACATTTATCGAATTTAAGTCCATCTCTAGTTTTGATTTCTTGTCTTTGATTTCTTGGTAAACTTCTTCTTCTGTTATATTTTTACCCTTGGGAATTCCTTTTCTTATTAATGCTGATGCATCCAATATGTTAACAGTTACCATTAATCTAATGATGAGGTTAAAAACCAATAATTCTTATTATTCATAGAAAATTATTTATGTAGAAACCTTTATATCCTTAATGAAAATGATATTATGACCGAACTACCATTAGCACCAGTTGATAGAATTATTAGAAATGGCGGTGCACAAAGAGTTAGTGAAGAAGCAAGAGAAGCATTAGCTAAAGTACTAGAAGATTACGGAGAAGAAGTTTCAGAAGAAGCAGTTAAACTAGCAAGACACGCAAACCGAAAAACCGTCAAAGCAGAAGATATTGATCTAGCTGCAGAAAGGCTATAAAAGCCTTTCTTTTTTTCTTATTTTTTATTTTTTTCGAAAGATTCCTCTTAGATTACTAGAGTTATTACAAGCGCAGTAGTTATAGGTATAACCAAATTATCGTCCAATGGTAAACTAATAGATTCTATCAACATAGCTGTAAAACCTCCAACTATAGCAATAGGAAGATCAAAATAGATTGAAATAGAAATTGTTGACAAAACCAATCCTCCAATACTTCCTTGTAGCGATTTCTTTTGGTTATATGGAATTCTTGTTTTTCCAAAATATTTTCCAAAAAGATTAGAAAAAGAATCACCAACAGCAAGAGCTAGAATTGATGCAGAAAGTATATTTGTTTCGAAAAAAATTGAAGTTAAAAAAATCCCAACTGAGGCTAATAAAGTCCCTTTACCTGGTAAAACCTCCATTGCTTCTTCTCTTTCGAGTTTTCTTATGAAATAAGAAACTAAGGGCACCCAGAACTCTCTACATAAGAAAGAGATGACGAATCCAGATAGTGTAACAAACAATAACACTCTAGAAATAGGTTCAAGGAACTTAGGAACTAATATTTCTCCAATTTGAGCTATTAACCCTATTTCTATTAATATAACTAATAAAACTCCTAATAGGAGATGTACGAGTTGTCTTTTCTCCTCTTTTTCAACTTTCACTTTCATATTTTTTGGACTCTCTTTTTTCTGAGGATAAAAACCAAATTAAATGCGAATCACAACTTAATATGTTGGTGTGGAATGTTGAATATTTCTTATCACCCTGATTTTATGTTTCATAAAACTGGAAAAGCACATCCTGAAAGAAAGGAGCGTTTAGAATCAGTATTGGATGTATTTGATTCAAAAAATGTTTGGGACACTACTAATGAGATTGGTGCCTATAATGTTGATAATGAGATTCTGGAATTGATTCACTCCTCAGGGTATATTGAAAAGATAGAGAATTTTTGTAAAAAAGGTGGAGGAAGTCTTGGACCTGATACTGATGTTGGTTCTTTTTCTTTTAAAGCAGCTAAAAGAGCTGTTGGAGCAGGAATTAAGTTATCTGAAAAAGCTATTAGAGAACAAAAAGATGGTTTTGGTTTGGTGCGCCCACCTGGGCATCATGCAAAAATAGGCGAAGCCATGGGCTTTTGTTTATTCAATAATCTAGCAATCTGTGCTGAAACAGCTTTAGAGACACAACAAAGAGTTGCTATTGTTGATTTTGATGTCCATCATGGAAATGGCCATCAAGATGTGTTTTTTGATCGAAAAGATGTCCTTTATTTATCTATCCATCAACATCCACATTTTCCAAATACGGGAAGAATGAATATGACTGGAAAGGGAAGTGGTGATGGATACAACATAAATATGCCTTTAGGTGCAGGAAAAGGCGATGTAGACTATGAGTATGTTTTTGAAACATTGTTTCTTCCTATTTTAGAACAATACTCCCCTGATTTGGTTCTTGTTTCAGCTGGGTATGATGCTCATGAATTGGATAATTTTTCTGGTATGTGTTTATCGAATGAAGCCTTTGAATCTATGGCTAAAGAAATAAGTGGTTTAGAAGTTCCAACCGTTTGTTTGCTAGAGGGAGGGTATAACACTGAAGTTTTACCTGATTCTATATTGGCAACCTTGAGAGGTTTTGGTGTCATGGTTGACTATGATATTGAAGTTGATCGGGTGGAGCAAGAGATAAGTGAGGAGACAAAACAAAAGGTAAATGAGATTAAAAAGAAACTAACTAGGTGGTTTTAAGAGTGAAGGATTTCTTTGTTTTGGATGAGGAATCTATAAAAAATGGTTCTGCAACCGACTTATATTTCAAAAGAACCGAAGAAATCTTGGAACAAAAGGAAAAGAATCCAAAGGTGGTAGCTGAAGTTACAGCTTCTCGAGAGGGAATATTTAGTGGATTGAAAGAAGTTCTAAACCTATTTCGAGGGAAAGATTTAGATATTTTTGCTATGCCAGAAGGATCTTTTTTTAGATCAAAACAACCTGTATTATGGATAGAAGCTAATTATTTAGAATTTTGTAGATATGAAACGCCTTTACTTGGTTCCTTGTGCCATGCCTCTGGAATAGCTTCAAAAGCAGCTCAGATAAAACAAGCTGCAAAAGATAAGAATGTTTTGAGTTTTGGAACAAGAAGACAACATCCATCAATTTCTCCATTGATTGAGAGATCTGCGTATTTAGGAGGAATGGATGGAGTTAGTAATCAAGCAGCTGCACAAAAAATTGGCATAGAAGCAAGTGGAACAATGCCTCATTCGTTGATAGTTTGCTTTGGGGACCAAGAAGAGGCCTGGAGAGCATATGATGACGTAGTTAGTGAAGATGTTCCTAGGATAATGTTGTGTGATACATATAGCGATGAAAAAGAGGAAACACTTAGAGTTGCCGAAGAACTTGGTGAGGCATTAGATGCTGTTAGGTTGGATACACCGGGCAGTAGAAGAGGTAATTTTAGAGAGATAATCGAAGAGGTAAGATGGGAACTCGATATAAGAGGATATCAAGATGTTGAAATATTCATCAGCGGAAACATCGATGTAGAAGAGATTTTGGAATATAGAGACCTGGTAGATGGTTTTGGGGTAGGCACCTCTGTGAGTAGTGCAGATCCCATTGATTTTGGACTTGACATTGTTGAGGTTGAAGGTGAATTTAGTGCTAAAAAAGGAAAACTAGGTGGTAAGAAACAAGTCTATCGCAGTGAAGCTGGAGACGATGAAGTGAAATTATTCAATGACTCTGCTCCTGAGAAGAAGGAACCATTGCTAAAAAAATACATGGAAAATGGCGAGATAATTAGAGAAACTGATTTAGAGAGTGCTAGAAAAAGAGCTAAACGGGTAATAAAGAGATTTGATCTAAATAAAACAAAAAAAGAGGCCTAATCTAGCCAAACAGCCTTTTTAGTTAAAAAATCACCAATAAAGCTTAAATATTTTTCTTTTAGTAAACTAGGACCGCTTAGAACTTTTTTATCCACTCTTTTTAGGTTTTTACCAATTCCAGATTGTTTTATGTCCTCTGTTTTTTGTTCGATAAGGTTTTCTGGATGGACATATTCTCTTTTTCTCTCAACGACCCATCTATCTTTTTCTATATAAGGACCGCAAAAAACTTCTTGGTTCTTATATTTTTCAATGAAACTTTTTGAATGTTTTTTTGAAGTAACAGGAGGACCAATGTGTTTTTCAACACGAGGTAAATCGTTCCATACTTCAAATAAAACTAAGGCTTTTTCATTGTCACGATAAACACCTGATCTAATCAAATCAAATTCTTCTTGTCTCAATAACTTTTTTAGCCAGTTCTCTGTCTTGTATAGTTGTGGATAAAGGGTATCATCAACCAGGTCTGGTAAATTGAACTCTAATCCAATTAACCTAGTTTTTCTCTCTTCAATTGTTTTTACTAATTCTTCTGAAGAATACTCCTTTTCTCTATTTTCTACGAAGAATGATTTTTTTGAATTTTCTAAATACGCCATAGAAGCTCCAATGAATTTTGCCCATTGTTCCATTTCCAGAGCAGCAGCCACATTCCTATTTGGATCAATTGGATCAATCACAATGAGAGGAGCATCGAATTTTTGTTTGACCCCATGATCTTCTAAATCAATTACTTGTCCTTTTTTCCAATTACCTGATGCTCTTAAAACATCTTTAAATGATTCTATCCCGCTTTGACCTTTTTTTCCATATTCAAGAACCAATAATTCTGTAAGATAACCTGAAAAACCTTTTACCTTTAATTCAGCTCCATAAACATTGTTTGATTTCATGAATTTCTTCAATAATCTAATACATTTCTTTAATTCGTCATCTAACCTCTTTGATACATATCTATCGTGTAAAGGGGTTCTATCAACAGCTGAAGTAACCTCACTAGCATCTTCTACATCATAAGCGGGAACCAAATCAACTAAAAAACTCCCAAACCTAGCAGTTATATATGGATGCTCAGCGTAATCTTCCTGATATGTATCGGCTTCTTGAGCAACTTCCCTAGCTATTTTGAGTCCTTTTTGTCTAAATTCCTCTTCCTCAAGGGTTTTTGGTAGTAAAATAAAAACATCTATGTCCCGATCACCAGAGATCCAAGTACCTCTACTCGAAGAACCAACCAATCTTGGCTCAACACTTATCTCATAATCCTTAGCAATTTCATTAACCCTATTCTTAACAAACTCAGTTGTTTGTTCTAACTCCCTCTTCTCTTGTTCCGAGGGAATAATTTCTTCTAAAACCTCCTCCATCAACTCAATTTCACCTCAGAGAGGGTTGAATACTCGGGACCATCTGGTTTTAGTTCACTCTTCTTCAATCTTATCCTATTCACCTCTATTTCCCCAACATACTTTTCTTCGATATTATTGAGAACACGAATTAATTGATCTTTGTTTCTACCACTATTAACTCTTCCAATAGTTGCATGAGGAGTGAACTCATGTTCAGCTTCTTCAAACCCAAACTTAGTCATCTCCTCCTCTATTTCTCTAAACAAATCTTTGAACTTTTCTTCACCTCTTTCAACACCAAGCCAAATTACTTTAATAAAATCTAGGTTTGGAAAAACACCAACTTTTTCTATAGAAGCACTAAAACTGCTAAAAGAACTAACAGCCCTATTTAGTCTTCTTTCTATCTCCGAAACCTGGTTCTCTCTAACATTATCCCCAAGAAATTTTAGGGTAATATGAACTTTTTCAGGATCAACGTAATTAATATCAGCTTGACTTTCTTTCAATCTATCTTGTATATTTTTGATTCTTCCCTCAAGTTCACTCGGTAAATCAACCGAGATAAAACATCTCATAATAATCACCAACCCCACTAAATATTAAGATTCATCTGTAAAAAATAATGGAGTATTTTTTTTAAAATGAAGGTTAACTTTGGTGAAACGGTTCCCTTATCAACGCTTGATTGGCCAGGTAAAGCAACTATAACTGTTTTCTTAAGAGGCTGCCCCTTCAGGTGCTTATATTGTCAGAATCATGAATTACTTGCCAGTGAAGAAATAATTGATCTAGAAGAAGTTGAGTCAAAGATTTTGGAAACAGAGAGATATATTGATGGAGTAGTTGTTTCGGGAGGAGATCCCCTACAACAACCAGAAGTTACAAAGGAATTAGGAATGTTTTCAAGAGAAAATGAATTGGGTTTTGGATTACACACAAATGGTTATTACCCACATCATCTCAAAGAACTAATAGACCAAGACCTATTGGATTTCACATCAATCGATATAAAAGCTCCCTTAGACGAAGAGGAGAAATATCAAAGAATTTGTGGAAAAAAAATTGATGTAGATAGAATCAAAAAATCACTCAACATTTTGAAAAAAAGTGAGATTGAGTTGGAGATAACAACTACGTTTTTTGATTATGAATTAAATAAGAGTGATTTAGAAAAAATCAAGAATTCAATAAAAGATGAAAAATTTGTTGTTCAGCAAGGTAGAACAGAAAACGCATATAAGGAAGAAATAAAAAAAATTGATAGTATAGAAAAAAATTCTCTAATCGATTTAGCTAAAAAAATAGATTACTCAAATATCTATGTAAGAACAAAGCAAGAAGGAGAGGAAAAAGTTTGAAAAAAATAATTGGATTCATTGGAAAGCAAGCATCTGGCAAAACAACAGCAGCAAACTCTTTGTCTGAAGATGTTCCGGTAGTGGTGATGGGTGATTGTGTTAGAAAGGAAACAAGAAATAGGGGATATCCCTTAACAGAGAAAAATATTGGAAAAGTCGCAAATGAGTTAAGAGAAAAAAATGGAATGGATGCGATAGCACAACTAGCCATACCAGAGATCAAAGAAAAAGATAGTGAGGTAGTAGCAATAGATGGAATAAGAGGAAAAGCAGAAATAGATGCCTATAGAGAAGAATTTGGAGAAAAATTTGTTTCAATAGCGATATTAGCAACCAAAAAAACTCGATTTGACAGAACAAAACAAAGAGAAAGAAGCGATGACGCAACCACCTGGGACAGTTTCATAGAAAAAGACAAAAGAGAAGAGAACTGGGGACTCGACGAAGCAATAAGAGAGGCAGATCACCAAATTAAAAATGAAACAAACCTTTCTGATTTCAAGAAAAAAGTAAATGATTTGGTTAGTGAGATAGATGGTTGAAGTAAATATAAAAACACCAATATATCCAACAGAATCAACTAAAAGAGTCAAGGAAGTTGTAAAAAACTTGTTTCTTGATTTAGAGGTAAGTATTGAGGATTCGGAAAAAAAGAAGATGCTTAAGGCTCAAGGAAATCAAGAACAAATAGATTATTTGAGACAAAAAATTCTTGAACAAAAGATATCTGATACAGCTAGATCTATAATATCTGAAAACAATCTATGTTTTTCTCTCAACAAACAAGCTGCCACTGTTGGAGAAATTAACTTCAAACAAGATGGCCCCTTAGGGGTTATAGAGGTAGAGATACTTGGTGATAGAAACACTATTGATTATTTGGCTCCAAAAACCAAAGATGGAGAGCCCATAGAATAGGAGAACAACTAGTGTCTGAATATTTTTATGCGTCTCATACTACCATTAAGAAAGAACCAAAAGAGGTATTAGATAGGTTAGAAGGAACAGAGTTTGATGGCTTAGAAATACTGGCAGATGGAAAACATAGCTTAAGGAAAGAAAAAAATAGATCTATTTTTCTTGACAGGGATAATGGTTTTTCTATAAGCGTTCACGCACCATATCGTGGAATTAACTTAGCTAGTGATAACGAAAAAGAGAGAAAAAACAGTGTAAAAAAGATAGAACAACTTCTAAAAGATTCTTCTGAGATCAGGGCAAAATATGTTACTATACACCCAGGAACGATTTCTAGGAACAATGGCAAAGAAAGAGCTTGGAAACAGAACCTCAAATCATTTAAAGAAATAGCTGAGGCAGCAGAAAAAAACCAGATTCAAGTGGGAGTGGAGAACATGCCAGAGATGCGATCTATCTTAGGTAAACATTATTCTGAGATATTTGGATTAGTGGACTCAGTTAACAACCAATACCTTAATGCTGTTTTAGATGTAGGTCACGCCAACACCACTGGCCAATTAGATAACTTCTTAAAGGAAAAACAAAAAATTAACCACCTCCACTTACATGATAATTTTGGTAAGAGAGACCAACATTTGGCAATGGGTGAGGGAAATGTTGAAATAAGTAAATTGGTTAAGGAGATTAATCAGATGGATGTAATAAAGGTTTTTGAAGCTAGAAATGTTGAAGAAGGAATTGAAAGCTTGCAAAAAATAAAAAACAACTAGAATAGGTTTTTTTACGTAACTAATTTTTTTAATCTTTTTTCTCCTTCTCTAGTTCCCTTAGATATAATAATATCTCCTTTTTCTAATTCTGTTCTTGCAGATGGATTGTATATCCAGCTATTTTTTCTTCTTACAGCCATTATGTGCATGCCAGTCTTAGTTTTAATTGATAAGTCACCAATTTTTTTACCAACCACTTCAGATTCTTCTTTAACTTCTAATCTAGTTATTATGTCCTTACTTTCTCTAATCGCCAATGCCAAGATAGGATGTAACTCAATTCCTCTCAAAACAACATCAGCCATCTCCATTGCAGCATCACTAACAACCTCACTAGCCCTACCCAATCGCAACAACCCACTCAAAGAATCTAATTCGTCACCTTCATATTGTTTAGCTGATCTAAGCACCCACATCTCTAGTTTATTATTTAAACTATCCATCTCTTCTTCCAGTTGCTTCACTTCTTGAGAAATTTCTTCATTATAGAGCAAGATTGCTGAATAGGCCAAATCTGTTGCTAACTCAGAAATGTTTTTCATCTCCATAGCTATCTCACCAGCTTTATAGCTACGACCACTGTCGATTGACTCAACATCTGGCTCAATTTCTTCTCCAGTAATCATTTTATGAAAGTCTTTTACTCCTTCAAATGGTCCTCTAGCAATAACAATGTCATTTTTTTCTAAAACAGTCTTTTTATTAGGATTATAAATCCAGTTTTCTCCTCTCCTAATAGCAATAACCCTAAAACCAGTTCGACTCTCTAATTTTAATTCACCAAGCGATTTATTCTCTCCAGATCCATTCGAAACCTTCTTTTTGGTAATCAATTCTTCAGCTTTAGTTAAGTAACCCTTAAATTCAGGGGGTAACTCAATGTCCTCCAAAACTATATTTGCTATATCTCCTGAGGCATTCGAAATTTTTTCAGCAGCCTCAGCAATTTGGAGAACTCCAGACATTTTTTCAGCAGCATCACGATTTCTAGCTCCTAAAATAGCTGAAATACGAATTTCATAAATCAGTTGATCCATCTTATCTTCTAATCTACTAACTTCCTCAGCAATAGCTTTGTGATCAAACAATGCAGCAGAATAACTTAAATCAAGAATTAATTCCGAAACATCTTTCATTTCGGTTAATCTTTCCTTGACACTAGTTGGTTCTTTCATACTTATCAATTTATAATTAAACTATACTTCTGTATTTTCCAAATTATTTTGATGAAATAAAAAATCATCTATTCATCTTCTTAAGAGTATGTTATGGACGAAAACTTTTTTATTTAACTTATTTTTGTAGCTTTAGTAATGCTATTTTTTCTCTTACTAATTTGGGAATTTTTTCTTCACCAACTGCAGTTATTTCTTCTTGAGTTATGTCAAAAACTTCCTTTATCCTATCAAACTTCTCCTCACGAAGCTCCAGGACACTGTCCTTTCTTTCTAATCCAATCTCTTTTGTTAACCTATTTGGATCAATCTTTTTTGAATATATTAATGCGACGTTGTTTTTTCCTTTTCTTATACCCGCTTTCTCTATTGCTTTGTTAATTTGTCGTGTTCCAATTGTGTATAAGAGTATCTCCATCTCCAATGAATTAGCTATTGGGTTTTCTTTAAAGGATTGTTTGGCCTTCTTAATTGCAAATTTGAGGTGTTTTTCACCAGCCACTACATCAGCTTGAACTAATTGAGTAGCTCCGTTTATCTCTTTTAATTTATTCATATATGAATCTACATCTTCTACTCTGATTTCTCCACCAATTACCCCAAAATTCATCTTTTTAGTTCCTGTTTTATTTTTTGTGCTGTTTTTGGTCCAATACTTTCTACTTTAGATAATTCTTTTTTTGAGGCTGTTTTTAGATCACTAAGGGATTTGTAATCTTTTTTATATAATTTTCTTGCTCTTATTCGTCCTATCCCTTTTATCTTGGTTAATGGTAGTAATTGTTTTTTAACTCCATACTTCATTCTATTTTGAAGTTCTCTTAGCTTTTGATGGTAAAGGTTGGTTGTAGCTTTGGATAACTCGGCGGAAGCATGTAATAACCATTCGGCTGTGCTTGCATGTCTCCTGATGTCTCCTTGGTTAACTCCAAATTTCTGGGTTATTTGCTTATTGGTTTTTTCACTTATCCAATCTTTTAGTAACATAGAGGTTTTTATTTCTGACAAAAACCAGTCTTCAAGTTCTTTTCCCTCTTTTAGCCAACTATGATTTTCTAAATATGATTGAACTAATTCGTAATCACTTTTCTTCATATATAATAAGTCCATATCTGGTGTTTCACAAATCATGTGCAATAAGTCAATTTCTTCTTTTATGTCTCCTCTAGAAATTCTTTTTAATATCTTTGAGGCGCTTTTAGGATCTATGTATAATTCTGAAACTTTATTACCCAGCTTAGTTGATTTTAAATCACTAGAATTTTCTCTGACAATGAATCCTTCAGATTCTAAGAAATCTAATACATTATTGGTTTTTCTTTTTATTTCGCTTAGGACATTTTGTTCGGAATAAAATGTTTTTTCCAAGAAATCAATTATATCGCTCTCACTTGAGGCAAAATTAGTTGCAACTGTTGAAAGTATATGTGTTCTTAGCGCTGGTTCTTGAGATAACTTGGATTGAATTGGTTCGGTTTCTCCGATTATGTATCTGTCAACTATGGCTTGTCTTTCTCTTCTGTTTTTAGCTATTAGTATGGACTCTCCATATGGATCGAGGCCAGGTCTACCGGCTCTCCCAAGCATTTGTTTAATATCTAATACAGGAACAGGTTTCATGCCATAATTGGGATCGTAGCGTTTGTAGCTTCTTATAACAACTCTTCTTGCTGGTAAATTAACTCCCCAAGCCAATGTTGGTGTAGCAGCTATAGCTTTGATTTTTCCCTCCTTGAAGTTTTGTTCAATTATCTCTCTATGATTGTTCAGTAAGCCAGCGTGATGGTGAGCTGTTCCATTTTTTACAAAACTTGCTAGCGCCTCAATTTCTTCAGTTGTTTCACCAGCATCTAAAATCTCTTCAGAAACCTCTTTGAGTTCTTGCTTGAGTTCTTTACTAATTTGGTTCTTTATGGCTTTTCCAGCTTTTCTTGCTGCGGCCTTTGAATTTCTTCGGGAATTAGCGAAAACAAGAGCCTGTCCATCTTCTTTTATTGTGTCTTTGACTAAAGCACTTGCTTTGTCTTTTGCTTTTGACTTTAATTTCTTAGAATCATGGTAGGGGAACTCTATTTTTTGGCTATATAACACTCCTTGTCGTAATTCAACTGGTCTCCAATCACTTTTAACCAAATTGGCATCTAACCAATCTGCTATTTCATCTGCATTGCTAATTGTAGCGCTCAAAGCTAGAATTTGGGCATTTGGATTCATTTCCCGTAGCTTCGCTAAGGTAACTTCAAGGGTTGGTCCTCGATCAGAGGAATTGACTAAATGAATTTCATCAGACACAATCACATCAATGTTATTCAGCCAACTCGTATCAGTTCTAAGCATCGAATCGGCTTTCTCACTTGTAGTTACAACTATATCATAATCTGTTAGGTATTCAGCGCTTCTATCATAGTCTCCAGTAGAGATTCCTACTCTAAAGCCATGTTTTTCATATTCTTTGAATTCTTGGTATTTTTCACTTGCCAGTGCCCTTAAAGGAACGATATAAAGTGTTGTCCCTCCCTGATGAAGTTGTTTGAGCATCGCCATTTCAGCGACAAGGGTTTTACCACTTGCAGTGGGAATCGATAGAACAAGGTTCTCATCTTTAAGAACACCTTTCTCAATTGCTTTTTGCTGTGGTGGGTAGAGTTCCTCTATTCCCTTCTGCTCTATTAAGCGGAGAGCTTTGGAGGGTAAGCCATGTTTGGTTAAGTTTTTGATTTCCATTTTAGGGTTCTCTATGTTTTTTGGTTCTAATCTCAGTCAAAAGTTTCGTATATTTGTTTGGTAACTAAATTTTGATTATAAAGGAAAACAAATCTTTTTCTAAGAAAGTTGTTTTTGGGGGAGTTAAGAGATGGTTGCTACAGCAGGTAACGAAGATATTGATTGTCAACACTTCGAGGGCTTTGAAGAATACAATAACCAACCCTTTGTTGTTTGTAATCAGTTTGGTGAGATTCCGCTTTCAACTTGCGAGAGTTGTCCAGAAAACCAAGAGGATTCAGGAAACAACCAACCAGAGTACATCCTTTAGTTAATTTGTGTTTTTTTGGAATAAGAGATTTAACATATTTGGTGAGAAATCCCCTTCCTCAAATCTTTGATTTTAGGTGGGGGATGAATCACCCTAATACTTTTATACTTTCCTTTTTTATATACAACTAATGCCTGATTCGGACTTATATACAAACCGAGTTGATGTGAC
>PZKD01000018.1 GCA_003034855.1 archaeon SCG-AAA382B04 | reverse complement strand
TGCGCTAAATCTTCAAGGCATAATATTGAGTTATCAAACTCTTTAGCAAACTCAACTACTATCCGTGAAATTTTATGTACGAGGTTATTGGTCTTATATCCTTCCTTATCAAAACCCTTTGGTTTTCTGTCGTTATTCATCAATCTTTTCCTGATGATGAAGTATTTATGTTTCATTTTCTTCAAAGGGGAATAATCCAGCATTAACGTCTTTAGCACTTCACCCTCTGTATTTATGGCAGTAGCGACGATATTCCCTTCATTTATATCTACACCAATATAAGTATTCTCTTCTTCATCCATAACTGAAGGAACATCTTCATCTTCGATGTGGACATGAAGGTAATACTCACCACTTTTTTTAACGACTTCCGCAGTACCAAAGGAGTATTCATCATCTAAGGCTTTCTTTATATACCTTATATCCTCTTCACACCCTGAGACTTCTGAATATACCCTATCTCCTGCTCTCACGGATATTCTAACAGATAAATCATCTCTGAATACATATCCCTCACGATAATTCAACTTTGCTGTCATCGGCCTATCCTTGGGTGAAGGAAATGTGGCTTCATCGTCGAACTTCTTAATCTCGAAGAAGGATTTAACAGATTCACGTGCTTTATCCCGTGCACACTGACGTGTATTCTCAAGTAAGTCATGTTCGATTTCTTTTTCTTCCAGTCGTTGTTTGTTTGTAGACCCTATTTTCTTGATATGATTGATATATTGATTCCATGCTTCACGAAAATCCCTCCTCAATTCATCAAGGAGTTTAGGGGTATCTGGATGTAGTTTTAAGCATACAGTTCTAACAAGTTCATCTGTCATTATACAATTAACAGGTAGAAAAATATATAGACCTTTTGTTGTATATACTATAATATGACAGTGGAAAGAGACAATCACTCGGTATATCAAATAAATTACCACTTCGTTTTTGTGCCCAAACACCGAAAAAAAATACTTGTTGGAGGTGTTGAAACAAGGGTGAGAAAGGAGATAAAGAAGACATGTAAAAAATATGAATATGAAATAATCTCTCTAGATATACAACCAGACCATATTCATCTATTCATATCATCAAAACCCACATCCGCACCATCTGAAATTGCTCGAACCATCAAGAGTATTGTGGCAAAGGAAACATTCAAAAAATTCCCAGCGTTACGAGATGATGAATTTTGGGGTAGTGAATTTTGGACCAACTCCTACTATGTCGGAACCGCTGGCGAAGTTTCTTCCGAAACTATCAAAAAATATATTAATCGGATCAAAGAATTATAAACACAACATTCACCCCCACGATAGAACCATGGGGTTCTCTGCCTTAAATACGATAGAGATTTTTCAAAATCTTTTCATTAATTTTAATCTCTTCATTCTCAGTGTCGGTGAGACCCAGTTTATCTGCTTTAGCTTGGATTGCTTTATAAGACCGATTCAGAATATCTGCTATTTCCTTAATAGACTTTTTCTTGTAGTTCACTTTCAGAAACTGAGCATCCTCATCTGTCCATCTCTCTCCTGAAGTATGATTACTTTCAATTTTTAACTCATTAATTACTTTCAATTTTTAACTCATTAGCTTTAAGATGGATTGAATTTACGCTTTTATCAAGTTCTTCGGCTATTTTCTTAGCTTTCTTATCAGGATACTCTTTTCTGAGATAGTTCTTTTCAGTTTCAGCCCATTTTATTCCGCCTATTCTCTCACTTCCTCTTAGAATATAGCCATATAGCCGAGAGCTCTTAATCTCTCCATGACCTTTTCTTTGTCTTGTGCTCTTCCTGTTCTTTCGCTTTCAGCGTCTGTGCTTACCTTATTGGTGCATGGCTTGCATCCGAGTGATCGGTATCCTCTGTCGTACATTGGGTTGTATTGGATTCCGTTTCTTTGGATGTAGCTCCATACATCGTCTTCGCTCCAGTGGAGAATTGGATGTACTCTTGTGTGGGTTTCTCTTTCTGAGAAGTAGTTTTCGTTTCTTCGTGAGTCTTGTTCGTCCCATCTAATTCCATTTACGTGGCCATCGACGTCGAGGTCGTTTAGTGTTTGTTGGAAAGCAACGGTTTTTAGTAGGTGACAGCAGGGTTCTCTGTCATCTGCTAGTGTGAATTCTTCCCAATCGATCTTTTCGAGTTCTTTTTGATTTAGGTCATTGAGGTCGTCTTTTTTGACAACTCCACCTTTTCTCACGTTTTCTAGGACATTGGTGTTGATTGCGTCAATTCGTTCGGCATCGATGTCTTCCATTACTTCGTCAATGAAGCTATATACTTCATCGAAGTGTTGTCCAGTGTCTACGAAGACGACTTTGAAGTCATCTATTACGTCTTTAACTAATTCTAATGTGGTTAGTGAATCTTTTCCTCCTGTGAATCCAACGGTGATGTTGTCGTATCGGTCTTTTGCTTCTTTGAGCACTTCTTTTGATTTTTCTACTTTTTTATCTAGATCTAGGTTGTATAGTTCTTCATCCATTTTTTATTCCTCAGTCTAGGTATCCTAGTGATTTTAGTTTTTCTTTTACGTCTCCTTCTCCGGTTGATATTGTTTCTCTTGAGATGTAGATGATGAATTCGGATACGTTTCTAAATCCTGTTTCCTCTATCTCGTCTTCAATTTTGTTGTAGAGTTCTTCGGGGATGCTGACTGTTTTGTAATTCATCTTACTAAAAAAACATAATGATATATAACAATAAATAATTATCGCATAAACAAATGTAACAAAGAACAATTAGAGATCAAAAATCTCTCTCAACTCAAAAAGAGAATCCACAACAAAATCTGCCTCACCATTATGCTCAACCCCCCGATCAACCAAAACACTACTAAAACCCGCTTTCTTAGAACCCACAACATCAAACTCTGGCGAATTGCCAACATAAGGCCCTTTCTCACCAGCACGAACATGAGCTATCTTAAAAATCAATGGATCAGGCTTAGCAAAACCAACCTCCCCAGAAATAATTACTTCATCAAAAACCTCATCCAAACCCAATCTCTCAACCTTTTGCTTTTGAGTTTCTCGTGGACCATTGGTGATTAAAACCAAGTCCTCATCTATATCCCTAATCAAGTCTGCATCATCATACAGAACAAGGTTAGACAAAATCTTTTGGTTATATCTCTCAGCCAACTCCTCAGCCAAACCCTCTCTATAATTATCTCCCTTGTTCTTGAGTAATTCTTTGAAAATTGGAACCCGATTCTTTAGTTTATTTTGCTTAAGAGCATTTTTATGTGCCTTCAAATATTCGTCACGACTCAAACTCTCAATGCCACATCCATCTAAACAATCATCTAATATTTGTTTCCTTGAACCATTCACCTTGCACAGAGTTCCATCCAAGTCAAAGAAAAAAGTCATTTAAAAACTCCTTTCTACAAGAAACCTCCCCATACCTTTAAGTTGTCGTTTTTCCTCAGAACCAGATAAATAATTAAGACTCTCCAAAGCTTCCTGAGCCAGTTGGTTCTTTTTATTCTTAGCATACTCTAAAGAACCATTTCTCTCCAAGTAACCAATAGCTTCCTCTACATCTTGTTGAGTAGTATCCTCCCGATCTTTATTTAAAATATCTAATAAATTCTGTCTTTTTTCACCACTAGTTGTTTCTAAATAATGTATAACCATCAAACTTCTTTTACCTTCTCTAATATCGTTTCCAACCATTCCTCTACGTCCTTTTGATTCGCTGAAGTCTAGTAGGTCATCTGTTATCTGAAATGCCGGGCCAATTTTTTTTCCAAACTCACTCATCGCCTCCTTTGTCTCGTCGTCAGCTCCACCTATTATTGCTCCTCCTTTGACACTGCCTGCGACCAAAGCACCAGTTTTCTTAGAAATCATTTTCATGTATTCGCTTTTAGATATGTCATTTCTTTCTCTGGAATTGATGTCCATTGCTTGTCCTTCCATTAACTCAGTAACAACTTTTGAAAGCAACTTCATTAATTTGAATGATTTCTCAAAAGATAAACCAACTTCTCGACTTCTTGAAGCCGAATAGAATCCTTTAGCAAACATCCCATCTCCAACGTTAATTGCTCGTGGAATTCCAATCTTTTTCCATAAGGCTAATTCATCTCTTCTATATTGGTCTTCATCTTCGATGTCGTCATGAATTAACGAAAAGTTGTGAATTATTTCAATAGCCGCTGCAAATGGTAATGCTTTTTCTCTTTCTCCATTAACAGCGTCACAAATCAACAAACAGAGAGCTGGTCTCCAGCGTTTTCCACCTGTGTTTAAGTGATAATGTACCTTATCGTAGAGCTTATCTATTTCATGGTTCTTTGGAATAACCTTTCTAATTTCTTTATTAATGATTGGTTTAAGTTCCTCTATTGTATTCCAGATTTCTTGTCTTTCTTTTGACATCTTTTCACTCACTATTTTGCTTCAAATTCTAGGCTTAAAACACCATTAGTGTACTGTTTCTCAACAGAGTCAACATCAACCTTCTTTGGTAACTCTACTTCTTTAGAATATCTATTGGAGTCACCTTCTGCACTAATAACTAACTTCTTGCCACTTACATCAAACTCTATGTCTTTTTCTCGAGCTCCTGGAATCTCAGCAATAACCTTAATTCTGTCTTCTTCTTCGAATACATCAACTAATGGTTCTCGTTCCTCTTTCTCAACGTCATCACCAAATGTATTTATCTCTGTCTCACCACTTGGCCCCCTCCGAATCGAAAAACCAAACCTAAATGGTTGATCATTGGAATACTCTTTTTTCTCATTCAACGCTTCCCTGAAGTTCTCTCTGTCGATTTTATTAAATATGTCATCAAGTTCACCAAACAAACCACCCATCCCTCTCTGTCCTGGAGTCTCACCAAAGAAATCTTCTAGCATCTTTTTAAATAATTCATCGAAAGGGTCATCTCTTCTTGTCATATATTTCTAAGTTAATCCTATTTGTTATAAAAACTTGTTAGAAATCTATTCGATATCAACCTGAGTGGTTTCTTCTTCGTGTTTCTTGAGACGAATTGTCAAGACACCATCCTTTAGTTCGGCACTTCCTTCTCCCTTAACTTCTTGAGGTAATCGAATCTTTTTCTTGAATTCACGAGTACGACCATTTTCTATGTAATCAACCAACTCTTTCTCCCTATCCCCTGATACGGTTATTTTGTTTTCTCCTTCTATAACCTCAATCTCTAGATCATCCTTTTGATAGCCAGCGACATCAGCAACTATTACAAAATACCCATCCTCTTCATAAATGTCATTGAAAGGAGTGAAAACCGATTGTATCTTCCTACTAATCCATCCCAAAACTTCAAAGTCCTCATTTTCAATTAAGTCATTGAAAATTCTTTTCAACGAATTAGAATCCAATGCCTCTATCAATAATTTTTTCTTCATAATTAATATTGAATAGGAATTTGGTATCCAAAAAGATTAGGTAGAATTGGAAAAATCAATCATTACGATGAACAAAGAAGAGTGGACTGAGAAGTATAGGCCAACCAAGTTAAAGGATGTGGTTGGGAATAAGAAAGCTAAAAAACAATTAAAGAAGTGGGGGGATCAGTGGGAAGAAGGAGAACCAAATAACAAAGTATTGAGATTAGTTGGACCACCAGGAGTTGGTAAAACAACTTCAGCTTACGCTTTAGCAAAACAAAAAAATTGGCAAGTTATGGAGATGAATGCCAGTGACAAAAGAACTAGTTTTATTGTCAAAAAACTAGCAGGAGGAGCTGCACAAACAGGAACCCTCTCAGACGGGGCCCAAGGAATGAGGTTAGTCATAATAGATGAAGCTGACAATCTACATGGAAGAAGCGACAGAGGAGGTAAAGCGGCGATAACGAAAGTATTGAAACAAACAAACCAGCCAATGATTTTGATAGCTAATGACGAATACGACATGTCTCGTGGAATGAGATCGAATTCTAAAAAAATAGAATTTAAAAACCCAAATCAACCAGAAGTGGTTCGAGCTCTCCAAAAAATAGCCAAAAAAGAAGGAATCAAAGCATACAAAAATGCATTGAGAGAAATTGCAAGAAATGCTTCAGGAGATGTGAGAGGAGCGATAAATGACTTACAAACAATTGTAATACAACTACAGGTACTGGGAAAAGAAAAGTTGAGAAAAAAAGACGTAACCAACCTTGGAAGGAGAGACCGAAAACATAATATTTGGAAAATGCTGAACCATGTTTTTAGAAAAAACGATTTTAATTCACTAAAAGAAGTGAAGAGAGAACTGGATCCAGATATCACTCCTGACGAATTGTTACATTGGATAGATGACAATATTCCAAAAAGATACAATGGAAACGACTTATTTGGACCAATGAAGCACCTGGCCAAGGCATCTATCTACTTAGCCCGTGTAAGTACTTCAGGAAATTATTCTTTTTGGAGCTATGCCTCACAACAAATGACCTTTGGAGTGATGGTAGACAAACCCAAAAAATCACCTCCCCAATACAATGGCCCAAAGATGTTTGGAAGACTCTCAAAAGCAAGCTCCAATCAACAAAAACAGAACCGGATCACTAGAAAAATAGCAGATACATACTTTTATTCAGAAACCGATGCTAAAGAACAAATTCCTTATCTAAGCCAGATATTGGAGAACAATCAACAAAAAGCAGTTGAATTAGCTAGGACACTAAGATTAGATGAGGATGAAATAGAGTACTTAGGAGGAGATCAAGAGATCTACCAAAAACTACAAAAAACAAATGAAGAACACCAAGAAAAGCAAGAGAATAACCAAATATCCCTGGGTGATTTTGGATGACATTGCTAGTTGAAAAATATCGCCCCAAGGGACTTGAAGAAGCATTTTTTCACAAAAATCAAGCAAATAGGTTGAAGAAACAGATAACGAGAGGAAAACTACCACATCTCATAATAACAGGACAAAAAGATTCAGTTAAACAAAATCTTTTAAACGCAATCGCATCAACAGTTTTTGGAAAAAACTACAAAAACAACATCGAGTATTGCAGCGTTGAAGAATACTTCTCAACTAAGGCAAAAACTCTACGAGAGCACCCAGAATATCAGAGATATTTTTCCGAAGCAAAAGAAGAAAAGAAACGAATCTACGACAAATACAACATCGATAAGAGAGCTGGAAGAACAAGTAAAGAAGAAGCATTCAAACAATACATAAAATCAATCTCAAGAAGCGCTCCTGTTGGAAAAAACGACTACAGGTTATTTGTGTTATTTGAAGCTGATAGACTAACCCAGAACATCCAAAACTCCTTGAGACGAATTATGGAAAACTATAGCTCAACAACAAGATACATATTTGACTTAGAAAGTTCAGAAAACCTAATTGAACCTCTTAGATCAAGATGCTACACCATCAATCTCTCAAAACCAACAAAAAGAGAAATAAAGAAAAAATTAAGACAAATAACCAAAGAAGAAAACATAGATATAGATGAAGACACACTTGAAGCTCTATTATATGTAACAAATCACGATTATTTAGATAGTTTAAACATAATAGATGTTTTAAATTCAAAAGGAAAACAAAAAATACAAATAGAAGACATAAAAGAATTATCAAAACAAATTAGCCTAAATAATTACGAAAAAAGCATAAAAAACGCACTAAAAGGGGAAACTAAAAAATCAATACAACTAATTGACGAATTAATTTACGAAAAAAACATAAAATACAAAAAACTAATCGAAGAATGGAGAAAAACAATACATAACCTATCAATCGACTCAGAAACCAAAAAAGAATTAATAAAAAAACTAGCCACCTTAGATAAAGAAATCCAACAATTACCCAGAGACCCAAACCAGATGAAGAAACTAGGCAGAACCCTATACGAAAAATACCTATCCTCAATCTCCCCAAAATGAGGAGGAACTCTCTCTTTGTCAAACAAAAAAACCCAACAACCACAAATAGATGAACTCTTTCAAATAAAAAAAATAGTCCTAGATGCATTCCCCATCCTACTCTTATCCCTATTCGGCAGTATCCTAGCAGGAATAGTACTAGGAGGAATGGAAAACACACTAGAAATCTTGCCAGGACTAATAGTTGTCATACCCGCAATGCTAGACATGAGAGGCAACATCTATGGAGCACTAGGCTCCCGAATAAGCACAGGACTCCACCAAGGACTACTAGACCCCGCTCAACTCAATGACCAACACCTCAGAAACGCAATAACAGCCTCCTTAATAAACAGCACACTCGTCTCATTCCTCCTAGCAATAATAGCATGGCTAATACTAAAAACACTTAACCAACAAGCCATACCAATACATCAACTGGCTCTAATAACCCTAATAGCAGGAATTCTCTCAGGAATAATCCTAACAATCATAGTCACAACCGCCGTTTACCAAAGCTACAAAAGAGGCCTAAACCCAGACGACATAGTAGGACCCGTAGTAACCGTCACCGGCGACATCTTCTCAATAACCATCCTCTTCTTAGTAGCAAAACTAATAACAGGAGGAATATAATGGTCCTAGAAAACTGGAAACGAAGAACAATAATAAAAGAAACATTCCCCCTACTAACAGCATTAGCAGCAGTAGGAGTTATCTCCGGACTAATACTAGAAGCCTACAAAAAAACACTAATACAATACCCACAACTACTCCTCTTGATTCCAGTGATGATAGGGATGGGAGGAAACCTAGGAGCAATTCTAGCATCAAGAACATCAACAGCACTTCACCTAGGAATAATAGAACTAACTCCAAAAAACAAAGCACTCAGAAACAACATAATAGCAACCATAATCCTAGCAACAATCATATTCACACTAACAGGAATCCTAACTCACCCAATAAGCCAAATCCTAAACATCGGCAACCAACTATCAATAACACAAATAACACTCATCTCCCTAACTTCAGGAATAATAATCTCCCTAATAACTATCGCCCTCACAATAATCTCAACATACCTATCCTATACCCATGGATTAGATCCAGACAACACCGTACTACCAATAGTAACATCACTAAGCGACATAGCAGGAATCTTAATCTTCTACCTAACAGCCCTCTATTTCATCTAACAAAAAATAACTTACCAAAAAAACACAAATCGATACTTGTCATGTCAAAAGTAAAATTAAAGGACTTCTACTCAGATTGGTGCCCTCCATGTAAAAAACAGTCTCCAATAATCGAGGAACTAAAAGATGAATACCAACAAGTAGAGTTTCAAAAAATCGACGTAGATGAAAATGAAGAACTAGCACAAGAATACAATGTCTCTGCCATTCCAACCCTAATAATAGAATGTGATGATGAAATAAAACAAAGATACGTAGGATTCACCAAAAAACAAGAAATAAAAGATTCATTAGAAAAAACAACCTCAAATTGTTAAAAAACCTGGGCCTGTAGCTCAGCTTGGCAGAGCGGCTGGCTCTTAACCAGTTAGCCAGGGGTTCAAATCCCCTCAGGCCCGCTCAAAAACGTGTGGGAAAAACCAAAATGAATAAAAAAACCAAACTAGGACTAATCATTGCATTAATCTTATTAGTTGCTGTTATAACATCTCCAGCTTTTTCTCAAAAAAACAATGACCAAAAAGAAATAACCATCCAAACCAGAGACTTCACACTAAAAAACCTCAAAGGAGAAGAAATTACCTTAACCGATTACAGTGGAAAGATAATAATATTAGACTTCATGGGAACAAACTGTCCAGCATGCGCAGAGGAAATGTCTCATCTAAAACAAATAAAACAACAATATGGTGACCAAGTCGTTATACTAAGCATAGCAACAGAATCACAACAAAAACTAATCAAATTCAAACAAAACCACGATGCCATCTGGCAATTCTTAATAGACCAGGACTATAAAGTTTTCAGCCAAAACAACGTAGAATACATTCCCAAAATAATGATATTCAATCAACAAGGAGACCTAATATACCAAGGAGAAGGAGAAACAACAGCCCAAACCATGCATCAAAAAATCCAAAACAACTAACCCTGTCTAACCCCTTTTTTTTCTCTTTTTTTGTTGACGAAAACAACAAGATTATAGGCTATAAAAACAAACACAAAAAAAGGAACAAAAAAACCGTCCCAGATTGGTGAAAAAATGAGCGATGAAACAACCCAAAAAAGACAGTCACTCGATCAAAATTGGATGGAAGTAGCACAAGTTGTTTCAAAAAGATCAACCTGTTTGAGAAAAAAACACGGAGCCGTAATCGTGAAAAACAAAGAAATAGTTTCCACCGGATACAACGGCGCGCCAAGAGGCTGGAAACATTGCAGAGAAGTAGGATGCCAAAGAGAAGAACTAGAAGTCCCATCTGGCCAAAGATACGAATTATGCCGAGGAGTTCACGCAGAAATGAACGCAATAATACAGGGCGAAAAACACAAAATGAAGAACGCAACGATCTACGTAACAGCTCATCCCTGCCGAATATGCGAAAAACTAATAGTAAACGCTCAAATAAGCAAAATAAAATACTTAGAAGACCAAGAAATAAAAACACTTAATTTAGAAGACCTAGAAGAAAAAGAAAACCTATATGGTAAAAATGAGGCATAAAAAATGGTTGTAGGAGTAACTCTACTAAATGTAGAACCTGGTTGTGAAAGAGAAATATACAAAAACCTAGACAATAGAAGAGACGTAAAAGAAGTATTACACGTTTTTGGAGAATACGACTTCATAACTATACTAGAAGTGGAAGGACTCAACAAATTAAACGACATAGTAGACGAAATAAGAGAAATAAACGGAATAACCTCATCACAGACAATTATCGGCGCAGAAATGCCATAAAAACCGAAACAATGAACAAAACAACAAATTTAATTAATTTCTAGGACAAAATAAACATAGAGTGTTTTTTATGATTAAGATAAACCTATTTAGCTATTCTTATAAGAACTTGGAGAGGATATATTGGGTCTAGAGTATGATTCAAAAGACATAGAAGTATTAGAAGGACTAAGCGCAGTCAGAAAACGCCCAGGGATGTACATCGGCAACACTAGTAAAAGAGGACTCCACCACCTCGTTTACGAAGTTGTCGACAACTCGATAGACGAAGCAATGGCAGATTACTGCGACAAAATCAAGGTAACAATAAACAAAGACAAATCAGTAACCGTCGAAGACAACGGAAGAGGAATACCAATAGACACCCATCCCGAAGAAGACAAAACCGGTGTAGAAATAGTGATGACAAAACTCCACGCCGGAGGAAAATTTGACAACAAATCTTACCAAGTTAGCGGAGGACTACACGGAGTAGGAGTATCCGTAGTAAACGCCCTATCAGAACAACTAGAAGTAACCATAAAAAGAAACAACGGAATCTACAAACAAAAATACAAAAAAGGAATCCCCCAACACGAGCTCAAAAAAACTGGCACAACAAAACAAACCGGAACCCAAATAACATTCAAACCCGACACCGAAATATTCGAAACACTAGAATACGACTACACCACACTAAAAAAACGCCTCAGAGAATTAGCATTCCTAAACAAAGGCCTAACAATAACACTAAAAGACAAAAGAACCGATCAAAAAACCCAATTCCACTACGAAGGAGGGATAAAATCCTTCGTCAAAAAAATAAACGAAACAAAACAAACACTCCACCCAAAACCAATCTATTTCCACGAAAAAAAAGACGGCAAAGAACTAGAAGTAGCTATCCAATACACCGACGAATACAACCAAAACATCTACACATTCGCCAACAACATAAACACAAAAGAAGGAGGAACCCACCTCAGCGGGTTCAAATCAGCACTTACAAGAACAATCAACCAAATCGCAAAACAACAAAAAGTAATCGACCAAGACGAAAAACTAAAAGGAACAGACGTTCGAGAAGGAATAACAGCAATAATAAGCATAAAACTACAAGAACCACAATTCGAAGGCCAAACCAAAACAAAACTAGGAAACAGCGACGTCAGAGGAATAGTACGATCAATAGTCAACAAAAAACTCAAACAATTCCTCCTAGAAAACCCAAACAAAGCCGAAAAAATATTCAAAAAAGCAGAACAGGCAATGCGAGCTAGAGAAGCAGCAAAAGAAGCAAAAGAATTAACAAGAAGAAAAACAGCACTAGAAACTACAACACTACCAGGAAAACTCGCAGATTGCACAACAAAAGACAAAGACAAATCAGAACTCTTCGTTGTGGAGGGAGACAGCGCAGGCGGTTGTTTTACTGGAGAAACAGAAATAAAATTAGCTTCAGGCAGCACAGCAACCTTCAAAGAACTGGTTGAAGAAAGTGAGAAAGAAAAAACTCATTATTGCTTCACCATCATGAAGGATGGAAGTATTGGAATTGAGGAAATCAAAAACCCTAGATTAACAAAAAAAGATACTGAGTTAGTAGAAGTTGAAATAGATAATGGAGAAGTCATTGAATGCACTCCCAACCATGAGTTTATGCTAAGATCTGGAGAATACAAAGAAGCTCAGAATCTTGAACTCGGAGATAGTTTGATGCCTTTATACACTAAAAAATCAGACTCTAGTGAGGAAGATGTTACAATAGATGGCTATGAAATGATTAAGCAACCAAACCGAGAGAATTACTGGGAGTTTGTTCACTTATTAGCTGATCGCTTCAATTTACAAAGAGGATTAGATTCAAAAGAAAACGGATCCCATCGACACCATCTCGATTTTGATAAAACAAACAATCGTCCTAACAACATTAAGCGAATGACGAAAGAAGAACACAGAGAAGAGCAGTCTGAACGAATCAAAAAATGCTATGAAAATAACCCTGAAGCCGTTAAAGCAAGATACAAAGAAGCTAAAGAACTATGGGAAGATGAAGACCTGCGAGAATGGAGAAGTGAAAAAACTAAGGAACAATGGACTGAAGAATTTCGCGAATCACGTAAAGAATCTTACAATGAGACCTACTATGAAAACACAATTCCTTTCATAAAAGAGTATTACGAACAAAATGGATCACTAGAAGGTTACGATGAATATCGTGCCGAAAACGGAAACCCTAATATCTTAACCATTAGCACCACTATTGAAAAATTTTTTGACAACAAAGAAGACTTAATTGAAACCCAAGAAAAACATAACCACAAAGTCATTTCAATAAGTAAAAAGGACAAAAAAGCGGATGTGTATGACATAGAAGTCCCTAGAACCCATAATTTCGCTCTAGCCTCAGGAATATTTGTTCATAATAGCGCTAAACAAGCGAGAGACAGAGAATTCCAAGCAATCCTGCCACTAAGAGGAAAAATCCTTAACGCCGAAAAAGCCAGGTTAGATAGACTACTAGAAAACAAAGAAATCAAAAGTCTAATAAAAGCCATAGGCACTGGAATAGGCGAAGAATTCGACATAAGCAAAAGAAGATACAATAAAATTATAATCAATACCGATGCGGATGTTGACGGAGCTCATATAACTACTCTACTTCTTACATTCTTTTATAGATACATGAATCCACTTATAGAAGAGGAAGTGATTTATATTGCTAAGCCACCGCTTTATCAAGTCAAAAAAGGCAGTAAATCAAAATTCGTGTATACTGAAGAACAAAAACAAGAGTTATTAGATGAATGGGATGGGGGCTCAGTTCAAAGATACAAAGGCCTTGGAGAAATGTCTCCAAAACAACTTTGGCAGACAACTATGAACCCAGAAAACCGTGTCTTGATGAAGGTAAAAAACCTCGATGATGTTGCTTCAGATGAATTATTCAACATATTGATGGGTAAGAAGGTGGCTCCTCGAAAAAATTTCATAATGCAAAATGCATCAGAAGTGAGTGAGCTCGACATTTAAAAACAAAAATTGAGGGTTTTTTAAATGCAAGAGGCTAGGAAAATTGAAGAAATCGATTTGCAAGAAAAGATGAAGCAATCCTACCTAGATTACTCAATGAGTGTTATTATAGGTAGGGCTATTTCTGATGTTCGAGATGGATTAAAACCAGTTCATCGAAGAATTTTATACGCGATGTGGGACATGGGCCTAAAACATACACAGTCTTATAAGAAATCTGCGAGAGTTGTTGGAGATGTTTTAGGTAAATATCATCCACATGGCGATCAATCGGTCTATAACGCCATGGTTCGGATGGCGCAGGATTTTTCTCTACGCTATCCCCTAGTTGATGGACAAGGAAACTTTGGATCGCTAGATGGAGACTCACCAGCAGCTATGAGGTATTGTGTTACTGGAGATACACTTGTTCCAACTGATCAAGGAAATTTGCCTATTGGAGAAATTTCTGATGGTCTTGAATCCGATATAGATTTAGAAGTCACTAATTATCAA
Source organism: archaeon SCG-AAA382B04 (assembly GCA_003034855.1). Lineage (GTDB taxonomy): Archaea > Halobacteriota > Methanonatronarchaeia > Methanonatronarchaeales > Methanonatronarchaeaceae > PZKD01. The sequence goes on along the minus strand of PZKD01000018.1, from coordinate 11,051 downwards.
GGAGATAGTGTTGAGGCAGAAAAATATTTTGATTCAGGTTATCATGAAACTATAAAGATCAAAACAGAGCAAGATTTTGAATTAGAAGGATCAAAGAATCATCCAATTCTTTGTTGGACAAGAGAAGGAGAAGATGATTCAAAGCCATCTCTTAAGTGGAAAGTAGCTGAAGAAATTGAAGAAGGTGACATAGCCGTAATAAATAGAAAAAACAAGGTTTCGGGTATATCAGACTTAGATTTATCAGAATATTATCCAGGAAATCCTGATTATAAAGATATTGATTTGCCAGAGAAAATGAATAATGATCTAGCTTTCTTATTGGGTGCTTTTGTTGCTGAAGCTTCTTTTCACCAAGACAAAATAATGTTCGATAACCAAGATTTGGAGTTTTATAACAAAATAAAAGAAACCCTTTTTGACCAATTTGAAGGTATTGAGTTATATGAAAGAGAAATTCAAGGAGATTGTAAACAATTTAGTGTTTATCATCAAAGGGTAGTGGAGTTTTTCAAAAACATTGGCTTTAATGAAACTAAATCAAAAGGCCGAGAAATTCCTTTTACAATTTTATTGTCTGATCAAGAAATTTTGAGGCAATTTTTAAAAGGATTATTCGAGGGCGATGGCTCTGTTACCCACCATGTGGATAAGAGGCATGGTGGTGAATCTATAGAACTAGTTTACAATTCATCTAGCAAAAAATTATTGAAACAGTTGAAAACACTTCTATTGAATTTTGGCATAGTTACAACTGATTATCATAAAGATGGAAGAAAGGATTGTTTCAAGTTATTGTTGACAGGTTATAAGAATGTTAAAAGATTTTATAAGGAGATTGGATTTTATAGCAAAGAAAAACAGTTGAAACTAGAAAAAATTGAAGATATGGAGAACAATGGACTAAGTAAAACCGATTATATACCCTACTTATCTGACTATTTGAGAGAAAAATACGATCACTATTATCTTAAAAACCATAATCTAGACAGATACAATCGATTAGAAAGATATAAGGAAAAAATTTTTAGTATAGTGGATAAGCATGATCAAGAATTCATAGAAAAATTATTAGATAGAGAATACTTCTTTAGTGAAATAACTGAAGTTAAACATACAGATGAAGAAAAAAGAGTCTATTCTATAAGAGTTAACAGTGGTTGCCATTCATTTATGGCTAATGGTTTTATAAACCACAATACTGAAGCTAGATTGACGCGTATTGCGGAAGAAATGCTCTATGATTTAAATAAAGACACAGTAGACTTTAGAGATAACTTTGATGGCTCTTTAAAAGAACCTGTGGTTTTGCCAAGTAAGGTTCCTAATTTGTTAATAAATGGTGGATCTGGAATTGCTGTTGGAATGGCAACAAATATTCCTCCCCATAATCTTGGTGAGGTGATTGATGCAACCATTGAACACATTGAAAATGATTCTGTTTGTGTAGAGGATTTGATGAAACATCTGAAGGGACCTGATTTTCCAACTGGAGGTAGGATAGTTGGTAGAGAAGGGATAAGAAAAGCCTATAAAACTGGGAAGGGAAAGATCACTTTAAGAGCTGAAGTTGAGGTATTGAGAGATCAAGATAGGATTGTAGTAGATGAAATTCCCTATAATGTTAGGAAATCAAAGATTGTGAAACAGATAGCTGAGTCTGTTAGGGAGAAGGAAATTGAGGGTATTAGTGATTTACGAGACGAATCTGATAGAGAAGGCCTTAGGATTGTTATTGACTTGAAGAGAAACGTCAATCCTGATGTTGTGTTGAATAAGTTGTATAAGAAAACTAGGCTTGAAAAGACCTTTGGAATAAATAATTTGGCTATTGTTGATGAGGAACCTGAAGTATTAGATCTCAAGGAAATTATTGATGAATTTGTTGAACATAGAGTAGAGGTTGTTAGGAGAAGAACTCAATACTTATTAGATAAAGCTGAGAGCCGATTACACATACTTGACGGATTATTGATTGCCTTAAATGATGTTGATAATGTTGTAGAATTAATTCAGGATTCTGAGGACAAACAACATGCGTCAGGGAAATTGATGGAGGAGTATGATTTAAGCGAAGACCAAAGTGATGCAATACTAAAGATGCGTTTACAGAAACTAACAGGCCTAGAGAAAGATAAATTAGAAGATGAACACCAAAGTGTGTCAAGCGACATTGAGGAATATAAGGAGATTTTGAGTAGTCGAGAAAATGTTTTAGAAGTTATCGAAGATGAATTGGCTGAGGTAAAAAGCGATTATCGTGATGAAAGAAGGACAACTATAGAGCAGAGTCATGAAGAAATAGATGAAATTGACTTAATCCCAGATGAAGAAGTAGTTGTGTCTTTAACAAGAGATGGATATGTAAAGAGAACTTCTTTAGATGAATTTAGGAAACAAAACAGGGGTGGAAGAGGACTTATCTCAATGACTACAAAAGAAAACGACCACTTAATCCAATCAATAGTTACCTCCACACATCAATGGCTATTAGCATTCACTGACAAAGGAAGAGTATATTGGCTTAGAGCTTATAGGATCCCAGAATATGGAAGAAGAAGCCAGGGAAGACCCATAGTAAATATACTATCCAAGATGGATAACGACGAAGAAATAACCACCCTAATGTCAATAAAGTCTCTAGAAGAAGATTTTGATTTATTGTTTGCAACTAAAAAAGGGAAGGTAAAAAGAACCAGTCTACGAGAATTCGATAACCCTCGCCCATCTGGAATAATAGCTATAAAACTTGCAAGCGACGACGAGTTGATAGGTGTAAAACCATTAGAAGAGGATCAAGATATTGTTTTGCTTCAATCTTCTGGTAAATTAATTCGTTTTGATGAATCAGAGTTATCTATAACCGGTAGAGACACAATGGGTGTTAAAGGAATTAGATTAGAAGAGGGAGAAAAGGTTGTTGACTTAGAGGCAGTTGAAGAAGAAAATGAACTATTACCCATCACTTCACATGGATTTGGAAAAAGAACAAGAGTAAAAGAATTCCGTCGGACACATCGAGCTGGTAAAGGAATAAAAGCAATTAAACTAGGAAAAAGAAATGGTGAACCAGTTGCTATGGCATCAGTAAGAGAAGAAAACGATTTATTTATAACCATAAAAGAAGGAAACAGCATAAGAATCTCTGCCCAAAGCGTTTCCACTCAATCGAGAAACGCAATGGGAGTCAAATTAATAGATTTAAGAGAAGACGACAGAGTAATAGACCTAGAAAAGATATAATATTGAAAAAAACAAACAAAAAAACAAACTATTTTGGATAGAAAAAAGGATGAATGTAAAAATTAAATACTTCGCAAACTTCAGAGAAATAACTGGAAAATCAGAAGAACAAATGGAGATACAGAAAAATTCGACAATAAAAAATGTGTTAGACAAAGTAATCGAAGAACACCCAGATCTAGAGCAAGAAATATTCGAAGACAACGAATTAAGCGATTACGTTAACATCTTGGTGGATAGGAGAAACATATTGGATAGAAATGGATTAGACACAAAAATAAGTTCAAATGACACTATCGCAATATTTCCACCAATATCAGGTGGCTAAAACCCTAGCTAATTATTCTTTTTTCTTAAAATACCATTTATACAACAAAGCCATGTCTTTTGGAAACAAAGCTAATCTCTCATTTTCGCTCTCTATTTTTCTCCCAACATCTGAATAAGAGTGATCGAGGAAGATATGGCTTACCTCATCTACTTCAATATCTAAGTAATCTAAAACATCTTTAACTGAATGGAATTCTTCTTGATTTAGCTCAATATTTTCTTTTTTATTGCTTAATCTTTTTCTCAAGTCTCCAAATAAAACAACTTTAAAGCTCATTTAAAAAATGAAAAAAAGAGGTGGGTTCTTATTTGAACACTTTCTCTAGTTCTTCAGTGGGCACATCGAAAACCTCGTTTGTTGGGGGAACTTTTTCTTCTTCCATGAATTCAGGCACTCGGTCTTCTTGTTTTGAGATACCAGCTTTTTGGTTGAATTCTCTTTCAGCTTCAAGAATAGTGGAGCCTATTTCGTCTATGTCACCAACAGATAAGTCAGCTCCTAGCACACCGTTCACTTCTTCTACAACACCTTCTAGTCCTTCAGGAATGTCCAATACAGCGAAAGCAATAAACAAACAGTGACCAGTTGAATCTATTACAGCTGTACTGGATTGTAGATTCCTAGAGAGTTCTCCTTTCTTTGTGTCTTGGGGATCAGGTTTTCCACCTACTTTTAGGATTTCAGGAGCTATTGCGTAACCAGCTGTATGATCTGCACCCATTGGAGAGGTAGCGTAGGTAACTCCAATTCCTTTGATTGCTCTGGGATCATAAGCAGGCATTCCTTGGCCTTTAACAGTAGGTGCTCTGTTTAGGCCGAAGGCATTTGCAGCATACTGTGTTCCATTTGCAACTATTCGACCTAAAGCGGTTTTTTGCTCAACTTCATCCATTAACTCTAGGGCTCCTTGTTTGTCACTAAACTCAAGTAAGCCGGCGTCCATCAAAACTGCTATGGTGTCTCCTGTCTCTATCGTGTCGAGACCCAAGTCGTTACATCTTTTATTTAATTCACCAATCGTGTCTAGGTCGAAGATTCCACAGTTAGGTCCCAAAGCCCATACTGATTCATATTCTAAGGCACCAACTTTTTCACCATCTTCTTGGACCCAATTCTCTGAGCACTGGATGACACACCCAGGACTACAAGGATGTGGCCTGTCTCCTCCTCTTTCTTCAATTATTTCTGCTTTTCTCTCACCACTAACCTTCTTAGCCATCTCACTAGCCCCTTTAGAGAAGTTGTAATGAGGTAGGCCACCTGCTTCATTTATTATGTTAATCAAAACATCTGTTCCATAGGCATTCAAAGAACCTCCAGGCTTAGTTACATCATGTTCTCCTAATGCATTAGCTAGCTTCTCTTTACCTCTCTGAAATTCATCTTCATCCTCTATCTCCACACCAGGTGCATCTTGGGAGTCGACGATTATGAATTTGATTCCCCTAGTAGCTAAAACGGAGCCAAGACCACCTCTACCAGCATATCTACTTGGTTTGTTTTCTAAGTCATCAAAAGCTAATCCTGAGTTACCGCCACCAAGTTCAGCAGCAACACCAACACCACAAACATCTACGTCTTCACCAAATTCGTTATGTATTGCCTCAAACGCTTCATATAGCTCCATATCATTCCATTTTGAAGCATCACCTAATTTAGCTCCATCTTTGTCTATTTTTAGGTATTTGAAATCTTTTTCTTTGATTTTATCTTCAAAAACAATTGCTCTATACCCTAATCTATGAAGAGTTTGGCCAAAACTTGTTCCAACATTAGATTCCTTTACACCACCGGTTAATGGAGATTTCGCTCCCACAGACAACCTTCCTGAAGTAGGAGCACTTGTTCCAGTGAGAATTCCAGGAGCCAAAACTAATTTATTATTTGGACCTAAAGAATGGGCTTTGGGAGGAACTTCATCGGTCACAATCATTGAGGTAAGACCTCTACCCCCTAGATCTCTGTAACTTTCTGGTAGATCTCGCTCAGAAACACTATCTTTTTCTACGCTAACTCTTAACAGTTTATCCGTCATATTTAAAGGTTAATTAAAAATGATGAAAAACCTTTTGAGTAACCAAAAACGATTAAAACAAAAAAAAATTTAATCAAACTCAATTAAAAACTTCTTTTTTAACATATTTGGTGAGAGATCCCCCTTCCTTAAATCTTTGATTTTAGGTAGTGGGGTGAATCACTTATTAGATATAAATAATGTAGTTATATAATAATATGTAGTTGGCAAGACAAGATATGTGAGCTCTTTGTGGAAATAAGCCAAAAGTAGCATACTTGCTGCGAGTTAGTAATGCCTGACTCGGGCTTATATACAAACCGAGTTGATGTGACCGGGCTACCAGCAGTTTGCTTTGCTGGTGTTCTGCGACAACGAGGGCATAACAAGGTTGCCCAATGAAACAGCCGAACGTGTAAACGAGAGTTCCCTCAAAGAGGTTGTGAGGACTCGCAGAAACCTCGCAAGTTCCAACCACTCCCGCAAAGAACATATTAATAGCGAACCAATGGAACCCCCCTCCTCACCAAACGAATATGAGGTAAGGAAGGGGAGAAGGTCACATAAACCTCTACTAATAGGTGTATCTAGGAAATCATTAATAAATGATGTATCAGAAAAAAAATTACCAACAAAAAAACGATTATGGGGAAGTATAGCAGCTGAAGCTATAGCGATTGCTAATGGAGCAGATATTCTTAGAGTACATGATGTAGAAGAAACAAAAAGAGCAATCGAAGTAACTGATTCAATAATAAATCATTAAAACCTCATTTTTTAACCTATGAGAAAGTTTGAAAGAGCATTAAGTCCTCTCTACTTTAGATCGGAGAGGATGTCAAATTAATTCTATTAATTCTTCAACAGAAACTGGTTTTTCTTTCCCAACCCCTACTTCTTTAGCAATTCTTACAACCTGAGGAGCCTCAAGATTATTTTTTTTAAGTAGATTAGTATTGTATAAGATTTCTCTTACTTCACCACTTTTGATTAATTCTCCATTTTTTCCTAATAAAATAACTTTATCTGCAATTCTGGGAACTAAGCTTAAATTTTGAGTAGCAGAAATAATTGTCTTCTCTAGATCGTTTTGTTCGTTTAGTAATTTGATGAATTTTTCTTTGTAGAAGGGATCCAAACTACTGAAAGCTTCGTCTAATAAAAACAAACTAGGGTTAGGAATCAATAAACTTGCTAACATCACTCTCTTTTTCTCTCCTTCACTTAGCCTGAAGGGAGGTTTATCTAAATAATTATTCAAGGAAAGTTTTTCAACATATTTGTTAAATCGGTCATCAAATTTTTCATCCAATTGATTTGTTTCATACCTTAGTTCCTTTTCAACAGTAGGATTGAATAAGAAGTCATCTGGATCTTGCACAAAAACACCAATTTCTGATCTCTTTTTATCCAAGTCACTCTCTCCTTTGAAAATAACCTCTCCTTCATCAGGAGATAATAATCCACCTAAAACCATCAAGAGAGTGCTTTTTCCAGATCCATTTGCACCTAAAATAGCTATTCTTTCGCCCCTTTCAAAACAAACATCAACATTTTTTATTCCAATAGAACCGTCAGGATAAGAGTATGAGAGGTTTTTTCCAATCAAATAATTATTTGCCACTCTATTCCTCCGATTAATATAGTAAAAGAGAGAGATATTGCCAAAAACAAAATGTCTTTTTCATTCATAACACTGTTTTGAGTTCTTGAGTATTTATCTCCTCCTCTAGCCTTCATAGCTAATGAAACATTTTCCCCTCTTTCTAATGACCTAATAAGGAAGGAACCAAAAAGATTTCTGGTGCTTTTCCAATTAAACCTAAAATTGTTTTTATTCAAAAACCTGCTTTCTCTGGCAACCAACATCTTGTGAAGCTCAGAGAAAAACAAAACCAAATATCGATAAGTTATTAACAAAATAAAAGCTGCCGTTCTAGGTAACCCAATAGAACTCAGAGAGTTAACCAAGTCTTTAAAACAGGTTGTCATCAACAACAGAGTAATGAAACTAATTGAACATAAAACTCTCATAAAAAACCTTATTACATAAATAAATCCTCCTACAGTTATCTCTAATCCAAATAAGGAGAATAAGGACGAACCTTGAATCAAAAATAATTGAGGTGAAACAACAATTAGTGAAAAAATTGGAATAAATAAAAACCTAGAAAAAAACTCCTTTAATTTTATTTTAGAAGCATAGGCCAATATTACTGACGTTAAGAACACACTCACTAGAAGATATAGCTCACTTAGAGAAATTGAGAGAATTATTAATAATAAAAAAGCAATAAGCTTGACATGAGCGTTTCTTCTCTGAAGAAAACCATTTTTATGGGCAGATTCCTCTGAAGTAAAAAATCTCTTAAATAAGCCACTTATCTCCTTTATTGTTTTAAAAAAAATTTCACTCATTTCCCTTTTTAATTATCCTCCCAATTGACCAAGCCAAACCAAATGTTACTAATACCCCAAAAAAACCTGCTACAGCAGTATCCAACACAATGTTTGTCCCTGGCAAACTATACTCAGGGAAAATTCCAGAAAATAAACTATAACCTTCTCCAATCGCCCCAATTTGGTGAGCTGCATTTTCAAGAGGCTCTGAATAATCTACGGCATTTGCAGCCCAAGCAAATAATGGGGAAACCAAAATCATTGACAATATGAAAAGAGATGATTTCCTAATCCAAGACTTGTTTAGATATTTCATGCCTCAACCTCCTTTTTGTTACTTTTTTCAAAAAAATCAGGCCTCACATCGATTAAGTAACGATAGGCTGATGCTGTAATAGCTCCTTCTATTATTCCTAATACTCCATGTCCTATAACCATTATTAAGAGAGTTGTTTGTAATTGGAATTTAAAGATCGTTGATAAACCAGTTTGTATTCCAACAAATAAAGAAGCTGCTGTTATTGCAATCCACCCAGCTAAAAATGCCGCAATCGACTTGTTTTTGTTTTTAAATAATCTGAATATTAAATAACCTACAAAAACGTCAATTAGTGCCATATTCCAGATGTTTGCACCTAATGCTAGGATTCCTCCATCACCAAACATAAGAGCTTGAACTGTAACAACTGAAGCCATGCTTAAGACTCCTACATATGGTCCTAAGAGGATTGCAGCAAGAGCTCCACCTACAAAATGGGCGCTAGTTCCACCGGGTATAGGCCAATTAAGCATTTGTGCTGCAAAAATAGCAGCTGCTACAACTCCGATCAAGGGAACTTTTTTTTCATCGAGGTTTTCTCGTGCTTTATATCCAGAATAGGAAAGAACAATGAGGGTTAGTAAATAGAAAATGCCACATAGCCATAGGTCTAGGTATCCATCAGGTATGTGCAATTATAACACCAATATTGGTTTTAAATTCAGACCACTTAATACTTTTTGATTAAGATTATTACGATTTGAACAAGAAATATAAAAAAATATTATTAGTGGATTATTTCTTTGGTAACTCTATCAGAAAACGAAACAAAAAAAACCAAAGCAAACAACAAGAAAACCCCAATTATTCCATTAAATCCCGCTAAATTAACTACCAAAGCATAAACAATAGCAGCTAAAAACGATACACCAAATGTATACAGAGCAAATTTTTCATCCTCCATCTTCTAACCCCACTATTTTTGAGTTAATCATATAATCGTTCTTTTATATTATCAATTCTTCTAACTGGCGTAGGATCCACCTCATTTAAAGTTGCTAAATAAACACTCACAAGATCACCAATGAAAACACCAGTCATCAACTTAGATATCAAACTATCACCAAGGACCTCCACCTCTTTAAACTCCACATCCAAAACTTGTCCTGTTACCTCAATTTTTTTCTGCATCTTCTCTATGGGATCTTTTTCTTTCAAAACAACAATTTTGAAATCCCTAGTTAACTTATAATCCCAGCCTACAACCTCGTTATGATTCAACTCAGGAAACTCATTCATAATAGAAAACATCTTGGAATTTTCATTTAGCTGACACTTCCACCTATAAGCCACAGGAGATAATTCATCATAACTATAGATCACGGGAATAGAGCCTTTTAAAAAACCAGCAATTTTTTTGGCAAAATTATCTTCATCAACAGACGGATTCAGTCTATTTTTCAATTTCTCGAGATTCGAAATCGCCCTATCAAAGCCATCAACTTCTAAAACACCCATCTCCTCAAGAGTGGCAACCATTGGCAAAAAAAGATAAGGAAAACCAGCTCTAGGTTGAATTCCTCCTGGAACTTCCAATAGTGATATATCTTTTTTATTTGCTATTTTTTTCAACTCACCATTTGAAGAAATAGCTAAAACCTCACAGCCTCTTTCAATTCCTTCTTTAAAGCTGGATAAGGTTTCTTCAGTATTACCCGAATAGCTAATTACAAATAGAAGTGTCTTTTCATCAATAGCTTTAGGTAAATCATAATTCTTATTTACTAATACAGGATAATTCGACTTATACCTCAGATATGACTCCAACATATCTCCTCCAATACCTGAACCTCCCATTCCAACTACCGCTATTTTTTCAAACTCACGTCCCTCTTTAACTATAGGAGTAAAGGCATCTCTACACATCTCAGGAAATCTAAGTACATCCTCAATCATTCCATCGGGATCTATTTCTCTAATTTCGTCATAACCTAGAGACATCAGGTATTCTTTTTGTGACAACAGATTTTAACTCTTGTGGGTGAGAAATCCCCTTTCTCAATTCCTTTGGGATTTAGGTAGTGGGATGAATCACCCTAACCTTTTTTTGTATATTGGTTGACATAATATATGTGGAACCAATATGGAATACAATCTAAAATCATCTTCACATTCAGTATATAACCTAAACTACCATCTAATACTGGTAGTCAAATATAGAAGAAAAGTATTCACAAACAAGAAAATAATAGATGAACTCAAGAAAAGAACAAGAAACATAGCACAAAACTTCGATATAAAAATAACCAACCAAGAAGTAGACAAAGACTACATGCATATATTATTCTCCTCAAAACCAACAACCAACCTAACAAAATTCATAAATGCACTGAAAACAGGGACAAGCAAAGCAATAAGACACAGATTCGACATAGAAGACAAACTATGGGATAATGTATTCTGGTCTAACAGCTATTGTCTAATAACCACAGGAGAAGTAACACTTGACCAGCTAAAAAAATATGTGGAGAATCAAGGTGAACCAAAATGAATCTGAGTTATAAATATTGGTTGTATCCATCTGCGGAGGATAGAGAGAAATTAGAGAATCACCTTGATATGGATGCTACTGAGCTGCAAATCCATCTCTTTTAGGGGGGGTGGGATAGGTGCCATATCTTTTTTTGAGGCTGGGTGCCTTCTCTTTCTCTTTTTTACCCAAAAAAAATTGTTGTTGGAGGAATAAGCTTTTTTTGTCCACTTGTTTTTCTCCCTCTTAGGGATTCTTGGGTGAGATGGCTGAG
>PZKD01000041.1 GCA_003034855.1 archaeon SCG-AAA382B04 | reverse complement strand
AAAATCAATGAGCTTCAGGAAGAAGTTAGTTACTTAGAGAGTGTGGTAGATGAAAAATAAAGGTAACAACTAGTGAAGAGGTCTATGAAGTCGAGAAGGGTGACTATCTCTTCATCCCAAAAGGCGTTCCACACAAATACGAAAACATCTCCGATACTGAATCTCAATTCATTTGTATTATTCCCGCTGTAGAAGATAGACATTCAGAACTTCTAGAAGATTAAGGAGAACTTGAGTTGCTGAATACCTGTATTATTTAAGTGACCGAGAAGACACCTTCCTAATCTCTGATTAGGTAGGGGTAGTTCACAGTTTTGTTGTCTGCCATATTTGCACTTAGCCCTTCTACTCTACATTTAAAAAAAGGGGTGAGGGAAGAGGCGGATGTCACATAGGGAATTTTTGAATGTCTGTGGCTCTAATCTCTCTCTTTTTGTTTGTATTTTGTCTGGATATCTGGAATGGAAGATATACTGCTCTTTCCAGATCCTGCGGAGGGATTCCAGTAGTCGAATGCTCCAATAAAGAAGCTAATTATTTTTTCCATCATTTCTTCGTTAATAAATTAGTTTTAGATTGGGAAAAATGTTTTTTCCATGAGTATTATTGTTTTTGTAGATGTTGATTGAGTTCAATTGTTTGAATCCTTAGAACTTGACTAGAGAGGGATGTGTCTTTTTCATTTCCATTGTTTTAGAATAATGGTTCTATCTCTGTTTTGTTGAGTGGCTGGGCTCCTAGGGCGATTGCTTCTTCTACTGCTCCTTTATCTTTCATTACAAAAACGATTTTGTCTTCTATTGTTTCGTTGTAGACGCTTTTCTTTAAGATGTCTCTTCTCTCTGAGTATTTATCTTTAACAACGCAGTATTGCTTGATGTTTTCTATGAGCTTTGTCTCGTATCCATTTTCCTCTAGCACTTCTCTTGCTTCTTTGAGGTTTGTTTTGGTTTGGAACTCGAACCTATAGTCTTCACTACTATAGAACTCTGAAAGTTCTTTGAATGCTTCTTCACTCAAGTACTCTTTAAACATCCATCTTTTTCCAATTCTGAATAAATTAATTTGCAATTAAACCCTTACTAAAAGCTTTGTAGAACAAAGGGGTAAAATCTTGTTTCTCTAACCTAATGGATTTCAACTTCTCTGAAACCCGCTCTATGTTGCATGGAGTAGTTTGGTGGGTGAGGGGGTGAAAGAAGATTTATAGCTAGTTATGGTGAAAGGAAGAAGCTTAGTATAGGGGGGGAGCTCCTAATTGTCACTGACTTTAAAAAACAAAACCTATGGCTTTTTTTGGTAAATCTAGAACAAACTAACTAGTAAAAAATAAAATTAATAAGAAGAAAGGAAAGGAAAAACTTAATTCATTATTTTTTTTACTGGATTTCGATTTTGTTGGATTCTTTTTCTTCTTTTTCTTCTTTAGGCAATTTGACTTCTAGAACACCGTTGTTGAATTTAGCGGCTGCCTCATCTTCTTTGATGTCGCTTGGTAATTTGATTTTCCTGTAGAATTGGCCAAGAGTTCTTTCTCTTCTAACGAAGCCTTCGCTCTCTTCGCTTTCTTCTTGACTTCTTTCAGCTGAAATAGTTAGCGAGTTTCCTTCAACTGAAACATCTATGTCTTCTTTGTCTACGCCAGGTAAGTCAGCAGTTACAACCACCTCCTCATCAAGATCTCGGACATCTGTGAATGGAGTGGTTTCACCTTTCTTCTGATTCTTGGGCTTTGAGCGTTTTTGGGTGGGTAAGCTTTCTCTTTCTAGGTCACTGAAGATTCTTTCCATTCGGTTTTGCATTTTTCTTAACTCTCTGAATGGGTCCCAACTCATAGAGAACTCACCTCCACAATTATAATAACTCTCCAGAAATAAAAAATTTAAATTTCCCTTAACCAACTATCCAAAAAAAAGCCACATTTCAGGACTTAACTAGGAGGGGAGGGGTTATTCTAATATTGTGACTCCCTTACTCGGTTCAGCGACATAAACCTCTGAGCTAATGCCTAATTCCTTTAGTGCATCCTGCATCGCCATTCCAATTTTTTCTTCATTTCTTCCCACAGCAATCATTGAGGGACCACTTCCACTTAGAGTGCAGCCAAAGGCTCCAGCACCCAAGGCAGCATCTCTAGCCTCCTCAAATCCTTCTATCTTTTTAGAGCGAGCGGGAACTACAACACTATCATTTAAACCTTGGCCAAACAGCTCTAAGTCCTCTTCGTATAAGCCAAGTAATAGTTTGGATGCAAATCCAACATTTTCCTTCAACTCATCAATTTCTACTTCTTTGGGAACGAGTTTTCTGGCCTCGCTAGTTAGATTTGAAGAATTGGGGTATACAACTACGAACCTAAAATCTGGAACCTCTATGCTAACAACTTCATCATCTACTAAGCAAAAGTCACCGAACAAACATGGGGCGACATTGTCATAATGTTTCTCACCAGCCGCAGCCTCTTCTCCCAAGGCAGCGAACTCCAGCATCTCTCTTCTACTAAAACCAAGGTCGAATAATTTATTAATGCCTACAGCGGCTCCTGCAGCACTTGCAGCACTACTGCCTAAACCACTACCCGGTGGAATATTCTTCTCGATAACCACCCTAACTCCTTTATCTGTCATTTCGTTTATAACAACACCAGCACTATTTTCCCTAACCTCCTCTGGGATTTTTTCTCCATATTTTCCTTTGAGTTCTATTTTGGTTTCTTTTGCTCTTTCGAACTTCATGTGGTCGGTTGGTTTGTTGAGTGCTAGGCCAAATATGTCGTATCCTGCTCCAAGGTTTGCCGAGGTTGCTGGAGCTTTTAGCTTAATCATATTGGAATCAATCACTAAATAACATTGTATTTTTAATAAAATCAAATGTATTCAATTCCATAAAACAAAATAAATTAATTATATCGTGTTAAAAATATAAACAAAAATTTCTAGATATCTCTAGGTTTCTCGGAAAGGTTTATATTAAAGGAATTTCAAAGAACTTAAATTGAAGCCCGAAAGGGTTTCAGGAAATAGATGAGGGGATGGAGTAGAACCTTGTTTTCGATAACTAACGATTAAGAGTTCGAGAAACATTCCTAACAAAAATATATAAAGGATAAACCCTCATCTATTGTATAGCAAACAAAAAGGAGAATAGGAGGAACGAGATAAATATGAACGATAGAAAGAGATTAATCGCTTTAGCAACTTCAATAGTCTTAGTCATATCAGTCTTCAGCCTAGTAGCCATAACACCGGCTAGAGGTGCAGGAGCAGATAGTACGCTTTATGTGGGACCCGATGGAGATTATACCACTATCCAAGGTGCTATAGATAACGCTGACTCAGGAGACACTATTCTAGTTAATGAGAGTGAATCTCCTTATGCAGAACAATTAGGAGTCACTCAAGCTAATATTACGATAGAAGCAAACGGAGATGTGACATTAGATTTCAGTTCATTCTCTGGATATGGAGTTGAGGTAACATCAGAAAATGTAACCATTCAAGGATTTGAAGTGATAGGTATACCAGTAGGAGCAGGTACAGGAGATAATACAAGTTCAGCTGTTAATCCAACAATATTAGTGAAAGCTAATTACACTACTGTTAAGAATTGTATATTTACGAACTCTTCTAGTGGTCCTGCAAAAGAAGCCATGCTTGTCAAAGAGTATAATAATGCCAGTTTTGTGGGCAATGAAGTAAATAATTATATTTATGGAATCACAGCAGGAAGAGACGCAAGGTCAACTGGTGCAGTAGATCTCAGAGTTTCAGGTAACACATTCAATGTAGCTTATGTAAGATATGACAATGGTAATACCGAAGTAACTGGCGAGGCTATCCAAATTTGGTACGGAGATGACATCGTTGTATCTAATAATGATATAAATGGTCCAGGAACATTTGTTGCAGATTGGGATAGCGGTGACCTAATAAACTCAATAGGAATCGTTGATTACATGTCATACTATGGTGCTCCAGGAGCAGTCACTTACTCAAATAATGATGTAACTAACTTTTATGTCGGAGTAGCTACCTTTGCTGGAAACGGCTTCATAGAGAATAATAATATACATGGAAATAATATAGGCATTCAATTAGGACAAGTTTCCAGTACATATGCAACTGCTTCAGCAGAAGGAGTTTTGATTTCCCACAATGACATTGTAAATAATGAAGTAGGTGTTTTAGCTCAAAACTTCGTTAAAGATGGACTTGAGTTACATTACAACGATTTATCCGGGAATCAACAACTTGCAGTAAATAACACAGATTCTGACACACTAAACGCCACCCTCAACTATTGGGGAGTATCAGATCCTAGTTTCGACGCTTTAGTTAGTGAAAACGTTAGTTACAATCCGTACTTTGTTGATGCTGAGATGACGACCTTAAGCACCTCTGATAACACAGATACTACAGTAAGTGTTGAAGACCCAACGTATTCGGATCAAGTTTCCTTTGGAGTTGCCCCAACAGAAGCAGAGGAAGTTGGTGAAGACAGCTATAGGTTTGGGCTAGTAGATGTATTGGCATCTGACACCAACATAACAATTAAAATAAGTTACAGTGATGCAGAAGTTTCTGGCTTAACTGAATCTTCCCTAGTTCCACAATACTTTGATGGAACAAGCTGGGTTGATTGTAGTGATTACACAATAAACACAACGGCAAATTACATAGAAGTATCTGTCACTCCTGAAACAACACCAGCACTACCGCTAACAGGAACTGCATTCAGTTTAGCTAGCTACAACCTATCTGTGTCACCAGACACAGTGATATACAACCATGAAGGCGTTAGTGTTAAAGGAACACTAACTGAAGGCGGAGAATTACTAAATACAAGAGTTAATTATACAATATACACACCAGAAGGACAACAAATAGGTTCAGGATCCACAAATGATGGAACATTTAGCCAGACAATAGACTTCATCTACAATGACAGCTTAAACACACCATACGAAGCAAACTACACCGTCTACGCAAACAGAACAGGCACACCAGATAGTAGCTCTTGGGAAGCCAAGTTCGTGATTCAACAAGAACTAGACTTCAGTTGGAACGAAGAAAGTGACCAACCATTTGAATTTGATTCAACCCAGGGATTCAGCGGCACACTATTAGATTACAAAGGAAATGCAATACAAGACTACAATGTAACAGTTCTAAGAGATGGACACACAGTAGAATACGACAACTTCCAAGATGGTGACTTTGGATTTACAACAATCATAAACGACCACGCAGACTGGACACTAGGAGTCACAGACAACACAGATTACGTATACAAATACTTCGACGTAACAACAAAACCAAAAAATGACCTAGACATAGAATTCGACACACAAACAACAGTAGCAAGACTAGAACCAGGTGACTACAACATAACAGTAACGAATGTAGGAAACGACAAATATGGCCTAATAAACGTAACAGGCATACAATGGGATACAGCTCCTACATCATCAAATATCTCTGGAGGAAACTTAGTAGCTAATGGAAGCGCCGACAACGGAGACGCAACATGGTTACTATTCAACGACTCAGATGATGATGGTGTGTTGAACTTCACTGCAAAACCAAACTCAACAGGCACAATTAGTGTAGACGCAAGATACGAGGACCCAGCAATCGAAACACCAAGCACGGTAGATCCATCTTCAGATTACTACGACAGAACTGGGACCCTATACGACGCAGCAACAATAATAGCACCAGAAGACGTCAACCTAATGTATAGCAAAACATGGGATGTTATAGACCCTAACGCGCCCACATTACACCTAGAGGTAACAGATAACGAAACGATTGAAGTGTTACCACTTAATACTACCCAATCAAGAGTTGTTGATGACAACAGATTTGGAACACAATTCGAAGATATGACCATCTATTTGTTTGAATTCCAACTAAAATGGGGAAGCAATGGATCATTCATAGTGCCACATCAAAACGGAACACAACAAGTGAAGGTCACAGGAGCAGAACCAATTACAGCTACTTGGGGAGGTGGAGACAATGTATATAACATATCAGAGCTAGGAAACGGGTACAACTCAAGCACGGGACAATACTTCATACCTTTCATACCAACACAAGAAGGCGATTACGTAACGGCAGAAATAAAAGTGAATAACAGTGGAGAAATCGTAACAAAGACCATACAGAAGGAAGTTGATGGTCTTACAGCCGAGATATCAGTAAATGATGAAGCCCAAGACTCAGTTGTTTGGGGCACTGAAGGAGAGATAACAGCAACAATAACAAAGAGTGGAGAGTTCGTGAACAACGGATTGGCTTACCTAAGCCAAGGCACAACAAGGCTCAACCTAACCGATGCAAGAACCGCCTTAGTTAACAATGGAAGCTATTCATTTGGATTAACAGACGCATTCTGGAACAACGTGTCAGCAACCGATGACCTATGGTTCTCCGCATACTGGTACGAAGATGTGAATGGAGACAACGAGTTCAGTAAAACAGAAGTGAGTTTAGCTGTCTACGAGAATTTCTCAATAGAACCAGCAGATGTATACGACATCGATGTTAGTCCAGGTACACTAACAGCAGGAGTTCAAGAGAAGAACCTCACAATAACAGTCACAAACACCGATACAGGAGAAACCGTTACAGATGTCGACACAAACCACACCGTTATGGTAAATGGAGTGAATTACACAGCAGATGTCAGCCCAATTAACGCATCAGTAGGTAAGTACGTGATACAACCAGCAGATGGATTTGTATTCAACTCAACAGACACAATAAATGTAAAAGTCACTGCAAACTACCAAACCAAAACAGGAACAGGAACCTTCGACGTAGAACTACCAGCACTCGAGTTCGAAGTCGAAACATTCAATCCAGAAAACATGAGCATTAGCGAAGTATTTGGTGAAAACTTCACCCTAACAGCAGGAGTAGGCAGAACATACAACGTAACCGTAACAGCCGAGGACATAAACGGTGAACTAATAAACGGAACCACAAGCTACGACGCAGAAATAATGCTAGGCTACGTAAACGAAACCGGATTCCAAAACGTCACCCAACTAATGACCCTCAACGAAAACGGATCAGTTGAATTTGAGTTCACGCCAGAAAGTGCAAAAGACTTCGTTTGGAAGGTAGGAGAATTCAACAACAGCGCATACGGCAACGATAGCAGGGCACTTGTAGAGGATCCAGCAGTAGTTGCAGAGAAACCAAACTTGTTGGTTCTAGATAGAGCAGGTGGAGAAATACCAGGAATGTCATTGCCATTGGGCTATGAAACAGAGTTGTTGATGATAGCTCAACAAGCAGATAGTAGAGACTACCTATTCAGCTCATTCAGCGTAAAAGCTGAAGGATCAATAGCAGAAACAAACGCAACAGCATCAACAAAAGCACAAGACGATCCAACAGGAGTTAGCTCACCAGCACAAGTAGCAAGATTAACCATAACACCAACTGGAACAGGAACAGATGCAATACAAATTACAAGCGCTAGGTTCAACGAACCATTAGCAACCTTGAATGTAACAGACGCAGTTAACAAACTCCAAATAGACTTTGACCGAGAAGTAGAGCCAGGTGAAACAGTAACCTTAAAGGTAACTGATACATTTGAAGGAGAACTAATAGCAGATGCAAGAGTAACCATCACAGGACCAGGAGGATCAATCAACGAAGTAACTGACGCAAACGGAGAAGTAAGCTTCACACCTGAAAGTGCAGGAGACTACGACATAGAAGTAAGAAGAGCTGGATACGGTCCAGCAACCGACGTCCTATCCGTAGAAGCAGTAGCAAACTTCAGTTACGACGTAACTGTATCACCAAGCAATGTGACATACGGAGAACAATATGACATAACCGTAACAGTAACCAACGATGGAGGAGCTCAAGGATCCGTGAACGTGCCAGTAGAAATAAACGACCAATACATCACAACCAGAACAGTATTAGTTGATGCAGACTCACAAAGAACCTTCCAACTAACAAGAACAGCAGAAAACATAGGAACAAACACCGTAGTAGTAGCTGATGGACAAGCAACAACTGACTTCACAGTCGAAAAACAAACAGTAGAAGAAGCACTAATCCTAAGTGGTCCAAGCACAGCAACTGTGGGAGAAACAATTACACTAACCGTAACAGTAGATGGTTCACCAGTTCAAGCAGACGTAACACTAGACGGCACAACAAAAACAGCAGACACATCCGGACAAGTAACATTCACGGTGACAGAAGCTGCTGACCTAACATTCACAGCAACAAAAGCCGAAACCGAAACAGCAACAACCGTAAAAACCTACACACAAGACACACACACCGTAGAGGTTTCAAAACAAGAAGTTACAAAAGAACTCAACATAGTTGGACCAACCGAACTAACAGCAGGAGAATCCGCAACCTATCTAGTTAAAGCAAACGGAGATGTTGTTGAAGATGCAACAGTCGAATACAATGGACAAACATTAACAACCGACTCAACTGGTCGAGTTGAGATAACCTACAGCGGAGCAGGAAACTACCTACTAACAGCAACAAAAGACTCAACAACAACCGATGAAGAAGTAATAACCTACTCATCAGACAGCATATCCGTAAGTGTTAGTGAAGAACCAAAGGAAGAGGTTTCAAAGAACCTACAACTAAGCATTCAAACAGCAACCGAAGACAGAAATGTAGATAACGAAATAACAATCAAAGTAACAGCCGATGGAGAAGCAGTGGAAGACGCAACCGTAACAGTTGCAGGAGAATCCAAAACAACAAGCTCTGATGGAACTGCATCATTCACATTCACAAGTGCAGGAACCAAGATAATAAGCGCAAGCAAAGCACAAGTAGAAACTGCAGACAAAATAACCACTTACCAATCAACATCCACATCAATGGAAGTACAAAAGACACCAGGATTCACAACAGCAATAGCACTTGCCGCTGTATTAGGAGCCGCATTCCTAATCTACCGCAGAAAAGAACAATAAACAACAAAAAATAGGGAAATAGAATTCCCTAATCCAAAACAATTTTTTCCCTTTTTTTTATTATTTAACCAAAAAAATTAAACAAGAAACAAATAAACAAATATTTTTTCAAGAATCACTAATTTTTGTTAGTACTATTTTTTTGTTTCCTTGAGGAATTTTTATTAAATCGGAAAACAATCATTTCTTTAGAGAAAAAACACATTAGAGAAAAGGAAAGGAATTAGATACATGAAAAAAACAAAGACTCTTTCAATTGCATTAGCCCTCGTATTAATACTGTTTTTGTCAACTACAACGGTAGCGGCAATAGATGCCGAAATCACACAACACCCAGCCCAAGCACCAGTAAATCAACCGTTCACAATAGAGTTTCAAATAACAAATGAAGAGAATCAAAGCAAGAACATAACCTATCAACTAAACGCTCCTAATTTTGTTGAGGTAATTGATGGAGACTTGACAAAAGAAATAGAGATCGATTCTAATGATTTTATTACTAACGAAGTAGAATTAAAATACTCACCAACAGATGATGCAGATACCTCTGACTTCGAAGATCTGGTATCCTACAAATTTAACCTAGAAGTAAGTGAAAAAAACCAAACTCCAATTTATATCTCTCCTGTTGAGGTTGAACCAGTTTATCCAATAATAAATTTTAGTGCTGAAGTAAATAAACAGAGCTTGGTTAAGGGAGAAACTGCAGAAGTAACATTGTCTTTCGAAAACACTGGAAGATACAAGGCACAAAGAATTAAATTAGACATCAATGATCACTTATCAGAAAGAGAGGGAATAGAGTCAATAAATGCACCTCAAATTATCAAAGAACTAGCTCCAGGAAACATCTCTGAAGAAGTTTATCAAATTATAGCAAAGAAAGACGGAGAATACACCTCAAGAGTAAGTATAGACTACAATAATGGTATAGAGAATATATCCAAAATCACTGATTTTGAAATAGAAGTGAAGACACCCGAAATAGACACCGAATTCCAAGAGGAAGAAGTCGTGATTAAGAAGGGAGAGCAAGGAAGAATTAACTTAACAGTCACTAACAGTGGAAACAAAAGCACAAACATAAACATAAACATAATCACACCACATGGAATAAGTGTCGGAACATCAGAACTACAATCAATTGAACTTGATCCAAAAACAACTGAATCATATGGTTTCATCGTGAACACCGAAGAAACAGGTAGTTACAACATAACTGGATTAGTAGAATACAAAATAAATAATCAAGAGGAACAAAAACAAACAAACGTATTAATTAATGTTGATGAACCTAGTCTAGATATGGAGTTACTTGAAGCACCAACAACAATCAATGCCTCTGAAAGCAAGTCTGGAAAAATTGAATTAAAGAACACAGGAAATTACTCAATAACCACCCAACTAACAGCCTTAATAACCGATGGAAGTGTTCAATTCTACACAAGTTCTTCAAGCACCACTGAAATCACATTATCCCCTGGAGAAACCAAAACAATAAAATACCTCGTAACTGCAGCCTCCGAATCAACAAACACTGAATTAGAAATCACAGCAAGCTACAACAACAAACAAATCGACAAACAACAAACAATCCAAATAAAAGAAAACAAGGGATTCCTAGAAGACCTAAGCCTAGGAAACATAAACCTAAACCTAAACCTAAACCTAGATTCAATCTTAAATTCAATCATAAAACCTATCAGCAAGCTAGGCATGGTGTTCTATTTACCACTAATAGCGATAATAGCTCTAAGTGGATGGATCCTCTGGAGACACAAACAATACAGCTACAAGTGACATCCTCTCCGCCTTAAAGGGCGGAGTCTTAGCGACCTATTAATATAAACTTCCCCCCCATCTTTTTTTTTAGCAAAGTATTTTTTTAGCAAAGAACAGAAACGAAATTTAGCGAAGAAGTAGAAACGAAAACTCTCCTCTTCTCTAGGTCCTTTTAAGGAAAAAATAGGGATTTAATGTCTTTGTTTTAAACTCCTTTTTTGAAGAGGAGTTCACCAGCTTCTTGTATGTTACTAACTTCTTTTACATCTATTCCACTGACAGAGACACTTTGACCGTCAGGGACAAGCACTAATTCATATCCTTTTTCTCTTGCGGCAATTACCTTGGCACGAACCTCACCAACTCTTCCGATACTTCCATCTCTGTTAATGGTTCCTGTGATTAAGATACTTTGGTTAATAGTTTTGTTTTTGAAGACACTGATTTGTGCTAAACAAATAGCTGCACCAGCACTAGGACCATCCACCTCTAGAGTGGTGTTAGGGGAAAAGATTTCTTGGTCAACGCTTCGATTACTGAGGGAAACATTGCTTAGGTAAGTGCTAACATCTAAGGCGGTTCTAAAAGAGGATTGTATATATTTTTCACCATATGTGGTGTTAATTATGTCAACATTTAATTCTCCATCTCCTACTTCGTATTCTGTTTCAAGACCAAGTACAATTCCTTCATTCGTGTTTTCATACACAGCTAAAACACCAAAACTGGAGTTATCAACCACATATCCCTCACTAACTAACTCCTCTAATTCCACAACTCTATCACTAAGATTCCTGACCTCGGCTCTAGCCTCCTCTAATGAACCGTTTAGCTCCACTAAACTGTCTCTTAATTTGGTATTATTTTCTTTTAAGGAGATGATTGTTTCATTTTTTTCATCTACCACACTCTCTAAGTAACTAACTTCTTCCTGAAGCTCATTGATTGTTTCATTTTTAGTTACCAAAATCTCTTCATAACTATCTATTTGTTCTCTTGCCTCACTCAAAGAAGCGTTTTTAATAGCCAAAAACTCCTCTAAACTCTTAATCTCACTATCTAAATTATCTATAGCCTGATTTTGTTCTTTAACTGTGTTATTTAATCTATTTATTTTTTCACTTAATCCTTCAATGGTAGTGTTCTTTTCGCTAACCAAATCCTCAAGAACTTCCACTCTATCAAGAGATTGATTAAGTTTCTCACTCAAATTCCTATTATCAGCCACCACATCCTCAAACTCTTCATTCTTCTCATTCAACCCAAACCAATAACCCCCTAAACCAACTCCAATTAAAAACAAAACAATTAATAAAACAATTATCTTCTTATTCATGACAGCCCTCTACATAAGTAGGATGAACGAAAAAAAACAAATACCTTATCCCTCTAAAAAGTAGGTGAATCACAAAAAAGATGAAGGGCGAAGCAACTGCAAACGGCGCAGCAACAATAATAAACGCAATAGCTGGCTACAGAGGAGTAGCCTATGCCACAACACTAAAAACAAAAGCAACAGTAGAACTCAAACCAAACCAAAAAGAGATTAAGGGAGATGCAGGCAGAATAGATCCAACCTTAATAGAAAAAACCGTTAAAAAAACACTAAACTACTACAACAAAGACCAAGGAGCATATGTAAAAACACAATCCAATATTCCAGTAGCTAGAGGCCTCAAGTCAAGTAGTGCAGCAGCAAACGCAACAGCACTAGCAACAATATCAGCACTCAACATAGAAAGAAACAACCAAGAAATACTTGAAATAACTATAGAAGCAGCGAAGGAAGCAGAAGTAACAATAACAGGAGCAATGGACGACGCCACCGCCTCACTACTCGGAGGCATAACAATAACCAACAACGAAAAAAACAAATTAATTGAAAGAAGAGAAAAAAACCACAAAGCCCTAATCTATATTCCACAAAAAAAAGAGTATACAAAAAGAACTGATGTCGAAAAAACTCGCTTACTAACAAAAGAAATCAAAAAAGCCTATGAATTAGCAAAAAACCACCACATATATGAAGCAATGACAATCAATGGAATACTCTACTCGACAGCACTCGACCAAGATCCCGAAATAATACTAGAGGCGCTTGAAGCTGGAGCCGAAGCCGCAAGCCTATCAGGAACAGGCTCAGCATACACCGCATTAGTCAAACAAAAAAACCTACAAAGAGTAAAACAAAAATGGAAAAAACATGGAAAAGTAATAGAAACAAAAATAAATAACGAAGGAGCAAAGATATTATGACAATAAGAAAAACAAGAAAAGAAATAGAAAAAATAGATAAAGAAATCATTGACCTAATAGAAAAAAGAATGCAACACATCAAAGAACTAACCGAATTAAAGAAAAAACAAAACAAACCAATCAACGACAAACAAAGAGAAAAAAAACTCCTAGCAATGTACACAGACTACGCAAACGAAAAACCACTAGACGCACACGAAATAAAAGAGATCTTTGAAAAACTACACAAAATGAGCAAAGAAATACAAAAAACCTACATGGGAGAAGGAAACCTACCCTAGAAACTCCAAAAATTTCTCATACAAAATCAAATTCAAAGTCAAAGAACTTACCAAATAATTAGTTAAATCTTTTTTATGAATTCAATTAATTCTTCCTTCTTATCTTCCCTAACCAAATCCAGGGCTTTATTAAAGCTATCTAAGAAATCATTTGCTTTTTCCTCAACAAATGCGTTGTTTAATTGAATTGAAGCATATAACTCAGGTTTTTGTCTCCGAATTCTCTCAATGTTACTATAAAAATTCTTGAATGTAGGTGTTAAACACTCCTCAACGTCAAAATCAACCTCGTTTAGGACATTTCCTAGAGTAAAAGAAATTAGATGATTTAGGCCCTGAATCACTGCCATTGCTTCATCGTGCTCTCTAGCACTCATTTCCTTTACAAAGGCACCTCGAGACTCAAGGAACTCCCTAACTCCCCAACAACCCCCTTTAACTGGAATTAAAACCACATTCTCTCCTTCAATTGTTTCAGAACTTGGCCCAAACAAAGGATGACAACTAACTCTTTTAACATCGTCACTAAAGCTATTTTCTAAAACCTCTACCACATCTATCTTGACACTGCAAACATCCATCACCAAACAATCACTCTCAACATAACTTGAAACATCTCTAAGAACGCTCTCACAAGCCTCAATAGGAACACACACTACTACGACATCTGAATCACTTAAAATTCCTTTGTTTTCACAATAACCCACATCAAGTTTCTCGGCAGCTTTCTTCGCTGCATCCCTATCCTTATCAAACAAAATGATTTCGTCAAATTCATCTCTGAATTCTCTTGCAAACCACTTACCCATCTCACCAGCACCACCAACAAGAGTAATCCTTTTAGTCACCAACTATCTCCTCCATTCAACTCATCTAAAACACATCTCCTCATCAAATCCTCATTTGGTTCCCTATCCAGCCAAATCTTAAATGACTTGGCTCCTTGTTTCACCAACATCTCCACCCCACTAATCACTTCACAACCAACTTCCTCTGCATCGCGCAGCAATTTAGTTAAGGGAGGTCTATAGACCAAATCAAAAACAACCAAATCTTTATGTAAAAAAGTTTTATCCACAACCGATTTTTGTGGTGACTCTAAACCAACTGAGGTAGCATTAACCAACAAATCAGAATCAACCAAACTATCTTCTAACTTCTCTAACCCCAAAGCATTTAAATCAGCCCTAACATCCCTCTCCAGGTCATTAACTAATTCACAGGCATTTTGTTTTGTCCTGTTAACCACATCTATTTGCTTAGCTTCCTTGAACGCAACACAGCAGGCACGAGCACCTCCACCAGCTCCAACCAAAGTCATTTTAGAACCACTTATCTTCATCTCCTCCAAGACAGATTGCCTAGCACCAAAAACATCAGTGTTATATCCAAAAACACCATCACTACAAAAATCAAGTGTGTTAACCGCTCGAGCTAATTCAGCTTCTTTGCCTAACTCATCACAAAAACCCAAAACACTTTCCTTGTAGGGAATAGTCACATTTAACCCGCTAAAACCAAACAACCTAGCACCCTTCAAAACATCACCCAACTCTTCTCTCTCCACCTGCTTTTTTACATAAACACCATCAACTCCCAACTCCTCCATAGCCACATTATGCATCTCGGGACTCAAACTATGTTCAACTGGATCACCAATTAAACCAACTAACCTCATCGTAATCTCCGAACAACCTCTTTTACATCAGCCACATCCAGTTGACCAGGAGCT
Source organism: archaeon SCG-AAA382B04 (assembly GCA_003034855.1). Classification (GTDB taxonomy): domain Archaea; phylum Halobacteriota; class Methanonatronarchaeia; order Methanonatronarchaeales; family Methanonatronarchaeaceae; genus PZKD01. The sequence continues at coordinate 10,498 of PZKD01000041.1, read as the reverse complement.
GTCTGTTCACCACCTGAAGCATAAATGATGTCAGAACCAAAGTATGAACCAAAAACCCTGCTGTATTTCGCACCTTCACCCATACCTAAAGCAACTAAGGGTTCACCCCACTCCTTTTTAACATAATAAGCTGCCCTAACGAGGTTTAAAACATCTTTAGGTGAATTAGCCTTTGTAGCAACCTTACCCAAATCACCTAGCTCCAAGCATTCCTCTAAACGAATCTTCAACTCTTCAACACTACCAGTTCTACTAAAGTTGTGATAACTAACGATTTTGGCTGCATTCTTTTCCTTAGCCTTTTGAATTATTTTTCTACGATAATTATCTGGAGTATGATACTCCAAATCAATAGCATCTACAAACTCCATCAACTCAACATACAACTTGGCTCTTTCCTCTTCTTGTCCAACGAAATCACCGCCCTCATTTTCTCTCCTAATCGTTAAAATAAGAGGTGCATCTATTTCGTTATTGGCAATTTGTCTTTTCACATCACTCGAAGATGGATTATCTAAGTAGTCAACTCTTAATTCGACCAAATCAACTTTTTCAGCTATTTCCTCTGCAACATCAATCATGTCAAAGACATCTTTTTCTCCAACACAACCACAAATCACTTCTTCGTCTCCAACAACTACATCACCTATATCAATCGGTTTTTTGGCTTTAACCCTCATCAAATAACCCCCAATTAGTTGGGTTCTAATAAATATTGTTATTTCTCAGTTATTGTTTCTTCGATTTCTTCACCAAAATGCCTACCCTTTTCCTCTGTCTTCGCCAAAACCCTATCTCCCTCATCTAATTCAGCAACCGAAACCGGTTTTCCTTCGGGAGTGACTAAGTTAATTGTTTCAGCATTCTGTAAAACAACCATAACCTCTTCATCATTAGTTGTTTTAGCTTTAATCAACATCATTGGGCGTTTCTCTATCTTTGAACGACCAACAAATGCTTCTCGTGCATTTCCCTTTTTGTCTACTACTAAGACTGGGTCTCCGGCACTTAGTTCGGATAGGTACTTGGTTTGTGTTTCATCTGCTTGGATGTAGTTATGAACGCCTCCAGCGTTCACTCTAAATGGTCTTGGGTCAGCATATTCAGTGTCTAGTGATTCTGAATGAACTAAGAAAAGAGCTTTTGAAGATGAACCAACTAACATTCCTTCTCCAATATTCATTAGACTAGATGTGTCGATACAGACTCTGTCTCCCATACCTACCTCTTTAACTTCTTGGATTTCAACTTCTTTTAGTTTAAAAGATTTTTGTTCTAAATCTTCTATTGTTGAAACTAGTTTTGTTATTTCATCAACAGAGTTTGGGTTAAGATAAACACCGTCAACACCAATTTCTAATGTATTAAGAACAGTTTCTGCTTCTCGGGGCTCTTGGATTCCCACAATTAGCTCAACATCTTTTTTTTGTATGTTGGCAATTAGGTTTTCTAGTGGAATTATTTCCCAATCAGTTGTTCTAATTAGTAATGTATTTGTTTTTTCTGCAACTTTTTTGGCTAGTTCTTCGTCTTCTTTATTTTCAATGACAACATATCCAACATCTTCTTTTTCTAATTCATCTATCTTAGCTTTTTCTGTTACTTCAACTACTTTTATGTCAGCATTTTTGGTTGAAGCAACGTTTATTTCACCTAGTTTCTTGGCTTGTTCTACTTTGTTTGGTGATGTCCAGATGGCGTTGTATCCTCTTTCTAGGGCTGCTGTTACAAATTTTTTGTTGTATTCTCTTTGATCGAGCCAGAGTTTAGTCATTTTGTTTCTCTAGATTAGTTTTTTTGCTTCTTTTGCTGTCATGTTTTGGTGGAGAATTGAGCTTATGGCGTCGGTCATTGCTACGACGTCTTGGCTTTGGAAGACGTTTCTTCCTATTGCTACTCCACTTGCTCCTCCTATTATGGCTTCTTCAACCATTTCTAGTACTTGGTTTTCGTTTTCCATTTTTGGACCCCCTGCCACTATCACTGGGATTGGGCAGCCTTCTACTACTTCTTTGAATGTTTCGGGTGAGCCTGTGTAGTTGGTTTTGATTATGTCTGCTCCTAGTTCTGCTCCTGCTCTTGCTGCGTGTTTTACGTGTTCAGCTTTGTATTCGTCTTTTATTTTTTCTCCTCTTGGATACATCATTGCTATGAGGGGCATTCCCCATTGGTCGCATTTGTTGCTTACTTTTCCTAGTTTTTCGAGTTGTTTTTCTTCTGTGTCTGATCCTACGTTGACGTGGACGCTTACTCCGTCTACTCCGTATTTTATTGCTTCTTCTACTGTGCATACTTGGACTTTGTAGTTTTGTTTGGGGCTGAGGGAGGTGCTTGCTGATAGGTGGGCTATTAGGCCTATGTCTTTTCCATATCCTCTGTGTCCGTGTTTGGTCATTCCTTTTTGCATTAATACGGCGTTTGCTCCTCCTTCTGCTACTTTTTCTACGGTTTCAGCGAGGTTTTCTAGTCCTTTGATTGGTCCTGAGCTGATTCCGTGGTCCATTGGAACTATCATTGTTTTTTTGCTGTTTCTGTTGATTATTCTTTCTTTTCTGATTTTTTTTCCTATTTTCATTTTGTAACACACCTATTGTGTTAAAGTGACACACAATAACATGATAGGTTTGTTTTACTTAACTCTTACGCCAAAAAACCAAAGAACCCTAAAGATCTTCCAAAGCCCGATTCAAATCATTCTTCAAACTAACAGCACTATTCTTCTCATCAATCGACAAAACCTCAAAATCCTCTTCATCACTAATATTCGCAAAAACCAAAAACATCTTCCCCAACAACTTTCTCTTAGGATAAACATAAAAAGAATTAATCTTCGAAATAGGAACCCGCCTCTCACTACCATTAGACCTAACAATCAAACTCTCATCCGTCAAAACAATACCCGTATCTTTAAAACTATACTTCGAAATCGTTCTCTCATCCATCATAAACCCATCTCATTCAAAACCTCTAATACTCCGGTTCCATTCCATCAATCTTATCAAAAACCTCTTCACTTTTCTCACGAAGCTTTTTCTTCTTCTTCTCAATCTTAATAGCCTCAACAGCCTTATCATAAACATCATCCAATGTCTCCGAATCATCCAACGAAACCACAGATAAAATCTTGGGATTCCCCTCAGAAACAACAACACCCTTAAACACATGACCAATCTCATCAGCCAACTTATCAATCTCCTTAGTAATTCCCTCCATATCCAAACTCTCTTTCTTACCCTGAATCGTCACCATAGCCCTAGCTGCCTCATTATAAATATCCGCATCAAACAACAAACCACTAGGACTTAAACTCTTCTTAATCGCCTGACTAATCGCAACATTATCCGAAGAATCAAAAAAACCCATAGTAGCAAAACCCTTACCTGCCTCCATCACCGTCTTAAAGTCACCAAGATCCGTAACCAACATCATCTCACTATCCAAAGCCTTCAACAAGAACAAAATACGCTCAGCAACCATCCGATTAATCCTCTCATAAGCACTATGAATACTTTCCCTCTCACTCCTCTTCAAAAACTCATTATCAACCAAAAACAACCCATCACTACCACTATCACTCAACTCCCTAAGAGAAAACGCAGTATTCTGTAAAAAAATAGTTCCCTCACTCCTAAAAGGCAAAACAACAATATTATACAACTGAAAATCATGCCTCTCCTTCAAATCATTAACCAATAATGGACTAAAAGAAGAACCAGTTCCACCACCAGCCGAATTAATTATAAAACAAACATCATAACTATCCTTCTTCTCAATCGCATTAAAAATAACATCCCGATTATCCTTATAACACTCCTTCCCCTCCTCCCTATTAGCACCAACACCATGCAAATGAGGCGTATGAATCCTATCCCTAGCCTTAGTAAAATCCAACTCCCTCAAATCATTCTTAGAAGTATTCAAAGCAATAGTAGTAACATTACTCGGAAAACTCTGCCTAGAAAAATACTTTGCAAACCTACCTCCTCCACCAAACGCTTGCTTATTTATCTCATCCAAAATCCTATTACCACACTGACCAACACCCAGTAACAAAACATCAAGAGCCATCTTAATTTAACCTCTTTAATCCTTCATCCATAAGTATATTTGCCTTTTTAATTCTACAAGAACCCATCATCAAACAACTAAGACCCAACAAACCAAATAATGTTCCTACACAAATTCGCCGTTTCTCCACCTAAAACCCATTTACAAATCACTTAAACTAATTTGATAATAGAAAACTAAATACCTTTTGAACCCCTCCATTTCTTTCCCCCTCTCTTCAGCTCACCCTAAACAAATAATTTCACTCATAATGAACACCCATCTCCCATGAAGAGAAACCCATATACCCCGAACAAAGATTAGTTTCAACCAACCCATACTTAGGTCTTAAATATCTATCTCTTAGAAAATTATTAGTTAGATTCTACAATTCTTAAAGAGGAAAAATTATGAACCCAAAAGTCTACACCACCTCAAATTGCCCAAAATGTAAAAAACTAAAAGACTACTTATCGAAGAAACAGATCGAATACCAAGAACAAGACATGACAGAGCCACAAGCAAGAGCAGAACTTGCAATGAATGATGTCTTCGCAAAATCTGCTCCAATACTAAGAATAAACGAAGAATACTACAAAATGAACTCGTTATTCGATCAAAATTCACTAAAAAAACAAAAACTAGATCAAATAATCACAGAGGAGGAGAACCAAAGTAATGAGCAAAAATGAAGATTACACCCAACTCAACATAGAAGGAGAACCAATAAAAGGAACACCAAAAGTAAGAACCTCAGATGGCTACATCACAGAATTCGATCGACAGAAAATAGTTCAACAACTAAAAAAAGAAACAAAACTAACCCAAAAAATCTTCAACACCCAACCAATCTCAAATCAGCTAGCACAAGAAGTGGCAAGAGAAGCAGAAAGAAGAATAAAAAAACTAAAAATAAAACAACTCAGCGGCCCACTAATAAGAGAAATAGTCAACAACATCCTACTAGAACACAGCCAAAACGGTGAAACCACAAACGACAACGCCCGCCTATACAGAAACGTATCAACCAGAGTAGGAACACCCGTATTCGACGCATTCAACATGGACATAGGAGGAGGCTTCGAATCAAACGAAAACGCAAACCTAATCGGCAACCCCGAAACCTCACACAAGAAAAAAGCCGACAAAATCAGCAAAGAACAATACCTCCTAACCATGCCCACACAACAAGCAGACGCACACCTCAACGGAGACCTACACATCCACGACCTCGAATACTTCGCAACCAGGCCATTCTGCATGGACTGGGACCTACGCTACTTCCTCTACTACGGCCTAATGCCAGACGGATCTGGAAGAAAATCCAGCGTAGCCGGACCATCCAAAAAACCCGAAGTAGCAATACTACATGCCGTAAAAGCACTAGGATCAGCACAAACAAACTGGGCAGGAGGACAAGGATTCTACAACTTCCTAACATTCCTCGCACCATACGTAGAAAACAAAAATTACCAAGAAATCAAGCAACTAATGCAGATGTTTGTGTACGAGATGACACAAATGATGGTAGCAAGAGGAGGACAACTAGTTTTTAGCAGCGTCCAACTAACACCAGGCGTTCCAGACCTATGGAAAGACAAACCAATCGTAAAATACGGACAAGTAGGACCAAACACCTATGGAAGCTACGAAAAAGAAGTCCAACAAATGTTCAAAGCCCTAATGGAAGTAATGATTGATGGAGACTACTGGGGCAAACCCTTCAACTTCCCCAAGCCAGAAATAAACATCAAAAAAGAATTTCTATCACCAGAATACGACGAACAATGGGACCTAGCCTACGAACTAGCAGCAAAACACGGAACACCATACTTCGATAACGAAATCCCAGACTACCGAGGAGGAGACGAAGGAGTTTCATGCTACCAATGCCTACCAAAAGACGAAGAAATAATAATTACAGACGAAGAGGGATACAAGGTCAAAGAAATAGGAGAAATATTCGATGAGGCAAAACAAAACGGAATCGAAGAAGATCCAAATGGAGTGGAATTCACACCACTAAGTAATTCACAATCCCCAAGCATGAGCAAAGACACCGAATTAGAAAATATGGACTTCGCAGGTGTTATGAGAAAACAATATTCAGGTAAACTTAAAGAAATCACACTCAAATCAGGTAAGAAAATAAAGGTAACCCTAGACCATCCAACACTAACCCTAGAGGGTGGAATCTTCAAGAAGAAAAGAGCAGACGAAACTAAAGAAAATGATTACCTACCAGTAATAGAAGAACTACCCAAACCTTCCACACAAGAAAAAATAGATCTCAAAGATGTCCTCAGTGAAAATAACGAACCCACAGGATATGAAGCAAAAATAACACCAAAACACAAGGATAGACAGGTGATAGGTGAAAAATTACTAAATAGTCAAAAAGGACTACCTAGAAGCCTAATAGAAAGTAAAATACACGTATTACCAGTAAAAGAAATAAATGAAGTGGATTATGAAGGATATGTCTATGACCTAGTAGAGGTAGAACAAAACCACAACTTCTCAAACGCTCATGGAATAATAACAGGCAACTGCTGTGCCTACCAATTTAGTGCAAACGAAGACACTGACACGAATTTTGAAGAAAAGCTCTATTTTGAAGATAGTCATCACTTCACCATGGGTGGATGGCAAGTTATCACCTTAAACTGTCCTAGAGCAGCTTACAGATCCAATGGAGATGACGATAAGTTATTTGAAGAACTCAAAAACCAAATGGACACAGCAGTAGAAATCTTCAAAACCAAACAACGATGGATGAATCTGATGCAACAAAAAAACAGATTACCCTTTGCAACACAAAGACCAAAAGACCCAAACACAGGTGAACCCCGAAAGCCAGCTGCAGATCTCTCTCAACTTGTATGGACTATTGGAGTATTAGGAATAAACGACATGGTTCATCATCACACAGGAGAACAACTACATGAATCCGATGATTCAGTTAGATTTGCAATAAGAACAATGGCTGAAATGGAGAACTATGCTAGGCAATTAGAAAAACAACACAACATGGATATAGCTCTTGCTAGAACACCCGCAGAAAGCACTGTCCAAAGATTTGCAGTATCCGACCTATTAAACCAAAAGTTCCGAGACAAAGCTAAAGAAGTTGTACGGGGAGATTATCAAAAGGCCAAACACCAACTAAAAAACAACCGAGACGTTCCAGTTTACTACACAAACGGAACGCATGTCCCAGTTGATGCAGACGTCTCCCTTGGAAAGAGAATAAACATAGAACACAAATTCTTCCCCATAGTTGATGGTGGAAACATAATGCACATTTGGCTAGGTGAATCCTCACCAAATCCTCAAGGAATGCGTAGCCTCACCGAAAAAATATCCAAAAACACTCAAGCCGGTTACTTCGCATACACGAAAGACATGACGATCTGTAATAATGATTACAACGTTGAAAGCGGATTAAAGGACACATGTTCAAGCTGCGGATCACAAAATGTTGATTACATCTCTAGAGTGACAGGTTACTTACAAGCAGTTAGCGGATGGAACGAAGCCAAAAAACAAGAATTAGCTGACAGAAAAAAATATGATAAAAGTGAAATAGACACAAAATAAACAAATAAAACAACTTAAACCACCTAAAGCCCAGAAAACCCTACGAAACGAGTAAGAGCTAACTAAAACAATTAGTAATGAAAATTAGGTAAAACAGGGAATCAGGGTATTTAGAGATTGATATTGGCTAAGTTTAGGTTAACCAGTCTTCAAAAAAGGCTTTAGAAACATCATTCACATATGGGTACTTTTTTAGTTTATGAAAATATATTACTCTTGAAGTCAGGGTTAGGTAGGAGAATTTCTAGTTATGATTACACAAGAAGTAATGAACGAAGACTGGGATTACTTAGTCGTGTTAGACGCTTGTCGATACGACGTGTTCAAGCAAACATATAGTGATTACCTCAGCGGTAGCTTAGAGAAAAGAAAGAGCAAGGGATCAAGCACATTAGATTGGTTGTTCAACAACTTTACAGAGAGATATGATGTAAATTATTTTTCAGCAAATCCATACATCAATTCATTAGGAATTTCATTAGACGAAACAAAATGGGGAGCCAGTTGTGGATATGACTGGACAGCTAAAGATCATTTTAATGAAATAATCGACATATGGGAGCACGGTTGGAACGATGAATTGGGAACAGTGCATCCAACAGAAATGAATAAAAAAGTGCTAGATTATTCAGATAAATTAAACGACCGATCCATCATTCATTATATGCAACCACATAGTCCTTTCATCTCAAATGGAAAACCTAGAAAACTCAAAAGAATAAGAAAAGGATTAAAACAAAAACAAGACACCAACGATGCGAGGTTAATAGAAAAAATAAGAAAACTCCTAGAATCTAAACTAATTAGTAATCGAGTTGTAATGAAGATAGGTATGTTATTAAACCTAGAGATAAGTGACATATTCTCTTCGATGAGGCCAGATAGGTTAAGACAGAAGTTGATGAAGTATTATCGCCAAAACCTCGAACTTGCCTTAGAGTCTGTAGTTAAGTTGATTGAAAAGATTGATGGAAAAATTGTAGTCACCGCTGACCATGGTGAGGCATTTGGTGAACATGGTGTGTGGGAACATCATATAGAGACATACATTCCACAACTAACTAACGTTCCATGGCTAGTTGTTCAAAACTAGAGGGTTTAAGTTATTCGAGGCCTCCACCTTTATCTGCAGATAATGCATGCTTTGTATATCTACCTAAAAGTCCTTTTCCTTTGTATTTCTTGATTTCTATCTCTTTTTTTCTTTTTTCTAGTTGTTTTTGACTCAGGTTGTGGCTTATTTCACCATTTAGTATGTCTATTTTGATTTTGTCGCCATCTTTTAGGTAAGCGATCACTCCTCCTTCAGCTGCTTCAGGAGAGATGTGGCCGATGCATGGACCTCTTGTCCCTCCACTGAATCTTCCATCAGTTATCAATGCTACTGATTTCTCTAGACCCATTCCTGTTAGTGCGGATGTAGGTGCAAGCATCTCTGGCATTCCTGGACCACCTTTTGGCCCCTCATATCTAATAACCACTACATCACCCTCTTCAATGTCTCCATCAAGGATAGCATCAACTGCCTGTTGCTCACTCTCAAAGATAACTGCTGTTCCCCTGAATTTCATCATTTCATCAGCAACTCCAGCTGATTTAACCACACAACCATTTGGAGCTAACGATCCCTTTAAAACAGAAATTCCACCTTCTTTCCTAATAGGGTTGTTGAGTGGTCTAATAACTTCTTTATCTTGGATTTCGGCTTCATTAGCTATCTTGTAGAGTTTTTTACCACTAACTGTTTTAGTGTCTGACAATAATGATTTGGCTCTTTTTAGAGCCGCTGGAATTCCACCAGCATCATGTAAGTCTTTCATGACAAATTTTCCGGATGGCTTCATTGGGACGATGTGAGGCACTTTTTTGCTTATTCTATCAAAATCATCCAAAAATAAATCGATTCCAGCTTCTCTCGCCAAAGCAGGAAGATGGAGAGCTGTATTGGTGGATCCACCTAACAACATGTCAACTCTAACTGCATTTAGTAAGTTTTTTCGAGAAACAACATCTAGCAAACTAGTTTCCTCTTCTACCAAATCAACTATTCTTTTCCCACTTCTTTTTGCAATTCTTCTCTTCTCATTTGATTTTGCTAACGAAGTCGCGCACTTTGGTAAAGAAACTCCCATTATCTCTATCAAAGAAGACAAAGTGTTTGCAGTGTAAAGTCCCTGACAACTTCCACATCCAGGGCAAGCGTTTTTTTCAATCCCTTCGAGTTCTTCTTTAGTAATCTCATTCTGTTTGTATTTTCCAACTCCCTCAAAGGCAGAGATCAGGGTTAATTCTTCTCCTTTGTATGTTCCTGCAGCCATTGGACCACCAGTGACAAAAATGGTGGGGACATCCACACGTAACGCCCCCATTAGCATTCCTGGCAGGATTTTGTCACAACTAGCTACTAAGACAAGTCCATCGAATTGATGTGCTTGCGCCATAATCTCTATAGAATCCGCAATATTTTCTCTTGATGGCAATGAATACCGCATTCCTGAATGACCCATTGCTACTCCATCACAAACTCCGATTGAGCCGAACTCGAAACTAACTCCACCATTTTGTCGGATTCCTTCTTTGACTTTTAAACCTAATTCTCTCAAGTGGATATGTCCTGGAACGATTTCGCTCCAAGCATTAGCCACACCAATAAAGGGCTTATCAAAATCCTCATCCTCTAATCCAGTAGCTCTTAACAAGGCACGATTAGCAGTTCTTTGAGTTCCTTTTTTAATTTCATCACTTCTCATGTATTATAACCCAACCAATTTTTTTGTCTTAATATTATTGTGCTGAGGAAACCCCCTGTTTTAGCGGGGGGAGGAATTAGCACTTCACCTCCTTGGATTTT
>PZKD01000048.1 GCA_003034855.1 archaeon SCG-AAA382B04 | reverse complement strand
CTCAGCCATCTCACCCAAGAATCCCTAAGAGGGAGAAAAACAAGTGGACAAAAAAAGCTTATTCCTCCAACAACAATTTTTTTGGGTAAAAAAGAGAAAGAGAAGGCACCCAGCCTCAAAAAAAGATATGGCACCTATCCCACCCCCATTCCCCTAAAAGAGATGGATTTGCAGCTCAGTAGCATCCATATCAATTGACCATCTCTGGACGTGTCATCGCCCTGTTAATGACTTTCGAAGGGACATCAAGTCCCTCAGCAAGCCCTATATTCAAAGCACCTACAGCATCTCTATAATTTTTAAGGCAGAGAACCCCGCGGCTCTGCCGTGGGGGTGGATGCCATAATTTTTATGTTGTAAGAGCGACAAACTTTTGGTGATTCCTAAAAGTGACCCTTTTGGGTGAGAATGCTCCAGCTCTCAAGAAACCGTTAAGGTTGAGACGGCTGGCGCCGGGTGGGTGTGAAGCTACCGAGGAAGTAGGTGAAAGCCGCAATATGCTGCGGCTACCCTAGGCGGTCTCGCTTCAAAACGATAGTTCGTGTCGGCTGGAAAATGAGGTGTTTCCAGCAACAGCAGAATCCAACCCGCCACACGAAGCCCCCACAGCTCTGCTGTGGGGTCACTTCACGAGCTTCTATCCCCATTCTTTACACTTGTACAATCTACCTCTACGGAACGCTTTCCTTTACCACACCCTAACCTCCACCTAAAGATGGAGGAATGCGAGCTTTAAACAGTATCCAATGTAATGCAAACGGTGAAACCAAAAAGAATTGAATATCATCTGGATTTGGAAAAAAGCGGATCTAAGGGATTCAGAGTGGGCCCAAAGGGATTCGAACCCTTGACGACCCGGTTATGAGCCGAGCGCTCTAACCTAGCTGAGCTATGGGCCCTCCTAGAATAACTTATCGATTATGATATTATTCGACATACATAATATTTCTGGTCCATGTTAATGTTTTGCACTTATAGCCAGATATTTATTAATTAATTAGATGGTATATTTTATTTGTTATGAACAATTTTTGGGAAAAAAAGGATAATAGAAAAAAAGCAGTTAAAGATATTAAAAATTCATTAAATGATATCATCCCAGTTAAAAGCAGGTTGGAAAACCTTAAATCAGGAGAAAAAGACGTTGAAGACTTATTAGACGATGCTACGTTCCAAGCTAAGGTTGAAGAAAAAGTTGGACACAGCCTCAACCGAAATCAAACCAAAAAGATGATTGAAGAAGCTCTTAATGACCTGAAAGAAGAATAATTTTAATTAAAATAAGATGAATTAGTGATAACAATGACACTAAAGGTTTACAATACTGCCAGTGGAGAACTTGAAGAATTTGATCCTATAAGAGATGATTTAGTTAAGATGTATGTCTGTGGAACAACAGATTATGATTACATACATCTTGGACATGCAAGGACCTATGTTGCTTATGACATGATTCTAAGATATCTTGAGTGGAAAGGATACGATGTTAGGTATGTTCAAAACATAACCGATGTTGGTCACCTAACCGATGAAGGAGAAGACAAAATAGAGAAAAAAGCCGAAGAAGAAAAAACTCATCCAATGGAAATCGTTGAATTCTTTATGAACAAACACTTGAACGACGTTGATGAATTAGGAATAAAAAGACCAGACATAATGCCAAGAGCAACGGGCCACATAATAGACATGATTGAGGCAATTAAAGAATTAATCGAAAAAGGATATGCTTATGAATCCAACGAATCAGTCTATTTTGATATTAATAAAATAAATGACTATGGAAAACTCTCTAATGTTAATATCGAAGATCTAGAGAGAACACAAAGAATCGGGAGTAATGAAGAGAAAAAGAATCCCGAAGATTTTGCCCTTTGGAAAAAGGCCAAACCTGGTCAAAAAATGAAATGGGACTCCCCCTGGGGTGTTGGTTTTCCCGGTTGGCATATCGAATGTAGTGTAATGTCCACTAAGTATCTGGGCGAAAGATTTGACATCCACGGAGGTGCAGTAGAACTAAGTTTCCCTCACCATGAAAATGAGATTGCTCAAAACAAAGGCCTTACAGGAAAAGAACCTGTGAAATATTGGGTTCACACTGGTTTATTGAATGTTGGTGGAGAAAAGATGTCTAAGAGTAAAGGGAATTACATAACTGTTTCTAAAGCTCTTGAAAAGCATAGGCCTGAAGTTCTAAGGCTTTGGATTTTGTCTTCCCATTATAGGTCTCCTCTTAATTATACTGAAGAAAAAATTGAAGAAGCCAAAGACAATTTAAATCGTATTATCTCTTTTTTAGATAGGCTAGAAAATTTAGAAAATAATGATGGAGAAAAGGGGGAGTTATCAGATAGAGTGGATGTTTTAGTAAAAGAATTCGAGAGAGCTATGGATAAAGACTTTAATTCTCCAAAAGCTTTTGCGGAAATATATAATTTTATTAAAGAAGCTAACAGGTTATTAGATAAGGATGAATTTTCTGGTAGAGACGTTGAATATGTTAAGAAGAAACTAAAGGAATTGTTAAATGTGTTTAATATTATCCCTGAGAAGAGGTCTGTTGGCCTTGAAGAGTTTATTCCTGAGTTGTTGGATATCAGGGAAGAATTGAGAGACAAGGGAGAATACGAGTTAGCTGATGAAATTAGGAATAAGTTAAAGGAGATTGGTATTGAAATTGAGGACAGGGAAGGAAGTCCCCTTTGGTATCAAAAATTGGATTAGGTTGATTCTAGTAAAATTTATAAGATAGCTTTTTGTTGTATAAAAGGCAGACTCCCAACCAAATGCCAATTCTATCAAAAACCATGTTTTCTTTAACATCAAATATTTTTCTGTATCCTCTCCGTGACCTCCTCCCTATTCCTAAAGGGATAGGGCTTCCCGAGTTCGTTCACTGAGTAAACGTTCCTTCACAGGAGACTCTCTCCACCTCTGGTGTGGAAGGAAGGTTTTCGAGGTTCAGCACTCAAAGGGTGCTTTATTCCACTTTGAGCACGGCTCAATTTGGATAAAAACACCTCCATCATCTGCTGTTCCATCCCTTTGCTCTCTCAACCAAAGGATGCCCTCCCTATGGGAAAAGCACGGTCACCTAAATGACCTGTCTATTCAGGTCGTGCCCCCACCTGCTCTTAGCCTCCAACAATTTGTTGAAGCGAAGCAGGGCTCTGGCTTTCAAGACAGGAATGTACCTGGCTCTCAAGACCACACAACATCTGTTTCAGGGGAATTTAAAGGTTGAATAAAGAGGTAAATAAAAGTAAATACCGAGAGCTGGCTTTCTACACTACGGCATTCACCTCCGTGCCCTAAAAGACACGGGGTTTCTGCCTCACTTTCTCTAAATAAAAAGGTCTTAGAAAAACGAACCAGATAACTCAAGGGAAAGGACTTTTTCCTTATTAAATGTTTAGGAGTTTTATTTTATTTCTTTTAAGTTATGGATCGTATACTCCTTGTCTATGAAGTAGTTGGATGATTTCACCGAATAATAATTTTCTTTGTTGATAGAAAGCAAGGTTTTCTTCATCAGCTTTTTTTCTTATTTCTTTCTTAGATTCTTTGTATTCTTCATCTGCTATTGGTTTTACTAGTTTGTCTAAGTAATCAATGCCTGTTCTTAGTTTGTTTACGCTTCCTAATCCTTCTTCTGCTCTATACTCTCCATCCAGTGATTTTTCAAGTATCCTTTCTACTTGGTTATGGATTAGTTTCTGGGATTCGATATTTTTTGATTTCATTATTTTCCTCTTTTTTTGGCAAATATGTTGTCAAATCTTTTTTAAATTATTTTTTTCCTTGGGTTAACTTTATCTGTTGTCTTTTTGTATTTCTTTGGATAAGTATGAAAGAACTCGGTCTAATTAAATTTAGTGAGAATGTTTTTTTCAATTATGGAGTGGTTTTTGTAGATACGGAAGAAGTAGTTAGAATCAAAAAGATCAATACTTGGTTCTCGTTTTTAGGTTTATCTGTATTTGTAATTATTTCTTTTTTTTGTTTTTTGTTATCTTATTTGTCAATATTAGTAGGAGTGACTGTTTTTTTGGTTCTTTTTTATTTTTGTACTAAATGGTTGGGGAGGCATAATTCTAAGAAAAGAAAAGATAATGATTTTGATGAATTTGATTTTGAGTTTTCTGTTGAGGAAGTTAAGTCTTTCAAGTTTGTATCTTCCCATTTTTTAAAGAATTATTTTTTAGTGGTTTTTGACGATTTTTCTTTTAAGTTAAGGGGTGTGAGAGGGGATGAGGAAATTATTCGTTTTTTAATTAAAGCGTTGGCATCAAAAGAAGAGTTGAGAGGCTTTAAAAAGGCTTTAGAATGATTTGTTATGATAGGGGGAAAGATAGTCAGGGACTTTTTGGCTTGGGGTCCCTGACTTTGGGGTTTTTCGTTTTTGTTTAATTGGTATTTTTTGTGTCAACCACTTAAATTTAACGCATGTTAATTCAAAATTTTGTTCAATTAAAATACCCCAAACCTAAATCTAGTTAAGCAAAACTACCGAATAGAAAAACAAAAATTTTCGTATAATAAACGATTTAATCAAATTTCTCGCTAGAGAAAACCCTGCTATTTTCTTTTGCTTTCAAAAATTGATCTACCTTCTCATCGTATTTAGCTGTCTTTTTTAGCAATCTCTTAGTTGTGAGCAAACTTACTTTACAATCATTCATTTTCAACAATCCCCACTACACCACTAACATTTTCAATTACTTAAAAAAGACGAACAGAGGAAAGTGAAAGTATTCTATATGCAACCAAAAGAGCAAACCAAACAAAAAAAGAAAATACAAGACCTTAAAAGAAGACTAATTAATCCCTCTATACATAGTTAAATCCCCTAAATTTTCAAGATAAAATTCATCAAAAAACTCATCCAATTCTAATATCTCAGAATCAAAAGGTATTATGATCAAATCTGATTCAACCTCCTCACATACCCTAGCCATACTCTTTTGTAACTCAAGAGGTGGCCTAATAGAATAAATTAAATCACTATCCTCATATATTCCCATCCTTGGATCAGTTATATCATCAACAAAATCTTCCCTAGACTCAATTATGTCAATAGAAAAAACTTCTATATCAAGCTCCTCCTTAATTTTCAAAAAAACATCCCTAAATTTCCCAATCCCTATCTCCACTATCTTCTCAGAATCTCCATAATTTTCTTCCAAATAATCAACAAACTCTGAAACATTATTTTCTATAGACATAGGTATGTTTCTATTAATTTTTTTAAAATAACAATAAAATTTCTAATTAGATTCAAATGGAAATAACTAATTACAACCCAGAGGATTTAATAGAAATCCTTAAACTTGAATCCCAAGTCTTTGGAAAAAATGGCTTCAACACAAGGCATTTTATTTACCTAACAAAAAACTATGAATATTTCTATGTAGCAAAAGAAAATGGAGAGGTCATTGGATACATACTGGGTGGAAAAATCAATCAAAAAGAATTCAAATTAATTTCCCTAGCAGTTCAACCTCAACATCAAGGCAAGAAAGTTGGGACAAAACTCCTAAAAAAATTTTTAAAAAATATTAAAAAAGAACACCCCTATCTTATTTCCCTAGAAGTTAGAAAATCCAACCAAAAAGCAAAAAAATTTTATAAAAAGTTTGGCTTCAAAGAAGTTAGAAAAAAACCAGATTATTACCAAAATGGAGAAGATGCTATACTAATGGCCAAAAAATTAGACTAAAATTCAAAAACTAAATTAGTTATTAATATCAATTTTTTTTGAGACAATGATTGAAGAAATAAAGAAAACATTAAAAAAAGTTGCTAAAGAGGACATCAATGCTGGACTTCAATTTGAGAATTGTTCGATAACAATTGATGAAAAAGAGATACAACTAGAAGGTAATCTCAACTTAGATGTGGTAGAAAAATGAATTTTGAAATAGATGGAAGATTTAGCTTAACTTTTAAGGGAAATGAAGCTCTCGAGGTAGTTGCAAAAGAAGAAAAGATTCAACTAAAAATTAAAAAGATAAGTGGAGTAAAAAAATTATTAGATATAATTAAATTACTCACAGAGGAGGAAGAAAAAAAACAAGAAGACGATATCAAAGAAGAAAAAGAGATAGAAAAAGCATTGAAATTCCTTAAAAATCAAGGATATCCAGTTTCAATCAAACTGAAAGGAATTACAATTATAAAAGACTTAGAATCCTCGAGCTTAGCTAAATTAATGAACTTTATGTAAACTATGAAAGGAAAAGAATGGTATAGAGAAGAGGATATAGCTGAAGAATACGAACCAAAGAGATTTAGTGGGTCAGGTGGCTCACACATCAATTCTTCAGAAAAGGAATCTGTTAAAAAAGCATTAGGAAATATTGAAAACAAAAAAGTACTAGAAGTAGCTGCAGGAACAGGTAGATTCACCTTAATGGCTGCTAAACAAGGAGCGAAAATAACAGCTTGTGATATATCGGAACCAATGTTAGATATCGCGAGAAAGAAAGCAAAAAAAGAAGATCTTGATAACATAGATTTTCTAAAAGTAGATGCAGAAAACTTGCCCTTCAAAGAAAACAAATTCGATACAGTTTTTGCAGTTAGATTCATGCACCTCGTTGATGACCCACAAAAATTCCTAAAAGAGTTGGCTAGAGTTAGCAAGAAAAACATAGTTTTTGACACATTTAGTTTTTCTAGTTTTAGGATATTATACAACAAGTTATTACCCATGGGAAGTAGGCTCTATAGTGAAGATGAAGTTCAAGAACTAGCTAAAAACTTAGATCTTAAGATCGACAAAAAACTAGAGGGCTTTGCCATTCCTTTTGGAGTCTATAGATACGCTCCCGATTTTATAATAAGCACCTTCAAAGAACTAGATGAAAACATGCTTAATAGCAATGTTTTAAAAAATCTGGCTTCAGTAACATATTGGCGTCTAAAAAAAGAAGGGAAACTCAACTAAATGTTCCAATGATTAAAGAAAAAATTAGAAGCCAAATAGAAGAAAAAATGGAAGAATATGATTTAGAATATTTTTCTGACAAAGAAGACCTAGTTAACGAAATCTACAAAAGGTTTTGTCGTGACTGCCAATTAAAAAAGGAATGTAACATCTGTGAAACTGTTAAAGATGAAATTAACCAAAAAATAAAAGAAAAAGTCGGGGAAAAGAACATTAGGTGAAATTTTTGAAAAACAAAAAAACAATAATATTTGCTTTTATCCTAATTTTAAGTATCAGCATTGGAGGTTGCCTAAATCAAGACACTGATACCTCCCAAAAGGTATCTCCTCAATCTATTGGGACTCTAGAAAAAAACTTAACCCTCACTGAAGAAAATGCAAGTAGAGAAATCGAAAATATGTTCCCAAATATTACTGAAAAAAAGGGTTTCAAAAGACCTGAAATTTCCTTATATATGAATAATCAAAGCCAATTGTATTTGTATGCTGTAGTCTTTGAAAAAACCGATCAAGCTTCAGAAGCAGTTGTCGAGGGTAAGACTGGTTTTGAAGAAGGTTTTATTATGCCTCTAAATTTAACTCAAACAACTCTAGATGGAAAAAAAGCTTATACCTTCTCCCATGCTGGAGCGGACATAATTTATTGGAGCCATAAAGAAGTAGCTTACTCAGTAATAAATAATGGTGCAAATATGTCTATGACAGATATTGTCAACACAATAAGTGAGTCTCAGGGATAAGTTATATATAGATATATAGGTTAAATTTTCCCCAACCCAATTTTCCCGCCCTAGCTCAGTTTGGCAGAGCGGACGGCTGTAGACCGTCTGGTCCCCCGTTCAAATCGGGGGGGCGGGACTTTTGGTTAACCAAAATGTTTTAAAGATCTGAGAATATACTAACTCGAACAATGCCCGAGTAGTGTAGTGGCCGATCATGTAGCCCTGTCGAGGCTACGACCCGGGTTCAAATCCCGGCTCGGGCGCTTGTTTTCATATACCACGCCCTTTTTATAGTATTAGATAATAAAATTAAATGTGAGTTTAAATGCCCACAGTTGATTATTCACATCGGGCTGACCTCCAATTAGAAAAAACAGAGAATTCTAACAAAATTACGGAAAAGAATAAAGAATTAATAAAAGATTACAATAGAGATCTGTTAGTCAATGATTATTCTGATGCTAGAAGACACAAGTTAATAAATACATTGAAAATAATAGCAGAGAATATTAATTTTAATTTTGAAGAATCAGATGAAGACGATATAAAGGATCTAGTTGGTTGGATAAATCAAAGAGATGTATCTGAGGCAACTAAGAAGGATTACAGAGTAATTACTAAAAGTTTCTTCAAGTGGCTAAACGATGGAGATTATCCAGATAAAGTTGAATGGATTAAAACCACTCTAAAAGGAAAAAGAAAAAATAAGTTGCCAAAAAATGTTTTGAGAGAAGACGATATTAAAAAGCTTCTAGAAGCTTCTAGTAATCCTAGAGATAAGGCACTAATTGCTCTTCTTTGGGAAACAGGTGCTAGAATGGGGGAAATAATGGATCTAAAAATTGGTGACTTTGAAGACCATAAAAATGGATTACAAGTCATAATAAATAACGAAAAGGAAAGTGGTGAATTCCCCCAAAGAAGATTATTATTGATCTCAAGCATACCTCATGTACAGTCTTACTTAAATATGCATCCAAACCAAGAAGACGATTCAGCACCTCTCTGGGTAACAATAGGAAGTAACCATTATGGAAAAGAATGTGAATACAGAACACTTTATAAAGCTCTTAAAAGAACTGGTGAGAGAGCAGGGATAGATAAACCTGTAAACCCTCATCACTTTAGGCATTCTAGAGCAACTTATTTAGCTAACAAATTCACGGAAAGCCAGTTATGCCAATGGTTTGGTTGGGTTCAAGGATCTGACATGCCACAAAGATATATCCATTTATCAGGAAAAGACCTCGATAACTCATACTTAAAGATACATGGCAAAGAAATAGACAAAGAAGAAGAAACTTCAAAACTAGCTCCTGACAATTGCCCTAGATGCAATAACGAAGTCCCTCCCAATGCTAACTTATGCCACATTTGTGGTCAGGCCTTATCTAAGGAAGCTTTTGATGAAATTGAAGAAGCAAGTGGTGAAGTAATAACTAAATTTGCTTCTCTTGAAGATGAGGATGTAGAGGAGATGCTTAAATTCACTTCCAAAATGTATGAATTAGCTAAAAAAGACCCTGAGATTCTCGAAAAACTGAGAGAAAATGAAGTACTTTAATCACTACTTTTTATATTCACTTTTAAAAGATAATTACTAATAATAATATTTTTTTCCTAAATTTATACCCCAAAGTTATAAATAGCTAGAAAACAATTTAGTACAGTAGAAAGTAAAAGAAATTTGACTTAATATTTCAATCATTAGATTGATTTCCGTTTGAGTATTTCTACAGCTTACTTAGCTATTGCTGTGTCATTATTTACGAGATAAAAATCTAAAAAATAGAATATAAAATAAAAAATAGAATATAAAATTGGAGGTTTATAAAATGGCTAAAAAAGAAACTAAAAAATTTGTAGAAAATAATAAAAAAAACATTAAGAAAACTTGCTAAAAATGGTGACTCTGCAATTAAACCCGTTGCAGCTGCCTTTCTAGCCACTACATCACAAAGAGGTGATAAAAATTAATTCCTCAAGAAAACTAACTAAAGACCTATTTCAGAATAAACTTTTTAATTTAACTAAAAGTAAAATACCCTTCAAAGAACAGATAAAAAAAGAAATAATAAAGTATTACCCACTAATTGAGGGCACAAAAGAAACATGGAAAGATTTCTATGATTATCTAGAAAATAAATATCCTAAAGGGTCTAAGTCAAGCTTTAACAACATCAAAGGAGAATTAAGCTTACCTAAAGACCCAAAAGAAATAAACAAAGAAATCAAAAAACTACCTCAAGTAGAATCTATTGACAAAATCGAAGGGGTTTACCCCAAAGATAGTAATAATATTCTTTTAGCTTTTGTTCATTTGAGTGATCCAATTGATGATGGTGATAATTGTATTGATGATAGTTGTTCTTTTAACGTTAAATTAGAGCTTAATGAGAATATCAAAATTCCTACTTTACTATTTCCAAAATATGATTCACGAAAAAACCATATAAAAGGTCTTCGAGGTGAAAGAGTTGTTTATTCAGGTCTAATCTCTGCAAAAGAAAAAAAGATAATTAAGGACTTCCAGTTTAGAGGAACTGTTCATGATGGAAACAACC
This sequence comes from archaeon SCG-AAA382B04, assembly GCA_003034855.1. GTDB lineage: Archaea > Halobacteriota > Methanonatronarchaeia > Methanonatronarchaeales > Methanonatronarchaeaceae > PZKD01. The sequence goes on along the minus strand of PZKD01000048.1, from coordinate 19,920 downwards.
CTGATTTTTATTTTACTATTCAACAACATTCTAACAAGATAGAAATTGAAGTCAAAAATTGGTCATTTGATTTCTGGAAAAAAGATATAGAACAAGATATCAATAACAGATTCAGCCAAAACGCAAATGAAAAGATCCTTATTAGCTTTGGCATACCAGAAGATGAAGTCAAAGAATGGCTTGATGATGATATTCACCACAAAAACATTGGAGATCCTATGGATAGTGAAGAAGATCTTCAAAAAAATTTCGAAGACTACACTCAAAAAATTGAGAAATATCTCAAAAATCAACTCTAGGGGGATACAAGTTGGAAATAATAGATGAAGATCATTATAAATCGATAGGAATGAAGAAATCCAAAAACGGCAAGGAAATCTTTCTAGAATACATAATTGAAGACAAATATCCTGACCAACCAAACTATTGCATGAAATGTGGTAAAAGAATAAAAGAAAAAACCTATGTAGTCGAAGGAAAATTCAGAGACAAATGCATACACCTAGAATGCTATGATGAGGAATTCGATCTTTCTATGAAACTCATTGAAAAAGAAGGTATTCCTAAGATGGCTCCCTATCAGTTATAAGAGCCTCTCGAACAAAACCACAAAGTAATCTAAAATGGTCTTTGGTTCTAAACTATAAAAGAACCAGAAAGTCACTGAAGAGAAAAAGAAACGGAAACGAAAACAAAAAATCCTACAAAACCAATTTCCTCAAAAAAGAGGAGATGATGTGTGCACTGACCTCACGGATTTTGCTATCTCAGGTTTCTTGGCATATCTCACAATTCTTGTTTTTTTCTATTTTCAAGATCGATGGTTCCATTTTGTCTTTAGAAAATATCAAAATTTTGTTTTTAAGAGTTTTTAAATTGAAGGTAAAGCGATAAAATTGTTCGGCTTCCATAACCCCAAGTTTATTAGGTAAGAACCCCATCACAGGTATCGGTTCTTTTTGTCTTGGTTTTTTCCCCTGGTATATACAATGCAAGCAGGGTGTTTCATTTGGAATTATCAGAGTTATTCGGCCTTCCATGCCCTCACATGAGGCATGGATATAAGGTATCTTCTTTTCCATACATCTTTTGTTTACTACGTATCTAGTTTCTATGTTGTCAAACCCATCTATGAAAGCATCTATACTTTCGTCCAATATATGAGGTATGTTATTTTGGTCTATTTTTTTATTAATTAGCTTTATATCAATGTTTGAGTTTATTTTTTCTAGTTTTTGTTTTGCTATTTTAGTTTTTGGTTTACCTACATCATTTTCGCTGTATAATTGTTGTCTATTTAAATTACTCAAATCTACTTTGTCATCATCCACTATTATTATCTCTCCTACCCCCATTCTCGCTAATGAAAGTGCTGCGGAACTACCTATCCCTCCAATTCCACCAATTAAAACTGTTTTATTTTTAAGCTTCTTTTGACCTTTCTCTTTTAGGATAGGGAGTTGTCTAGAGTAATATCTTTTTTCTTTATCTGAGAGATTCATCATTTACTCCTTTCATCATTTCCCATGGTAAACTAAGTGGTTTATTTCTTTTTTTATTATATTTGCAGCGGTTTTTGCAGCATTTACCGATCCTGGAATTGCAAAAATATAGGTGGTGTCTAATATTCCAGCTGTTGTTCTAGTCATTATTGCTCTAGTTCCCACTTCTTCAAAGCTTTTTTTTCTAAAATACTGAGCAAAACCGGGTAATTCTTTATCTAAAAGAGGTTTAACTGCTTCAATAGTTACATCTCTCTTAGAAACTCCTGTTCCTCCGCAAAAAATAATTAAATCATAGTTATGGTCAATTTCTTTCCTAATTTGTTGTTTCTTGTCTTTAACGATGGTTCTTGTAATCTCATGATCGTCTTTTTTAAATATATCTTCTATACTGTCCCCTGACTCATCTTCTTCTATTGTTCTTGTATCACTAACTGTTACTACTTTTATTTCATAATTTCCTTTCTCTGAATGTTTATGCGTCATTTTTTGTTTTTTTCACTTTTTCTAATACTTTTATGTCATCTATTTTTGTATGTGGATATTGTCCATCTTTATCTTTTTCTCTAGATTTAACCATATCCCAAATAGTGAGAAGAGCTGTAGTTAGACCGTTCAAGGCCTCCATTTCTACGCCTGTTTTTGAGGTTGTTTTTACAGTTGTTTTGACTTCTATTTTCTTTTTTTTCACATTGAATCCGATCTCTGTATCAGTAATTGGAATATTATGGCAGAGAGGTATCTGGTTAGGTGTGTTTTTTATGGCTTCAATTGCGGCTATCCTTGCCGTGGCTAACACATTTCCTTTTTCAATTTGATTTTCAGAAATGGCCTGAGTAGTTTGTTTTTTAATTTTTATCTCCCCACGTGCAACAGCTTTCCTATACGAAACTGGTTTTTCTGTTATATCAACCATATTTATTTTTCCTTTCTCATCAAGATGAGTCCATTTATTCATAATTAATCACGAATTATCTGTTAAAAATTTTATATCAGGACAATTAATAATTACTGGAAAATGAATTCTTTTTTGACCCAAAAACAGAAAAGAGTTCTCAAATTGAGAGAAAGTGGAAAAACGCAAAAAGAGATTAGTGAGATTCTAGGAACCTCTCGCTCTAATGTGAGTCTGATCGAGAAGCGAGCTAGGGAGAACATTGAACGCTCTAAAAAAACAATTAAAGAGTGGAAACAAATTTTTTCCCCTGTTAATGTCTTAATAGAAGAAGGTACTGATATACTCGACATTCCAAGTATTATCTATAAAAAAGCAAACGAAGAGGGCATAAAAATTAATCTTGCAACAGTTGGAATTATTGAAAAAATTAAGGATAATAATGAAGAATTGTTGGATAATAGAGTTACTAAAAAATCCTTTCATATTCACATAACTAAATTAGGAGATGTTTTGATTGGAGAAAATGATAACGATTGATATCGGTCTAGGAACTCAAGACATTCTAATAGGTTCTGAGCCAAATGAAAATTCCACAAAATTTGTGTTACCTTCTCCAACTCAAATAATTAAAAAAAGAGTTGAAAACACTTCAGGAGATTTGTTAGTTAAAGGACATACGATGGGTGGAGGTCCGTTATCAGGAGCTATAGCCAATCATGCCGAAAATAATGAGGTTATAATGACTAAAAAATCTGCTAGAACTATTTCAGACGATTTAAGTGAGGTAGAAGAAGATGGAATTAAAGTAATTAACGAAAATCCCTCAAAATTAGAAGGGTATCAAGAGCTTTTTTTGAGTGATCTAATTTCTTTTCCCCACATAATGAGCTTACTCAACAAAAATGATATAGATTGCCCTCAAACTGTAGGTGTAGCTGTTCAAGATCATGGTGTAGCTCCTAAGGGGATGTCCGATAGGAAATATCGTTTCCAGTATTTTAAAAAAGCTATTAGAGAGGGAGAAGGATTAATGGATCTTGTTTTTGAAGAGAAAACAGGTAGGTTTAGCAGGATTGATAGTTGTTTTGATTTCTTGAACAATAATGGACTAAATAGTTATTTGATGGACTCCAAAATTGCTTCTATTTTTGGTTGCTTAGGAGAAAATAATCGGTTAATAGTTGATGCTGGTAATGGTCATTTCTTGGCAGCAACATGTGAAGGTAGAAGATTAATTGGTTTATTTGAGCATCATTCTAGTCAATTAACTGAATCGAAAATCAAGAAATACCTTCGAAAATTGGTTGATGGTTCAATTAAAGATGAAGAGGTTTTTGAGGATGGGGGTCATGGCGCATATGTCCAGGGAAGTTTGGAAACAGATGAGATTATTGTTACTGGTCCTAAAAGAAACCTGATGCCTAACGATCTAGATTTCAAGTTAGCTCATCCGATTGGTGACGTTATGATGGCAGGTGCGATTGGTTTATTTAATGGTATCAATTATCTTAATCAAAGCTAAGAGGTGTTATGATTGAAGATTTTTTCCGTAGTTGGATATTCTAATTCTGGTAAGACAACTTTTGTTAAAAAAATCTCAGATTTTCTAGATGGAAGAGTAGGAGTGGTTAAAAATTTACATAGATTTGAAAAAAAGGGTAAGAATACTGGAAAACTAATTGAAAGTGCTGATAGAGTGGTTGCAGCTGCTGAAGAGAGAACCTACAACATAAAAACTTCAAAAAATCCATTAGAGGATTCTTTGAATGAGTTGTTAGGAGAAGTTGATTATGCGATTTTAGAAGGAGGGAAAGATTCTGACTTTCCAAAAATTGCTTTAGGAGAAGAAGTGGTTGGCGATTGTAATGGTGAGAGATTTCTTGTATTAGAAGAAAAACCAGACTTTGAAGAAGAGAAAGGAGCGATTGTTAACTTTATAAAAAATGAGTCACTTGAGAGAGTTAATTATAGGGAGATAGTTCGCAAAATGAAAAAAGGCCCCAAACTAGATAAAGCGGGTGCGATTGGAGGTTTTACTGGAATAGTAAGGGGATTCCGTGATGGGGAAAAAGTAAAAAAATTGGTTTTTGAAAAATTCGAGGAAAAGTCTGAATTAGAGATCGAAAAGATCGAAGAGGAATTGCGATCAAAAGAAGGAATTATTGATGTCAAAATTTACCATCGAGAAGGTGAACTTGATGTGGGTGAGGATATAGTTTATGTAGTAGTTGCAGCTGAGCATAGAGAAGAGCTTTTTGAAGCTGTTGAAAAGGGCATTAATTTAGTTAAAGAGAGGGCTCCAATTTGGAAGAAAGAAATTTTGGTTGATGGTGAAAGTTGGGTACATGACCTTTGATTTATTAGATCTTTAGGGTCTTCGTGGCCATTGCTTTAAATGAAATTTCTATTAAATCGTCCTTAGATAAACTCATTTTTTCTTTACTCTCTTTAGTTATTGTTGTTGTTATTTTTTTGTTTTCTACCTTTATTTTTAATTTCACTATATCCTCATATTCTGTTATATTTTTAATTATGCCTTTGAATCTGTTTCTAGCGCTTGTAGTTTTTGGATCTGTGTTTTGATGTTTTTTAATTGTTACAGCGTCTTCTCTGATTAAAACTTTAACTCGATCTCCTCTTTCAATTTCATCTGTTATTGCAGCTTTTATTTCTCCTACAGAAGTTGCAACAATACATATCGAAGTTTTTATTTTTTTAACTTTTCCAGTCCATTTTGTTATGTTCACTTGATTTACTTTCTGGTATTCGGTTTGTAATTCCTCATATCGGTTTATTATTTTTTTTGCCTTTTCTGTAAGACGACTTCCTCCTCCACTTTTTCCTCCTCTTCTGGTTTCTATTAAATTGCCAAATTCTCTTTGTAATTTTTTGATTCTTTTCTGGCTATTGGAATATGATTTATCTAATTTTTCAGCTGCTTTATTTATAGATCCATATTTTTGAATTGATTTGAATAGGTCATAGTCTTTTTTTTGGAATTCGATCTTTTTTTTCTTAATTTTTGGATTGGTTATTGTTTTTTGAGACATTTTTGGAATCCGTTTAATTTATATATTATAGCGATATATAAACTTCAAAAAGGGTTATGTTAAACATGACATATCGTTTATCTAGACGGAGATTCCTAAAAGCAACAGCAACAGTAGGAATTGCTTCAACAATCGGAATTAGTGGTTGTTTAGGTCTAAACAAACAAACAGTCAAAATTAGTCATGCAGGAAGCCTAGCATATCCATTCAATAACTTAGAATCAACATATGAAGAACAAAATCAAAACATCAATATCCAAAGAGAAGCACATGGGAGTGTAGATGCAGTTAGACAAGTAACAGAATTAGGTAAAAAAAGGGACATCGTAGCAGTTGCAGACTATACACTCATACCAAATATGATGGTCTCAGAATATGCAGATTGGTTTGCACGCTTCGCTAAAAACGAGTACACCATAGCCTATACCTCTGAAAGTAATTATGCAGATGAAATTAACTCAGAAAACTGGTACGAAATCCTCGATAGAGATGAAGTTAGATTTGGTTTCTCCAATCCAAACGCAGATCCCGCAGGATATAGGTCTCAAATGGTTATAAAACTAGCTGAAAACTATTACGACAACTATAACATATATAATAACTTAATTGGCCAAAACACGAATTTTGAAATGACAAGCATAGACAATGAATACATATTAGAAATGCCTCAAACTTCCGATATCGAAGTAAACTCTGATAAAATAATGTTTAGAAGTAAAGAAACCGATTTATTGTTTGGGCTAGAAGATGGACAAATAGATTATTTATTCATCTATGGAAGTGTAGCAGCTCAACATGACCACAAACAAGTTGATCTACCAAGCAAGATAGATCTAAGTTCTGTAGAATACTTAGATGACTATGAACAAGTTGGTATAAACATAGCACGAAGGGAAACAGTGTATGGAAAACCAATTGTTTATGGGATAACTATACCAAACAACGCACCAAATCCAGAAGTTGCTGCAAAATTACTAAGTTTTTTGCTTTCAGATGAGGGAAACCAAATCATGAATGATGCCGGTCAGCCACCTATAAAGCCTTCTGTTGTAAATGATGCAAGTGCTGTTCCACAAGAAATTAGTGATTATGTAACCGAAGCTTAATGAAAAATTGATTAAATGAAGGGATTAGAGTAATAATAACATTAGAGAAGTGATAAAATATGAAATTGAAGTTAAATAAAACTGTAATAGGTTTTTCTATTCTTTCTTTTTTATTAATTACTTTTATTGCCTTGACAATTGGTAATATGATAATTCAACAATTAATTTTAGATCCTTATGCTTTAGTTGAAACTCTTCTAGATGATAGTGTTTTGAAAAGTATTTGGATAAGTTTCTCGGCTTCCTTTGTTTCCACTCTAATTGCTTTTATTTTAGGTACTCCTCTTGGTTATTTCTTAGCTAGAAAAAAATTTCGTGGTAAGGGATTAATAGAAAGCCTTATTGATGTTCCTGTAATAGTTCCCCATACTGTTGCCGGTATAGCATTAATCACTGTTTTTGGTTACAATGGCCTTATTGGAGCTCCTCTTGAAGAACTAGGAATCAAATTTGTTGACGCATTCCCTGGTATCGTAATAGCTATGTTGTTTATTTCAATTCCTTTTTATGTTAATCATGTTCGAGAAGGATTTGAGAGTGTTGATCCAAAATTAGAGAATGTTGCGAGATCATTAGGAGAAAACGAATGGGGTGCTTTTAGAAAAGTTACTCTACCTCTTGCTTACAGGGATGTTTTAGCTGGAGGAATTATGTCTTGGGCTCGAGGAATTAGTGAATTTGGTGCTGTTATACTAATCGCTTATTACCCAATGATTTCTCCTATTTTAATTTTTGAACGTTTCCGTTCATTTGGATTGGATTCATCTAGGCCTATTGCAGTTATCCTCATATTGGTCTCAATCCTTGTTTTCGTTATTTTAAGATACCTATCTAGAGGTTGGTCTATTTATGCTAAAGATTGAGGGATTAAGTAACGATTGGGGGAGATTCCAATTAAAAAACATAGACTTAGAAATTAATGAAGGGGAATTCTTAGTTATCCTAGGTCCCAGTGGATCAGGAAAAACTCTTTTATTAGAAACTATTGCCGGCTTCACAATACCAGATGAGGGAAAAATAATCAGGAACAAAAAAGACATAACAAAATTTTCTCCCGAAAAAAGAGACCTTGGCTTTGTTTATCAAGATTTTGCCTTATTCCCTCACCTCACTGTAAGAGAGAACATTGCCTTTGGGTTAGAGGACAAAGGCAGCGAAAGAGTTAAAAAGCTCGCTTCTTTTTTGAGTATCGAGGACTTGTTAGATGAAAACACGATAACACTCAGTGGAGGAGAAAAACAGAGAGTTACTCTTGCAAGGGCTATTGCAACCAAACCTAATTTCATGCTTTTTGATGAACCTCTTTCTTCATTGGATGAAAGAATTCAAGAAAAGATGAGGCGAGAGATAAAGGAAATGCATAAGAATATGGGGTTGACTTCTATTTACGTGACTCATGACCAATCCGAGGCTATGTATTTAGCTGACCAAATTGCCATTATGATGGAAGGAAAAATAGTTCAAACCGGCAAACCTGAAGATGTTTTTTATGAACCCAAGAATGAGGAAATAGCTAAATTTGTTGGTATTGAAAATATTTATTCAGGAAATATCAAGGAAAAGGAAGATTCCTTAGCTAAAATAGATATCGGAAAAAAACAGATAGAAGCTATTTGTGGATTGGAGAAAGGTTCTAATGTTCGATTAATGATTAGACCGGAAGAAGTTTTTATTAAGAAACAAAAAAATCCTTCGAGTGCTAGAAACCAATTTAAAGGTGTAATTAAAGAAGTTATAGATGAAGGATCTATGCTCAGATTAAAAATTGACTGTGGTTTTAAATTAACTTCCTATATCACTAGAAAATCATTCAAAGAAATGGAGCTCAAAAGTGGGGAGAAAATTGTAGCCAACTTTAAGGCAAGTTCAGTCCATTCTGTAAAAGAATAACTCTTTTACAATCTACCTCTGAAGTAAATTTTTATTTTTCTAGTTTTATCTCGATCTTTTCCATGTCTTCACTTACTCCATCTAGTTCTTTAACGATTCCTTCTAAGACGTTTTTCAAAACTTTTCTAACGAATCTATTTAGGGGTATATCCTCACCATCTATTTCTAATTCTATGTTCATTATTTAAATCTCCTAGAGGGTAATAGTAAACATTTTTTTGAGATATTATTAAGTTATTCATCATCCTTTTTTCAAAATAGATTTAAAAAGTGTTATCAGTAAAATCCATTTTTTAGTTCGAGAGTATCTCTTCTAGTCAACATTTTCTTTTCCTGTATCATTACACCCAAATATATATGGTTTTTCATCGTTTATACCTGTGCAAAGTAAGGAAACTTCATTTTTTCCCTCCCTAAAACTTTTTTTTAAGAAGAGGGCTCCTGATGGTGATTTAGATGAAGAAAAAAAATGGTTTTCGTGAATTAGAAAAATTTAATGAAGCTAGGAAAAAATTTGTTGAATCCATTGAGCCTTTAGAGAAAGAAAGTCTTCTAAAAATTGTAAATGCAGATGATGGGGTTTTAAGTTCATCTATAATTTCTCCAAAATCTATTCCTAGTTTCAATAAATCAGCTATGGATGGATATGCAGTTAAAGCCTCAGATACATATGGAGCCAGTGAATCTAGCCCTATTTTTTTAGATTTAAAAAAAGATGTTGGAGAAGAAGGAGCGGAAAGAGTTCATACTGGATCTGCCATTCCTAAAGATTCTGATTCCGTTGTTAAAATAGAGGATGTAGAAAAAGATAATAATAGATTAGAAGTTTTTAAGGCTTTATCACCGGGTGAGAATGTTGATTTTGTTGGTGAGGATGTAGAAGAAGGAGAAATTGTTTTCGAAAAAAATCATCACCTAAGACCTTTTGATATAGGTCTCTTAAGGTCCCTTGGTATAGAAAAGATAAATGTTTATAAAAAACCGAAGGTTTTGGTTATTCCTACAGGTAACGAAGTGGTTTCTAAAGGAGAAGAACCTCGCCAAGGTGAAGTTATTGAAAGTAATTCTTTAGTTATTCAATTAATGTGTGAAAAATATGGTGCAGATGTAGATAAACACGAAATTGTTGAAGATGATCCTAAGAAAATATTGGAGTCGCTTCAAAAAGTTGATGATTATGATATGATTATATACAGTGGAGGGACCTCGGTAGGTAGCAGAGACCATACTGCTGAGGTCATAGAGGAAACTGGAACGGTATTTTCCCATGGTATTGGAATGAAGCCAGCAAAACCTACTTTATTGGGAGAATATAAAGAAACACCAATAATATGTTTGCCTGGTCATCCAGTAGCTTGTTCTATTTCTTGTTTTCTATTTGCTAAACCTTCTCTTTTTAAATTAAGTAATAGAACTTTTTCCAAGTCTAAAAAGGAGAGTATGTTAGAAAGAAAAGTTGAGTCAACTGTTGGGTATAAAACATTTACTCGGGTAAGATTAGTAGACGATAGAGCCATACCCATCAGAACATCAGGTGCAGGTATACAAACAAGTCTAACTTCTGCTGACGGATTGGTTATAATTCCAGAAGAAAAAGAGGGATTAGCAAAAGGCAAAAAAGTGGAGGTTGTTTTATTTGACTAGAATAGAATTTAGAGACCTTATATCTCTAGAAAAGGCTAAAAAAAGAATTAAAAATAATATTGAAGTAAAATCAAATGAAAAAAGAATTGAAGATTGTGTTGGTTATACCTTAGCACAGGATGTTTTTTCCGATGTCGATGTGCCAAGTTTTGATAGAGCAGGTATGGATGGGTATGCAGTTAAGGCCTCAGATACATTTGGTGCTGAAGAAGATGCTCCTAAAGAATTAAAAAAAATAGGTGAAGTCTTTCCAGGCGAAACAAAGAATTTATCCTTGAAAAAAGGCGAATCAATTGAGGTTGCAACTGGAGCTGTTTTACCCGAAGGAGCTAATGCAGTAGTTATGATTGAATATGTAAACGAATTTGAGGAGAAGATCCAAGTTAGAAAAGCTGTAGCCCCAGACGATAATGTGATGTACACAGGTAGTGACATCATGGCTGGAGAGAAGGGTCTTTCCGAAGGAGATGTTTTAAATGCGAGAGATATTGGTGTTTTAGCAGCTATTGGTAAAAAAAATGTTAAAGTGTTTGAATCCCCTAAAATTGGAGTTATCTCTATTGGAAAAGAATTAGTTCCTCCAGGTAAAGAACTCAGACCAGGAGAAATTTTTGACACTAACTCATTTAGCATTAGAAGTGAATTAGCTGAGATCGGAATAAACCAAAATTTTTATGGAATAGTGGGGGATAATGAGGAAGAAATAAGATCTAATGTTTCTAAAGCTATTTCTGAAAACGATGTTGTCTTAACTTCGGGTTCAACCTCAGCAGGTTCTAGTGATTTATTGTATAACGTCCTAGAAGATGGAGAAATGCTTTTTCATGGAGTCGCAATAAAACCTGGAAAACCAACTCTAGCAACTAAGTTCAAGGACTCCCTCTTAATCGGCTTGCCAGGATACCCTACTTCTGCCCTTACAATTTATAATTTATTGGTCGATCCCATATTAAGAGAGTTTATCGGTGCAGATAGTAGAAAAAAAGAGTTAGATGCTATAACTTCTACAAAAATAAGATCCATTAGTGGTAGAAGGCATTTTCATCCAGTGGGATTAGTTAAAAGAGATGAAAGCAATTATCTATACCCAATTAATAAGGGTTCAGGAGCAATTACTTCCTTATCCCAAGCGGAAGGGTTTATTGAAATTAAAGAAAACGAGGAATACATTGAAGAAGGCACTACCAAATCTGTTGTATTGTTTTCTGAAAAAATTGAATTACCTGACATTTTGTTTATGGGAAGTCATTCAATTGGAATTGATATAATTAGGAAAAAATTGAGTGGATCCTCTAAATCAATCAATATAGGTTCAAGCGGTGGATTAAGATTAATGAAAAAAGGCATTCCTGACATCTCTGGAATTCATTTACTAAATGAGGAAGGAGAATACAATCTACCATTCTTAAAAGAACACAACTTAAGTAACGCTTATTTAATTAAAGGATATCTCAGAGAACAAGGTTTTTTTGTAGAAAAAGGAAATCCTCATGAGGCTCATAATATTTCAGATTTGGTGACCAAGGATATTAAATTCATCAATAGAAACAAAGGCTCTGGAACAAGAAAACTACTTGATCTCAAATTAAAGAAGTTATCTGAAAAAAAAGGTGTTGGCGTTGATGAAATCAAGAAAAAAATAAAAGGTTATAATATTTCTTCAAAAACCCATTCAGGAGTAGCTTCGGCTGTTAAGATTGGAAAGGCCAACATTGGAATAGGAACAAGATATTTTGCTCAAGATAATGGCCTCGATTTTATTAAATTAAATGAAGAAGAATATGATTTCTTAATCAACAAAGATAGTTTCGAAAAAGAGACTATGAAAGAATTTTTAGAACAATTAAAATCCAATGAGTTCTCTGAAAAACTTGAAGAAGTTCCTGGTCTTCGAGGCTATGACAAAACTGGTGAAATAATTGAACTTGATTTCTGATCTTTTCAATAATTTTTATGTGCTCAATGACTAATAATATAGATATCATGGATGAGTTACCCCGGGACAAATACGGTCGTCCTATAACAAACATTCGATTTTCATTAACCCAACAATGCAATCTAGATTGCATTTATTGTCACAACGAAGGAGAAACTAATTCAGAACAAGAGATTGAAGAAGAGAAGGTAGAGAAGATAGTGAATGTCGCTAGGAAGCGAAATATTAGAAAAGTTAAATTAACTGGTGGAGAACCTCTTCTCCGTGATGATTTGATTGATATAATAGATTCTATTTCTCCCCATCTCGATGATACATCAATAACCACAAATGGAACTTTGTTAAAGAACAAAGTCGATTCTTTAGTAAAAGCAGGATTAGATAGAACCAATATTAGCCTAGATTCCCTTGATCCCGAGAAATATGAGAAATTAACAAATGGAGGAAACTTAGAAGATGCTCTGGATGGGATAAAATCAGCAATTTCTTCCCCATTATATCCAATAAAGATAAATACAGTTATTTTGGATAGTATTAACGTAAATGAATTAGATGATTTCATAGATTTTGCTAAAGAGAATGACATTATTTTACAATTAATAGAATTTCATGATACTAACACCCTAAAAAATGGTTCAGAATTATTTAAAAAATATCACCATGATCTAAGTAATCTTGAAAAACAATTATCAGAAAAAGCTGAAAAGATAGAAACGAGACGAATGCATAATCGAAAGAAATATTTCTTTGATGGAGCTGAAGTAGAAATTGTGAAACCAATGCATAACACAGAGTTTTGCGCTAATTGTACTAGGTTGAGAGTGACGAGTGATGGAAAATTCAAGCCGTGTCTAATGAGGAATGACAATTATGTAGAAACTGAGGATAAAGAGATTGAAGAAGCTTTTGATGAAGCTATTATGAGAAGAGAACCTTATTTTGATTAGTAACTTATTTTTTCTGGACAAGACATAATTGAGCTATCCTTTCCTGTATATATAATCAGAGAAATCCCTGATTTTTTAGCCAACTCTATGGCCAGTGATGTAGTGGATTTATGAGAGGTGGAAACAGGTATGTTAACATTTGAACATTTTATCACCATATCCGAAGATAAACGACCGGTACTAACAATGTAAGATTTATCAAATTCTAGATTGTTTAATTCCGAAATTCCAATTATTTTATCGATACAATTATGTCTTCCTATATCTTTAGCCAAAAATTTCTCGTTATCAGAGAAAACTCCTGCAACGTGAACACCATTAGTATCTCCTGCTTTAAGTATTTCAATCATTGAATCACTTATTTCCTCAAGAGAAAAATTGTAGTCTGAGTCAACAGTTTTTATAGTATCTTTGCTGAATCCTCCTGCTCCGCATCCACTTGACAAAACTTCTTTAGTCTCTTCAAATGGGATATTGTCAGCCACTACACTTGCTTCATTGTCCTCTATCCTAAGAGAGGCTATATCATCAAATTCTCCTATAATACCTTGCGAGAGTAGATGACCTATTACGAATTCTTTTTTGTTGGAGGGAGAAATCATTGCTGTCGTGAGTTTTCTACCATTTATCCTAATGGTTAATGGTTTCTCTCTAGGAACTTTTATATTAGATTCTTTTTCTCCCTCTTCTCTTGTTTTTTTGAACAACATTATCCCTCCTAATATTTTCTTATAGCTCTAATTAGGTTGTCGATATCTTCTTTTGAATTATAAAATAACAATGAAGCTCTTAAAAGTCCGTTATAACCTAATTTTTTTAGTAATGGTTGGCTACAATGTTCTCCCGATCTCAAGATTATGTCTTCTTGATCTAAAAGGGCTGCAACTTTATGTGAGCTTACATTACGGTTATGAAATGGTATCACACCAATCCTTTTAGAATTAGGATAGAGAACTTCAATATCTGAGATTTCAATTAGTTCTCTAACTAAATAATCTTTTAACTCTGTGATATGGTTCTCTATCTTTTTCATTCCTATATCAGAAAGGTAATCTACAGCTTCTCCAAAAGCAATTCCTCCACCAATATTTGGTGTTCCAGCTTCATAGGTATCGTATCCCTCTTTTACACTAAAATCCTGAAGAGAAACATCCTCAACCATTCCTCCTCCTACTACCAGTGGGGCTAATTCGCCCTGTATTTTATTTTTAACATATAATGCTCCGGTTCCAGTTGGTGCTAGAGCTTTGTGGCCAGAAAAACATAAAAAATCACAATTTATTTCTTTTACATCAATTGGTGAATGTGAAATTGTTTGAGCGGCATCTACTAAAAAATAAGTCCCAATTTTATCACAAATTTCTCCTACTTTTTGGATTTGATTAATGGTTCCAAGGACATTAGATGCATGTGATATAGAAACAAGCTTAGTATTTTTATCTACCTTATTTTCTAATTCCTCAATATCAATAGAACCATCTTTTCTTATATCAACAAACTCTAAATTTATTTCTTTCTCTTTTTCAAGACGAATCCAAGGTAATAAGTTCGAATGATGTTCCATTTTAGAAACGATTACATGGTCATTTTTTTCCCATTCAAGTCCTCGAGAAACTATATTCACAGCTTCAGTGGTGTTTTTAAGGAAAATTATTTCGTCTTCTTGAGCTCCTATAAAATTTGCTACCTTTCTATGGGCTTGTCTGTACTTATGAGATGCCATTTTGGAAAGGTGATGAACCCCTCTCCCTATATTGGCTCTGTATTTTTCATTGTATTCAACAAAGGTATTTAAAACTGGTTTAGGGCTTAAACTGGTTGCAGCATTATCTAAATAAGTTTTTTGATCTAATAATGGGAAATCTTCTCTGATTGAATCTAACTTAGGTTTTTTGATCATATATTTCTCCAAAACACCGTTTTATTTGTATCTTTAGGGTTTTATTTATCTGTTACCAAAAAATTTTTTAAAATAATTTGATTATTGATATATCTTTAAGTATAGTTTTTTGACTAAAAAAGATTCGAAACTAATTATTTTAACAATTCAAACGCTTTTTTATTATTAATGCTTCATATGTGCTTTTACAGATTTTGTAGAAAAATTTTTAGGATAAAAATTTATCTTCCTAGGTGAAGAAATTAGAGCTACATCGTAGAAGAAGTCTCTCTGTATTTACCTTAAGAATCTTACTTATTTTGTTTTACTATTTCTTTTTTGAGTGGATAGAATAATATTTTTTTATATAAAGATTAGGTCTTTAGTTATCGTTTAACTAAAGTAAAAAAAAAGGAATAGTTTCACTTACCTCTGTGGGCTTTTTTTATTATCCATCTTTCAAATTGATTGGTTGAATGAAGAAATCTATAACCTGTCATAATAGTGGAAAATCCTACATAATTGAAACTAACCCCGACCCTAGCTCTTTTAAACCAAGACGTCCGATCGATTATTTCCAAGAGATTAGATGGATGCTAAAAGAAGATTTTAGTAAAAAAATACCAAAAGGAGAATTAATTACTTTTCTAAGGAGGAAAAAACAGATGGACTACGCATTGATCAAGGATTTCTTAGCTTGGATTGAAAAAGATAATGAGTGGGCAGTAAAGTGAGGGGTCTAGTGTGGATTAGAGAATCAGGATGCCTTTCAACAATATAAGATAATTTTTTGTCCATGGGTATGATTAATTAAAACGATGATAAAAATTTCAGCGTTTAGTGGATACAACTACTTACCCTTAATCTTAGTTCTAATTAGTATCTTTTTAACCTTCATGGGATGGAAGATAGAAGATAAGTTGTTAGGAATTGTCGCTTTTTTCTTTGGTGTTTTTCTCTGTTCATCTATCCTTTTTGGATTTTTATTTATCAATAGTTCTACCTATAAATTAATTTCTTTTTTTATTATACTCCTAATCGGGTTCTCGTTTTATGAGATAGCTATTAAGAAAGATGTCATAAGAGCAAGTATATCTGGAGTGGTTCTCGGTTTGTTCATTAGTTTAATATTTGTCAATAAAGGCATTATAAGCTCTAAATCTATATTAGAAGTTCTTAATTCACTTTTATTAGGTGAAAAATCATTGATGGGGCTAGAATTTATAAATAAATTTCAAAATCCCTTAATTTATTTACCTTCTATCCTTTTTGGTTCCTTATTTGCTTACAGACAAGAGATTGGAGAAAAAATCTTTATCTCATTTTTAGCTGCCTTAATGTTTTCAACAGGCATTAAAATTAGTGGTTTGGAATTTAGTTTCATTTGGAACTCAGGAATAATCCTTTCAGATTTATTTTTTATTTTGCTTCTTTTAGTTTTTTTAATTCAACTTGCAATAGATAGATTCCTGAGAAAGAAAGGAGATCTCATTAGTTTTGAAGAAATTAACCGTTCTAATAAAAAAGATACAAAAAAAGAGGATGAACCCATTGGACAAACTACATCTTCAGAACATGATGAAATGAGTGATTTTGGTAATTTCGCCGATGAAAATGAATTTAATTTTTGAAATAAAAATTTATTATTAAGGAAATTAACTCTTTTATAGATTCCGTCTAGGGAGATTGAATATGAGAGAGATGTTAAAAAGCAAAATCCATAAAGCCGTTGTAACCAGTAGTAATCCTGGTTATGAGGGTAGTATAGGAATAGATGAGAATTTGATGAAAAAAGTAGATATTTTGCCTGATGAAAAAGTTCTTGTTATAAGTAATGATACGGGAGAACGATTAGAAACTTATGCTTTTTATGAAGACCCTGGTAGTGGTGAAATCTCTATAAATGGAGGGGCAACAAGGAAGATAACAGAAGGAGAAGAAATAACTATTCTGTCTTTTAGGTATTCAGGGGAATCCTTGCAATCCAAAAAGATCCTAGTTAATGACTCAAATCAGTTCGTTAAATTTTACTAACCTTCATTCAAAAATGATGGGAGGTATGTTAGTTATTCACTTTTCCTTTAAACTAACTATGTCTTCCAAGTTATTCATAGAGTCTTTATCAGATTTTTCAAAAGTCATTTCTTTACTATAAATCTTGGCACCAATTTTTGCATATCTCAAACATATCCCCATATCAATGTAATTTAGAGTTCCTATATTGGCTATTTTGGTTAATACTTTCTTAACTAAGCCTTTTTTCGTTAAATAAAAGTTTATTTTATCTTTTTTTAATTCAAATCTCCATGGTTGGCCATTTATCGCTGATGGGGCAAATCTCACTAATTCTAATATTTTTTCAAATTTTGAATTATGGTCCTTATTTATAATTAACTGATCTAGTGGTTTTCTATTAGGTTCCTTTTCTCTAAAGGGGTTACCTTTAGCTTCTCCGAATGCTATAAACGCTTGGGGGATACACTCATCAGATAAATCAAGTCTTTCTTTAAATTTTTGTTTATCCCCAAATTTTCCGATCCAACAAGTCCCTAATTTTTTTTGGGTTAATTGGAGAACTAGTTTTTGACCTATATACCCTAAATCTATCAGAGTTTTCTTTTCTCCCTTTGTCGAGAAGATAAGATAATAAGGAGAGACTACTTTTCCGTAATCTCCAACTATTCCCTTTATTATTCCATCAATTTCCTGTCTTTTTTTAATGTCTAACTTTATTTTAGAGCCGAATATGGTTTCAGAATCACTAAAACATTTTTTTACTTCTTCAATGATCGAAGGAGCTACCTCTGTATCCTTGTATTTTCTTGTAGATTTACGTTTCCTTATGGCTTCTTCTTCATTCATATTTATTTGGTCTCTATTTGGCCTGAAATATCTATCTGTGGGAATGGTATTTCTATATCTTCTTGGTCAAATCGTTGTTTTACATTTTTTATATAATCCGATTTTATTTTCATGAAATCGCTTCTACTTGGGTTTTTTATCCAAAACATCGATTTTAAACCTATAAACGAATCTGCTAATTCACTTAATCTAACCACTGGTTCTGGCTGGTTTAATATCTTATTATCTTTCTTTGCTTCCTCTGTTATTATTTCAGTAGCTTTTTCAATATCATCTTCATAAGAAATTCCAAAAACAAATTTTACTCTCAATTTATCCTTTGCTACTGGATTTTTTATAACTCCATTTGTTAGTTGAAAATTGGGAACTGTCAACATCTCATTGTCAAAGGTTCTAACTCTAGATACTCTCAAGCTAATATCTTCTACTATACCTTTGTGTTCATCCCATTCAATCCAGTCTCCAATCTCAAAGGGTCTTTCTACAAAGATAAATATTCCACTGACAAAGTTTTTAATTATATCTTGAAGTGCAAACCCTATGGCAAGTGTTGCAGCTGCACCTATCGTAGCGAGAGAGGTTAAAAAGTTTCCATAGCCTGCAAAACCAAATGCTATTGATATAGCTATAAAAACTACCAATATTTTTATTATTTTGTTTAGAGGTTTTCTGGCATGTTCTTCTAAATCATATTTTCCTAATACTCTATCTATTATCGGTATCACTACTTTAGTTCCTACCAGATATGTAACTAAAAAAGATACTAAGAAGTAAACTAATTGAGTCAATCCTAAAGCGTATGATCCAAAAAACTGATCAAAGTAAGGTATTGGCTCCATTATAACGCCTCAGCTAATAATTAATTTAAACTTTAATTTGATAAAACTTAGGAAAGTTTATTTTTGGTTTCAAACGAATGATTGGTTTGATTTAGTTTTTGTAATCTTTTCTCATTTTGAAAAGGAATTCTTTTTATTTTCTCCGTAAATTACAAAGAGGTTTCCAATCTTTGAAAATTTAAGTTCATCAATATTAGGAAAAAATTTATTTACTTTTATTCCTTTTTGGTTTGGATTTATTAGGATTAAGTAAAGGTCTGCTAAATCTTTAGATATTGCTTTTTTAACTTCTTTTGGATTAGCTTCAAAAAAGATTGAGTGGTTTAAATTCTTTTTATCTGTCTCTAATTTATCTAAAAATTGAATAGTCTCATCGTGTTCTTTTTTTAGGTCTCCTTTCAAAAAATTCAATTCTTTTTTTTCCATACTATCCTGAGGTCCTATCTCTTTAATCAGTTCTCCATTCAGGTTTTGTTTATAAAATAGAGTGATTAAACCATTTTTTTCGTTTATTTTTCGCGAAAAGAATCTTAAAATCCTTTCTCTTTCAGGTGTAAGTTTTGAACTTTTTTCTAGATCTATATGGTGATTTAATCGAGTTGATTTTGTTTTAAGATAATCAATATTTTCTTTCGTAACCCTGGGATTCAATGGAACTCTCTCAGTAATTTTAATTCCATTATCTTCTAAGGCATCTATCTTATCAGGATTATTTGATAATAATTTAACAGATTTCACTTCTAAGTCTTTTAGTATTGACGCTGCTATTTCATAGTCTCTTGTATCTGGCTCATATCCTAGCTCTTTATTTGCTTCTACTGTATCATATCCTTGATCTTGTAATTTGTATGAATGTATTTTTGATTTTAACCCAATACCCCTCCCTTCTTGGTTCAAATACAGTAATACTCCTTCTCCGTTTTCATCTATAATTTCTAGCGACTGATCAAGTTGAGAGCAACAATCACATCTTAATGATCCAAAAACATCTCCTGTCAAGCATTTTGAATGAAGTCTCACTAACACTTCTTTTTTATCTCTGACATTTCCCTTTAAGAGGGCTAGGTGATTTTTTTGTGTTTCCTCGTCTTCATAAAGATTCAGTTCAAATTTGCCATGAGACGTTGGGAAGTCTATTCCAACTAATTTTTTAGCTAACGTACCTAACACCTCTATCCTTAATTTAGGCACAACAAGGTACCAATCATTGTGACCTCCTCCCTTCTTCTTAAAGGGAGAGGGCTTCCCGTTCGTTCACTGCTCCAACGACCCGTGTTGTCACGGGGCCGCTTCCTCGGCACACTTCTCTCTCGTGGAACTTCCGGGGATAGGAAGCTTTGTGAGGTTGGGGTTTTGCACGCCCTCAC
>PZKD01000115.1 GCA_003034855.1 archaeon SCG-AAA382B04 | reverse complement strand
TGCTGAGAACCCTATTTTTGAGTAACCAGCGTCGATTCCTAAAGTTGTGTCTTTGGTGTAAGAATCCTCCTTTTTTCTGTCAAGGATTTTGATGGTGAATGGCTGTCTCTCTACAACCCTAGCCCTGTCATTGTCCAAGGAGCTTTCGAGCTCTAGCAGGATTCGTAGGGTCCAATGGCTTTCCATTCTTGTCTTGTACGAATACTTTCTTCATATTTCTCACAAACTATTTTAACTATTTTTTACGACCCGTAAGGGTCATCTCCGCGTAGATGTTGTGGGTTGGTTTCCATCGCCAATGTTGGGACAGGCGTAGACCGTAGTGATGTTGCACAGCCTGGGAAAGAGGACGCTGTGAGGTCGTCCACTATGGTTTCCAGAGCGTGGAGCTTGGGAGGCACCCACAAGGTGTATTGTCAAACACTTTAGTCCCGAACGTAGTTCATTTGCCACTTCCCTAGAGTGACATCGCATATGGCTAATCTCCTACCAAGCCCCTTCCTC
>PZKD01000027.1 GCA_003034855.1 archaeon SCG-AAA382B04 | reverse complement strand
ACGAACAAATTTCCCCTCCCACTTGCCTCGGCAGCTATTAGGGCTTCGGTCAGTTTAAAGTCGTCACCGAAAGCTCCCTTGCGCCGGAGCTTTCTGATCGTCTTCTTTTTGATTTTTGTTTGCTTTCCGTATTTTCTAAGCAATTTTTCCACGGTAGCCTTTACCGCTCTGTCGAAACTCGGGGAAACGTCTATTAAAACCCCGTCAATGTCGAAGACTATCCAGCTCCGTCGGCCTTCGCTATCGCTTGTGATCATTTAAAAAATCCTTCAGGGAGTTTATAAATTCTTTGTTCTCTTTTTTTCTTCCCACGGTGACTCTTATATATTTTTCCAACTCACCGTGGAAGCCCCGTACAGCGATTCCATCTTCCAGCAGTTTGTCTCGAGCGTCGACGTCCATGAGAAGGAAGTTTGTATTACTGGGAAGACAGATTTCCGGGAAGGTTTCCTCGATTCTATTTCTTTCCCCCTTTATGTTTTTTACCCTCTCATTTATTAGGTCG
>PZKD01000114.1 GCA_003034855.1 archaeon SCG-AAA382B04 | reverse complement strand
TGGTGGGATGCTAGCTCCTTTGGCAAGATAATAGTCTGTACTAGAATTTCTAACGTAAACATCAACCGTAACTGCTGATGAACTTATGTTTGCACATCTGATACCAATAATTGCATCATAATTTCCACCAGTCCATAATAATGAATTGGTGTCGTTGTGAGATGTTGGTAAATCATCTTGCAAAACATTCCTAAAATCCTGTGCCATTTATCCTCCTTATACTATAACGCAACAGCCATTGCAATTGCAAAGCCCTGTGAAGCTCCTCCTGCCGTGACTGCCGTGCCACCTATTGTTATTGCATCCGCTTCCAGTGTACCGTCAAAGTAAGCGTTTTTAAATTCGTATGATGCACTACCTAAATCTACATCGTTATCTGTAATAGGCAAAATTGCCCCGTCTGTAACCTTGACTTGGTTTGTCGTTCCACCTGCCGCAAGATTTAATACTCCACTTGAAGCGATTGTTAAATCCGTTCCGTCACCCTCAATCTTTTCGCCATCATCGCCAAAT
>PZKD01000046.1 GCA_003034855.1 archaeon SCG-AAA382B04 | reverse complement strand
GGGAGTGAAACAAAAAAACCTATTAACGAAAGAAACCCCAATAATATATACAAAACTCATTGAAGGCTCGACCCTACCTGGCGGCAGGGTGTCGAAGCCTCCTACCTACTCTGTACATCTGGGACCACAGCCCAACGGCAGGCTGCAGTAAAGCTCCATAGGGTCTTCGCTTCCCATTGAGAGACTCTGGACTTTTCACCAGAGCGTCAGGTTCACCGGATCCAGCCTGGGGACAGTGGAGCTCTCGTTTGTCCATTCATGCAAGCCGCCAATTAAGCGGCAAGGTACTACGCTACCTTAAGAGGGTCATAGTTACCCCCGCCGTTTACAGGCCCTTCTCTCCGTTGTACCGGATTTTCAGGTGCCTGCACTGGGCAGGATTCAATGGCCGTACTAACCCTTTCGGGCTAGCGACCACTTGTGTTTTTATTAAACAGTCTGAGCTCCTCTGTCACTGCGACCTACCTTCTGCAAGGTAGGCACTCCTTCTTCCGAAGGTACGGAGCTAACTTGCCGATTTCCCTCAGGCTGGTAAGCCCGACACACCTTGGCTTTCTAAGCCAGAGAACCTGTGTCAGTTCTAGGTACGGTCACCCGCTTTCTTTCAGATGAATTTTTCATGGACCCTAGGATTTGGTTATCTTTCGCCATAATCCCTTCACCTGGTTCTCACCTTTACGGTTCTCCCCAGACTTTGAGACTTAGACAGAGCGAATGCTCTGAATAACCTATCCTAAAGTGTTATTCATCTGACAAAACGTACACGGGTGGTGCAGGAATATTAACCTGCTTCCCATTCGACCAATTCGAGTTGCGGTTGGTCTTAGGACCGGCTAACCCTCGGCTGACGAACATTGCCGAGGAACCCTGGTTCTTTCGGTGGTCGGGATTCTCACCCGACTTAGCTGCTACTACTGCCGGGATTCTCGTTCCTACACGGTCCACAGGACCTTACGGCCCTACTTCTATCCATGCAGGACGCCTTCCTACTGAATCTCCTTTCGGAGTCCCGAGGTATCGGTAGCCGACTTGAGCCCCTTCCATTTTCGGGGCCCCAGGCCTCAACTGGTGAGCTATTACGCCCTCTTTAAAGGATGGCTGCTTCTAGGCCCACCTACCAGCTGTCTAAGGTCCGGGACACCCTTTTGCCTTAGCACTTAGTCGGCATTTAAGGACCTTAACCTCGGTCCGGGTTGTTCCCCTTTCGGCACTGCGCCTTACGCGCAATAACCTGATTCTTGTCGTCTTCAGAGCCGACATGTTCGGAGTTTGACAGGGATTCAGGGTCTCTCGACCCATCCTCTCAATCAGTGCTCTACTCTGCCGGCGTCCTCGGACAAGACGACCCTACGAGGTGTTTTGGAAGGAACCAGCTGTTGCCAGGTTTGATTGGACTTTCACCCCTACACGTGGATCACGCCAGAGATTTGTAGGTCATCATGGCTAACAGGCCTCCACGCCGGTTTCCCGGCGCTTCACCTTGCCCACGCATAGCTCACCTGGTTTCGGGTTATATCCCAGTGATTTCACGCGCTTAAACACGACGCCCCTCACCACACAAATGGTGGCTGCGGGCTTGTTGGTTTCCCTATGACTACACCCATATTGGGCTTAGCCTTCACCACTAGGATATACTCCCCGGCCCGTTTTTCAAAACGTACGATGCAACCCTGGTTAGTGGTTTTCGTACTAAATCCTCTCAGAAAGTTCCTTCAAACCACATCATTCCTTTAAAGCTGCATCGGTTTATCACCATTCAATTTCAGGATCTTTACACCCCCCGTTGGAGGGTACTTTTCAGCTTTCACTCACGCTACTATTACACTATCGGACTCAGGATGTATTTAGCCTTGGAAGTCAATGCCTCCCATATTCACACGGGATATCCAACCCATACTACTCTTTCCAACTGGTAGTCCACAAATCATCATGTACGGGGCTTTCACCCTCTTTGGCGCTCCGTTCCAGAAGACTTCTATTCTGATTTACTAGGACTATAATCCAGTTGAACCACATCTCTTTTTTCTTTCGAAAAAAGATTCAGCTTGGGCTATACCACTTTCTTTCGCCATTACTCACGGCATCTCATTCGATTTCTTTTCCTGCCCTTACTAAGATGTTTCATTTCAGGGCGTTCCCGATCCCATAAGGGATCGATACTAGCTAAACAGTATCAGGAGGACCTATTAGGCAATCCCAGGTTCTAAGGCTCCGTGCACCTCGCCTGGGCTTATCGCAGCTTGGCACGACCTTCATCAGCTCCTGAGCCAATCCATCCACTGAATGGCTAATGTGCCAGAATCCAGTTCCACTAAACTCAGTGAACGTCCGGACTGTGTTACAGTCACCTACACACGGCTTCTTTACCCCAATTCCTGGGCTCCACCCTTCCTCAACTAGTTATTACCTAGTTGAGTGCATTTATCATGGACCCGCTGGGATTCGAACCCAGAGCCTCCACCTGTTTTGCTTCAATTATGTTGCAAAGGTGGCGATCTACCATTGATCTACGGGCCCTTCACTCTTTTTTGGTTTTAGCAGATCTTTGGCACTTTGATTGGTAAAGGTAAAGTTACGTTAGGAGGTGATCCAGCCGCAGGTTCCCCTACGGCTACCTTGTTACGACTTAACCCCCCTTGCGAAGCTTGAATTCAGAGATAGCATTCTCAACTACCACTTCACTCAAACCTCACTCGGGTGGTTTGACGGGCGGTGTGTGCAAGGAGCAGGGACATATTCACCGCGCCATTTTGAGGCACGATTACTACGGATTCCAGCTTCACGAGAACAAGTTTCAGTCCTCGATCCGAACTAAGACCAGGTTTCCGGGATTACCTCCTCCTTTCGGAGTTGGAACCCTTTGTCCTGGCCATTGTAGCCCGCGTGTAGCCCGGGGGATTCGGGGCATACTGACCTACCGTCGCCCGCACCTTCCTCCCCCTTAGCAGGGGCTGTCCTCCCAGAGTACCCAGCATCCAGTAAACTGGATCTGCTGGCAACTGGGAGTGCGGGTCTCGCTCGTTGCCTGACTTAACAGGACGCTTCACAGTACGAGCTGACGGCGGCCATGCACCTCCTCTTAGCTAGTCAAGCAAGCCCTTCAGACTGGCAATCATTCAGCTGTCGCCCCCGGTAAGATTTCCGGCGTTGGATCCAATTAAACCGCAGGCTCCACCCGTTGTGGTGCTCCCCCGCCAATTTCTTTAAGTTTCATCCTTGCGGACGTACTTCCCAGGCGGCCCGCTTAACGTCTTCACTAAGGCACAGGCCGCAGACGTGCTACGGCCTACACCTAGCGGGCATCGTTGACGGCCAGGACTACCCGGGTATCTAATCCGGTTTGTGCCCCTGGCTTTCGTCCCTCACCGTCGGACCCGTTCTAGTTCCGAGCTTTAGCCACAGGCGGTCTCCCAGGGATTACAGGATTTCACCCCTACCCCTGAGGTACCCGGAACCTCTCCCGGTCCCAAGCCAAGTAGTTTCCCTCAGTCGCCTGATGGTTAAGCCACCAGATTTCCTAAAGGACTTACTTGACCGGCTACGGACGCTTTAGGCCCAATAAAAGTGGCCACCACTTGGACCGCCGGTGTTACCGCGGCGGCTGGCACCGGTCTTGCCCGGTCCTTACTACCTCTAGCTTTTTAGGCTAGAGAACAGCCAACGCAGTGCGCTGGCACTTGGGATCCCCTTATCGTGCTTTCGCACATTGTAAAGGTTTCGCGCCTGCTGCGCCCCGTAGGGCCCGGACTCGTGTCTAAGAGTCCGTCTCCAGGCTCCTCCTCTCAGAGCCCGTACCGATTATAGGCTTGCTAGGTCATTACCCTAGCAACAACCTAATCGGCCGCAGACCCATCCTTGGGCGCCGGAGCCTTTCAGTCATAGGGTTTTCCAACACCTATGACCTATTCGGTATTATCCCCAGTTTCCCGGGGTTATACCGATCCCAAGGGTAGGTTATCCACGTGTTACTGAGCAGTTTGCCGGGTTCACAAAAAACCCATAACTCGCATGGCTTAATCGGATCCCAATAGCAGTGGCCTCTGGCAGGATCAACCAGAATTTGAAGAGGCGGGGAAGCCTCTTCCACCAATCAAAGTTATGCCGATCTACTAAAACCTACATCAGATCCAAGGATTCCGCCAATATATCGCGGCGGCTAACTTAAACCCTCATCAATTTTTGGAGAATGTTTGAAACGTAACAATTGTAAATTTCTTATTTACTAATAAAACTTTTGATATTGCCTTTTTGTTCCCGATAATCTCTCACTTTTTCTTCACTATCTTCATTCTCTGTAGGCTTCAAAAATGTTGTTTTGTATCTACATAAACCTTTCGTTTAGGGGGGGTGTTATTCCTTGAGTTTATGGTATCTTGCTAATGCTTTTTTGAACTCTTTTTCTCCAAAAGCAGGCCAATATACATCGGAAAAATAAACTGTTGCATTTATGGATCTCCATAAGAGAAAGTTTGAAAGTCTTTTTTCCCCACCTGTTCTAATTAGTAAATCTATTTCAGGTATTATTTCATTCGAAGGATTATGGGGGTAGAGATGTTTTAGAAATGTTTTCTCATCTATTTCACTTGCTTTTAGTTTTCCTTGCTTTATTTTTTTTGATAATAGTTTTATTGAGTCTCTTATTTCTCTTTTTCCACCATATGCCAGGGCTATGTTAAAATTAAAATTATCGTAGTCTTCTGTTGACTTTTCTGCCTTTCTAACTGCTTCTCTCACTTCTTCAGACATCAAGTCTAAGTCGCCTATGACTCTTATTTTTATTTCATTTTCATGGATTCTTTCATTAGTGGGTATTCTTTCGAATTCTTTTTTAAATAATTCGAATAAATCATTGAGTTCTGATTCATTTCTCCTAAAGTTTTCTGTAGAGAAAGCATAAACTGTTAAATTTTTTATTCCAGCTTCCTTTGATAGTTGCAATATTTTTTCTGTGGTTTCAACCCCTTCTTCATGGCCTTTATATGCTGAGTGACCTTTCTGAAGTGCGTATCTTCTATTTCCATCTTGTATTATTGCTAAATGAGTTGGGGGTTCTGTTTTATCTAACATATTGGTATCACTAATGAGTTTTGTATATATTATTGGGGTTTCTTTCGTTAATAGGTTTTTTTGTTTCACTTATCCCTATGGATAATTTATTGATAATATTAAAACAATAATAGTAAGAGTAATTGAGATGAATGAATTTAGTTTTGTTCACACTGCTGATTTACATCTTGGTTATCAGCAATATGGTTTAGTTGAGAGGTTTAGGGATTATGGTGATGTTTTTGCAGAGGTAGCTGATTATGCAATACAAAAGGATGTTGATTTCTTTTTGATTTCTGGTGATATCTTTGATGATAGAAATATTAATGCGATGACTTTTTCCCAATCGTATGAAGTGTTGGAGGATTTAGTTAAAAATGATGTTAAGGTTTTTGCTATAGAGGGTAATCACGACAAGGCTTACTACAATGAAGGTATGAGTTGGTTAGAGGCTTTGGACTATCAAGGTCTTTTAGATCTTATTAAAATTAATTCAAATGATTACTTAGATATTTTAGGGGATTTTAGAGAGTTAGAGATAAATGGTTCTCTTATTAGGGTTTTTGGAGTTAAATATGTAGGGGCGAGAACTAAAGAATTGATTCCTAAGATAAAAAAGGAGATAAATCTAGTTAATAGAAAGAGAGAAAATGCAGATTTTTGTATTTTGATGATGCATTTTGGGTTAGATGATCAGACTGAAGCTAATTTGGGAGAAGGGTATTCTTATGACAAGCTATTGCCTTTGAAAGATGTTGTTGATTATCTTGCTCTAGGGCATTACCATATCGCTTATGAAGTGAAAGAATGGGTGTTTAATCCTGGCAGTTTAGAAGCTATGAAAATGGATGAGGTAGGCTACCCAAGTGGTTTTTGGTATTTTGAGAACAATCAATCTGAATTATTAGAAGTTGATTCAAAAAGGCCATTTGTAAATATTAGAATTGATTTAGAAAATCATGCTTCCCCTGGTAGTGTTTTAAGTAATGTTGAAAAAGAGGTAGAAAAAGTTGATTTTCAGGACTTTAACAAGAAACCGGTTGTTAATTTAGTTTTTGAAGGCAATTTGAGGTTTAAAAGAAGTGAATTACCTATTAAGGAATCTAAAAAATTTTTTAGTAATAAATCTATTCATACTAACTCTAAAATAATTTCAGAAAGAGAAGAAATTGATTTCGATGATTTAGATATTAGTAAAAAGAAAGAAATTGAGAAAGAAGTTTTAAAGGACTTGGTTAGAGCACAAAGACCTGATTTGGGTGGTGGTGCCAATAAAATCACGGATGCATTGGTTGAAGTTAAAGATATGGCTGTAGAGGGATCTAATGATGAAAATATTATCGATAGATTAAGAAGTTGTTTTAGTGAGTTAGAGCATTGTGAAGAAGAAAAAAAGGAAGAGAGGAAAGAGAAAGAAGATGAAAAAACTTGGGATTGGAAGGAGGCCTATTAGTTTTGAAGATTGAGAGTGTTTTTCTTAAAAACATAAAGTCTTATAAGAAAGAAAAAATTCGGTTTAAAGAAGGAGTAAATGCAATTGCTGGTGAAAACGGAGCTGGTAAAACTACTATCTTAGAAGCTGTTGGGTATGTGCTGTTCGATTATTTGCCTTTTTCTCAACAAAAATTCATTAGAAGAGGAAGTAATGAGGGTAAAGTGGTTGTTTCTTTGGCTATTGACGGAAAGGATTTCAAGGTAACTAGAAAATGTAATGCCTCTGATCATCTAGTTACTTCTGGGGGTGGTAAAAAGAAAATTGTCTCAGGTGTGAATGATGTGAAAAAATGGGTTTCTGAGAATATTGTTTCTGTTCACCGGAATGAATTAGATAAGGTATTTTCAAATGCAATTGGTGTTCCTCAAGGTAAGTTTACCTCTTCTTTTCTTGAGTCTAAATCAGCTAGACAAAAGATTTTTGACCCTATTCTTGGTGTGGATGAATATCGAGAAGCTTTTGATAACCTAAGAAGTCCATTACAGAACATTGAAGAAGAAAAAAGAAAAATTAAAGACAAAATTATAGAACTAAGAGCTAAAACATCTAATTTAGATCAAAAGAAAGAGAAGAAAGAGAATTTAGTGCAAAAAATTCATGATTACAAGGAAAAACTAGAAAAATCCCGTGAAAAGTTGGAAAAGTTGGAAGAAAATAAAAAAGAGCTAGAAGAAACTAAAGAGCAGATTAGGCAATTTAAAAATAATCTTAGAGAAGTAGAAAATAAAAAAGAAAACCTAATAGAAAAGAAGAAAGAGATTAAGTCTGATTTGGAAGGATCTAAAGAAGCAAAAAAGATAGTTGATTCTAATAAAAAAGATAAGAAAAAATTCGAGAAAGTCAAGAAAACTCTTAAAGATCTTAAACAAAAAAGAAAAAAACTAGAAAAACTTAAAGACGAAAAGAATTCGATAGAAAAAGCCTTAGTTAAATTAAAAGGAAAACGTGATTCTATAAAAGACGACTTAAACGATGTCAAGGGATATGAAAAAGAACTAGAAGAAATTAAGGACGATATTAGTATTTTCAAAGATTTGGAAGATAAAAGAAATAACTTATTAGCTAAAGAGAAGTCTTTAAAAAACAAAGTTGAGGATTTAAAAGAAAAAAAAGAGAAATCTATTCCTAAAAAAGGTGTTTGCCCTATCTTTGAGGGAGTTGAATGTAAATCAATAGATGATATGGAACATTATTTCAATCAACAGATAAGTGAATTAAGTAATAAATTAGACTCTGTGGATGATGAAAAACAAAGAATAAACAAAAAAATTGACGAATTTGATTATAATCCCAAAGAACGTGTTGCTTTTCTCAAAGACCAGATAAAGAATAAAGAAAAAATTAAATCAGAGCTGAAGAAGTTAAATAAAAAAATTGACTCGAAGGAAACTGAGTTAGATAGATTAAAAGAACAGATTAGTGATTTTGAGGACTTAAAGAGTAGATTAGTTTCATTAGAAGATAAAAGAGATAGATTAGAGCAATCTGCTAAAAAATATGATAGAAAAATTGAGACTGCTGAGTTATTAGACAAAAGAAAGGATAAACTCAAAAACACCAAAAACCAACTAGAGAAGGTAAAAGAGAAAGAGAAAAAGCTAAATAAAAAAATAAAACAAAAATCTGAGGATTTTTCTCCAGATAAGCTTGAAAAGATGAGTAATAAAACAAAAAAGATTAGAGAAAAAGTTGTTTCTCTAAAATCAGATCTAAAGAATTCTAATAATTTACTAGATGAGTTAAAAAGTGATATAGATCGATTAGAACAATTTAAAGAAAAAAATATAAAGCTAGAAGAAGAGCTTGATGAGGTTTCTGATTTTTATGATTTCTTTGATTTCTCGCGAACAATTTTAAAAGATGCAGCTCCACACATTGCCAAAGCATTTGTAGAAAAAATTACTCAGGAAGCAGACCAATTCTATAAAGAAATAACTAATGATTATACCCAAAATCTCACTTGGAATAAAGACTACGAGATAATCATCAAGAAAGGGGGGAGAAAAAAGGCTTTTAATCAACTAAGTGGTGGAGAAAAAATGGCTGCAGCTATTTCAGTAAGGTTATCTTTATTAAAAACCATAAGTGACAGTAAAATTGTTTTCTTGGACGAACCTACAGTAAACATGGATGAAACAAGAAGAAAGAAGTTGGCTGATCAAATACAGCAAATAGATGGGTTTAATCAAATATTTGTTATCTCACATGATGACACATTTAATTCTGCAATAGAAGATGTTACAAAAATAGTGAAGCAAAATGGTGTTAGTAAAGTTAAAGAAGGTGGTTTATAATGCCTCTTAGGAGAGAGGAAGTTCTAAGAAAATTAAGGAACAAAAAAGATGAAATAAAAAATTTTGAATCAAAAAGAAAGAGAAAAATAGGTTCTTATTTAAAAAAGATAAAAAATCTTGATTCAAATAAGTTAAAAGACTTAACTGGTTTTTGTGGTGCAAAACCCTTAGAGGGAGGAGATTTTGTTAAAAAATTTGAATTCGATGATTTGGATGATTGGATTTCAAAATCTCTAGAACAAAAGATTATTGGAGGGGTTGATGGAAGTCAAATTTCGCCACAAAAAAATTATGATATACCTATTGGGTTAGTAAATTCTGTCTTAGTAGGTAATGATTATTCAAACAATGAGAGATTCTTCACGAAGGAAATTTCTATAATAACTCCAGAGGACTTTGAGTTGGGAAGTAATTATTCTTTTTCTAAAGATCTAATAAATGCGGAGAGAGATAAGTTAGAGCGACAAATTTCGATTGATTTTCTAAAAGAAGACTATCCTAATAGTTACTTATTTATTGATGGGCCTCTGGTTTTATCTCACATTAATAAAATGAAAAAAGAATTGAGAGATAAATATCTAGAAAAAATAACCTCCTTATTAGAGAAATCAAGGGAGAACAATGTTCCTGTGATAGGGTTTGTTGACACAAGTTATAGTTGTGATTTAACCTATATGCTAGATGAAGCAGGAATTTGTGAAAAAGAAGATAAAGTTTATGATGCAATTTTGATTGACAAATTACTAGAAGGAGGAGATAGAACCGAACTATTCACATGTCATAGAGATGACAAGACCAGTATTAATCAAACTCCTGCCTTAGCTAATTATGGTGAGTTCCAAGATAGAATAACCTTCTTTTATATAAACTTAGGTGAAGGTTCTAGTTGTAGGGTTGAATTACCTAAATGGTGTTTTGAGAAAGGTATTATAGAAGAAGTTGCAGATATAATCAGGTGTGAGGCATATAAGGGAGATGGTTATCCATTGATTTTGAATAAGGCACACAAAGAGGCAGTTATAACTTATAGTGAAGAAAAAACCTTTCAAAAAATGGTTAGGGAGATAAGTAGTGGTAATATTAGTTTAAAAGAAATTAGGAAGGGTAGAGGGAAACAAGATGTATATTGGTAAGATAAACAGGATATTTGATTATGATAAGTGGTTGGTGAGGGCAGCAGATAAGGAAGAAGCTAGAGATGTGCCAATTGGTTCATTTATAAGGGTTAATGATTCAGCTATTGGAGCAATTGTTGGACATATTCAGGATGTCCCAGATGATTACCTAGCTAACGAAATAACTGGAGAGACCAGTAAAAACATATTTATTAATGAATTAGGTGAGGAAAATGCATTTTTTAAGGTTCTTGGCATTGGAGAATTGAACTCTGAGAATTATAAGATTAAAGCACCACCTCGATTGAAGCAAGAAGTTTATTTGCTAGAGGATGAGGATATTAGGGAATTTCATAAAAGAGAGGGAGAGTTCAGTTTCGAATATTATTCTGACATTATTGATTTTGAAAAAATAGAGCCTGAGATAATTGTTAAGATACTCGATCAATTAGAAAAAGCTTTCAGGGATTCAGATGAGACTAAGAAATTGATAGATGCACTTAAAAAACATACAAGGAGGATAAAATAGTGAAAAATATTGGAGTTGTTGAATCATCTGAAAAAAACATAGTTTGCTTTATCACTGAAGAAAGAATTGCTAGAGGTAGTTTCGTTTTTTACAATGACAGTGAGTTAAATAGAAAGATTTTGTGTAGAATTAAGGAGTCAGAAACTATAGAAAAAATTCCAACAGAGTTTTTAACCGCTAGTTTTGAATCAAGAGAAGCTGCTAAAAGAGTTGGTTTTGATTTAGAAGATATAGGTAAATTTAGAGTTCATGCTAAAATTGTTGGTTACTTTGATGAAGAGTTAAATGAGTTTATTAATCCAAAGGTTTCTCCTATTTCTGGAACACCTGTTTTTGAAGCTGATTCTAGCATATTGAGTCAAATTAATAAAAAGAAAGATGGTTATGACAATAGCGCTACAATTGGGAAAATTATTAATTCGGATACGAAAGTTGTTCTCGATGTTTCTGATATTGTATCAACACATTTGAGTGTTTTAGCGAGTACTGGTAGTGGAAAATCTTATACAATAGGAGTTTTGCTGGAAGAGATGCTTAAGGCCAAGAATGGTGCTTCCGCAGTTGTATTAGATCCTCATGGGGAATACAGGACACTAGCAGATATAATGGACAAACAAAAACTTAATGAAACAGGGGTTTTAGAGGATTTCACTTACAGTGATGGAACATTACCTAGGGTCGAGGTATTTGATGATGAAGATATTAAGGTTAAAGTGAATGATCTCACTTTCAATGAATTGGTTAGTATAATCGATGACGGGAATATGAGTAGTAAAATGCGTTACTATCTGAGAAAAACTTATAATAATGTTAGAGGCAAAGAATTCACTAAAGAAGAATTATTAGATGAGGTGATGGGTCTAGAGAATGAAGAAGGTGAAAAACTAATTAAATCACCTCAACACTCGTCTTCTATTGAAGGCATAAAATGGAGGTATAGTAAAAACATTC
Organism: archaeon SCG-AAA382B04; assembly: GCA_003034855.1. GTDB lineage: Archaea > Halobacteriota > Methanonatronarchaeia > Methanonatronarchaeales > Methanonatronarchaeaceae > PZKD01. Next base: position 18,728 of record PZKD01000046.1, on the reverse strand, counting down.
TTAATAAAAAGTTTTTCCAGAATTACACCAAACTGAATCTTGATGAATTGTATCAGCCGAGGAAGATCTCTGTCCTTGACTTATCGGATATTGGGGAATTAGATCAACAATTAATAGCTAGTGTTCTCTTAAGAAAGACCTTTAAAGCTCGTAAAAAAACAGTTAAAAACCAAGTTAAGAGCAATGAACAAGGACTGCCTTATCCCGTTTTTACAGTGATAGAAGAGGGACATAGATTCACTCCTGCTTCAGGAGAAGCTAAATCAAAAAACATTCTCAAGAAAGTGCTGAGTGAAGGAAGAAAATTTGGAGTTGGAGTGTGTTTGGTTTCGCAAAGACCAAGTAAGCTTGATTCCGATGCTTTGTCCCAATGTATGACTCAAATAACGATGAGATTAATAAATCCTGTTGATCAAAACCACGTTAAAGAATCTCTAGAAAGCTTTAGTAAGGAATTAGTTGATATGTTACCTGGATTGTCAACTGGTGAGGCATTAATCAGTGGAAGCGCCATCAACACCGCTGTTAGTGCAAATATAAGGGAAAAAATAACTAGACATGGGGGAGCCGGGATAGATGACCCATCTTCCTTATGGAAGGCTGATCTTGAAGACGAAGAACCAGATATTGAAAAAACTGAAGTAGAAGAGGATAATCAAACAGACCTATTTTCCTAGGAACGAAGCAGAAATTATATTTAAGTTAAAAATGATAAGTTTGGATAGTCAAGCAGTGATATAATGTCCAGTTATATTGAAAAGTTTATACCAATTTTTGATAAGATTCCCTCAGTAAGAGGACCTAAAAAACACGTTCATTTTAAGAAAAAACTTTTATGGACTCTAGGAGTTCTAGGGATTTATTTTGTTTTGACAAATGTACCATTATTTGGATTAGGTCAAAGCATTGATATCTTCACCTACTATAGAGCAATCTTAGCAGGGCAACAAGGCTCATTAATGCAACTTGGTATTGGTCCAATAGTTGATGCAGGGATTGTGCTACAACTCCTAACTGGATCGGGTCTAATAGCTCTTGATTTATCAGATCCAAAAGACAAACACATTTATCAGTCTTTTCAGAAATTTTTGGTCATTGTATTCTGTTTTGTAATGGCAATTCCCCAATTGTATGGTGGATTTTTAAATCCAAATGCCTCAATAGCTCAAGCGCTTGGAATTCCACTAGAAGGTGTTAGGTTATTATTGCTTGCCCAGATAGTGACTGGGGGACTCCTCATTATGTATTTGGATGAGATTGTTAGTAAATGGGGAGTTGGAAGCGGAGTTAGTCTTTTCATTGTAGCAGGAGTTTCCCAGCAACTAATCCAGGGATTAGTATTTTGGAAAATCCCAGCAAACCAAGCTTATCCAGTTGGTTTAATTCCAAAGTTAGCAACCATATTTTCTACTCAAACCTTAAACCAAATACTCTCATTACCAGGTCTTCAGAACCTATTATTAAATGGTGGAATACTAGCTTTAATTGGAACACTCATAGTGTTTATAGTTGTTATATACTTTGAGAGTACTCGAGTAGAGATTCCGCTCTCACATGGAAATGTTAGAGGAGCAAGAGGTAAATATCCAATTAAATTAATATATGCTAGCGTTTTACCAATCATACTTGTAAGAGCTTTATTAGCAAATGTTCAATTGATGGGAATGTTATTGTGGCAGAGTAATATTCCATTAATAGGCCATAATTCTTTTATTGGCGAATTTGCAGGGCAGACTGGCCAAACACCAGTTAGTGGTTTGGCTTACTATTTTTCAACTATTAGAGGACCTAGTGATTGGATTCCAGCTCTAGTTCAGCGGCAAATACCAACTATAACGGGATGGCAGGTTGGCTTACATGTGATTGCTTACCTATCGTTTTTCATTATGGGGTCAATTGTGTTTGCTATTTTCTGGGTAAGAACTGCTGGAATGGCTTCTAGTGATGTTGCTGACCAGATTAGTGGTAGTGGTATGCAAATACCTGGATTTAGGCGGAATACTAGTGTTATTGAAAAAGTTCTAGACCGATATATTCCTAAGGTCACAATTATAGGTGGTTTTGCTTTGGGAGTGATTGCTGCTTTAGCCAATTTCTTGGGAACGTTAGGTAATGCTAGTGGTACAGGTATTTTGCTAACAGTTGGTATTTTGTATAATCTCTATGAAGAGATGGCTGAAGAGCAGTTGATGGAGATGTATCCTGCAATGAGAGACATGTTCTCCTAATACACATATGCCACTCGTATCAAAAATTTTATGTTCTCCATTCAACTAATTTAGTAATAAGATGAACAAAAGATACAAAAACATTAACTTACCAATAGAATTAGTTGAAGAAATTGATCAACACATAGAACAACATCCAGAACTAGGTTATTCAAGCAGAGCCGAATTCGCAAAAGAAGCTATCAGAAAATCACTAAGAGAACAAAGAGAGTGGGAAACTATCTCTTCAGGCAAAAAGGAACCCGAGTAACCATCTCGTTCTTTAATTTTTTACCAAACCCACCCTTCTTTTAGTTTATTTTTCTTACCACAGCTCAGGTGCTTAATGATAAAAGTAAGTTAAGAAGGGGATTGAACCTACTTTCAGAATGCCGGGGACGGGGTTTGAACCCGTGGCCTCTGCATGTCTTAGGAACTCATTTTGGCCTGGAGTTTCCTTATGAGTGCAGCGCTCTTACCAGCTGAGCCACCCCGGCAGAAGACTATTCAGGGATTTTTCTTTGTTCCGTATATATTTTTTTCAGTTATATAAAAAGATAAATAGAAATTTATATTAAAGTTTAATAAAAAAGATTCAATAATAGTAAAGGAAAATGAAAGAATCACAAATAATGGTTTTAGATGAAAACGAAAAGAAATTCGTTAAATTACTAGTTGACTTAGGGATGGATAAAAACGTAGCTAAAACATTTACCTCTTTAGCAAATGGAGATGAATTAAGAAGTAAACAAATCCAAAGAACGACAGGGCTTAGTCAACCAGAGGTAAGTATGGCTATAAATAGTCTCAAAGAAGATGATTTCATCCAGGAAAGGATGATAGAAAGAGAAAAGAGAGGACGCCCAATGATGGCATATAGTTTGGCAAAACCTCTTTCTAAGGTAATGAAAGAGATAGAGAACAGATGGAGAATGGAGAAACAAAAAGAAAAAAGAAAAATAGAAAAAGCTAAAGAACTGATCAAAGAATTCTAGTCTCTCTTAACCTTGGATTCAGAAAAAATCTAGAGTTTTTCTCTAAATTCCCTAAGTTTAGGGAAATGTAATACTTCATTTTCTACTTCTATAATTACTTCAAAATCCCCTACTCGACAACTCTCAAGGTAGGGGGACATAAGGTCGGTTGAAGAAAGTTCATTTACTCTAATACCTTCACTTAATCTTGAGAAAGCTGGTGTGATTAAAACATCTTTGTTTTTATAACATTTTTCTTGTTTTAGAAAACAATCTTTTTTTTCTCCATGTATCTCAAGTGATGGGTGGTCATGGCCCACCACCAATAATTGATAATCTCTATTTTTCAATTCCTCTATCTCTTTATCCCCATGGGTTATAGCAACTTCATCTTCAAGGATGAATTGATGGTTAACGAAGTCCCTTTTGTCGAGCAAAGCATCAAGCATGGTGTCGTGAGAGCCGTTGATGAAGACATGTTGGGTTTCTAATGCCAAGATCTTATCAAGTTTTTGAGGAACTGCATAGGGAACTCCGCTGAATTCATGTAAGATGTCTCCATTATAAACCACTTTTTCAATTTCATAAGAGCTAAGTATCTCTTTTAGATTATTTTTTAGTAATTCAATCTCTTTGAAGGGAAAGGATATTCCTTGATTTATTAATTTATCCTCTAACCCTATATGTAGGTCTGAAATTATGCAAAATTTCTTTTTTGGGAAAATTAAGGCGTTGTTTTTGTAATCAATTTTCATTCTGGATGTCTTCTATTACTTGCTGATGAAATCTCTTTATCATTGAATCTTTATCTTTTGCCAATATAACGTCACTGGCTTGTTGAGTTGCTATGCCAAACATAAAGGGACTGGGTGTGTCTATTTTATTGTGGGTTACATTGATTTTTTCGTCTTTCACTTTTTTTAAGAATCTCTTTATGTGGTTTAGTTCCAGTTTGTCATAGAGGATTTCTCTAAATGTTTCTTCTACTACTGCAAAGTTTTCTTTTTCTAATGCGAAATTTATTAACATGTCTGAGTTGAATTGTTGTCTCCTTCCACTTTTTGTATTTCCTTTGTAATTTTCTAATATCATGAAAGAACGAACAGCATCGATTCTAAACATTCTTTTCAACAATTCTGTGTCTTTTAAGGCGTTTCTCATAGTTTTATTAAGGTTTTCAATGTCTATTTCTTTTATCAATTCTTTTAAATCAACTTTTCTGTTTAGAGGTATTGAGAGGGAGAACCCTTGGTCAGATATAGCTATTGAGACATTTGTGTTGGTTTTTTTGGAAATTTCGTGGGCTAATAGCCTGCTTAATCCGTCGTTGAATTTTCTTCCATAAGTGCTTTGGATTAAATAGTTTCTCTTGTATTGGTTCTTGTTGTGGTATTCTTCTATGTAGAAATTATTGGATGTTGAAACTGATTTCTCAGTTGCATATTTTATTTGTTCTGTGAACATTTTTTGGATGCTGTTTTTTGCATTTTTGTTGATAGAGAAGTCAGCTAAATGGTTTTTTAGGCTAGTTTTGTCTTTTTTTAGTAGTTTTTTGGTTTTTTGTTTGAACTTTAGTATTTTTTTAGCCAGATCGTATGAAAGTGGTAATCTCTCAGAGAACCATCTGGGTACATTAGATGCTCTTTCTGTAGGGTCTACGTAGATCTTGCCTCCTCTTCTGTATCGGAATTCATATTTTTCCCCTCCAAGGTAAAAGACATCTCCTTTTTTTAGTTTATCTAAATATTCTTCATCAAGACTGCCGATCCATTCTTTGTTTTCTCGGGTGTAAACATCGCATGAAAAGCTTGTTGGTATTGTGCCTAGATTGGTCATGTAGATTACTCTTGCCATTTTTCCTCTTTTACCTATCTTATTCTCTTCTTTATCGTGCCAGATTTTGCCATATATGTTTTTTTCTTCCATTCCTGAATAATCGGCTGTTAGATATCTTATCACGCTTTTGAATTCTTTTTCTGAGATATCTCTATAGGGATAGGATTTTCTTATTATTTCTTTAACTCTCTCTAGGTCTCTTATTTCGTTGATTGCTATTCCATAGATATGTTGTGCTAAAACATCCAATGGGTTCTTTGGAATTTGCACTTCATCGATAAATCCTTTTTCAGCTTCTTTTAGCATCACTGAGCATTCTAATAATTCGTCTCGATCTAGAACAAAAACTCTTCCTTTTACTGTATGATGTAATGCATGACCGGATCTACCTACCCTCTGTAATAATTTTGAAACTGATTTTGGGGAACCTATTTGGATAACAAGATCAAGATATGGCATGTCTATACCTAATTCAAGGGAAGTACTTGTGGTAACGAATTCTATTTCACCTGTTTTTAATTTCTCTTCAATATCAACTCTCTTTTCTTTTCCAAGTGAGCCATGGTGAGCTCCAGAATTTTCTTTATTATAGTGGTTGGGGTATTTGTTTCTTAAATTCTTTAAAACTCTCTCAGCACCACTTCTAGTGTTTGTAAAAATTAGGGTGTTTTTGTGTTTTTGGATTAATTCATTAACATTCTCATACAATTCTTCGCTTGATCGCACAGAGGGTGTGTTTATTAAATCTTCAACTGGACAATTTAGTTTAATATCCATTTCTCTTATGAATCTACAATCAACTACTTCGTATTCTCTATCTACTCCCACTAAAAAACTAGCTACTTCTTCAAGAGGTTTAACTGTTGCACTACAACCTATCCTAACAAATTCTTGATTAGCCATATCTTGCAATCTTTCTAAACTTAGAGATAAATGTATTCCTCTCTTGTTCTCTGCTAATGCATGTATTTCATCTACAATTACCCATTTAACAGTTTTGAGTTTTTCTTTGAATTTAGGTGAATTCAATAAAATTGCAAGTGTTTCAGGAGTTGTGTTTAATATATGAGGAGTTTGATCAAGCATTTTTGAACGTTTCTTTTTTGAGGTGTCACCGTGTCTGATTGCATGTCTTATTTTACCTAAATCTTCTCCTCTTTCTTCGGCAGCTTCTCTGATCCCCTTGAGTGGGTTTTCTAGGTTTCTATGAATATCATTGGCTAGGGATTTTAAGGGAGAGATATATAAGCAGTAAACACTGTTTTCAAGTTCTTCTTTTTTGTTTAGTTGAAATAATTCATTCAATATTGATGCGAAAGATGACAGCGTCTTTCCTGATCCGGTTGGAGAACATATCAATGTGTTTTTGTCTTCATGGATATGAGGAATTGCTTTTTTTTGTGGAGGAGTAAAATATCCTTTATTTATGTCTGTGTATTCTCCAAATTCCTCTATCCACCAGTCTCTTACTGCTGGTTCAAAAATGTCTTCTAGGATACAAGAATCTGTATCTTCATAGGTTTCGGTTTTGGTGGCCATGCTTTTTTTAGTTAGTTCCAAAGCACAAAAAAAGAATTGAAGTACGTGAACTACACCTACCTAACTCACTTTGCTCGTTAGGAAGGAGACTTCTTGGCACAGAAGTTAAAAAAAAGGAAAAAAGAGAGATGTTTGTTGATTTAACTTGTCTGGCTTTAGCTTCTGAAGAAAACTGCTCCGACTGCTCCTAAAGCGATTATTAATGCTAGAACCGCTAATGGAAGTGTGTATCCTGGTAGAACTGATTGCTCTACGTCGTTAACAGTGCTACTAAGATCGCTTACGCTGTTTTGAACAGTTTGCACAATTCCTTCTAGATTATTTAAGCCGCTTTCTAGATCACTTACGCTGCTTTGAACAGTTTGCACAGTTCCTTCTAGATTATTTAAGCCGCTTTCTAGATCACTTACGCTGCTTTGAACAGTTTGCACAGTTCCTTCTAAGCTACTGACTACATTAGATAGATCAGTGACTTCACTATTGGTGCTTTCTCTTTGTGCTTCTAGGAACAATGCCTGTGCTTTATCTAAGTAAGCTTGTGTTCTTCCAGAGTTGTGTACTCCGTAGCTACCATCGTTTTCAACGAAACTCGGGTAATAGGATGCGTTATTGTAAAGAGCTAGGGCTTCAGAATTGTTTGCTTCAACCAAGATTTCGTGTGTTCTTTCCTTTAAGGCCTCGAGAGACTCAATTCTTTCTTTAACAGATGATTGAGTTGCTTCTACTGCAGCTTCGAGATTTCTGTGGCTGGTGTGGCAGTTGCCGCAAATTGAGGTTTGTGATTCTAGATATGCTCCACTGTAGTTAGCGCTACCTAGAAGCTCTGGTTTCCAATCAAATGAATGGCCTGTAACTCTCCAAACGCCAGCATCTTCATCAACTGGTCTAGTAGCCATGTGGCATTCTTCGCACTGTAGGTTAACTTCTCCTTTTGTCCAGTGGCTACCATTGTATGTCTCGTATTGTGAGTGATGTACCTCTGTTGTTTCACCATCTGGTGCAGGATTTTCTGCGTTATGGCAATTTGAGCAAAGTTTTGATGTGTTTTCTATTCTTAGTTTTGCCTCGTGAGGATTGTGACAAGCTACACATGTTATTCTTGTTTCGGTGATGTTTTCTCCGTTAGGTACCTCTTCTTCGTTGAATTCGTAAACTCCTTCTTTTTCTAGGTTAGCGATTGCTCCATCGGTTGTCTTACATGAAGCACATGGTTTTCTGACTGTGAAGGACTCTGCTGGTTCTGAATGTGAAGCCATCGTAGATGAATCCCAATCTTCATCTGCGGTTTCATTCCATTCTTGATAAACTGGATGATGAGAGCTGTTTCCGTGGCATCTTCCACAGAGTTCTGCGCTTAAGTCTACTTTTGGTTTTATCTCCATAGGATTAGCGGAATGGTCTGCCGCATTTGGATGGCAGTTTACACAGCTTATTACCCATCTTGAATCTTCTCCTGCTTCGTAGGTTAGGTCATTAGCATCTGCGTATGCCTTTTGGTCAAGCATGCAGTGTCCACATTCAGTTGGGGTTACGTATGAGGCTGTTGCGTTTAACCCTGTTCCGCTGAAGTGGCCTCCGGCACCGTGGGCTGATTCATTCCAAGTGGAATAAGCATTAGAGTGGCATGACTTACATTTTTCCGGTGCAACGTAGTCCCCTGGTTGAGCTGATGCGGTTCCCACTACTAAACCTAGGGCAGCAACAAGCAATGAGATAGTTGCCAAAACGGATAAATATTTTTTTGATACCATCTTTTTCTAATTAATAAATTATTTAAATTAAGATTATTTAAACATTACCTAATCACTAATTATACTAATCAATATTATAATGCCTTGCGTGAGAGTGTTTATTTAATTCATGATTGAAAAATAGTTTTTATTTTTTCTTAGAGCCCTCACCTGTTGGTTAACAGGGTTAATAAGTTTGTTTTTTCTCTATTATCTCAAAAAGAACTAATTAACTCCATTAATTAATTTTCTTCTTATTCTCTCTTAAAACTGATTAACAGTGTTAAAAAAATATTGGATTAAGATACAAAAAAAATGAGAAATTTTCCGAAAAAAAGAAAAAGAAATTGGATAAAGGTTATTTATCCATTTTTACATCATGCCGCCCATTCCACCAGGCATTCCACCGGGAGCGCCACCTGGGCCACCTGCGCCTCCAGGTGCTCCACCGGCTTCTTCTTCGCTGCCACTTCCTGAGATAACGTCGTCGATTCTTAGTATCATTACTGCGGCTTCTGCTGCTGAGTCAACTGCTTGGGTTTTCACTCTGAGTGGTTCAACTACTCCTGCGTCCCATATGTCTATGACTTCTCCGCTAAAGACATCTAGTCCTGCTGCCATGTCACCAGATTCATGCATGCTTCTGAGATCTACTAATGTATCTATTGGGTCTAGTCCTGCGTTTTCTGCTAGGGTTCTTGATATTAGTTCAAGTGCATTGGCGAATGATTCTACTGCTAATTGTTCTCTCCCTCCTACTGAGGCTGCATAGTCTCTTAGTTTGAGTGCTAAATCTACTTCTGGTGCTGATCCTCCTGCTACTACTTTTCCGTCTTCTATTGCTACAGCTACTACTCTGAGTGCATCTTGAAATGCTCTTTCTACTTCATCTACGACGTGTTCAGTTCCTCCTCTTACAAGAACTGAAACTGATTTTGGGTTTTCGCACTCTGTTACGAATAGCATATCGTCTCCAGAAACCTTCTTTTCTCTTACATTTCCTGCGCTTCCTAGGTCTGAATCTTCAATTTCGTTTAGGTTGGAGATTACGTTTGCTCCTGTTGCTCTTGCTAGTTTTTCCATATCTGATTTTTTGGCTCTTCTTACTGCTAGGATTCCTTCTTTTGCTAAGTAGTGTTGTGCCATGTCGTCTATTCCTTTCTGACATATAACTACATTTGCTCCGCTTTCTTTGATTTTTTGAACTTTCTTTTTGAGCATTCCTTCTTCTTCGTCTAAGAAGTTTTGTAGTTGATCTGGACTTGTTATTTGTATTTCTGCATCTACTTCTGTTTCTTCTACTTCTATTGGTGTGCTTATTAGAGCGATCTTGGCTTCTTTTACTGAGCTTGGCATTCCTGGGTGAACTTTTTCTTTATCTATTATTAATCCATCAATTAGTTCTGAATCTTCTACTCTTCCGCCTACTTTCTTTTCTACTTTTATATAATCTGTATCTACTTCGTATCCATCTTTTACTTTATCTGCTATTGATTTTATTGCCTTTACTGTTAGTTCGCTTAGGGTGTCTCTTGCTGATTCTGCACCTTTTCCAGTCATGGCGGTTTCTGAAACTTTTCTTAGAGTTTCTTCATCTTCTATGTTTACTTCTTGGGCAATTTCATCTTTTAGTACTTCTTGACATTTTTTTGCGGCTAATCGGTATCCTGATGCAACTATTGTTGGATGAACGTCTTGGTCTAATAGATCTTGTGCTTGTTTTAGTAATTCTCCTGCTATTACTACTGCTGTTGTTGTTCCATCTCCTACTTCGTCTTCTTGTGTTTTAGCTACTTCTACTACCATTTTTGCAGCTGGGTGTTCGATGTCCATTTCTTTGAGTATTGTTACTCCATCGTTTGTTATTACTACATCGCCTAGTGAGTCCACCAGCATTTTGTCCATGCCTTTGGGTCCTAGGGTTGTTCTTACTGCTTCTCCGACTGCTTTTGCAGCGTTTATGTTGTTCTCTTGTGCGTCTCTTCCTTGTGTTCTTTCGGCATCATCACTAAGGATGAAAACAGGTTGTCTCATCGACATAAGTTATATTACCTCCCTACGTATTTTTTGGAAACTACGTAAGTCAAAAAATAATGGATAGTCTTACTATAAAAAACTTACGCTCTTTCTTTGATTAAAGTTAGTATCTCATCTAAACAATCTCTTCTCTCGACCTCTTCCTCAGTCAAAAGAGGAGTATCTTTTATTTTAGACTTATTACTCTTCTCTTTTTCCTTTATAACCATAAAACTCTTGTAATCAACCACACCAGAAACATTGCTAATTACTGTTGCTTTCTTTTTTAGTCTTTTATTGTATTCCTCTATCCCTGTCAAAAACTTATTGGTCTCAGCTTCTGAAAGAGCTTTAAAAGGTGCTTTTTTAGTTGGAGAAACGTCAAATCCTATTGAAGATAACAATAAGAGTATAGGGTTGTTTATTTCCCTTTTGGTTTTATTAAATTCATTTTGCTCTGAATATGATAAATCAAGAGATTCAAACAAGGGGGCATCTAAGATCTCTTCCAGTTTAACTGCTTTTTCAACGGAAATATCTTTGCCGTCTTCGTATTTTCTAATTGTGCTTCTAGAAACTCCTAACCTCAAAGCTAATTCGCCACGAGAGAGATTGTTTTTCTTTCTTTCTTCTCTAAGTTTTTTACTATTTATGTTGGCATATCTACCACCTGGAGCTGCATAAACTAATGGTGGAACTCCCTCTATCAAGATGTCTCTTAATGTTTTAGGGGCCATTGATTTTATTCCATGTCTCTCATAAATAACTCCTTGTTCCATCTCAGTTCCCTTGTTCTTTTTTCCTATCAAGAAAGGAGTAGCCAGTAATAATCTAGACATTTCTACTAATCTCTGTGCTAAAGACTTTCTAATGTTATTTATGTCTAATAAAGTTTTAAGTAGTATTCTAACATCGTCTTTTTTAGCAACATAATCAAATACCTTTGGATAAAGATTTATTTCTTCTGATACATCATATTCTGCTTTTTTAAGTATTTCTTGTGCTTCTGTTTTCATCTTATGTTTTAGTTTTGAATTCATCTAGTTATTAGCTTAAAGTTTTTTTAACTAAATTAAATTTACTTCAAATCATGTTGTTTGTTAGGTATTTTTTTATTTTTTAAGGATTAAGAAATAGTGAGGTATTTAATTTGAAGATCAAGTTAGGGCTTATTAGGGGTGTGTGTCAGTTACCAGCGTACATTGCTATGGAAAAAGGGTACTTAGATGACAAGGGATTCGATTATGATTATAAAATTGATCCAACTGCCTGGTTAGTTCCTGATCAGTTAGTTAAAGGTGAATTAACTTTCTCAATAATGCCGTGGACTAGAACTGTTAGTGCTAGAGATGAAGGAAATGATCTCTTAGTGATTGGGGGATCAGGATATGAAGAAACAGCTGTAGTTGTTAACAAAGAATCAGATATCCAAAACTTAGATGATTTAAATGGTAAAAAAATTTCCTTACCTGCAGTTGGTGGAATGAAGGATATTACTTCTCAAAAACTTTTTGAAGATTATGGTATTTCTAGTGATGAGACAGAAGTTTATAGGATGCCAAGTGGCGATGCAGCTGTTTTATCTTTTTTGAGTGGAGAAGTGGATGCAACGACTAATGTTGAGCCTTTTTCTACTCTTGCTGTTGAACTAGGTGTTGGTGAGATTATTGCTAGAGGGGGAGATATTTTGCCTAAGTCACCTGGCTGCAGTGTAACCGCTAGTGAAGAATTCGTGAAAAACAATGAAGAAGAAGTCGTTGATTTTTTAGATGCTCTGAAAAAAGCTAATGAATTTATTTATGATAATCCTAAAGAAGCAGCTGAATTGAGTTCAAAATACATTGGCATTAATGGAAAAGTAACTAGAAAAGCACTAAAAAGTAATAAACCAAAGTTAGATATCAGAGATAGCATAGAAGCAATGGATAGTGTTATTGAAGAGATGATTGAACTAGGATATGTTAATAATAAGCCAGAAAAGTTCTATGATTTCTCTTATCTAGAAAAGGTATTATAGAGTGGTTTCTATCTGGTCAAAAAGTTTAAAGATGAGTCTATTTAACTGAAAGAGAAAAAACATGGTTGAGGAAGAAGATTATTCGTGTATTGATATCTGTTTTGGAGTTGCTGGTCCCAAAGGCAAGGGGGTTAGGGCTAAATTTCTAGCCTTATTATGTGTTCATAGGGTTTTATGGCTTCCGTGGGGAGCGCTTAGTTTTAGTACTGGCTTATTTTTATTTATGGCGCTGGAAGGTGAATTAATTGCTCTCTGGAAGATTGTAATTGGTATTTTGGCAGCAGGTCTATTAACAAGAGTTATTTCAATGGCAGATATGGTTTATGATTGGTATATTGGAGAAGATGAAGAACTAGGACCTCCTAATTCTACTCTTCCTCTTGTAACGGGTCTACTTTCTCCGTGGACACTTGTTTTCTTTATGATTGTTGAAACCACACTCACCCTTGGTATAGCATATTTCGTTTTTAATTTAGAAACTTTCATAGTTGGAACTATTATGTTAATATGGGGAGTAACCTATTCTGCTAGTCCTCCTCTAAAAAAGCTAACAGAGTTACAAAGAAGGATTTATAGGTCAGTAAGTGGTTTCATGGCTCTTGGAGGTGTTGCTATAATAAGTCCAGATAGGGTTCTTTCAATTCCTGCATTACTAACAGCGGGAGCGGTAGTTCTCTCATGTTTATCCTATCACGATAAAGATTCTCTTCGATTTGATCCCTTATCTAGTTCTCAAACAATTTCTTTCACTTTGGTTATGTCGATCTTGGAACTTGCTTTTTTATTTGGTGTTTGGATTGTGTTTAGATTGAATTGGGGGTTTTATTTAATTTATTTAGCGATAAATGTCTTTAAATTCAAGAAAATTTTTGAATCTTATGGCTCTCCAGATTCTCATAAGACCCATATAAACCTCACACATGTGGGTGTTATGACCTATACAATCTTGTTACTGCTTATTAATTTTGCAGCAATTTTTAAAATTATTATTTAGTAAATTTTTTCTTATATTAGGCGCTTTTTATTTGTTGAGGAATTAATATTGAGGAAATTTGAAGTTTATGATGGACCTGGCTTTGAAATTGAATTAGAAGTGGAAGATAGAGAAGCAGAGATGGTGAGCAGTGGTTTGTTGTCATGGCTGGTTGATTATGTAGTTAGTGGTTTTAATCAATATGCTTCCTTGGAGAAAGTTGCCAGAGTTGATGACGAAAATGTTAAATTGAGCAGTATGGTTCCACCTATACCTAGTGGTCCATTCAGTAGGTTAGTTAATAATCAATTGAAACGTATTTTTTTGCGAAAAAGGCCATTAGAGAGTCTTATGTTGATAAGTACTTCTAAGTGTCAATGTGATTGTAAACATTGTATTGTTCATGGGATGGAAGGAGATAATGAGTTATCTACTGATGAATTAAAGGAGGTTATTGATGAGGCGGTTAAGTTAGGTGCCTATCACGTTAGTTTTGAGGGAGGAGAGCCAACTTTGAGAGATGATATTGTTAAACTTATTGATTATGTGGATGAATCCAAAGCCACGACTCATCTTATCTCTAATGGAATTAATTTGAATGAAGAGTTTGTTGACGATTTGAGTGAAGCAGGGCTTGGTTACCTACATGTTAGCTTAGACAGTCCCTATCCAGAAGAACATAACCAATTTAGAGGGTTTGAAGGGGTTTTTGAGAAAGCTAGTAAGGGTGTTAGTTATGGTGTGGAAAAAGGTATGTTAGGTGTGGTTGAATACACTGCTCATCCCGGAAATGTTGGAAAGGAAATACTTGAGGACTTATATTCTCATGCCCAAGAGATTGGGGTGGATGAGTTATTGCTTGATGAAGCGGTTCCAGGTGGAAAATGGGAAATGAAAGAAGAAAACATTTTGAGTGAAGAGAATTATAAATTATTAAATAATTTTATGGAGCAAAAGAATTCTCAAGAGGGGGGTCCTAGAGTTTCTTCTTCCTATTCTTATCGAGATCCTGAGATTATGGGTTGTTTTGGTGGAAGAAGATGGATGTGGATAACCCCTAATGGCGAAATGCTTCCCTGTTTCCATACCCCAATTTCTTTTGGAAATGTTAGAGACAAAGGGATTAAAACTGGATGGAAAAAAATGGGTAAACATTTCTTGTTTCAGAGGAAAGCGTGTACTTGGAAAGATCTGGATTATCAAGAAGATTATTTTCCTGAAATCCAAGAAGCAGCTAAGGAAGGGAAACAACCTAAGCGGATGAAAGAGATTGAATCAAAAAATGAGTGAATTACATATTGGTTTGGATGATACTGATTCCCAGAAAGGGATGTGTTCTACTTATGTTGTTTCTCAGATACTTCAGAAATTGGATTTGAGAAAAAACTTAATTAGTCCGCCAGAGCTGGTGAGATTAAACCCAACTATCCCGTGGAAAACACGTGGTAATGGTGCACTTAGTATTAGATTAAAGTTAGGACAAAAAAACATTGAGAATTTAAAAAAAGAAATTATTGAGTTAGTTGAGGAATATAGAGAAGAATCCTCTAATTCTGGTGTTGTTTTTTTTGATAATGACCCCAGGAACATTGAGGAATTAAGGGACTTTTCTAAAAAAGCAGTTAAAGAAATTGTTAAAATCCAAAATGCTAGGGAATTAGCGAAAGAATATGGAGAAGCTTATGAGTTTGGTAATGGACAAGGAGTTGTTGGAGCTGTTTGTGCTGTTGGTTATGTTTTTTCTGATTACACTTTCGAATTAATTGGGTATAGGAAAAAAGAGAGATGGGGAACTGAGAGAGATTTGGAAAAAAATAGTGTTAAAAAGATATCTAAAAAATATTCTCCCACTATATGGGACAACTTTGATTGGAGAAATAGTGAAATGGTTTTATCACCTAACTCACCTTGTCCTGTTCTGTTTGGGATTAGAGGAGATTCTAAGGAAAGAATAATCGAGGCTTCGAAAGAACTTAGGGGAGAGGAAGTAGTTTTAAAACAGTTATTTAAAACTAATCAAGGAACTGATGAACACCTACAACATAAAAAAAATATTGATAAGATAAAGCCCTATACTTCAGTTATAATCAAAGGAGAGGTAGTTAGAGAACCTGAAACCATTGAAGGTGGACATGTTATCTTAGGTATTTGTGGTGAAGCAGGGAATGTGATTGACTGTGCAGCTTACGAACCTACAAAGGACTTTAGAAATACAATTAGAAAATTGATTAAAGGAGATACTATTAAGGTTTTTGGTGGTGTTAGAAAAAAACCACTAACCATTAATCTTGAAAAGATTAAAATCATCGATTTAGCGATTAATTCTGAAGAAAAAAACCCTGTTTGCCCTGATTGTGGAAATAGAATGGAGAGTGCCGGCAAAGAACAAGGATATCGTTGTAGAAAATGTAGCACATTTGCAAACAAAAAGGTGAAGATATTTAGAGAAAGAGAATTAGAAGAGAAAGTTTACGAAGTCCCTCCCACTGCAAGGAGACATCTGTCCAAACCCTTAATTAGAGAAGAACAAGATTAAGTTTTATTCTGACTAATTTTTTAATATGAGTGATCTATCGGATTTAGTTAATGAGGTTGATGATTTAATTAGACCTTTTGGAGAGATAGACTTGTTACTTCTTTACGGAGTGATCAGTAGGTATCTTAAAAACTTTTTAGGAGGTAGAGAAATTGCTACCCGGGTTTGGCTTTCTTCAGGAAACATTCCCTATTTTTTGAGAAGAGGCACCAACCAAGATGCTTTATTTATCGATGAATTTATTGAAAATGTTGATAGAGACTTTTTGTTTAAGAGAAAAGAATTTGAAGATCTTGATAGTGCTCGTTCAGAGTTAAATAAAAAACAGGAACTTATTTGGCAGTATTTTGTTCCTAATAAGCTGATTAATTTTTTCTATGCCACTAATAAAGAAAAAAATGATTCTATAGATAGAGCTTATCTAGATATTGATAGGGGTGATGGTGTTAGTGCTGATGAAGCTAGAAAACTTACTTATGAATTATCTAAGTTAGTTAATTCTAGCGAAGACTTCATGCAAGATGTTAAGGAGACTTTTGTTTTTTGGACTGGGAACTCCTTCCATTATTATTTTTATTTCAAAGAGGAGAAAAAGATGTCTTTCTATAACAAAAAACTGAGAGTCTCGGAACACAAACCTCGAACCTTAGTGGAAACTTGGGTGGAGCAGTTAAATGAGAAACTGAGTGAGGTTGATGTTGTAGGGGGACATGAGAGAGTTGATGGTAAGATTAATATAGATCCTTCTCAAACTCCTCCTGGTAAGTTGGGAAGACCCCCTCTAGGTAGTGTTCATTTAGAGGGGGCAGAGAAAATAGATGGTTTCTCTATTCCAATTGAAGAAGAAATGTTGTCAAAAAAAGATTTGATCGAGGAATTAACCAGTTATAGTGCAAGGAAGATAGCCTTAGAATCTGAAGAACTAGGAGGGAGAATTCCAGATGTCCAGTGAATCAATTTTGTTTTCAGAGGTTGCTGAGCATTTTGAGAAATTAGAAAAAACTCAGTCTAGATTAGAGATGATTGATATTCTTGAGGAGTTATTTAATGATACTCCTCCTAACTCTATAGACAAGCTCTGTTACCTCCTTTTAGGGGAAATTGATGCTGATTTTAAACACATCAAGTTAGGGTTGGGTGAAAAGTTGGTTCAGAAAGGTGTTGCTAAGGCTTTTTCGCTTTCTAATGAGGAAGTTGAAAAGTTGTTTAGGGAGACAGGAGATTTGGGTGAGGCTGCTGAAGTGGCTTCGGAAAAAGGGTCAAAAGGACTTAAGGCGTTTACAAAAGGAGAAAGAAAAGGTCTTTCTCTTAAGGAAGTTCATTCTAGTTTTTTAAAAATTGCTAATGCAGAGGGATCAGGTTCTCAAGACAAAAAATTGAATATCTTAGCTGGCTTGTTGAGTAATTCCACCAATAAGGGATGTAGGTACATCACTAGAATAGCTCTAAGTAAATTGAGGCTTGGGGTGGGTGATATGACAATCCTAGATGCTTTAGCTGAAACATACACTGGTTCAAAAGATAATAGGCCTCAAATTGAACACATCTATAACATTTCGAGTGATGTTGGGTTAGTCGCAAAAAAGGTTGCTGAAGATGGTGTTAGTGGGTTAGATGATGTTGGTGTTGAGATAGGGAGACCAATCAGAATGATGTTGGCTCAGCGACTTAAGAAACTATCTGAAATTAAAGAAAAGATGGGTGGAGACGAATTTGCTGCTGAAGAAAAATATGATGGAGAAAGAATGCAGATTCACAAAGATGGGGAGAATGTTAGGGTTTTTTCTAGGAGATTAGAAGAGATTACTAAACAATATCCTGATGTAGTTGAATATATAAAAGACAATGTTGATATCGATGAAGCTATTATGGAGGGGGAAGCTGTTGCTGTTCAGGATGGAGAATTACAGAGCTTTCAGAAATTGATGAGAAGAAAAAGAAAATACGATATTGAAGAATTTGTTGATAAAATCCCAGTGAAATTGTTTTTATTCGATTTATTGTATGTTGAAGGAGAGAGTTATCTAAAAAAGAGTTATCCCAAAAGAAGAGAAAAGTTAGAACAAATAGTGGATGAAACAGATAATTTAAAATTCTCTAGGAGGATTGTAACCGATAATTTGGACAAAATAGATGAATTTTTTGAGGAATCTATCAACAGGGGTAATGAGGGTATTCTTGCTAAATCTTGTGATGAAGACTCAGTTTATAGAGCAGGAGCGCGTGAATGGCTTTGGATTAAATGGAAGAAAGATTACACCTCTAAGTTGAGTGATACATTAGACTTAACTGTTGTTGGTGCATTAGCTGGGAAAGGTAGGAGATCTGGAACATATGGAGCTCTTTTATGTGCTGCATATAATCATGAAAAAGATGTTTTCGAAACCCTCTGTAAGGTGGGAACAGGTTTTACAGATGAGGATTTGGAGCTTTTGCCCAAAAAATTGGAGGAATTTGAAATAGATCACAAGCCTGCTAGAGTTGTTTCTGAAATAGAGCCTACACAATGGTTTCAACCTAATTTAGTGGTTGAGGTGGAAGGAGCTGAGTTAACGAAAAGTCCAGTTCATACTGCAGGTCTTGATAGAATTGAAGAAGATAAGGGGTTAGCAATTAGGTTTCCTCGATATTTAAACTTGAGAGAAGATAAATCTCCAGACGAGAGTACCACGGTTAGTGAACTCATGGAGATGTATGAGAATCAAGAAAAAATCTAAATATTGGTCAACTACCCCTCCCTAACTCACTTTGTTCGTGAGGAAGGGGCTTGGTAGGAGATTAGCCATATGCGATGTCACTCTAGGGAAGTGGCAAATGAACTACGTTCGGGACTAAAGTGTTTGACAATACACCTTGTGGGTGCCTCCCAAGCTCCACGCTCTGGAAACCATAGTGGACGA
>PZKD01000112.1 GCA_003034855.1 archaeon SCG-AAA382B04 | reverse complement strand
TCACCCCTGTTGTGGTTTCTTCAGTTCCTCCGATAATTTTGTCTAATAGGTCTTGTCTCTCTGAGTGAATTCTGAATACTAGGTCTCCCCCATCATCTACTGTTATGTGGGGAGCGAATTCTAATACTTCATCAATTTTTCTATAATATTCTTTTCGATTTATCCCTCTTTTTGCTAAACTATGAATGTTATCTAAATCGTCAAGTGCCTCTGAAACATCATCTTGTGTGCTTAAAGGGTTACATCCTGTGATTTTTACTTTAGCGCCTCCTTGAGCTAATGTTTTTACTAATACAGCTGTTTTTGGTTCAACATGTAATGCCATACCTATACTTTTATCTTTTAAAGGTTTATATTCTTTAAATTCCTTTCTTATTTCATTAAGAACAGACATATTATCTTGTGCCCATTTAATCTTTCTTTTTCCTTTTTTATTCATCTAATAGTTCCTCCTTTAGTTCTTTATTTCTTTTATTCGCTTCTTTCAAAATCTCATTTTGATCTTTTTTCTGTA
>PZKD01000040.1 GCA_003034855.1 archaeon SCG-AAA382B04 | reverse complement strand
TTATTGCAAAGTTTATGCTCAAACATCCAACGAATTTTTAACAAAAGGGCCTCGATTGTTAAGCGTGGCGAAGTTTAAGTCCTCGTGAGTTACATTTACTCCGGTTTGAGCTAGGTAATCCTAAAAAACTGGGTGCTACCCGGTTAACATGAGAGCCTTTTGTTGGGAATGGGGGTCTAGTACACCGAATTAAAGAGCGGAGCGAAAATCTGACCGAGGGAGGTGTGAAGCCTTAGCGATAATTAAGAGGGATGCTACGGCTGAACTCTTCCCGAGGGAAGAGCAGAGCGAAGCAGACAAAGGCCGGAGCGGAAGAGTTGCTTAGCCTTAGTTAAAAAAACAAGATAAGCAATTCTGGAGCGGAGGCCCACCTTTTTCGTTACAATAATATTCGATTTTTCATTTCCATTTCCATTTATACCTTATCTATCGGAAAATAGCGCTCGTCCAGAAAGCTCAGAAAAACTTTTGAGGTTGAGAAATTATAAATCCTGATGGAATTGGATATTTTTGC
>PZKD01000073.1 GCA_003034855.1 archaeon SCG-AAA382B04 | reverse complement strand
AAGATTTTGTTTGCAGCAATTATAGTTTTCCTATTATTAACTTTATATGTGGTTTTTACGAATTATATGGGGTTACCAGAGACTGTTCCTATACATTTTAATGCTCAAGGTGAACCAGATGCATGGGGTTCTAAGACTAGTTTGTTGATTTTACCAGGTGTTCAGGTTTTTGTAACAGCTTTGGCTTTTATAATATATAAGTATCCAAATTATGCGAACATTCCCTCGACAATGGCTCTAGCAGCTTTGCCAGAGAAAACCAAACAGAAAGCCTACGAGATAATAAGGGACATGGAGCTGATTACTCTTACATTAGTTAATATGCTTTTTTTGTATATTGTCTACCAAAACATAATGATAGCTAGAGAGGAAATAATAGAAATGAATACAATGGTTATTTGGGTTTTTTTAGCTATTTTAGTTCCTATAATTATCTATTATGCTATA
This sequence comes from archaeon SCG-AAA382B04, assembly GCA_003034855.1. Lineage (GTDB taxonomy): Archaea > Halobacteriota > Methanonatronarchaeia > Methanonatronarchaeales > Methanonatronarchaeaceae > PZKD01. The sequence goes on along the minus strand of PZKD01000073.1, from coordinate 68 downwards.
AGAATGAGAAGGATATATAAACAAAAAGATTAGTATTTAGTTTCTTCTTGAATGTGTAAAATTTAATA
>PZKD01000111.1 GCA_003034855.1 archaeon SCG-AAA382B04 | reverse complement strand
AGGTTTCGATAGAAAGTATGGAGAAGTAATCATATATAGCCTCTTCTCTTTAAACTCACTTCATCGTATTTACCGACTATCACGTGGTCAACCAAATTAACATCCAGCGTCTCGAGTGAATCCCCGATCCTTTCGGTTACGGTTATGTCAGCCTCGGAGGGATCAGAATCCCCACCTGGGTGGTTGTGCGCCAGAATGACCCCGCTGGTATTGTTCTTCAGACAGCTTTTGGCGATTTCCCGTGGTTCAATATGTACCTCGTTCAGGGAACCGCGAAATACGGTCTCTTCACTCAGGAGCTCGTTGGAATTATTAAGATGGAGCATCCTCAACTCTTCTCTTTCTAACTTATTAAAACCCGGATTCAGATGGTCAATTACGTCTTCCAAACTGAAGATTCTCTCGCCCGGAGATAATTCATCGCGAGCAAACCTTTTTCCCAGCTCAAATACCGCCAGTATCTGGCCGGCCTTAACGTCTCCGATACCTTTGTATTTTTTCAACTCCTGGATAGTGGAA
>PZKD01000110.1 GCA_003034855.1 archaeon SCG-AAA382B04 | reverse complement strand
GACCGACGATAATTTTTGTGTAGACCGACGATAATTTTTGTGTAGACCGACGATAATTTTTGTGTAGACCGACGATACCCTAAAAAGTTTTCTGTGAATTGTCCTAGTTAGAGGAGAGGTGGTCTGTAAAGGAACGATAATTTTTATAATTTTCAGGAGACAAATTTCATCACTTTCGGTAACTTTAATACTTCAACACCTTTAACCGTAGAACTATAATAAAGCTAAACTATGCTTGAGGTTAAAGATTTAGCAGATGCTACAGGTTTGAGTAAAACACAGATCCGCAGGAGATTGTCATCGCTTGACAGTCTCCTAAACATCCAGCGTGGAAGCTCTAATAAACTCCTGGTGGACGAAAACGCTCTAGAATTGCTCCGGCGACTGGAAGACTATCGTGAAAGCGGGTTAACAGTGAAAAGGGCAGTAGAGCGAATCCACGATGAATTGGAAGATTCCGATAGTGTTGAACGGTGTGAAAGTAACGTAGAAGCAAAGTCGAACGGGGAATTAGAAACAGT
>PZKD01000109.1 GCA_003034855.1 archaeon SCG-AAA382B04 | reverse complement strand
TACAAGACTAGAACTGTTCCAAGAACTGACGGAGGACGACCCTATTATAATAGGTGCAACCGACAACGATGAGGAAGGCGAAGTTATGCTCTACTATCTAACAGAGAAAACAGACCTGAACCTAGACGATTTTAAACGTATGCGTTTCGGAGAGCTAACGGAAGAAGCGATAGTCGAAGCATACGAAGAATCGTTGAACGGGGCAGAGGTAGATAAAGAAATGGTTGATTCAGCACATTTACGCCATCTGACAGACTGTTGGTACGGGAGCAACATACCGAACCTTTTCAGTAAAGGGGCTGTAAAATATGGAGCTACCGATAATATACTGTTTTCACTAGGCAGGATAAAAATACCTCTCTTGAAAAAACTCGCCGGAGAAAACTTAGAACTGTTGAAAAAACCGAGAGAAAGTAAAAGTGATCCCATCAGAGAAGGTGACGGAGAAGCAACCTATAGTATCGACGTTAAGATGGATTTTTACGGTGAGATAACTTTGGATAGTTTCACTGTGGATCCTTCG
>PZKD01000123.1 GCA_003034855.1 archaeon SCG-AAA382B04 | reverse complement strand
AACAGATTAGGAGGTAAGACTTTGGAGAAAAAGAATACAGTTGTCTACAACTCGACAGGCAAACTTAAGCGTGTGTTGCTGGCCAAACCGACTTACTACAAGGTTATGCCTTTAAGCGATATAGCACGCGATCTTCACGACAAGGGGGTCAAACCAGGTAAAGAGAGGTGGTTAAAAGAGCACGAGGAATTCGAGAGTGTATTCTCAGACATGGATATTGAAATAAACTGGATAGAAGAACTAACCCCAGATTTACCCTGGCAGGCAAGTACACGAGATTTCGGCGTGAATACACCGGATGGTCTATTGATTGGCCGTTTCCGTTACAAAGAACGTAAAGGAGAAGAGCAAATTGCTAAAGAAACCCTTACAGAACTCGGTGAGACAGTCTTGCCTAAACAGATTACCAGAGGGTGTGTCGAGGGAGGTGACTTGTTTTGGCTAGACGAGGATACGCTCATCATAGGAAATGGCAACCGTAGCACTTACTCCGGTTATGAGAATACGAAAGAAATCATGGGTGAGT
>PZKD01000107.1 GCA_003034855.1 archaeon SCG-AAA382B04 | reverse complement strand
AACAATGGAGATTTCGTTGGAGGAAAAATAAGACAAAAGCCAGAAGATTTTGTGGTTAAAGAAAAATCAAATTTCGATTACATAAAAAAGGAACCAAAAGAAAAAGATTTAGATTATTTGGTTGTTAGAGTTAAAGCAAAGAATTGGGATACAAATCAGTTAATAAAGGAATTGTCAGATCAATTAGGTGTAAGTAAAAAAAGAATAAGTTTTGCAGGAACAAAAGACAAAAGAGCAATTACAACACAGTTATTTACGTTTTATAAAGTGAAAAAACAAGATTTAGAGAGGATAGATCTTAATAACGTAGAATTCATTGATTTTGGGTATTGCAAAAACCAAATAAATATAGGTGATTTGGTAGGAAATAAGTTTGAAATTAAACTCAGAAACGTAGATAACCCCAAAAGAGCAGAAGACATCAAAAAACTTCTCCAAAAAAATGGGATTATAAATTACTATGGACCACAGAGATTTGGAGGGATTAGACCTATAACCCATCTAGTTGGAGAACAAATAGTCAGAG
>PZKD01000028.1 GCA_003034855.1 archaeon SCG-AAA382B04 | reverse complement strand
CATTTGAAGTAAAACTTGACACAGGTTTTGTAGAGTGTTTGTGAAGATTCTTCGTATTTCTCTAAAACGTCCGCGGACCACTTCACTAGGTCTTTTTTCTCTATATCTTCAGGGTCTTTACCTAGTTCTTTGAGTGTGTCTACAGCGTTTTTGTAGTTCTTCAACGTGTTGCCGCTTTTCCCGTTCGCTTTCAGTTCTACCAAGAAGTCTTCTTCGATCGGAGAGTTTTCGGCCAAGGCTTGAGGATCAACCATTTTTAGATTCTTCACCCCCTTTTCAGCATTTTTATTTTAAATCCCACTTCGCTTGGTTTGTATAGTCGTGAAAGTTAAGGTCGGTCCTTTTCCGCAAAACGGTAGCTATGTCGTCAAAATGGTCCGGATCTCTCGTAACCACCCCTCTAGCCGTCGAAGTCGCGATCTCCTTCAAAACATCTTCCAGCCGTTCAATTCTCTTCTCTTTCTCTTCCAGCTTTTCAGACAAAGGAGATTTTAGAAAACGAAGCAGATATAAAGGAATTTGAGGAAG
>PZKD01000106.1 GCA_003034855.1 archaeon SCG-AAA382B04 | reverse complement strand
TCACGCACAAACCAAGCCGTCCCTTATCATCATCTATTGGAATGAACCAACTGAAGAAACCTGGAGCAAACTCATTACCCAAAAATAATTCAACAAAATCAGTGTCTCTAACATCAACGTCCTTTAATAAAACTTGAGCACCCGATAAAAACGCTTTAGGCTTCAAATCTGTCACTTTTCTCCTAATTAAAGATCCAATACCATCTGCACCTACCACAACTCTAGGACTCAAAGTTTTTTTAACACCCTCTTTTTTCAAAACAAGATTCGTATTATCCCAATCAACTGCTCTGGTCTTTAACCAAAGCTTTGAGCCCTGATTCACAGCCTCTTTTGCAAGTTGTTTATCAAAAATGTGGCGATCGATTATATGTGCCTTGGTTTCTCCAGCATCAATCTTTAAACAAGATCCATTAGGCGAATGAATATGGGCTCCTCTAACCTTGTTTAGGGATGGGTCCGTCACCCCTGATTTCTCAATAGTTCTCTTACTAACAATACCAGCACACTGAATTGGTTCACCTATCTCTTGATGCT
>PZKD01000016.1 GCA_003034855.1 archaeon SCG-AAA382B04 | reverse complement strand
GCTCGGGAAGACATCGCTCAAGCTGGTCTCCTACAAGCCCCTCCCTCAACCTCTGATTTAGGAAGGGGTAGTTGACTGTTATCCCAATGTTGCATCTCTATTAATAATAACTATTAATTGATTTAAAGTTTAAATCAGATAATATCCCTTAATGAAATTCAAAGAAAAATGCTTAAACATTAACGACACAAATATTCATTATCTTCAAGAAGGAGGAGGGGAACCTGTTATCTTAATCCATGGGGGGAATTCCACTGCTTATTCCGCTTGGAAACATAACATTTCTTCTCTTTCAGAAAACGCTAAAATATTTTCTATTGATTTACCTGGCTATGGGAAGAGTGATAAACCAAAGTTAAATTATACGACAGAGAAATTTGTTGAATTCATTGAAGAATTTACAGAAAAGAAAGACCTTAGGAATTACACGTTAATAGGCAATTCAATGGGCGGTGCAATAGCTTTTACCCTTGCTGCGAAGTCAGAGAATGTCAAAAAACTGGTTTTAGTAGATAGTTATGGCCTAAATAAAAGATACAGATACATACAAAAGCCTGTCTATTTATTCTTAAATATTCCCTACCTTATTGAAGGAATTGGATGGAATCTACAAAAACTAATTGATAAACACTGGGTTGAATGGGCTTTTTTTTAAGTGGCTAAAAAATGATTGGGGCTCTAACAAACTGAAAACTAATATAATTGATTTAAAAGACCAGATAGAATCACCAACTCTTGTTATCTATGGTAAAAAAGATAGGATAGTGCCTTTTGAATCAAGTAAGAATACCTGTAAACTTCTAAAAGATTGTGAATTTACACCGATGGAGAGATGTGGACATTTACCTCAAAAAAATAAACCTACAAAATTTAATAAAATAATTAAAGATTTCCTTTAATAAGTAGAAAAAACTTTCAACTAACCGTGAGTGAATTAAAAAAGCCTATTTTTTTATAAAATGTTTACTAGGCGAATTGTTAATTAACCAATTTTTAAGATCACTGGTTCTTATTTTAGGATCATATTCTTTATCTTTTTGAATATTGTCTATATGTTGTTTAAAAAAATCTTTATATAAATCTCTTGCTTTCAAAGCTTTTTCTTTGTCAAAGATTTTATCCTTTTGAATTTTATATCCAAATTCCTTAAGTTCATCTATGAAATCTCTAACTTCTTCAACAGAGGTTAGATTGGAAATAAATAACAACTTGGGATTTAAGCTGTCAATAGTTTCTAATACTTCTTTTTTAGTCCCAAAATCAGAGCAATTTGTTTTAAAAAGAGCTGAATCTTTGTATTCTTTCATATAACCCACTCCAATATCTATGAGTGATATCTCGTTTTCTTTATCAATTCCTTTAGAGCCATCTATTTGAGTTGGACTAATGAAATTAAATTTAGTTCCAAAGCATTCATTTATAGCTTCTTTAAGTTCAGAGATTTCTGTTTTATCAAGGGGTAATCCAAAAGTGTTAGCTAAAAAATCAGTTTTTGATTTGAGACACTCTTGAGGTATCACAAGATTTGTTTTAGTGGACTTTGCAATTGGAAGATGTACATTTGTGCTGAGAAAAGCTTGAGCAAGCTCTATTGGGAATTTTTCCACAATTTTATAGTATTCTTCCTCCACTAAACTTAATTCGAATCGACTATCAAACGCTAAAACCTCTTGCGGTTCATTTCTAAGGAAATGGTTGGACACGGAAGAATGAAATTGATTTATTATAGCTTTTTTTTCTTTCATGTTAAAACCCAAAACCTTTCTCTTTTTTACATGAAAATAATCTTTTCCTTGATAGATTCAAAGAATTTCTTAATCAAGAAACATCTGGAAGTGAAATCCTTTTTTAATTGTTTGATAAATAATTTAATTTCATTTATCAAAACATGTCTTTTAGTTTTTCTTTTAGGTAAAGTAAAATACCACTTGAGTTAATATAAACCCATTTTCTTCTGAATTCTGAGGTTATCATTCTTTTTATTGTTTTAATTATAAATGAGGGTCTTTTAATGAATTCTGAGTAGGTAGAGTCAATCAATGAATCCAATTGTTCCTTCGAAAGCCGGCTTTTAACTTCATGTTGTTTGATTGTTTCCTCAACCCTATCATCTATCAAATCCTCTGTTAAGTAACCCTTCTCTTTCATTTCATTCCAGAGAGTTGTATGAGGTTTTAGAGTTAACTTCGAAATGACTAAGCCATCTATGTCTAATTCCTTAGCAAATTCTAATGTCTTCTTAGCTTCTTTTTTTGTTTCATCTGGAGCTCCAATCATAAATGTGCCGATTATAACATTTATCCCCGATTTTCTGGCTAAATCCACCATCTTTTTAGCGAGATCAGGTTTGAGGGGTTTATCATAGTAATCTAAAATATCTCGGTTTACACTTTCAATCCCTAACAATAATCCTTCGCAACCGGCTTTTTTCATTTTAGCAAAAAGTTCATAATTTCCTGTATTAGCAGAGAGCTGTGCGCACCAGTATATGTCTAAGTCTTTCTCTATTATCAGATCACATATTTTTTTAGCTCTTTCTTTATCTGCACCAAAATTATTGTCAATGAAGAAAAAATGGCCATATCCTTTTTTATGTAATTTTTCAATCTCATTTACTACGTCCTCGGGTGAGCGGGGTCTCCAAGAGTTTTTTTCAGAAAGACAAAAATTACAATTGTTTGGACATCCTCTAGATGTAAGTATTGGTGTATATTTATCTACACTTAATCTAACTTCTGAATTCCCAAGAGGAAAAGAAAGGTCATATTCTTTTTTTAAAAGGGATCTTTTTGGAGTTACTAAAGTATTAAGATCTTTTACAATTGGAACTTCTTCATCAGCTATAATTTCACCTTTTTCACGATAAACAATTCCATTCACATTATTGACTGATTCTTTGTTTTCTAATCTTTCTAAGAAGGTGATTATTGTTTCTTCAGCTTCTCCTTTTAAGATATAATCTATAAATTCATATTTTTTCATTAATTTTTTAGGGAAATTTGTTGCTAATGGTCCTCCGTAAAGAATTAGAATTTTGGGGTATTTTTCTTTGATTTTTTTGGCTAAACTGTGTGCATTTTCACTTGTGCCTACTAAAGCACTAAATCCCACTATTTTGGGTTTATTTTTTTCTATATACTCTAAAATTTCTCTTTCGCTTAGTCTTTCGGCGTCATTATCTATTAAATCAACATTGTATTCCTGGTCTTTTAGATTCGTGGCAATGTACAACAAACCTAAGGGAGGGGAAGAGCCAGTTGTGTGAAAGGAATAACTTTTCTTTTTTGGATGAAACTCAAACCATGATTTTTCGCAGGCTGGGTTTATTAGTAATATCTTCATTTTTAGTTAAGGGGTAAGTAGATGTTTTCAATTGACGGTGTTTCTTTTTTAATCTCTATTGCCTCTTCTGTGCAGTTTTCAACACATTTGTTACATCCTACACATTTCCACTCTTGAATCACTAATATGTCTTCTTTTTTCTGTAATGCATCTGTAGAACATTCTTTGAAGCATTTTTCACAACTATTGCATTGGTTTAAATCAATTTTAGGAGCAAATAAAGGGGTGAGGTTTTTTAATTTTGTTTTTCTAACATCTAGTGTTGATGAAATTTTCTTTAGGTATTTAATTAATGTTTTTCTCTTTGTTGTATCATACTTCTCTAGTGGTTCTTTTTCAATATCTTTTTTTATATTATCAGTAAATAGAGCAATATCCACCTTTTCTTTGGAATCTAAATTAGATGAAAAATCTTTTATTTCTTTATTGATTTCTTTGGAATCTCTACCATTGGTTTTTATTAACTTAACTCTATCTTGAAGCAAAGTGTCTTTAAAAGATCCTTGAAAGGTTTTCAACAGCTTTTTTGTGTATTTTTTGGATTCATTGAAACAATTTTCACATCCTATTAGTAGAACTCCCTCTCCGCCTTTTAAAAAAACATCTAATATGTTCTTTGTGTTAATTTCAGATAAGCAAGGGATAAATATTGGAATTATTTCCGAAGGATACGTTAGACTCTTTTTACCCATATATCTTAAAACCTTTTTTGGTTTTTGAGAACAGGCAAATGCCAAGATTGGGGCATCAATAGATTTTTTTTTGGCTCTATTTAGCTTGGGTTTTTTCTCCGGGTTTTTTTGCCCAAAGACTGTTTCGATTGAAGTTGTTAGGTCTTTTTTTGGATCTTTCTCTAATAAATCTAGAAAACAGCTATTACTACATATCCCACACAGAGTGCATTTTCTTTTATCAACAGCCATTTTTTTGTCATTAAATGAATCGGTTGGACAAGAATCCTTACAATAACTACAACTCCATTCTTCAGTGCTAGGACATTTATCTCGATTTATTTTCAAAAAAGTGTCTTTTTCTTCTCCCAAGCTAGGTTCCATTGATAAAATATTAGCTTTATCCGTTTCTTTTTCACGATAAAATATTTTCTTTCTGTCTAATTCATTTATTTTTTCTTCCAATAATTTTTTAACTTTATCAGTAGTTTTTTCTTCAGGGTTTACAGAATAAACTAAGTTTTTTAGATCTAATAACTGAGTGGAGGGGCCTTTATTTTTTTTAAAGTCTGTTAATTTAGGACATGCCGCTATTAATGTTTTTTCTTGTCTTTTTTGAGATTCCATTTGTTTTTCTTTGTCATCTGATTCGCAAAGTTCTTTGAAGATTTTTAGTTCATCAATTTCTTCTTTTGAGTTTAAAAAGAGCCTAATATGTTTTGCATCTAAGCTACTATTATCACAGCTACAGACTATAACTTGCATATTTTTCCAACTTTTTTTAAGTGTAAATCTTCTAAAACCAAAAAACCTTTTTAAACTAGCTTAGTCACGATTTTTTTTTTAAAAACTGAAAAAAAAAATAAAAAAAGAAAAAAGTTTTGATATTTATCTGAGGTCGCTGGCTATGTCACCAACTAAGTCGGTTAGACCAAGTTCATCTAGTTTGGATTGAGTTGGAACTCCTTTGTCTTCTGACCATCCTCTTTTTGACCAATAATCTGGCAGTGCTTCATCAAATAGTGCGCTTGAATCTCCTTCATACGCTGCTCTTCCTTCTACTGGACCAGTTGGGGAAGGTTCCCACCAATGAGCTGGGAACATATCTTTTGTATCCCATTCCTCTTTAGGATTCTCTATTTCTTGGGAATATAGGTTGAATATTCTTCCCATGTTCCATGCTCTTTCTCCTACTTGTCTAAGATCTGCTTCTTGTAAGCTCCAGCCTGTTGCTGAATTAACTAAGTTCTTCATACCTTCTATTCCCCAGAATCCTTGTGCGAAGCTACAGTATACCATTGAATTTACGAGTGAAGTAGTGTTTTGTGCTTGAGGTGTTGCTCCACCGGTGTGTATAATTGGTCTGTATTGTGTTACGTATTCTAGAGCATCTTTATCTCTTCCACTTCTTACACCGTGTGCGGGTTGTCCATATCTTTTACCTGTTTGAGCATAGTCCATTATTGTGTCATAACTGGCATCGGCTGGAACGTTTTCATTGCCCTTCTCATCTGCGAAATATTTTGCTGTTTCCCATGTTCCTTTGGCCATTGCAGCTCCGAATTCGTTTTCTTGATCTGGTCCTTGGATTAATAGGTTCATTAATTGATCTACTGCGTGGACATTTCCAAAGTATGGTTCTTCGTCAATCCCTGGCATGTCGTCCATTGTTATTACTCCATCACTATACAATTGCATTACACAACCGATGGTGGCTCCTCCTTCTATGAAATCTAGGGCATTGGCATCATGTTTCCATGTTGTATATTGTAATTTGTTTAAAGCTTCTACTAGGTCTTCTTGGTCTCCTGGATATGGATCTGCTGGTGTGAGTCCCTCGAATTTACCTTCTTGTGGGTATATATAGCCAAGCATTCCTCCGACCATTCCCATTGCTTCCCAGTCAGGCATATCGGTTAATATTCCATCCATCATTTCATCGTCACTGGAGATTTGAACAGTGCTCAAACATGTTAGGTTACATCCGGGGCATGTTTGCTTTTTAACCCAGGAGGCATCATCCATGAAGCTTCCTGCATATGCCTTTGTGGCGAATGGGTCGTTCCATGCACTGTATTTCCAGTTCCATACTGGATATCCTCCTTCCCAATTGCTTGTAGCTGGACTGATACCAGGGGTTCCATATTGTCTCCACCAATAGGATCCACTTTCAGCGTTTTGTATGGATCTAACTGTGTTGAGGTATCCTGATCTATCTGCTAATGGATGTCCCATTGTGCCTCTGACAGCTATTCCTTTTAGATTTTTAGATCCTGCTATCCCCCCACATCCATGTCTACCATGAGCTCTTGCTCCTTCTGTCATTGTTGCTCCATACCATACTTTGTTTTCTGAGCCAGGACCTATAACCAAGGTTGCTGCGTATCTTTTAGCTCCTATTGTTTGATCCTCTTTTGGTGGCTGTAGCTCTGCCCATCTATCGGTCATGTCATCTTCAACTAATAGGTTTTCATCGTAGGATTCATTGTCTGCTTGTACTCTATTTTTCATATATGTTTCAGCGTGTTCGATTTGTGTTCCCCAAATATCGCTGGCATCTCTGAACTCAACTTCTTGGTCTACAACTTCAAGCCATACAGGGTCAGATGCTTTTCCTACTATCTGGATACCATCTAAACCTGCTAGTTTAAGTTGTTTTGCGTGTTGCCCACCACATAGTGATACAGCAGCAAATCCATATGGTGACTTAGTTACTGAAGTAGTTCTATTGTTTGGTCCAACTCCATTAGTAGGTCCAACAAGGTATTGTAACATGTTTTCTGGATCAAAAGGATCTACATCAGGGCTAGCGATTCCTTCATTGAATAGGTAGTACATTCCTAGGGCTTCACCGCCCAGATATGTTTTATATACCTCTTCACCTGGTTCTATTAGTGTAGATGTTTCGTTTGATAGGTCTACTCTGAGTATTTTTCCCCAAACTCCATTTGGTAGTGCCATTTAGATCTCCCTCCTATGGTTATATAGTTTTCTGTAAAGCAAACTGGCTTGTTGATCTGGTGTTCGTGCAAAGTATCTGCCATTTATTCCTGGTTGGGCAAATTCTATTGCGTCTTCAGGACAAGCATCAGCGCATGCTGGTTGGCCACCACACATTGTACATATCTGTGCTAAGTGTTCTTCAGGATCGAAGAAGATATCGCTTCCGAATTGTTCTTCACAGATTTCTAAGCATTTACCACAATCTTCGAGGCCAAGGCATTGGTCTCTGTTAACTTTTTTGTATCCCATGCCAGTGTATCCTTCTTTGCCTTCTCCTTCTGGAACTGTTTCTATACAGTCTGGTGGACATACTTCGGCACAGGGATAATTGGTTGAACCTTCTGCCCATTCTTGGAGGGTACAGTATCGGCATACGTTGAGTGTGTCTACAAACTGAAATCTTGTGGATTTCATTCTTGAATATTCGAAATTTAATGTGTCCTCAGCGGTGTCTGGTGCAATTTCTTCTTGCCATTTCTCTGCACAAACTTGTTCACAAATTCCGCATCCCGTACATTTGGTGTAATCTATTACTAGCATTCTACCTGCTTGTGGCTCAGTTTCCTCCCCCATATGGTTTTCATCTATGTGTGTTTTAAGGTCTGATTCAGTACTAAAGGTTTTATCACAGTAGGGGCATGCAAATTGTGTTGTAGGTTCCCCATCTTCTCCATTATCATCTAGACATCCGGAGACGCCTACTGCAGCAGCTGATCCTGCCACTGCCAGTCCTTTTAGAAATTTTCTTCTATCTATGTCACTAGTGTTCATTGAAAATCCGCCTTCTCTCTCTTTTTCTTTACTCATTTTTTCCTCTATTTTTTCTTATGTTGTTTATTTATATTAAGTTTATTAGTGGGATATGGTTTTTATAATCTTCTTAACTTATTTATTAAGTTAAATTCATTTCATTTTTGTTTCTATGTTATCATGATTAATTAACAATATAAAAGGTTTCATAAATTGTTATAATTTTCAATTTATAATTAAATAAATGCCATAAGGATCAATTAATGCTTAATTTATAGTAATAACACCATCCAATGCGAAATAACCAAAAAATTTAAAAATTCGAAAAAAAATCTTTAAAGTTATATCATTTTTAACCAGTTAAATACTTTTTAAGCCTTCTCCAGTCAAAAATCCAAATTTTAATTTAAATTGTAAGTTAATTAAAACAAATTAACTTGCGGAAACTCTTATCTATTGAGATTTTTTTTATTTTAAAAAAAGGCAATTAAAATGTATAATAAAATAACCCCTCCCATTTTTGAGTTTCTTCTTTTTCTATGTTCTCTGCTTTCTATGCTTTTTTTCAACTAATGGGTTTTCTTGATTTGAGGACTATCGTTTGCAGCATCTACTTCCACTGTAGACAGTTTTAAGGAGCTTTTTATGGATAAAACTTAAGTGCAAAGAAACATAATTGTTTAAACAACTATGAAAGCTGAATTAGTTGAAGAGATTAATGATGGGAAGCTCACACCAGTTGCTGAGCATGAGCTGGTGACTTCCTTCGCCAAAAACTTGAAAGAAGATGTCTTGCAAAGATTTCACCGAAACAAGACTGACAAAATGGATAAAAGATTCACTGAATTCATTTTGATTGAAGCCGTGAGAGCGCTCCTGGATCTTCCTCCGGTAACCTTTTATAATTTTTTACGAAGTAACAAGGAGTTGAGAAGTGCTATGGGTTTAAAGCATTTGAGGAGATTGGACAGCTACAGTGAATTTTAACAGAGGAGCGTAAAAGGCTTCCTGTTCAACTCAAAGACGTTTCAATCCGAAACTTTGACGGTAAATCAGATGAAGTCTATGCTATAGACAACTTTAAGATCGAAGTAGACTTAAACAAGTATAGGAGTGGTAAGAAGATCAAACAGGAGGCTTTTGGCGCCAAGTTCCAGCACTCGACGACTAAAGGCACTATCGTAGGGTTTCAAGCTTCTCTCTTGATCAATCTCTCCAACTTCTCCCTACAAAAGCTAGAGATATACTCTACCGATACTGCTAAAAAAGATATTTGAAGATGAGATGATTCTAGCTACCTTAGGAACGAAACAGGGTAACAAGAAGGCCGTTATTGCTGATGGAGGGTTTTTCGCATATGATAACTACCTCAACTCCGTGAGACAAAGGATTGTTCCGATAATCAATCCAATGATCCAGGATTGAGTGGAAAAGGTGAAGGAGAAGCTCGAAAAAGCTTCTGTAAACATTAAATGGTTCGATTCACAAAACTCAAAAAAGTTTGAGGAATCTTCTTGGAAGAGTTTGAGGAAAGTAGTGGGAGAAACTATCAAAAAAACCCTAAACTACGACGATTATTAAACTGAAGAGGTCAAAGATAGAGCATATATTCAAAGTAGCCAGAGGAGATATTTGGAATGAGGGATCTACATACCTATAGTGAGAAAACCGCTCTATGGAAAGCGCTCGCAGGCAGTATACGTTTCCACGCTCTTTTACCAGTTCCTGAAGCGAAATAAAATCAATCCACATAGAGCAAATAGGGCTTCTAAGCCACAAAATGGACACATGGTAAAAGCCCTTTACCCCAAGAAAACTCCCTAACCAAAAACAAAACAAAATAAACCCATCAAACAACTAAAAGACAAATCCAAAAATGGGAAGGGTTAATAATAAAAATAAATAGTTTATAATAAGGAGTAATAATGTCCAAGGAAAAAAAGGATTTTGAGGAAAAAGAAAAAGAAGAAAATGAAAGGATAAGTAGACGAAGTTTTTTAGCAGGATCGATGGGTTTTGCTGTAGGTTTGGCATCAGGATCAACAACCTCTTCGTTGGCTTATCCACCTAAAGAACAAGTCGAAAGAAAAATCAGAATATTAGAAAGTCTTTATGGATGTCCTTTCTGTGGCGAAGACTTCGAAAATGAACAAAAATTAAAAAACCATATTTTTAGTAATCATCAAAACGAAAATGAGAATAAAAAACCAGGTATTACTCAACTAGATGAACCCACCTATGAAGAAATGGTTATAACAGAATTAGAGAGATTTAATCCAAAATATGTAGCCTTTGCAAGATCAGTTTGGGATCAAGAGTATAGGCAAAAACTCTTAGAAGTTTCAGATAAAGAGGAAATGCCACATGGTGGATTTTTTTCTTTTATGGAAGGTCCAAAGAATAAAGAAGACATTATAAGCTCAATTCAAGCTAATGGGGCCATGTATTGTGCCAATAATTTTGGTAACCCAAATAAAATACCTTATGGTTATGTTCACCAAACAAATGGAGGGGGCCTATACAGTTGGAAGGAACCAATTGCTGATGAAAAAGCTGAAGTAGAAGATAAGGAAGAGTTAACAGAGCACGTTAAGAGGATGGCTGAGTTATATGGAGCCGATTTAGTTGGAATAACAGAACTAGACTCAAAATGGATATACACACATCAAAACAAAGAGGGACTTCCTAAACCTTATCCTGGAGAAAAATTGAGTTTGGATGGTGCTCCTGCTCCTGAGAGTCAAACAAACATTTCCTATGATTACGCAATAGTAATGGCTGTAGAACAAGAATGGTGGAGGTTGATGAAGTCACCAGGCTATGCCCATACTGCTTCAACAAGACGAGGATATGATGACATGGCAATGGTAGCTCCTCGTTTGGCTGAGTTTATTCGTGGTCTTGGTTATGCTGCTGTTCCTTCCGGGAATGATACTACACAGAGTATTCCACTTGCTATTGATGCAGGTTTAGGCCAAATTGGGAGGCATGGTTTGTTAATAACTCCAGAATTTGGAGCAAGACAAAGAATATGCAAGGTTTATACAAATCTTCCTCTAGAACAAGACAAACCAATAGACTTCGGAATGCAAGAATATTGTGAAAATTGCAGGGTGTGTGCAAGAGTTTGTCCAGCAAACGCTGTGCCTAAAGGTGATCGATTTGAAGGAACTACAAAATCAAACAGGGAGGGAATGAAGAGATGGGTTGTAGACACTCCTTCTTGTCTTGCTTATTGGGTTGAAAGTGACAATAGTTGTTCAAATTGTCAAGCTTTTTGTCCTTGGTCATCACCCACCTTTAGAAGAGAAAGATTTGGTTATGAAAAAAACAAAGAAATGTGGGGAGAATCTCAGATTTATAGTGAAGAATTTTATTAAATTTAGCTATTGAGTTGAAAACTATGAATGAGGAAAAAAAAGATAAAAAAGAAGGTAATTATAAACCAGTTTTTTGGGGATCCGCTGCATTTTTAGCAGGTTTTGCAGCTTCTTCAGAAATTGTTAACCAATTTATTTTTCCTCAAGAAGTTAAAGAAGAAATCTCTGAGAAAGAAGAACTTGCTTATTATTGTCCATATGAAGGAATTCGTTTTACTTCATTTGAAAACTTTAGAGCTCATTACCAACAGCAACACAAAGGTAAACAACTTATAAAGGACCCAGAAATAAAAGAAGTTGAAAAACCTAGATATGAAGATATTCAAACAAGTTTTGATAGAAACAATCAAAAGAAAACTGTTCTGTCTCGATCTCATTGGGATGAAGACTTTCGAGAGGAATTAAAAAATGCAGCTGGAATTAATTACAAGCCTGATGGAGATTGGATGAGTTTCACTGAGTTTAAGAAAGAAGAAGAACGAGAAGGCGGAATATTTACAGATAAAAAAACAGGAAATTGGGCACTTAAAAATAAATACAATGGATATGAAGGCCATATTAGAGATGGAAGCGGACTCTGGGGATGGAGCGATACTACTAATGAACAAAAAATAAAAATAGATCCTGCAATTGCATCGGGTAATGTTAAGAGGATGGCTGAGTTATATGGAGCCGATTTAGTTGGAATAACAGAACTAGACTCAAAATGGATTTACTCTAACTATTATGAACGCTCAACAGGTGATAGCGGTGAATTGAGTTTGGATGGTGCTCCTACTCCTGAGAGTCAAACAAACATTTCCTATGATTACGCAATAGTAATGGCCGTTGAGATGGATTGGGAAATTATAAAAACCTCTCCAAGTTGGGAAATAACAACTGAGACAGCTATTTCTCATTCGGAAATAGCTAAACTAAGTGCTCGTTTGGCTGAGTTTATTCGTGGTCTTGGTTATGCTGCTGTTCCTTCCGGGAATGATACTACACAGAGTATTCCACTTGCTATTGATGCAGGTTTAGGCCAAATTGGGAGGCATGGTTTGTTAATAACTCCAGAATTTGGAGCAAGACAAAGAATATGCAAGGTTTATACAAATCTTCCTCTAGAACAAGACAAACCAATAGACTTCGGAATGCAAGAATATTGTGAAAATTGTCAAAAATGTGCGGAAGCTTGCCCTGTCAATGCTATAGACGAAGGGAGTTTTGATTCTTTAGATATAGATTCAGAAGCATGTCTTCTAAGTTGGGTTGAAAGAGGAACCAGATGTGCAAATTGTATAAAGGAATGTCCCTGGAGCAATCCACAATTCGAAAGAGAAAACTATGGCTATATCTCAAATGAAGAAAATTCTGGAGGGACAAACTAATGAAAGAACATACAAAATATTTCATTGTTGCTGTAATCATTATCTCTTTATTTTTAGCAGTTTTTGTACCTTTTTATATTTCTGAGGTTGAAGGCCCCTCAAAAATCCAAAACCTTACTGTTTCAAGAGAAGGAGATCAGGCTGTTCTCACTTGGGATCGAGTAACTTCGGACTACTATCTCGTATACGAAGGAAACGAATTTTTGGGTTCAACGGAGGGAATAAGGTACACCGATAGTGGTTTAAAAAAAGAGAGTTCCTATAACTATAAAGTTGTAGCAGTTTCTGACAAAAAAATTGGCCAATATTCTACCGTATTACTAGAGGCAGTTGAGGAAGAACCTAAAACAAAGGGAGAGTTAGAACTTGTTGGCCAATTTAAATACATTGGTCAGGGAACAGATCCTTACTTCATTGGGGAGGTGAAGTATACAGGAGAGAAAAACATTAAAGACCTAAACGTTGAGGCTGATTTTTATCTAGGTGAAGAAATGATTGGTTCTACAAGAGAAGAACATCTACATGCAGATACCTATGGCTTTGATGTGGTTAGAAGAGGAGAAAAGGTTCCATATCGGGTTCAGTTAGAGATGAGTCATAACGAGATAATTCGAAAAATGTCTGGTAATCTTGAAAAAGAATATCGAGTAGATATTTTTCTAGAAAATTTTTCTATAACCGAAGAAAATCCATATCTTGATTATGAAATAGAACATGAAGCAAGAAGTACCGAAACCGCATATATTGTTGAGGGAGAAATCAAAAACACTGGATATCAGATGCCAGAAAAAACAATTATTTGTACCAAGTTCTACAATCAAACTTATGGCTTAATTGGTTTTTCTAAAGATACACTCAAAAACGTAGAACCGGGAACGGAATTCCAAACATCTTTCAAGAAAACATATAGAAAAATAGAAAATGGCGAAGTTGCAGACAATAATAAACCACTTTCTGAACTTGTTGACAGCTACGAAATACAAGTTAGAGGAAAATAAAATAACATCAAATTTTCCTCTATTTAATTATTTAAAAAAAATTCTGAATAATTTAAAATTATTCTATTAACGATTAAATTTTTAGATTTTCCCTATCTATTATAATCAATTAGAAAATATTTTTTTAAGGTGAAAGAATTTGACTGAAATTCCAAAAGGCATGTATTTAGTTATGAAAAATAGATCCAACTATTACAAACTTCTTTCTGAGTTTTTTAAACACCCAGTTCAGAAAGAATTACTGGAGGGATTACAAAGAGAAACCTTTAAAGAAGTTACAGAAAACCAATTTGATACATATCCCGAGCTTGAAGAAGGAATTAATTTAGTGCATAATTTTGTTCAGGAAGCCGAAACAGAAGGTTTAATTGAACAAATTAATCAGGATTATGAAAAAATATTTGAGGAAACTTTTAGTCCGAGAGAATCAAACCATAGAGAAATGAATAAATCAGAAACAGATGATCTTTTAGATGAACTAAATGATTTATACAAAAGAAATGAATTCGATTACCAAGAAGGGTTCGGTGAAGTTCAGCGAGATCATTTTGCTGTGGAAAGCTCTTTTATGCTTCACCTTATTATAGAAACAAGAAAGGAAATCATTAATAGAAATTCAGAAAAAGTTCGAGAACTTTTCTTTTGCTCATTAGATTTTTTTGATGACCATATCGTTAATTGGTTTCCTTCTTTTGCTACTAAGGTTGATAAAAGAAGCTCAACTGATTTCTATAAAGGAGCGGCAAGTTTAATTAAAAGTTTTGTAAAAATAGATAAAAATGTTTTTCCAATGTTTTTAGAAAAATTTGAAAGTGGAAAATGATGTTAAAAAAACACATCAAACTCTTATTTCTTTTATTTTTAATATTAATAACATTAAGTGGCTGCCTTTCTAATGAAAGTATAGATAAAGAAGCAAATACTTTGGGAGAACCAGTCTTTGTCCAAGCAGAAAGAGGTGAAGCTAATACCACTAAAGTAGTTGCAACCGACTTAAAAATTGTTGATGAGCTAAAAACAAACGAAAAAGTTTTAGAAGCAGGTGAAAACAAAAATTTTCTTCTAATTAAGATTGAAACAGGTGTATTAATAAAAAAAGAAGAAATCATCTTAGAAACTAAAAATGAACAAATTATGGGAACTAATAGCAATAATAGAACGTTCAGAATGAACAATAAAGAAATGATTGATTTTATCTACATGGTTGAATCCCATGATAGTATTATTGGGTTATATCCAGGAGCAGAAATTGAAGGGTGGGTAATCTTTTTAGTTAACGAACAGACAGATCTTGAAGAAACATACATAGAACTCACTTCGGACATTTATGATAATAAAACACTTAGATGGAAAATAAATGAGTAATCTTTAGGAATCAATTATTTACTCTAATTAAAATTTGAAGTAGTCAAAAGATAAAGAATTGGATAAATTTTCTTAATTGATTAGTCTATCATGGAGCAATATTGAAACCAAGGTTATTATCCCTCCAACGAATGTTAGAAAAAGACCCATTTCAAAACTAGCTATTATTTTAGCTCCATGAACAACTGTTTCACCAGAAGCTGGGAGCTCAAAAGGAGCTCTAAACATACCTACACCGTGTTCGGAAGCCTCCACCGTTCTTTCATAGATCCTTTTTCTAAAAATATAGCCTATTCCGATTTCCAACAAACCTGCTACACCTAGTAATATTTTGGCTTTATATCCTTTTTTAATAGCTCCGTATAGTGTTATGATTATAGCGATAAGCAGAACAGATGTGAATGCTATTAATCTAATAGTTGTTGATTGAATTGTTAATTCAGGTAATACTGCTTCTACTTTAACTGTGTAAGGATAAGCATATATCCCACCGTCTTCGTTTGGGAGATATATCTGCCACCAAGGAAAGAAAAAAGATAAACTCGTGGCAATAGCCCCAAGTATCGCTAATGGGTTTTTAATCGGAGTTTTTTCTAATTTTTGTTTTAATTTTTTTAATCTTAGTTTCAATTTTTAGCACCCAAGTTTTAAACATAATTAATCTTACATCTGAAAAAGTCTTACTGAAGATTTCAAAAATCTGTGGGTTTTAATTAAAGGGACAATGAAAAATATATTAAATGAAAAATGATGGATATAAAGTTGTGTTAAGTTCGGATAGAACTCTTTTTAGTGAGTATCATGGTGGGATTTTTTTAGGTTTTAGTGCTTGTTTTCCTAGTTCTTTAATTAATGAATTTTTGTATTTTAATTTATTTTGTCCTTCAATTGAAGTAGAGGAGAGTGGGGCAGCTAAATTTGCTTCTAGGAGTTTAAGGTTAATTGAATCCAAGCTTTTGGAAGATGGGTTTAGAGAAAATGAAGTAATTGTTGCCCATCCTTATTATTTAGATAGAGTTATTGGATCTGAAACCGAAATTCTTGGGTTGAGTGAACAAGATCCTTTGGGATGGGGTCCTGCTACTTCGACATTTACTAATATTTTTGGTGGAGAAGCTTATATGGCTAAAAAGTTTCATGAAATCTTGGAAGCTCTTTCTGTTAAGAAAAATGATCCACATATAATGGTTGGAGGACCTGGGTCTTGGCAACTATCTTCTAAGGAGGTTAGGGAGCAAAAGGGAATTAATTCAATAATAGTAGGGGAAGCAGAAGAAATAGTTTCTGATGTATTTAGAGACATTATAAGGGGAAATGGAGCATCAGATGTGATTGAAGGAGAACCAACAAATGTTAACCAGATCCCTACTTCTGTGGGACCAACACTTAATGGGATTGTTGAAATATCGCGCGGCTGTGGTCGGGGATGTTCGTTTTGTCCTTTGGCAAAAGTGGAAAGAAGAGATATTCCAATTCAACAAATAATCAACGACATAAAAACAAACTGCAAGGCAAATAGGCATACACCTATCTTACACGCTGAAGATGTCTTAAAATATAAATCTCATCAAGGTGTAAATGAAGAGGCAGTCTTGAATCTATTTAAAGAAATAAAATCACTTCCGAAAGTAAATAATGTTGATATAAGTCATTTTTCGATTTCTTCTGTAGTGGGATCTCCAGAACTTATTGAAAAAATAAGTAATTTATTGAATCTAGGAAAGAATCAATCATTTTTAGGTGGCCAAGTTGGTGTTGAGACAGCAAGTCCAAGATTAATTAGAAAACACATGAAAGGAAAACTTGGAAAAAACGATCCTGAAGACTGGCCTGAGATGGTGATAAAAGCTTTTAAAGTTCTTTCAAAAAATAAATGGGTTCCTGCAGCAACAGTCCTTATGGGCCTTCCTGATGAAAGAAAAGAAGATGTTTTAAAAAACATTGAATTAATAGATAAGCTAAAAAACATAAGAAGCTTAATCGTTCCTCTTTCTTATGTAGGAACAGAAAATGGTTCTTCTTTTGATCTATCAGAGGCACCTCCCTATTACAAAGAACTATTTAAGAAATGTTGGAAACATAACTTCAAGTGGATGGAATCTTTGTACAGGGATTACTCCCAGATGTACCTAAATGGAATCAAAAGCTTACCAACTAAATTTGTTCTTAAATTCGCTAAACACTATTATAGAAAAAGATTAGAGAGAATCTTAAAATAACTAATATTCCATCAATAAAGCTAATAAACAAGATTTTTTCCAAATTAACATTTAATTATGTATTTAATCACAATTTTAAGAGGTATTGAGATAGTTAATAACTAAATAAGCTAATAAGAGTTCTTCTGATTATTATGTTTTTTAAAGAATCTTGTTTTGGTGTAACCAATTATGGTGTTTAGTTAGTGTTAGCCAAAAGAGAATTTTTCTTTTAATTTAAATAGCACTGTTCCAAGTTTTTCTTTAATGGATGGAGGGTCAAATTCATCTATTTTTGCTTCATTAGGTTTGATCTTCCAGTGACGAGGACAACTAATGGGTTCCCACTTATCTGAGAGCAATTTAATCACTTCTAAAGCTGCAATAGATGATCCTATCCATACAAAAGGAGCTATTTGTGGGAAAGGTTTTTTTCCTTCAACAAATTCCTCAAACCATTCTTCTGTCCAATCTCCTTCCTTTTTGTAGAATTCTAGTGTGCTTTTAAATCTTTTTCTGTATTTAGTTGAAAACATTAAATTTTCAAGGGTTTTATATTGTAGGTTCTTTGGTAATCCAAAAGCTTCTTCTGGCTGAGGCCCTCCTGGCTCAAAAACTGTTACTCTTACCAGTGCTCCAGTTGGATATGATGTAACACAGGGAATATCTTTTTTAAGGGCTTTTCTCATAGCAATAATAGCAAAAGGAAAATCATCGGCAACTGCTATCAACGCATCTGGATTCTTATTAAGTATTTTGTCTATTTCATCAAGTTCAGGGTCAGGATCAGTAAATGTTTCAACATTTGCTGATGGGTTAATCCCCAAGATAGCTTTTTTAGTGACCTCAGCTTTATTTTTTCCAATTGTATCTTTTTGACAACCCATTTGTCTATTTATATTCGTGGTTTCATATGTGTCAGGATCTGCTAAAACGAAATTTTGGACGCCACTTCGTGCCAATGCAAGGGAGATTGCACCGCCAGCACCTCCACAACCAATTATTGCAATTTTACCATTCTTTATTTTTTCCTGTTCTTCTTCTAGAAATATCCCATAATTTCTTTCAAAAATTTTTTCGTATTTAAAATCATTTTCTGACATTCTACTTTAAATTTTAAAAAGAAATATTTTAAACTTTGTTATCTTATTTAAATGTAGAGAAAATAGTCTATCTTAATTTTTAGAATTTAATAAAAATACCGATGTAGTTTAATGTATATTGGTTTTTTCTGAAATTTTGACTTTAGGCCTTGAAAAAATAAAAAAAGAAAAAGGATTGTTTCTTAAGGTTTTTATGTCAGTTTTTTGACTAATTTAATTTTTCTTGCGTTATTTTTTGGCTAGTTTACTGGGCATGCATTTGTACATTCATAGCACATTATACACTCTTTACTTGTAATGTCTTCATGTTCACTGAATACTTCTTCTATCTTTTCCTTATGTTCGGCAGGAGGATTTTTTATTAGAGCAGAGAAATCTTTTCCGGTTTCTTTGGTGATTGATTTAATTCTTGAGTCCTCTTTTACTTTGTCAATTGTTTCTTTTAGAATAGGTATATCCATTTGACAGGCTTCTACGCAGTTATTACATTCAATACAGTCTGAACCCGCTGGTAATCTCTTTTTGAAGTAACTAAATTTGTGGAAAATACCTAAGAACCCTCCTACAGGGCATAGATGTTTACAGTAGAATCTTCTGGTAATTATCCCTAGTGTTACTACAGGTGCAAGTATTAGTAATTCTAGGCCTGCCATAAAACCTTGAACTGGTCTATATGATCGGCAAACAGTTCCTATTGGACAAATTGGGCAGAATGATGGAAATCCAACTGCTAAGCTTCCTCCTAGTGCACCACCTAGAACACCTAATTTTACGAATCGTCCGCTTTTTTTGTTTCCTTCTCTCTTCGTTGATATTTTTGCTACTATTTTATCAAATGTTTCTATTAATGACCCTATTGGACATATCCATCCGCAGAAATAGTTTCCGATGATTAATATTGCTATTAATAATATAGCTGTTGCAACTAAGATGCCTGTTAGAAGTTGTCCTGTTGCAACTATTTGTGTTGCCCCGACTGGACATGCTATTCCAAGAGGTATGTTTCCTAAGTTTGTTGTTAGAGCGCAAACACCACCAGTTACTAAAACAACTGTTACCACAAAGAAAATGATTTGACTTAAATGCCTAAGGTATTTTATTTTATTTTTATCCATTTTTTGCACCTCATGGAGATGGTCTATTCGCTTTTTCAGGTATCATTTCTATTGCAACTCCTGGATCATCAATAGGACAGGTTCCATAGCATTGACCACACCCAATGCATAGTTCTTGGTCAATTGTGGGTTCACCTTCTTCCACAATTACAGCATCATCAATTGGACAGATAGCGTCACATTGTAAACAAGTTCCTGGACTAGCGTGTGCGAGGCATCTATCTTCTAAAATCTCTGCAGTTCCCATATCAATTTCTTCAATTGGAATGTTTTTTATTGCTCCTGTTGGACAAGCTTCCACGCATGCACCGCATCTAATACAAGCAAAGATTGGAAGACTTTCTCCTAGCACTCCTGTTTTCCAATTTTCTGATAAATTACCTTTTTCCATCCATTTATCTACTTCTTCTTCTGTAGCAGGATCCTGTTCCTTTAGTTCAGGTCTTGCTGGATATTCTAAGGTTGGTGTTTTAAAGTTCTTTATTCCTTCTGCAAAAGTAGTGGTTTTAATAAATCCTGTAGGACAAGCTTCTACACATTTTTGACATAAAATGCATCTTTTTAGAAAATTTGGTTTTTCTACAGAACCAGGAGGCCTGAATAAGGTTTTGTCTTCTTGTAAAAGGCTTGGTATAGAAAGTATCCCTAGTGAAGCAGCGAAGGTTCCAGAGAATTTTAGAAAGTCCCTTCTTCCTAGGCCCAAAATGTTGTTCTCCTTGGTCATATATAAAAATAAAAAAGAGGATTTAATAAACTTAGTGGTATTGAGGTCAAATGCTCTTTGACTCTTTGATTATTTTAGAAACAAATAAACCATACAAAAAAACTTCTATGGTATTGAAGGGGTTTAGATCAATTTCTTTGATTACTACTAATTCTAACTAAATTTTAGTTTCAAGAACATTTTTAATAAATTTTTTTCTTTTTAACCTCTACTTTGTGGCTTTTCAACTTTTAAGGTTTATAGAATAGCAATAATAAACTAGGAGTGTTTTTTTATTTAGTTTTCTGAGCTCCAGATTTAACACAAAATAGGTCAGTAGGATAGTATTTACCTAAATAATTGAATAAAAAACAATAAGAGAGGTAAAGAAGGGAAAAACAGCTTTAATGTGCGGGGGGGAGGGATTTGAACCCTCGGACCCCTACGGGACAGGATCCTAAGTCCTGCGCCTTTACCTAGCTCGGCAACCCCCGCCAAAAACTCTAACAACAATTTTTTATTCTGTTTTAAATGTTTTATCCCAAAGCAGTATTAATACTTAACTTGAGATAAATAAGAGTGGTGACAAAGATGTATAAAGGATTAATAGCAGGGATAATAAAAGGTGATAATAAAAGCATATATTATATTAAAGTGGTTTTTTAATAAGGGAGTAAAAATATAAGGGGTATAAGGAAACAACTAATTTTGTTTGATTCATATTAAGTATTAAAAAGATAACTTTGAGTGAAATAGATTAAGTGAAAATATATGAAGAGATATGACTTTGGGATTGACGGAATAGAAGGAAAAATTGGAGGAGGGACTAATATACTATTAATAGGGCCACCTCTATCAGGAAAAGATGTTCTGGCAAAGAGATTCTTTTATCAAGCCGCTAAAGAGGATGGAGCAAGTATCTATGTTTCCACAACTGATAGTGCAAAAAATTTGATAGAATGGTTCGAAAAAAAAGACTTAGATTTGAGTGAAAACCCAGGTTCTTTTGGGATAATAGATTGTGTAACAAAAAGTCAAGATCTAGAAAAACCAGAAGATGAGAGTTGTGTTAAGTATGCCTCAAGCCCTGTTGATCTAACTGATATAGGGGTTAAAATCTCTAATTTCTTAAAAGAGTTTTATATGGAGGGTGATAAAGAAAAGGTTAGATTAATAGTTGATACTGTTTCTGTAATGATAATGTATTCTAATGTTAAAACCATCTTTAGATTCCTTCATACATTTTCTGGGAGGATGAAATCTATTGATGGAGTAGGCTTATATGTTCTAGAAGAGGGAAGTCATGAAGAAAAAACGATAAAAACTCTAAAGCAACTTATGGATGCTTCTTTAAGAACAGAGGACACTGAGAATGGTAAACAAATAAAGTATGATGGTAAGCAATTTAAATTCGATTGGAAGAACTACCAAGTTGAAGATGATAACATCATATTAGAAAATTCTGATTAAACGAGATGAATCTAAATACAGGGACTAACGGGAATGAGAAAAAGGAAGGAGAATAATGGAAAAACGTAATTTTTTAAAAACGGGAATTCCTAGATTGGATGAAAAGATAGGGGGGATCCCACTAGGTGCATCTATTTTGTATGATGCCGATCCAGAGATAGAAGTTGATGTTTTTACGATGCAATCTTCTTTTACTAATCTATGGAGACAAAGGGAAACATTTTTTCTTACATTGAGCAAAAAACCTGAATCTTTAAGAGAGAAGTTTAGAGACTATGGTTGGGATATTGACAAATTCGAAGAATCATTCCACATAATTGATGGGTATTCTAATTTAGTTGGAAATAATTCAAGTGCAGAATATGTAATTGAAAAACCTGAAAACATTCATTCTATTGGTAAAAAAGTTGTTGAAGCGCTTAAGGATTACAAAGAACCAGTTTTTGTTTTAGATTCTCTTTCTGATATGATGGGTGTCTGTGATGAAAGAAGTTGTCTTAGTTTTTTAAAAAACTGGATGTCAAGATTTAAAAGTAATAATGTTACTAGTATCTTTGGATTTACAGAATGGTCGGATAATATTGAGGCCTTAAATAGAGTTAGAGGATTATTTGATGGGGTGATTAGGATTAGTGGGGTAAGTCAGAAGATTTTATTTAAAAAGTATTTTATCATCAAAAGAGCTAGTTGGGTTGAAGATTTTGATAAAGAGAATATCTTCTTTGAAGTTTTCAAACCTGGTGGTATAAAGATATATATCCCTAAGGTGTTAGTAACAGGACCATTTAACAGTGGAAAATCAAGTTTTATTAAGTCTCTTTCTAATAACTCTATTGCCGTGGATAGGTTGGGAACGACAATTTCATTAGATCATGGTAGAGTTAAGAAAAATCATTTATTTGCAGATGTTTTTGGCACGCCAGGTCAACGAAGATTTGATCCAATTTTGAAAAAACTTGGAAAGAAGGCGATGGGTGTTTTTTTGGTTGTAGATTCAACAAGGCCAGAACAATTTGTTAGGGCTGAGAAGATGCTGGAGAAGATAAAAAAAGTTAACTTACCTTATATAGTAGTTGCAAACAAGCAGGATATGGATGGAGCCTTATCGGCAGAGGAAATAAGAGAGAGTATGGAGCTAGATGAAGATGTTCCTGTGGCTCCAACAATAGCTATAAGTGAAAAAGGTGTTCAAAAGACTTTTGATAGATTAATTGAGATGATAATGGAAGAAGATGTGATTAGTTATGGAAATTAGAAAGGATTTGGAGAGATTTATTGCTGAATTAATTAGTGAACCTGGATTTGAAGCTGGAGCTTTAGCAACTAAAGATGGGATACTTTTAGCTTCTGAATTGCCAGGGAAAGTTGAAGTTGAATCTTTTGCTGCGATGTCAGCAACTCTTTTGGCAAGTGGTGAAGAGATTATTAAACAATATGCTGATGGAAATCTTAATAGCATAGTTTTGAAAGGAGATGAATCCAAGTTCTTATTAGAAGAAATTAGTGATAATATTATCTTGATAGCTAGAGTTTCAAAGGAGATAGATAATGAGTTAAGAGAAAAAATTGACATGTTAAAAACCAATTTCTTAAAATAAAATATTTTTTAGTTACAGATTAGCTTTATAGTAAATTTAATTTGGATCTAATTATTACAAATGTGGTAAAATGATTAAGGAAGCAGAATCCGAGTACAGACCTCATAAGATCGAAGAGGAGGTAAGGCAGTTTTGGGAAAACAATGATATTAGGGAAAAATCTAGAAAATCCAATACTGGAGAAAAGTTCTATTTTGTAGATGGCCCTCCATATACCACGGGAAAGATACATCTAGGAACAACTTGGAATAAAATAATAAAAGATTCTTTTCTTAGATTTAAGACTTTGAATGGATTTGAGGTTACTGATACGCCTGGTTGGGACATGCATGGCTTGCCAATTGAAGTTAAGGTTGAGAAAAAATTTGGTTTTGAAAATAAAACCCAAATACAAGACTTTGGATTAGAAAATTTCATCGATGAGTGTAAAAATTTTGCTCTTGATTATAAGGATCAAATGACGGAGCAATTCAAGGAGTTTGGTTCATGGTTCGATTGGCAAAATCCATATATGACGATGACGGATGATTACATCGAATCGGTTTGGTGGACAACTAAAAGAGCTGAAGAAAGAGGTCTTTTAGAGCAAGGAGTTAGGGTGAACAATTGGTGTCCAAGGTGTGAAACTGCAATTGCGGATAGTGAAGTTGAATATGATGAAATAAGGGATCCCTCGATATATGTAAAATTTCCAGTAAAAGATGAAGAGAACATGTTTTTGGTTATCTGGACAACAACTCCATGGACAATTCCTTCCAATCTGGCGATTGGAGTTCATCCAGGTTACGAGTATTCAATAGTGAAAGCTACTAAGGAAAATGAAACCGAGAAACTAATCATTGCTTCTGACCTCATAGAAGAGGTTTTGTCGAAGGCGAGGTATGATGATTATGAGGTTTTAGAAAGAAAAATGGGAAAGGATCTTGAGGGAACAGAATATGTTCATCCCTTAGCAGAGGAAGTAGAAAAACAAAGAGAAATTGAAAATCAAAATACCCATACAGTTTATTCAGAAGATTTTGTTAGTGTTGAAAAAACGGGATTAGTCCATATGGCTCCTTCCCATGGAGAAGAAGATTATAAGGTGGGTAAGAAAAGAGATTTACCATTAATAGAAATAGTTGGAGAGAATGGAAAATTCATTGAGGGCAGTGGAAAATATGAATCTGAATATGTAAGAGATGCAAATCCAGATATAGTAGAAGATCTCAGAAAAAATAACTTATTATTAGAAAAAAATGAAATAGATCATAGATATGGGTTTTGTTGGCGATGTGACACACCAATAATATATTTAGCAACTAGACAATGGTTCATAAATGTTACAGAATTAAAAGAAGAGATGGTTAACGAAATTGATACGGTAGAATGGATTCCGGAATGGGCTGGAGAATCAAGATTCAAAGATTGGGTTTCAAACGCAAAAGATTGGTGCGTTTCAAGGCAAAGATTTTGGGGAACTCCTCTACCAATTTGGCTATGTGAGGAATGTGGCAAGAGAGAAGTAATAGGTAATAAACGAGAATTAAAGAATAAAGCTGAGGAAGTTTCTGAGAATCTGGAATTACATAGGCCATATGTAGATAAAATTGAATTAGCTTGTGATTGTGGGGGAAAAAAGAATCGAGTAGAAGATGTTATGGATGTTTGGCTTGATTCAGCGGTAGCTAGTTGGGCTACCCTAAACTATCCTAAACAAAAACAAAATTTCGAAAAATTATGGCCTGCCGATTTCATAACTGAAGGACATGACCAAACAAGAGGCTGGTTTTATTCACAACTAGGAGCTGGAGCAATATCCTTTGATCAGATCCCTTACCAAACTGTATTAATGCATGGATTTGTTCTTGATGAAAAAGGAAGAAAAATGAGTAAAAGTAAAGGAAATGTCGTTCAACCTGAAGAGATAATAGAGAAGTTCGGTTCAGACACAATGAGATTCTATTTACTTAGTGCCACAGCACCCTGGGACGATTTGCACTTTAGCTGGGACGAATGTCAAAATATGAGAAGAACATTAAACATCTTTTGGAATGTTTACAAATTTGCCACAACCTATATGTCAATAGATAATTTTTCACCCGAAGGATATAGAGATTTAGATTTAAATCTTGAGGACAAATGGATTCTTTCAAAGTCCCAATCCCTCATTAAAGAGGCTAAAAAAGCGATGGATAATTATCAGGTCCATGAATATTCAAGAAAAATTGAGGAATTTATTCTTGAAGACTTATCTAGATGGTATGTTAGACTCATAAGGGATAGAACCTGGGTGGAAGCAGAAGCAGAAGAAAAGAAATCGGCATACGAAGTATTATATAAGGTTCTAAAAAGAAGCATCATATTATCATCTCCAATAATTCCCTTTATAACCGAAAAAATGTATTCAAACTTAATAAAAAATGTAGAAACAGACACAAAACAATCTGTCCATATAGATGAATTTCCGAAATACAATGAAAACGAACATTTTCCAGAGCTTGAAGAAACAATGCGAATAACAAGAAATGCAATTGAAGCAGCTTCTCATGCTAGACAAAAAGAAGAAATGAAACTAAGATGGCCAGTTAAAAAAATCACAATAATTCCAGATAACCAAGAAACAAAACAACACCTCAAAAATTCTGCCGCTATAATGAAAGATCAAACAAATACCTACAAGCTCAATATCTTGGAACCCGGAAAGCAATATCCCAATCTAAAAACACAACCAAAACCTAATTACGATATTATAGGCCCCAAATTTAAACAAGATGCAGAAAAGGTTGCTCAAAAAATAGAAAATCTTGATCCAAATAATTTAGAACAAAAATTCCCTCAAACAGTCATATTAAATGGATCGGAAAAAGAAATCACAAAAGAAATGGTTGAATTCGATAAAGTTGTTCCACAAAACATTTCAAAATCAGAATTTTCAGAGGGAAAAGTGTTTGTTGATCTAGAGATCACAGAAAAAATAAGGAACGAAGGGTTAGCCAGAGAATTAGTGAGAAGAATACAAGAAATGAGAAAAGAATTAGAACTAGACGTTGAAGAAGACATAAAAGCTTATATCGAAACCGATAGCCAAGAAATCAAAGAAGCCCTAACAACTTGGAAGGACCATATTAACCATGAAACCAGAGCTAAAAAATTAGAACTAGGCAAATCAAAAGGGGACTTAGTTAAAACATGGGAAATTGAAGATTATGAGATAAAAATAGGAATAGAAAACTAAGTGTTATATTTAAATAAATGAAGTTTAAAGAATGGAAACCCCTGTATCAAGAGATAATAGATTATCTCAATATAAATCAAAAAAAGGATAAGAAAGCCAGAGACCTTCTTCAGCAAAAAATAACCCCTATCAATCTTAAGGAATTAAAAAACAAAATAAACAATAAAATACTAGTTTACGGGAATTCTCCCAATCTGAAGGAAGAAATTAGAGCTAATGAACCTAATATCACGAAGATTTCAGCTGATTCAGCAACAAAACATCTTTTAGAAAATAACATAATTCCGAATATAATTGTAACTGACTTAGATGGAGATATTGATTCAATAAAAGAAGCAAAAAATAAAAAAGCTACTATAATAGTTCACAGTCATGGAGACAATATACAAGAAATAAAAAACAATATCCAGGCACTAAATCCTGTTATCGGAACTACACAAACCAAACCAATTAAAAACATTTACAATTTCGGAGGCTTTACAGATGGAGATAGATCGGTTTTTTTAGCTCAACATTTCGGGGTAAAAGAAGTAGAATTAATTGGTTTTAATTACGAAAAAGCCAAAGGAACAAAATTAAAAAAACTAAAAATAGCTAAAAAATTAATTAATTATTTAAAAAATAACAAAGAGATTACTATAAATCACAGACATCAATGAAGTTCATCAAAATATCATTACCTCGAGGAGTATGAGTTACTTCCGGATGACCTTGAATACCAAAAACATCATTTTCTTTATCCCACATAGCTTCAACATCACAAACCTCGGACTTTGCTAGAACCTTAAAATTACTGGGTACCTTTTTTACTTCATCAGAATGTGAAGCCCAAATATTTGTATCTTTTCCAAAGCCTTTGAATAAAACATCATTTTCTAATATCTCTAATTCGATTTCTGCGTATCCACCAGCGGCTCCAGTTCCTATTTTTCCTCCTAAAGTGTCTGCGATTAATTGATGACCTAAACAAATTCCTAAAATAGGAATATCCACTTCCTTAATATATTCTCTACATAAGCCGGTTTTTGTTATGTCTGGACCGCCACTCAATATCAGGCCAGAACCTTTCTCTTGAACCTCATCAAGGGGTGTTTGATTATCAATTAATTCGTTTTCAACTCCTAAATCTCTCAATGCCCTATGTATTAAATGAGTGAATTGACCATGGTTGTTAACAACTAAAATCATTAAATTCAAAAAGGCTTTAAAGCTTAATAAATCTTTAATTTAAATTACAAATAATAGGTTTTATATTCTGTAAATAGGAATTAACTAAAAAACCCAGAGATGGTGATTTTATGTTTAAAGTTGGAGAAGCATTAATTGGAGAGGAACCAGAAGTCGCACATATTGATTTAATAATAGGAGAAAAAAACGGCCCAGCTGGCCAATCATTTTTAAATGGAGTAACTAACCCTACCAGAGGACACACCCCTCTGCTGGGAGTTATAAGACCAAATTTACCCACAAAACCTTCTACACTAATTGTTCCAAAAGTAACTGTAGAAAATATGGAAGATAGTGAAAAAGTATTTGGACCAGCACAAGAAGCTATCTCAAAAGCTGTAGCAGATGCGGTTGAAGAAGGATTAATAGATAAAGAAAAAGCAGAAGAATTAGTAGTAATAGTAAATGTGTTTATACATCCAAAGGCCCAAAATTACCAAAAGATATATAGATACAATTATGGAGCCACTAAATTAGCTTTGAAAAGAGCATTAAATAATTTCCCAGATGCAAATAAAGTATTAGAAGAAAAAGAACGAGGAGGTCATCCAATCATGGGCTCAAGAATAACAAAACTATTTAATCCACCATACCTCCAAGTAGCACTAGATATACCTTCATTAGATAAAGTTAAAAATGTTGTTGACCAAATACCCAAAAGTGATAACATAACAATTGAAATAGGCACTCCACTCGTGAAAAAATACGGAGTAGACGTAGTAGGAGAGCTAAGAGAATCTAAAAAAGATGCATTCTTCGTAGTGGACCTAAAAACCCTTGATACCGGAAACTTAGAAACAAGAATGGTAGCGGATGCAGGAGGAGATGGAGTAGTAATATCAGGATTAGCACCTGAACCTACAATAGAAAACGCCATAAAAGAAGCAGATAAAACCGGTATATACTCAATAATAGACACTCTAAATGTGGATAATCCTTTGGAATTAATAGAAAACTTGGATCAAAAACCAGATATTGTAGAACTACATCGAGCCATAGACAAAGAAGATGAAGAATCACACGGATGGCAAAATATAGAAGATATAAGAGAATTACTAGGCAAACAAGGCCTTGTTGCTGTAGCCGGTGGAATTAGAACACATAATGTCCAAGAGGCTCTTGAATCAGGTGCAGACATACTAGTTGTTGGTAGGGCAATAACAAATGCAAAAGACCCAGAAGGAGCAATAAGAGACTTTTTAGAGAGGATGGAAAAACCAGATACAGATCAATTCAGAGTTAAAACTGATTTCTAAAAATGAATCCAAAACTAATCATTAACTTCAAAACATATAAACAGGCAACTGGTCAAAAAGCAATAAAAATTGCTAAAAAAGCGGATAAAATAGATTCAGAAGTAGACATAATTCTCTGTCCACAACCAACCAATATCAAAGAAATTTACACTAAAACTGATTTGAATATTTACTCACAACATATAGATCCAATAAAACCAGGAAGCAACACGGGACACATATTACCTCTCTCAATTAAAAAAGCAGGAGCTACAGGGACATTATTAAATCACTCTGAAAAGAATATGACTCTAAAAAAAATAGAAAATGCCAACCAATTAGCTAAAAAACATGGTTTGAAAACAGTAATCTGTGCTAACAATATCAAAACAATAAAAGCAGCATCAAACCTAAATCCAGATTATGTTGCAATTGAACCACCCGAGTTGATTGGAGGAGATGTTTCAGTAACTTCAGCAGATCCTCAGATAATCACTGAAGCTGTAGAAGTGTCCGAAGTTCCTGTTCTATGTGGAGCTGGTGTTAGTAATAATGAAGATTTTCAAAAAGCTTTAGAGCTGGGAGCAAAAGGAGTATTAGTTGCTTCTGCAATAACAAAATCCAAGAAACCAAAGAAAGCTATAAAAAAGATAATAGGGGAAAACTAAAAAAATCTTTTATTTAACTTAGTCGCCGAGAAGTCTCCTTCCTCAATTCTGAAGGAATTTGGGTGGGTGATGAATCGGTATTTTATAAGTTTTGAGTTTTATATATTGATTGACAAGGTATGTGAGCCCTTGTGGTAATAAGCCAAAAGTAGCATACTTGTCTGAGTTAGGTAGGACTCGTAAAATTATCTTCCGAACGCTCTGTGAACGAACAATCTTCCTTCGTGGAAGGTTTTCTGCGACAAACAGCCGAACATAAAACGAGAGTTTCTCCAATTAGGAGTTGTGAGGACTCGCAGGAAGCCCCCTCCTCACCGAAGGTTAAGTAGGGGCAGTTCACATATTTTTCCTTTTCTTTTTCTTTAACGAATTTTTTTAATAGTTGAACTACTTAGCTCTAAAATCTTTTATTCTTGGACCTTTTTCACATGCCTACATAAAGACCTACACATGTAGCTACAAAAACTCTTTTTATAAAAATACGACCTTCCACAATAGTAAGAGGTAAACTAAGATGTCAAAGAAAGAAAAAGATCAAAAAGAAAAAGCAGAAGAACTATTTGATGAAGAAAAAGCATTTACAATGCTATAGTTAACTAAATAATAATTTTTTTATTTTATTTTATTTTATTTAATATACATGAAATCAAAAGATTTGATTCAACTATTTATATTACCATATAACCCTCCCAATTTATTCTTGTTTTTAGGTTATGTCATATTCTTTATCTCTATTGAAAACAAGGTGTTTGGTCTTCAATCTCTATTTGAAAATTTTATTCTAATCTCATGTGTTATAGTTTCTGTATCTGGGGGTTTAGTTTTATTAAATAGAGCGAGTGATATAGAAGAAGATAAGATAAAAGGAAGAGAGAATTTATTCACTCAAGGAAAAGTCTCTCAAAAAATCGGCATTTTATTTTCCTTGGTGTTTTATTTAATTTCTCTGTTATTCTATTCCTATTTAGTAATCAATAAAAGCATTTTTTTAATTATTCTTTTTTTCTTTTTCGAATTAGCAACATGGTGGTATTCTGATAGCCAGTATTTGGGTAAATTAACTGGATTTAGATTAAAAGATCACTACATTGGTGAATTTTTTGCTTATGGGTTATCTACTCCAACATTCGCTGCCTCGATTTGGGTAATCTTCGGGGAACTTAATTTAAGAGCTATTGTAACCATAATCTCCTTTATTTTTTTGGGAATATTTAGCTTATTAGTAAATGATATCAAAGATATTTCTAGTGATTCAAAAGCGGGTTTAAATACAATTCCCTCAAAATATAAGATAGAAACACTTCTTAAGTTATCTATATTCTCTTTGATGGCTTTTATCCTCACTTTTATTATATCCACGGCTCTAAGTGTATTTAAAATAACATATATAATCTTATTAATTCCATTAACTTTGATTCTGAAAGTATTGATTGATTTTATTATCGGGGATTGGGAGATAACTGAAGAAAACAGATTTGATATAAAGTTAATATCTTTAACTCTATTTTCTTCATTAATACTTTTGGTTTTAGCTTCAATTATTTAAATCTCTAGTGAGATACTGATACCATTTCCAGTGAAAAATATGTTTTCTTCAGCCTCAGGCAAAAAATCTTTTTTTTGATATTTTTCTGGAAGGTATATCCCTGGTGAGCCAGTTATTAGAGAGAAGTGGTTTTCTTGTAACTTATTTTTTAGTTTTTCTTGGTAGTTTATGTTTGAGGTGTCAAAGCTTTCTAGGCTAGAGATATCAAAAATTGAAAAAACAAAAGATTCTTGGGGGGATCTTAGGTTTTTAAGTGATGATAAAAATTCTTGAAACTCAGGTAAGGGTTCAAAACCTAGATATGATTGATTAGAGAAATTATCTAGATCTAGGTAGGTTGGAAACATTTTAAATGGATATATATCTGATATACCCACATTACAGATTCCACCTGTTTCCTTATTTTCCAGAAATAAGGCATATGGTACTTCGCTAGATAGTTTTCCAGACTCAATTTCTTCTACCATCTCTTTTTCCCCCATTTCTATGGTTTCTTTGACATCTTTGATTGCTTTTAATGGGCTTGTGTTATTAATTAGATAAATAATGTTCTTGTATTTTTCAATTTCAGATTTATCGAGGATTTTGAATTTTTTGTTTAGAAATTTGGAAGTGTTTTGTTCTTCTTTTGGTTTTTCTGGAAATATATCGCCATAGGATAGGTTTATTTCTTTGTTTTTTATTAGAAGAGCTGAAATTCCTCCTTCTAAGAGATTATAGTTTGAAAAAGTTTTAGGAGCTCCTATTTTAAATTTTGAGTGGAGGAGGTTTATACTAATAATTGGTTTGTTTATTTTTTGAGAAATCTGTTTTAAAACTCTGTTAGGGGAGTTTACTATTCCTCTATTGTATAGATACTTTGAGAAATTTTTAGCGTATTTTGGGATGCTCCTTTTTGAGCTTATTATGTCGTAGTATTTTCCTCTACTTAAAAAGGATAGTAGTTCTCTTCTATGTTTTAGAAAAACAAGTGGGTAATTTAAGATTATTGTTTCTGTTTTCTCTTTTTTGTTTTCTATTTTTTTAGATATCTCTTTAAAACCGTCTTTTCCTCTTTTATTTGAACTTATCACTTCAAATTCTGCGTCGTCGTCTTTACATAATACTATGAATATTCCATCTGTTCTTAATTCGTTTGGATATACAGCGGCATCAATTGTACCTCCTATCAATGGAACATCGTTAATTTTATCTTGGATGTTGTCAAGAATTTTGTTAAAATTTCCCTGGTATTTCAAAGTTGAATAGAATAATGCTAGGTCAGGTGAAAAGTTTAGATTTTTATCTATCTTTCGTTTTAAGTCTTTTGTAGCTTTTTTTGGATCGGATTGATTTGTAAAAAATGTTTTTGACTTCATTTGATTTATCTAAGTTTTTTCATTATCTTTTATTAAATTTATTATTCTGAAAGGTTTTTTTATCTAAAAGTTTTAGTTAATAGTAATGAGTGATTCAGAGGATAATTTGAAAAGAATTGAGCTTAAAAAACCGCCTGAGGGTTTTAAGGAATTAATGATCGCTTTGAAATGGATTGAGTTTTTGGTTGGTAAAGTTGGGCATTCTGGTTTAGAAGAAGTTTTGGAGTTTTATAAAGAGATGGGTTGGATTAATGATGATGTGTTGGTTTCTTTAGAAAAATTATCGATGGGTTTTAGATCTTTTAGAGGTGACGGGGATCAAGAATTTATTAGGGAAGAAGAAGCTGATTTAAAACCCCAGAGTTATCTAACGAGCAAGGATCATATTAAGTCTCTCTTATATATTAGATCCTTGAAGGGTGAAGAAATTGATAACGATTTGATTGCTAAATTAAATAAAAAATTTAAAAGAATTAATAAGAGAGCCAGCAATATCTCTGATTTGTAATACTATTTTTCAATGTTTTTTGATTGGGATATAATAAGTTTTATAAGTCTTGCTTTAGCAATTATGTATTCATCATAATGAATCAAGAATTAACTACTAATAGAGAAAAAATAATTGATCCTGAGATATTGAGGTCAATTAAGAAGAGTAGATTAAGGGAAGAGATTTTGTTGTTTTTATTTGATATAAAACCACAGTATTCTTATTTGTCTGAAATCGCTAGAAATGTGAGATCTGATCCCTCGAATGTTTTAGGATGTATTAAGGGTATGAGTAAAAGATATAGTGAGAGTAGGTCGTTAATGGAACTTAATTTAGTAGGGGTTGTTGAGAAGGATGGGAAGAGTTATTATGGTATAACAGATAAGGGAGTTAGTGTAGCTAAATACATTAAAAATAGCTATAGAGCTTAGAGGCCCCCGTTAGATATTACTTATGTGGTTAATATCTCGTTGATTTTTTCTTTTGTTCTTGTTATCTCTAGTGAGATAAGTTTTTGATGAGCATCCTTATTGATAACCGTTGCAATAACTGTGGATTTTGATGAAGGATAAAAGAATATTTTTTTATTTTTTAAAGAAAACTTTAGGTTTTCTAGGTCTTTTTCTCGAATTTTTTGTAGAACGAATTTAATTTGATTCTCCATCCAACTCATTGTTGTGATAATCTCTTGGTCTCTTTTTTTTCCCTTCACTAAGATGGGTGAACCATCTATTCTATAAAGAACACATGCTTCTATTCCTTCAATTTGATATAATTCATCAATGTTTTTTGCTACTCTTTCAGTTTTCATTGTTGTATTTTTCTGTTTTTATTATGGTATTGAGAACTTTTTTTGGATCTTCATCGCTGGTCCAATTTTTTTCTAAGAGATTGACTTTTTTAAGTAAAGCCTCCTTATGGTCACCTTCAAATTCTTTTTTAATAGTTTCTTTAGCTTCTTGGAATCTATTACAGTATTTAGTGTTTGGTTTTAGTTTCTCTAGTTGCTCTTCAGAAGTTTCAACTATTATACCTGTTCCTTTGAATATTTCAAAGGGATATAATCCTTCACCATGGTCAGAACCTCTATGTTTTATTACTTTCAAAGTTCGATCATATAGTTCGCCAAAACCTAAATTTTGAAGCTGAATAACGCTATCAGCCAAGTATAATGGTATAACGCCTTTTTTTTCTTTTTCTTCAACAGTATGTTTTTCTAAAGTGATGAGGGTGGTTCCAAGCTCTCTAAGTGATTCAAAAAATCTATTTATTTCTTTTCTTTTGTTCTCATCATCATAAGAAAAACTAATCGGAGTTAAAGGATCAATAATAATCCTGTTTTCCTTGTTTTCAGATAATCGGTCTCTTATTTTGTCCATTAAGGTAGTTGATAGGAATAAGGAATCTCTACCTCCACTCTCTTGAAGGATGTGAAATTTGTCTTTATTGATGAATTCTTTTATTTCATTCCAACCCATGTCTTCGAATTCCCTAATTATCTGTTTTTGGTTCATCTCCATAGAGATATATACAACATTTTCATCTCTAAATAAGCCATATAGTGAATATTGGAAAGCAAATGTTGTCTTACCTACACCAGTTCCTCCCATGACTATATTTATGGTTTTTTTTCTATATCCACCTTTTAAGATATCATCCAATCCATAAACTCCTGTTTTAACTCTCTTATGATTCATCGATTTTGTCTCCTTTTCTTTTTCTTTCTAGTTCTTTATTTATTTCTACATTAATAAGGTACGGGGACGTAGGTTTTATTTTTTTTCTTCCCATTTGTCTAATTCTAAAACTTCAGATAACGTGGAATTGTTTTTAATCTCTTCCCGGACACGCTCTTCATTTTCATAAACCATTTGAGCTCTATTTAACATTTCATCGACTTCTTTTTTGTCTATCACAACAACTCCATCTTCATCTGCCAGAATATAATCTCCATTATTTATTTTTACTCCTCCACATCTAATTTCTGATCCTATTTCTCCGTATCCTTTGGGTTCTCCAGCTTCTGGAGTGATATATTTAGCCCAAACAGGGAACCCAAGATCTCTAATATCTGAGATATCCCTAACCCCTCCGTCTATTATAATTGCTTTCACTCCTTTGTTTATCGCAGAATTTGTGGCTAATTCACCCCAAACAGCTAATTCATCTCCTCCAGCATTAATAACAAGAATATCTCCTGGCTCAGTTTTTTCAAGAGCTTCAACAGGTTTGGCCCAATCACCTGAGATTGTTTTTACAGTTCTTGCTTTTCCAAAAACTTTTTCTTTTTTTCCACTAACTTTTCTAATTCCCTT
>PZKD01000105.1 GCA_003034855.1 archaeon SCG-AAA382B04 | reverse complement strand
TAGAAGATGTTCTCGAATTAGTTGGAAAATTAGAAAATTCTACTGAAGAAGAATCCGCTGCTGACCGGTTTAGAAATTACCTGTCAAAGAATGCAGATAGTGTTGGAATATTGAAAGAGTATGTCGAAGAATGTTTAGAGAAAAGTGGAAGCCAATACAATAGAGCATTACAAGACGTTGTAAATCATATAGGAAGGCTTCTAGGTTTTGAAGTAAAGTTCGGAAGGTATCAAGGAGTATCAACAGAAATTGGATTTGATGGATTTTGGATCTCTCCAAAAGGAGGGTCAATAGTAGTAGAGACGAAGACTACTGATACCTATTCTGTGGATACTAGCACCTTGCTAAACTACAGAAACAAACTCGTTTCGGAGGGAAGAATAGAAAATAAAGAAGATTCAATCGGTTTATACGTTGTTGGGGAATCCAAATATGAACAAATTGAAAACGATATCATTGCCAATAAGAGAGAGAAAGAAATTCGGGTTATCAGTATAGATGCTTTATTGAATTTACTTGAAATCAAAGAAGACTATGAA
>PZKD01000084.1 GCA_003034855.1 archaeon SCG-AAA382B04 | reverse complement strand
GGTAGCCATAGGCCTTGATATGTTCCGAGTTCGTATGCTATTGACCAGAAGAACATTGTTAGTATTACTGCGGCGATGACTCCTTTGATCATTCTTGTGTCTTTGTAGGCGAATAGGTCCCTGAATGCTTGTACGAAGCAGAATCTGCCTTTTTGTAGGAACACTCCGAATCCTATTCCAATTAGTGCTGGAAACAGTATACTCATACTAGGTATTAACTATACTCATACTAGGTATTAACAATTGTTAATAATTAAAAGTAATAAAGCTTTTTGTTTATAAAAGAAAAGATTTTTTAAATTACCTGTTAACTTGTTAATAAAAACAGATAATAAGCCATCAATCGAGGAAATACCAAAAATGGCTAAAGAAAAGGAATATGAGGTTGTTAGTGTCGATGAAATCGGAGATACTACTTGGTTAATTAAGATAAAAAAATAAATTAATTTAATTTTTTATTGTTTAGTGTATTAGTTTATGATTTCTAAAAATAATTTAATTGGAAAAACTATTCCAAGATTATTATTTTCGTATTCTGCTT
>PZKD01000104.1 GCA_003034855.1 archaeon SCG-AAA382B04 | reverse complement strand
TAGCTTTAAAATACCAAAAAGACTTAATACAAGTATAACAGCCCAAGTTAAAGTATTTACAGGATTATATCCTGAATCATGGATAATTGGATAGATATAGTATCTATGAATAAAATCCCATACAGATTCAATCATAATATCAAGTTGTGATTATGATGTTTAGTAAGTCCAAATTAATGAAACTTCCCAGGAACATATCAATTGGCCATAGTGTAATACAAGATACACCAGAATTTTGTGAAGATCTCAACCTCAGGGGCACCTTACTTATTATAACTGGACCAAAAACACGAAAAATTGCAGGAGAAGAAGTAGCACAACTCCTAGAAAAAAATGGTTATGAAACAAAAATCGTAGAGGTAAATGAACCTAATTATGAAGAAGTGGAAAATTCGGAAAGAATAGCAAAATCAAATGAAGCCGATTTCTTGATAGGGGTTGGTGGAGGAAAAACAATAGATATAGCTAAGGTAAGTGCATCAGAATTGAACTTACCATTTGTGAGTTTTCCCACGGCAACATCACATGATGGAATAGCTTCCG
>PZKD01000099.1 GCA_003034855.1 archaeon SCG-AAA382B04 | reverse complement strand
AAATCAAAGAAGTTTGGTGTATGGAGAAGGGATCATACCAGCTGTTGTGCGGCAACCACCCTTATTTAGGTCCTCATTAGCTCTCTCACTGTTTAGGAAAATATTAACCGTGTTCCTTACTTCTCCATTATTTTCCCCAAATAATTTGTCACCAAATTCTTCTCCATACTTATTCACTAAGCTCTCCAATAACTCATTTAATGTAGCTTCATTACTTATTTCAATACTTTCTTTATTTTTTCCAGTTATTTTTCCAAATACTGCATAATACCTAACCCCTACAGCTTTACTTCTTTTTTCCATCCTTATCTCCTCCTAAAATTCTTAATAACAAATAAATAAGATACAGTTATATCCTATCAACACTTATGGCTCATTCCTCAGTCACTAATTGATAGCTCCATCCGTTGATTCCTTCCTTTAAGCTATAGATCTCTGCATCTCCAGTTCCTTCATAAGCCTCAAGTAATCTACCGGCTTGTATAGAGGATTCACCTACTTCACAAACAACCACAATAATGTCTCCCCAATCATGGCTACTTA
>PZKD01000098.1 GCA_003034855.1 archaeon SCG-AAA382B04 | reverse complement strand
TGGTTTGGAACTTGATGAACAACGGTAAGACCACAAAACAGAACGTGAAAACGTTTAGAGAGAAGACAGGTAAGGCGAGAAAGACTTTCTTTAACTACAAGAAGGAACTTAAAAGCTTGGTTGAAAATTAGTGTAAAAGTGCAACCGTATATAATATGCGTGTCGAAGAATCGACACGTCTATTTTTTTCTATTTCTATTTTTCTAATTTTGAAAACGAGAGTGAAAAACTTTGGAAGTTTTAATCCTCTTCCACTTTTTCTTTTATTATCCTTTTGACGTCCTCTAGGACGTCCTTTTCCTTCAGAAACTCTCCCAACTTGTTAACCTTCCCAACCTTCTCCCGTAACTCTTTCACTTCATCCCTCAGTTCTTCGATTTCTTTTTCTTGACGTTCAACTTTCTCCCTCAAATTCGGCATGATTCTTTTAGCCGCATGACGGTTCCCTTCCTCAGTTAAACTGTAGATTTTTTTCCGCGAGTCTTGCTTCCCATCTCGGACCTGTATGTATCCTTTTTCGAGTAGTCTTTTCTTCGCCTCCGAAAAAA
>PZKD01000097.1 GCA_003034855.1 archaeon SCG-AAA382B04 | reverse complement strand
T
Source organism: archaeon SCG-AAA382B04 (assembly GCA_003034855.1). Lineage (GTDB taxonomy): Archaea > Halobacteriota > Methanonatronarchaeia > Methanonatronarchaeales > Methanonatronarchaeaceae > PZKD01. The sequence goes on along the minus strand of PZKD01000097.1, from coordinate 559 downwards.
CTCCGGATGATAGGGCTTTATAGGCAGGTAAACCGCTGAAATAGTACTCCGGCGTTGACCTGTGGTAGGTGGTTATGGGGGGTAGAATTTACGATTCGTAGCAAATGTTAAAAATCTGGAAAGTGCGTTTAATTTCACTCGACATTTCGACGATTCAATCGGGCGGGTAGATTACTCGTTAGGATACACCACCTCTCCACTTTTCCCGGGATGATATGCACCATCTCTGTTTCTCCAATGAAACTCAATACGTAAAGGTTCGTCTAATTCTTTGGCTATTTTTACTGCAGTTGCGCAACACTCATCAGCGTCTGCATCTCGCATTGAAAAAGAATCTCCATCGATTTCTTTAACTATGGAGATGTTGTTTTCTATAAATTCTCTTTTCCCCTTATTTATCGCATTTTTTATGGCTTTGCGCACAATGTCTTTCCAAGCGGTCATTCCCTCAAATTCGCCAAATAATGCCTTATCGACTTTGGCAAATGCCACACTTTGGTCGCCGTGGTATTTAATTGGCTTATTTGGGTCTAGGCGAACCACCTCTTCCTTTGTTTTT
>PZKD01000132.1 GCA_003034855.1 archaeon SCG-AAA382B04 | reverse complement strand
CCTATAGATATCTATAGATATCTTTATAAAGCTTGGGTTCCAACATAAAGGTATGCGAATCACCAAGAAGAAGGCGAAGGAACTCTACTAGGTCTTAGATCAGGAGCGGGAAAAGATTCGTGAAGAGAACGAGGAGGAGAAAGAGGATGTACCTTCCTCCACCCTCTGGGAGCGAGAGAGGAAGAAGGTGGTGGAGAAGCTTCAGAAGCTACCTGACCTAGTGAAGGAGGCTGCCTCCCGTCTAACGGTGGAGCGTGGCCGTGGGAGAAAGCCTAAACTGGATCCCGAGGAGAAGACCATGCTGTTCCTGTTCGCTCGCCTTAACGATAAGAGTAACCAGGATATGGAGGCCACGCTTGCTTTTCTTGGTCCCGCATTTGATGTGGACATAAGCTACAAGACCATTGAACGGCTGTACTCGGATGAGGAGGTGAAGCTCGTTCTCCACAACCTGTTCGTTCTTCTACTGGAAGAAGAGGACGTGTCCGGGAACTGCTCCGGTGACGGAACCGGTCATTCCCTCCAGACGGGAAACATTACCGCTCCGACTCCAAGGAGGATGAC
>PZKD01000096.1 GCA_003034855.1 archaeon SCG-AAA382B04 | reverse complement strand
GCCACAAGGAAATTAAACAGCTGGCGGAAGTCACGGAGAAGCAGAGAAACAGAGCTATGATTTGGGTAGGTTACGAGTCCGGAGCCAGGCCCGGTGAACTGCTTACTTTGAAGATCCGAAACGTCGAGTTCGACAAGTACGGAGCTCAGATAATGGTGGACGGGAAAACCGGCGAAAGGAGAATCCGCCTAGTAGAGTCGGTTCCGGATTTGAAAAACTGGCTGTCGATGCACTTGGAAAAAGACGACACAGATTCATGGCTCTGGACCAGCAGAAAAGGAGGACGTTTGACTTACGACGGGTGGTATTCCGTTGTTAAAAAAGTCGGGAGAATATCGGAAGTGAAGAAAAAGATATACCCTCATCTGCTTCGACACTCAAGAGCCACACACTTGGCCGGAGAAGGTTTAAACGAATCACAGTTAAGAGAAATTTTCGGATGGAAGAAAGGCAGCACCATGCCGAGCGTCTACGTCCACCTTTCCGGTAGGGACACGGATGAAGCTATTTTAGATATGTACGGTATTGATGTCGGAAGGGCCGAGGACCAGTTTGAGAAGAGCGTCAA
>PZKD01000117.1 GCA_003034855.1 archaeon SCG-AAA382B04 | reverse complement strand
TGAGTTTTTGCCAAATTTCCGCGTAAATATTTTTAACAGTAGTGATGGTATGTTAAATTTGTGAGCGGATGGGGAAGTATAATCCCTTGAAAACCGGGGTTTCTAGAGTGCTCATTCTAAAAGATGAGTTTAAGTGGATATCCCTCTTTATATACATTCTTCTTAATCTAGCAAGATCATGCAAAGTTCCTTCTTGTAGCAAAGGATTTTTGTTTTCCCTTCCGACTATTAACGTTCTCTTTCCAACTCAAATGAGAGACAGTGAGGTCCTTCACCAGCGGCCGCAAAGGTTCTAATATCGGGGTCAAAAACTTCTAGCCCTATACTTCTAAGTTTACTATTGATAGAGTTTCCTTTGAAAGAAAGAACTCTTTCATTTCCTAAAGCAAGCATGTTTATTTCATTTTCGTGGGCATGTTTCGCTGGTACTTTTATAAGTTCCCAGCCAAGGGCATCAAGAATCCCGATAAAATAGTCTGGGACTGCTTCTTCGCACACTATAGCAAGCTTATCCGCAATCGGGGAGAAAATAACGTCCAAGTGGTTCCACTTTGAGAGAAATTCGACCACGAAT
>PZKD01000095.1 GCA_003034855.1 archaeon SCG-AAA382B04 | reverse complement strand
GATCCAGATGAGCGAAAAGAGCTTGCAAGTCCTGCAATAATGGCTGAACCCGCGGTTTTCCTTGCTTCTCAGCAACCGGGGGGGTTGACGAACGAATCGGTAAACGCGAAGCGGTGGCACAAAGATGAGAATTATAGACAGAAACTTGAAAACCAAGCTGGTGTTTAACGTCTTTAGAGGGTCGGAAGTTTCGTGTAGCTGCTGAAATTGATTGTCATTTGGAGGTGTACAGGATTATGGGAGGTAATTCCCTGTTAAACCAATTGAAAGAAACAGGTGTAGTGGGGGTGATGAGAGCTGAGAGCGCCAATAACCTGCTCCAAGCTGCTCAGGCTATAAGGGAAGGAGGCGTAAATTTCATCGAAGTTGCCATGACCACGCCAAATGCTCTATCGGTGATCCAAGACGTCTCGGAAGAGTTGGACGACGTACTAATAGGTGCTGGCACCGTACTTGACTCGGAAACAGCCAGGGCCGCGATCCTTGCCGGCGCGGAGTACCTGGTCTCCCCCACCGTCGACGTGGGAATGATCGAGATGGCCAAAAGATATGGGAAAATCGCCGCTCCCGGAGCTTTCACCCCCTCG
>PZKD01000052.1 GCA_003034855.1 archaeon SCG-AAA382B04 | reverse complement strand
CGGAAGCCAAAGAGCTACTGAAGGCTGCAACCGTCAATCCGCTCAAGGAACTTGATTTAAAAGCTGGCCCGTTGATGGAAGGTAAAACGGCAAATTTTTTGATAATCTCTCCTGATAGGAATTTGAGGAAAACTGAGAGTTTATATCTAGGTCTTGTGAATAGGTGCAGAGCAGGGAATATAGAAAGTATTGTTTCTAGTACCTACGTAAGTAATTTTTAATTTGTCTTTTTGCATGAATTGATTGGAATCTAGAAGGGGTTAGTGGGAAACCCCCGCCCGTTCGGACGGAGATCGGACCGAGTAAAGGTCCTTCGGAGGTGAAACCTCCTGATAAACAAATCACGGTCCAGTGAAAAACTATCTGCCAAATCTCTTAAATCGTTTTCCACACTCTTCAACCCAGCACCAAATTCCCTCTACAATTCCTTCGACCTTGCCCAAGCAGTCATGGAGATGGGGATGGATGGGGCCTCTGCCGAGAGCCGGTCTAGACCTTCTCCGGACGTGGTTTTGCGTAGACTGCACGAGATCGATGAGGTAAGCGTCCGTAGGGAACTGGAAGGGTTCAACGAGTGGATTTTGGATGAACTGTTCTGCTCTGAAGAGTTGACGATCGCCGTGGACTTCACAGTGGGCCCTTATTACGGGGAGGAGGACCCTAGGCTCATCAGTGATTCGAGACTACCGGGCACGGATCTGGGGATCAAATTCGCGGTGCTCAGCGTTATTGAGGAAGGTAAGACCTTTACCCTGAAAACCAGATAGGTAAACCCCGTCGAATCGGAGGTTTCAGTCCTCGGAGAAATGCTTGATTACGCAGAAGAAGTCCTGAATCCGGACCTCGTCCTCTTGGACAGAGGTTTTTACTCTGTCGAGGCGATCAAAGAACTCAAATCGAAGAGCATGGACTTCATAATGCCCGCAAAGAAGACAAATCTCGTCAAGAAGGCCTGTAAAAAGTTCAAAAAAGGAGAAGCACCGTCCGAGCTCGACTACACAGTCTCAGGTGCAAAGGGTGAAGAGGACGTTCGCTTATTGCTCACGGAAAAGGAAACAGAAAACGGAACGGGGATCCATCCATTCATCACCGACCAGGACATCACGCCCGAAGAAGCATCGGAAAACTACAGCTGGCGCTGGAGGATCGAGACAAATATTCGCGAACTCGAAAAATTCAAGCCCTAGACGACCAGTCAGTCCATGGAACTCCGCAGGCTTTACTTCCTATTCAGCGTGACACTGTACAATCTGTGGATCCTCACGCGAAACAGGAGCGAACATCCAAGAGCACGAGAGTTCAAAGAATGGCTCGAGTTCGAACTGCTCACCCTCAGAGTTCTGGAAGAGTACAGAGCTAAAGTCCCGCCTCCTCCCACTTCTGCCTAGAGGATCGAAAACTAACCCCTCCAGCTGAAAATATTCACTACCCAAAAAATCTCCGACGCCTAAATCCAACAATTCAAATCAAGCAATTGCTAACACATCTCCAACACCTCTAACTCAACAAAAAATCACGGAAGAAGAGGAAAACTCCTACACAGACAGAGGGAAAACTTTACCTGCGTAGGTACTATTCTTAAACGCAACAGGAGGTTAAAAAATGACCAATGGTTGTGAAGCGGCTCTAATTACTTGTGAAGATTATCGGCTCCATCAGAGGGCTGATGGAAGGAATTATATCGGTGAGTTCATCGAAGATCTTGGGAAGGATTGTGACCTTATAACCCGTGGAGGAGGAATCCAAGACATAGTCCGACCGGAAAATCATGGATACAGTGACTCTCTAATGCGAGATATCGAAGTTTCGGTCGAACTCCACGAGGCTGATACACTCTATTTGGTAAATCATGAGGATTGTGGTGCCTACAGAGATATGGACTTTTCCTCTAGAAAGGAAGAGATAGATCGACACTACGAGGATCTGAAGAAGGCTAGAGAAATAATTTCGGAAAGATTTCAAGATGTGGAAATTAAGCTTTATTTCGGTGAGCTTATACCTGGAAGTTCTGATAAATACGAAATAAAACCAGTTCAATCGAGCCCTTGAAACTCTTTTCTGAGAAAACAAGCTTAAAACTAAAATACTGGGGAAAATGGCACTCCCTTGAAATACGTGGGATGCCATTATCCGTGCTGTTGACTTTTGACCGAAAAATTCTCCAATCATTAAATGTACTTGATGTTCGGAGGCTGACCAAGGAGTCCCTGGACGAAGAAGTCCTCTTACGGCGATGAGGAATCGAACGAGTTCACCAAGATGATTGCCATGATTGGAGCGACCTATCAATTCATTTCAAGCGTCAAATTCCCGGACAATCCCCACGCCCACGAATCTCCCTACTTCGAGCCTCTGCTAGAAGAAACCGCGTCCAATTACACTCAAATCGACCTGATCTCTGGCGATGTTGCTTATCTCGGAAGGGATAATTGTGATTCAGTGAAAGCTCATGGGGCAACACCTCGCCTCTATCCGAGGAAAGAAATAACCCTAAACCGAGACGGATCTTGGGCGTGGACTGAGATGTTGCTTAACTCCATGGAAAATCCGTAGGAATGGTTAAAGGAATATCACTTGAGATCTAATGTCGAATCCGGATTCTCCACCTTCAAGAGAAATTTCCTTGCACCACTCAGGAAATGCATCGGTCGGAGAAGAAAAACAGAAGCATTCGCCAGAGCCTGTGATTACAACCTCAAACGAGCATGCTACGTCCGCCACCAAGAAGGACTAACAGCACGCACCCTGGATGGCAGCCTAATATTTTTGTCCCAAAGCCAGTCGAAGGAAAAATATTATAAGTGATAAATTGAATCCCTATAAAGAAGAGATCGGGGGGATTGAAACATGCCCAAAAGAACCGATATAGAAAGTATCATGGTCATAGGATCCGGACCGATAAGAATTGGACAGGCATGTGAATTCGATTATTCCGGTTCTCAGGCTTGTAAGGCCCTGAACGAAGAGGGGTACAAGACTATTCTCATGAACTCAAACCCCGCAACTATCATGACCGACTTCGACATGGCGGACAGGACCTATATCGAACCCCTTTCGGCAGAGTTTGCAACGAAAGTAATAGAACAGGAGCGGCCTGACGCTCTCCTCCCTACTCTAGGTGCACAGGAAGGACTGAATATTGCCTCCACCCTTTCGGAGGAAGGAATCCTAGAGCAGCACGGAGTTGAACTCATCGGGGCGAAGGCGGACGCTATAGCGAAAGCGGAGAACAGAACCAGTTTCAAGCAGGCGATGAGCAACATCAACGTTCTTTACTTGAAGAGCAAGGCGGTGACCGAGGTGGAAGATGCCCTCGATGTCGCCGACGAGATCGGATACCCGGTCGTTGTCAGGCCAGCTTACACCCTAGGTGGTTCAGGCGGCGGATCAGCATTCAATCCAGAAGAACTTCGCGAGATCGCGACAAGAGGAATCAGCCGCAGCAGGATCAACCAGGTTTTGATAGAGGAATCGGTCGAAGGTTGGAAAGAGTACGAGCTCGAGGTAATGCGTGACCCGGCTGACAACGTTGTAATCATCTGTACCGTGGAAAACATGACCCCGATGGGAACCCACACTGGGGACTCGATCACCTGCGCTCCCTCTCAGACCCTTACCGATCAGGAATACCAGAGGATGAGGGACTACTCGATAGATATTATCAGAGAGATAGGAGTCGACACCGGTGGATCGAACATACAGTTCGCCGTCAACCCCGAAAACGGCAGGATGATCGTCGTCGAGATGAACCCGAGGGTTTCAAGGTCCTCGGCACTGGCATCCAAGGCGACAGGATTTCCGATCGCAAAAATAGCCGCAAAACTTGCCGTAGGATTGACCCTTGACGAAATTCCGAACGACATCACCAAGGAAACACCGGCTTCCTTCGAGCCAACCATCGATTACACAGTTGTAAAGGCTCCAAGATGGCCCTTCGACAAGCTTCCCGGAGCCAACAGGGGGTTGACCACACAGATGAAATCCGTTGGAGAAACAATGTCTATCGGGAGAACCTTCGAGGAAGCACTGCAGAAAGCGGTGCGTTCCCTGGAGATAGGAAGAGACGGTCTAGGTTCCGACGGAAACGATCTGCCGGTCGAGAACGTCGACATGGATAGAAAGCTCGCCACACCCACACCGGAAAGGGTATTCTACGTGAAGAAAGCACTTATGCAAGGTTACTCGGTGGAGGAGGTAAGCGCGTTAACCGGTATCGATTCATGGTTCGTTTCAAGAATCAAGAGTATCGTGGAGGTGGAGGAGGAGATCAGAGAGCACGACAGCATCGAGGAGATGCCGAAGGAGATGATAAGGAAAGCAAAGAGGTACGGCTTCTCCGACAAACAGTTGGCCCATATCATGAACTCCGAAGAGAGCAAGGTTAGACACTACCGCAAGGACCAGGATGTGGAATCAACCTTCAAAGCCGTCGACACCTGTGCCGCCGAGTTCGAAGCGAAGACCCCCTACTACTACTCGACCTACGAGGAAGAAGACGAAACCCAACAAACGGACGAAGACTCGATAATGATCCTCGGTTCCGGACCAAACAGGATCGGCCAGGGGATAGAGTTTGACTACTGCTGTGTGCAGTGTGCCTACGCCCTGGAGGAGGAAGGTTACGAAACCATCATGGTCAACAGCAACCCCGAGACGGTATCGACCGACTACGATACCTCGGACAAGCTCTACTTCGAACCCTTAACTGCAGAAGACATCCTCAACATCATAGATAAGGAAGACCCCGAAGGAGTCATCGTACAGTTCGGCGGACAGACACCCCTCAACATCGCCGAGGAGCTTGAGGAAGAGGATGTGAAGATCCTCGGGACCTCACCAAAATCCATCGACATGTCTGAGGATAGAGAACGGTTCGGGGCGATGATAGACAACCTCGACCTAAGACAGCCGGAGGGAGGAACCGCAAGGTCATACGAGGAAGCTCTCGAAGTCGCCGGAAAGATCGGTTATCCCGTCCTTGTGAGACCTTCCTACGTCCTCGGAGGGAGAGGAATGGAGATAGTCTACGGCGAAGAAGAACTCGAGAGCTACATCGAAGAAGCGATCGACGTTTCACCGGACAAACCTATCCTGATTGATAAGTTCCTCGAAGAGGCGGTGGAGGTTGAGGTCGACGCGGTTTCGGACGGAAAAGACGTCGTCCTCGGAGGTATGATGGAGCACACGGAGGAGGCAGGCGTTCACTCGGGCGATTCAGCTTGCGTCTTCCCACCTCAGTCAATAAGCGACAGTGCCAAGGAAGAAATGAGGAGGGCGACCGAGGCCATGGCGGATGAGTTAAACGTCGTGGGGCTAATGAACATTCAGTTCGCCGTCAAAAACGACAAAGTTTACGTGCTCGAGGTCAATCCACGCGCCTCGAGAACAATCCCTTACCTAAGCAAATCCACAGGAGTACAGCTCGCAAAGATCGCAACTAAGGTTATGACAGGAAAGACCCTGGAGGAACTAGGATTCACCGAGGAGGTGGAGGTGGACCACGTGTCCGTCAAGGAAGCGGTGTTCTCCTTCTCGAACCTGCCGGGCGTCGACACGGTACTCGGACCGGAGATGAAAGCCACAGGAGAAGCTATGGGAATAGACTCGGACTTTGGAAAGGCCTACTACAAGTCTCAGATCTCTGCAGGGATGCAACTTCCCGAAAGAGGAAACGTTTTCATCTCGGTAAGGAACAAGGACCTGAGAACCGTCACACTCATAGCATCTAACCTCGAGAACCTCGGGTTCAACATCTACGCAACCGAGGGAACCGGAAGAAAGCTCAAGAACATGGGAGTGGATGTCGAGATAGTGCCAAAGGTAAGCGACATGGAGAGACCAAACATTGTAGACCTCATCAAATCCGAAGATATCGCCCTAATAATCAACACCCCCGTCGGTAAGGGCGCGAAATCCGACGAATTCGAAATCAGATCGACTGCAGCCAGCTTTGGTATCCCCTACATCACGACTCTCGCAGGGGCCACCGCCGCTGTAAACGCGATCAAAAGAATGAGAAAGGGTACCATAAGGGTCAAACCGATCCAAGAATACGAGGAGGAAATATAATGAAAGCATACCTAGCGCTAGAGGACGGAACCGTCGTCGAAGGCGACGGATTCGGAGCTCCAGGAAAGGCGAAGGGCGAACTGGTCTTCGAAACCGGGATGACCGGTTACGTTGAAGCTTTGACCGACCCCTCCTACAACGGACAGCTTCTCATGCTCACATACCCACTCATAGGAAACTACGGGGTCAACAGCGACGACTACCAGTCGGAAGGGATAAAGGCCGAGGCGCTGGTGATCAGAGACCTCTGCCACAACCCGAGCAACTGGAGATCGGAGAAAACCCTCAACCAGTTCCTAGTCGACGAAGGTATACCGGGGATAGAGGACATCGACACCAGAAAGCTCACGAGAAAGGCGAGAATCCACGGAACGATGAAAGCGGTTCTATACGTAGGTGAGGAAGAGAAAGACGAAGAAGAACTGGTAAAGGAAGCTAGAGAACAGGAGAGCATCAAGGACAAAGAGAACCTCGTGGCGGAGGTATGCAGAGGCGAAACGGAAAGGTACGAGGGCGACGGGGATCTTGAAATGGTTATGATAGACTGTGGCTACAAGGAGAACATTCTCAAGAACTCGGTTAAGCAGGGGATAAACGTTACGACCGTACCTTACGACACTCCCGCGGACCAGATTCTGGACATGGACCCGGACGGCGTGATGGTCTCCAACGGACCGGGTAACCCCGCTCTGCTTGACAAAACCATCGAGACCATAGAGAACCTCATGGGAGAGACGGTCCTCTACGGGATATGTCTCGGAAATCAGCTCATATCATTGGCGCTTGGGGCGGAAACATTCAAACTCAAGTTCGGTCATAGAGGAATAAACCACCCCGTCAAAGACCTGGAGACAGGCAGAGTGTTCATATCGACGCAGAATCACGGATTCGCGGTCACCGAAGAAAGCCTGGAAGAAGTAGGACTGGAGATATCCCAAATAAACCTCAACGACGACACGGTCGAGGGTGTGGTCCACAAAGACATGCCGATAAAAGCCGTCCAGTACCATCCCGAAGCAGGTCCAGGCCCACACGACACGTACTTCTTCTTTGACGATCTTAAGAAAGACCTAAAGAACGGTATTTAGAAGGAATTCTCCGAGAGAACGGATTTTAAGCTTCCTCAAGAAGCTTGTTCTCGGGCCTTTCTATGAACTCGGGCATCTTATCCTGATCGATCCTGGCACCACGGGCCACAGCGTGGCCACCACCTTCACCGCCTACTTCGTCTGCCGCCTCCTTTACCACCCCCCATATCGAGACCCTTAAGAAAAAGAACCTTCGATTTCCTCCATGCAGGGCCTTACTGCCGATTCAGGGTCACCTTCATCCTCCAAACCAGCAAGAAGCTTCTTACAAAGAAGTTCAGCATCCGCAGTAGAATCCAAAGAATCAAATCTCTTTTCCAACCCCCCTCAACTCCTTGTTGTTTACGAGATTACCATTGTATCCGATTGCGATTTTGTAATTTTCAGTTCTATCAATGTATGGCTGGATATCGAGTCTGCCTCTTTCTCCAGAAGTTGCATAGCGTACATGACCTATTCCTATACTACCCTCGAGCTCTTCAGGCCCTTCATCGGACCCTTCATCAGAAACAGGGAGAAGGCCAAGACCACTCTCGGAGTGAAATCCATCATCGTAGGAAACAAATCCATAAGACTGATGACCCCCTATGATTTTGAGAGATCATACCCCAGTATAATGACGAAAAAATTTCTCCTCCACCATAGTCATAAGCGCCGAAAAGTCCACATGCTTCTCCAAGACAATCCTCCATGCAAAATTTCCCTCTTCTCTGGTGACTAAAAAACCTTCGGAACTCGTCGGATCGACTTCATCCAGACTTTTCTTCGATGTTTTCATCGCTTTCTTCTACCTTTTTCTGTATTTTTTTCTGATAAGACGATACTTTTTCGGAAAGCTCCAGATTTGAAAGGCTGAAAATTTTTGCAACGGCTAAAGCGGCAGCTTCAGGGTCCAAAATAACCATCAGAGATACACCACTGGGCATTCTAAGCGAAGAAAATATATCCGCTCCACCAAACTTGCTCGAATAAGGTGGACAGGCTATAACTGGATACTGAGTATTTGCGTCAACCATCCCTGAAAGAGCGTTCGATCTACCGGCAACGGTTACATAAACTAAGTTTTCTTCATTTTCGTTCCTATTCAGTATATCGAGAACTTTCTCGGGTGTCTTATGTGCAGAAGCAACAAAAAGTTCCTAATCTATATCGAAATCTTCCAACAAATCCAGACAAGGTTGGGTAAAACCAAGGTCTTTGTCCGACCCCATCATTACAATGGCTTTTCCGTCACTCATCCTACCCCTTCAAAAATAAAGCGCGACTATAACTAATAAGTATTTTCTAGTGATATCTTCAATTAGATCAGATCACGAGGAGTCTTCTAAGGTATCTTTCAACTCGTCCATTATTTCGGAGAGGTTTCTGACATCGAAAAGTTCTCCTCCCACGTACTTGTTAGCTCCAGCACGATACATCTCACTGACGAGCGGTTCAAATCCAAGAGTTTGTGGTTCAGTGTTAACCAAGTCTTTCCAGTCTCTAATCCCTTCTTTCTTGGCCTTTTCTTTCGCTTCCTTAACTTCGTCAACCCATTCAGGTTGTCTCTTCTTATATCCTTGTCGGAGAACTTCCTTGCTCACCTGCATACCCCGGAAAGTAAATCTATCTTCATCGAATGTCCCTGCAACGTCCCCAACGGCGATATTACCGTCAATATAGAGAAATTCTGCCTTTCCATCATCATGTTGCATTCCTATTTCTTCTGCCCTCTCGGTTATAATCTCGTTTACCTTCGCGGCTTTCTCATATATTTTTCGAATCGAAAGACCCGACATATTTCCTGCTTCCTCATCACTCACGTATCTGTCCTGTTCCTCCAGCTTGGTAGAAGCTTCAAGAAGAGGTTCATTTAAGGAAACCGCTTCATTGGGCCAATCATTCATTTCGAGTCCCAAATCTGCCGGAGAATACCGGCCTCTAGCGGAAGAACCAATCGGAATTCTGTTACGATATATTATCTCGAGGGGGACAAGATAGTTATCGTTCGGCGGATTCTGATAATCAGAATAGTCGTAACTTTCTTCTTTGAATTCAGGCTCCAAAACGTTCACAAGCTTAACGTGCATTTTATTTGAAGGAGTCTCAAGATCCTCAAGATTCTTAATTTCGCCGTCTTCCTCTAAGCCGAGATAGTGAGTTTTAACACCATTTTTTTCAAGTCGTTCAAAAGTGTAGGCACCCATCAGAGCAAGAGCTTCACCTTTATCATCAATATGCTCGGGCATTTCACCCCAGTCAAAAACAGAATACCTATCTGAAAAGGTAAAAACAGCTTGCCCCACTGAACCGGAAGACGGTTCCTCGATGACTTCAATATCTTTCACGCTTCCCATATATACCACTCTCGTTTAAGCCCGCTGAATATATTAAATCTATCCGAGTAAATATATAAGTCCGAATGAAATTATATGTTTGGAACTAAAATGATAGAGAAAGAAACTATCAGAGAAACCCTCTCCGAATACGATAAGGAGAACATTACTCTGGGAATACTCTGTTCTCACTCCGCGCTCCAACTCATACACGGAGCCAAACTCGAAGGTTTCAACACCATAGGCATCTGTCCAGAAGAAAGGGAGAAGGCCTACAAAGCCTTCCCGAAAGCAAGAGCAGACGAGTATATGATAGTAGATCAGTTTGATGAAATACTAGAGGATGACAGACAAGAAGAGTTACTCGAAAAGAACACTATTATCATCCCCCACGGCTCCTTCGTCGAATACGTCGGAGCGGAGAAACTTCTAGAGCAGTTCCGAGTCCCAATCTTCGGAAACAGAAACTCCCTGATATGGGAAGGAAAGCGTATAAAGCAGAGAGAATGGCTGAAGAAATCAGGAGTAAACGTCCCGAAAAGGTACAACGACCCTTCCAAAATAGACGGAAAGGTTTTTGTCAAGTTCAGCGGAGCAAAAGGCGGAAGAGGATTCTTCATAGCGAACTCTGAGGAAGACTTTGAAGAAAAAGTGAAGAAAAAGATCGAAAAAGGATACATAACAGAAGAAGAAGCCGAGAACGCGACTATACAAGAGTTTGTACCTGGTATAAGATACTACCCTCACTACTTCCACTCCACATTTGACAGAAGAGGGGCGGAAACAGAAGACGGCGCGATAGAGATCTTAGGCATGGACAGAAGGGTAGAACCTATCGACGAAAGCTACAGAGGTCTACCCAACGTGCCAGAGGAATTCTTTGACTATACAGTTACCGGTAACGAACCACTCACCATAAGAGAGAAACTGTTGGTAAACCTAATCGACATGGGGATAAACGTAGTTGAGACCTCCAAGAATTTATTCTCCGGAGGCATAAACGGGCCATTCTGCCTCGAAACCGTATTCCATCCTGATGAAGGATTCACCACATTCGAGATTTCAGGGAGAATCGTGGCAGGAACCAACCTTTACCCCCTCGGATCGCCGTATTCTGCATATCTCTTTGAGGAACCAATGTCGACGGGCCGAAGGATGGCCAGAGAGATCAAAGACGGAGCCGAAGCTGGAGAACTCGAAAAAGTAGTATACTGATTTTTCAGGAAACAATTCCTATCAAATCCACCAAAAAGAGTGTATTTTTTACTGACCGGTATTTCTGAAGATTAGGATAGATTATGGAAATTTAAGAAATGCCACTAAGTTCATTCCAAGTCGATTCCCTACAGCCAATAACAGGGCCATTATAAATAGCAATGACAGTATCTTCAAGTTTCCCTTGTGATCCTTCTCCAATATGGAAGTTAGAAACATGCAACAACTTAGCTTGCATTTAACAAATTGTTATCAAAAAGTTGGCTATGTTGCAATCCTTTTCTCGGAACCTTCTTAGCTTTTCGGTAAGAAGTGGAGTTGGGGATGGGATAATTGCAGCTGAATTTGGAGTTGGATCTAGATGAGATTCCGGAGACAGAGCTTTATAGATTCGCTAAGGAGATTAAACGTTTGGTGGCTAGGAAGGTTTTAAGGTATTCTTCCAAGTATTCGAGGAAGGACTATAGTTTGAGGCAACATGCTGTTCTTGTGTGCCTAAAAATAAAAAAGGAGGACGCCTATCGAGAGATAGTTGATGAGGCCGTGGAGATGCTGAGAATAAGGAATGAACTCAACCTGGACGAGATCCCTCATTCATCAACGCTCTGTAGGGCGTTCAACAAGCTTTCTATGAGGATATGGAGAACTCTCTTAAGGCTGTCCATCAAGAAACTGGATCTCACCGGAGTTGCAGGTATAGACGCTTCAGGGTTTGACAGGGGCTACGCATCACGCCATTACACAAAGAGAACAAAGATGAAGCTGAGTTCGTTAAAGACAACGCTCCTCGTGGATGCGAGTGGGGCAATAATCGATCTTTATATAACCACAATGAGGAAGCATGACACAAAGATAGCTCCCCCTATCATCAAACATAACTCCAAATCTATAGATGTCTTATTAGGGGATAAGGGATACGGCGACCAAGAGCTAAGGGCGTTGTGCCTCAAGAGAGGCTATAAAGCCAGTAATCAAGTATAGAGAGTTTACTGAGGAGCATAAAAAATTTAACGAGGAGCTTGACGGCTACGAGAGGAGGAACATGAACGAGAGCATGAACTCCATGTTGAAGAGAAAGCATTGGCTCCTATGTCTCTTCTAGGACCTGGTGGAAACAGTTCAGAGAAATAACAGTGAAGTGCCTAGTGCAAAACATAGAAAAATCAATAAAAAATAATTATCTCGCGACCTTAACCTTTATAATTCCAGGGCAACTAAAAAGGGTTGCAACATAGCCAAAAATATCTAAAACAACTCAAAAACCTACTAAAAGCCACCCTAAAGAAATCAGTAAGTTTAAGCGACAAAAACATCTACATAAAAAACTACAAATAAAAGATCCCAAATAAACAAAAAAATGTAAAAATTAATCTGGAAAAAATCTTCTAAAATTTTTTTTTAGAGCCACCCACCTCTATATATATTATAATAATGGGATATGGAGCCAAAAATCAACAAAACCAGGAAAGCTGGAAAAACCCCTGATTATCCACCTGGGATAACAAAATAATGTTAATTCCCTGAAGCTCTTCAAAACTAACAAAATACTGTAAGAGAAGCAGGTGCTTTTTGATTAAGCAGGTGCTTAGAATAACAAAATAATTTAATCTGGATCCAATGAAATAACAAAATAATGATATACTAGGAAAAAAGGCCAAATAAATTGTGGTTTTTAGGGATCCTGGAACTCTAACCCATACATAGAGAGCCAAAAAACCCAAACAAACCAGGAATAAACACCCAAAAAATGGTTTTATTTGATATTAAAGTCTATATCTTCTCTATCAATCAATTCTTCCCGTATCATATAAGCTAAATCGTTCTCAACATCAAATTCCTTCTTAATCTTAGCTGTTCTAACTTTATAGGCATCTTTTGAGTTATAAGGCTTTAAGTATTTCTCGATTCCTTCTTCTCTAATCTGTTTAACATACCTCAAAACTTTTTCCTTGTTACTGATCTCTTCCTCTTTCTCTTCCTCATCTATTCCCCAGCTCCAGTCAGTAGGTTCATTAGTGTCATAATGATATTCTGTTGGAGGAATGTCCTCGATCTCAAAATCCAAACCAGTAGGTTCCCCTCCACTAACATTGCTGTAAAATCTAGCTACTTTTTTAGATGGCTTAAAAATACAATCTCCTATCTTAAATTTGACTAATCTCCTAAAAGCTGGATGAATATCTTTTCCAGAATGACCAATTAAGATTATTCTAGCTACCTCATCAGTTTCCCCAACTTTCCTAAATAATTTAATCTCTTTAGCTAAAGAGATAGATTCACTATCATATCCAGTAATATGGTTACTGGCCTCATCAAAAATCATTAACTTCTCCTTATCCTGATTCCTCTCCTTAATCTCTTTTAACAATGTATCCCAATCTTCAACTAACTTATCCTTTTCCTTGAAGCTCTTTATGTTACTGAGGATTATTTTATTTGGATTCTCTTTTTTCCAGATCTGTGAAAGGAATAATGCGAAATCAGTTTTTCCAGATTCCATTCCTCCAAAAATATAGAAAATATACTTATTCTCTAATCTCTTCTCTAGGATTCTATGAGCCTTTAATCCAGCTGAGGATTTAGTGGGTTTTTTTCCAGCAAACCTCTTTAAGATCGAAATATTACCAGTTTTTAATGCCTTTGAGATGAGTTGAGTTGATTGGTTTGAGATAATTGACTTAGCAAATTTACTCTCTAAGAAATCTTCAGGTATGTCCTCATTATTTTCCTGAATCTTTTTCCAGTTGTTTTTGAAATAATTGAGGAAACTAATTGTTTCAGGATTATCAGTATATCCAGCAAATTCATTTAAGAAATCATCCTCCCCCTCTTCCAGGAGCTCTTTTACCTCTATTGAACTCCAAGATTGATTTTCTCCACTCATTTTTGTTTCACATTCCTCCATTTTTTAGGCACAACATTGCTCCAGTTAAAACTAAAATAACTCCCAGGCCTAGCAAAACCAAAAGAAATACTCTCTCTATTCAACTAGGATCCCTCTCCAGTTTTTTGTTTTAACTCCTTATTTAGGTCCATATCCAGGAGCTCTTCTTTCTCAGTATCTTTTAGCTTCCAGGTTTCATCAGCTAACTTAGCTGATCTTTTAGTCAATTCATATTCCTCTCTGGATTCAACCTTTTTCTCAATAATCATTACTAGAGCCAATTTTATAACCCAAATAGACTTAAAACAAATTCATAATTCAATACTACATAAGTAGCTAATACCAGGATCCCTAGCTTTAATAAAACATTTATGGATTTGTTCAATAGCCTCAGTTGTTTGATTTTTTTATTTTCCCATCTCCTAGCCTCTAGGAGCTTATCTCTCTCTTCAATAACTGAATCCTTAACTAATTCTCTAATTCTCTCTTCATCAAATCTGTTTTTTTCCTCTAGCTCTTCCTCGATTTCATCTCTAACAAATTCTCTAACAACTTCTTTAGGATTCTCTTTTGGATCCATTTTTTCAGAGCTCATTTATATTCAATCCTCCCAAATTTAGGCACAACATCATTTTTTGGTTTCAGCCTCCTCTCCCTTTTCATTACTAGAATTACTAGAGGATTCCATGCTTTTAGCTAGTTCTCTAAAAATATCCTGGCCTGGCTCTTCAATAGCTCTAGTTTCCTCAGCTTCCTCTTCTCTCTTCTCCCTAGCCTGGAGATCCATCTCTCTTAAACTTTCATCAATAGCTTCAGAAATCTTCTCTCCCTTATAGATACTATCTTTTTCAAATTTCTCAATAAACTCAGCCTGGATCTTATTTTGAGCATTTATAACTATTGAAGGGAGCTGAGATCTAACTTTTTGGCCTTCTTTAGCCATTCTCAATAAAACTCCTCTAATTTCCCTGATTTTCTCTTTATATCTCATCAATTCAATATCACTCATTGAGCCTCTCCAGGTTCCATGTGCCTCATTTTTTTCAGGATCATATTTACGACATACATAGATCTCTCCCATTGCGCTAGTAAACTGATCCAATGAATGTGTCTTAATTGTTAGATCCTTGAATTGGTTGGGAAAAAACTCCCATAAAGCCAATTCCTCTCCCTCAGCCTTCAATTCTAATACATAGATTAATTTAGGATCATATAGCCATCTAACCAATCTCTTCCCTGGAATATACATTACCATTGCTCCAATAACTGAAGTTACATAAAAGACCTTGAATTGTTGAGGCACATCAGCCGTAGCAATAGCTATTCCTCCAATAAAAGCAAATAATAGAGCCAGGATCATTAGATTCCTAGCTAAAGATCCCTTTAATCTTCCCAGGAAACTATAAACTCCCATCTAATTAACCTCCAGGAGCCTTATCTTCCATCCCAAAACCCTTGAAAACTAATGTTAGGCCTCCAATAGCAATAGCCATATCATCTAAAGGATTCAATGGGAGAAGATCAATTGGAGAAACTACATAAATAGCTATCAGGCCTAAACCAATTATCATCGGTATTAATCTCATTTTATATATGGCCTCCAATTTGTATTAGCTCCAAAACTTTAGGCACAACAAAGGGATTTACATTACTAAAAACCCACTCAAAAAATCCAAGAACTAAAGAACTAAGCTTCCAGATCCACCAATCCATTGGCTGAGAAATCAAAATAGATTGAATTGTTGTTTCAGCTGTAATACTGAGGCCTCCATAAAAAAAAGGTAATCCCCAATATATACTAAATAAGAAAAAGGCTGTTCCAACAGCTGTTTCTATATACTCCCTAATACTATTAAAAATGACACTAAGCATTTCTATAACTTCCTCCTCGGTTCTGAAGGTTCTTTATATTTTATTACAAAAGCATATCCAATTGGAATAATTCCTCCAACTAATAATCCAGCAATAGCTGAGGCCTGAACATCAACCCATCTAGGAGCTCCAGAGAATAGCATACTCCCTCCCTCGCTAACAATGTTTATACTGGCTCTAGGAGTCGCTAATCCTAAAATAGCTTTTCCTCTATACTCAGTAACATCAAACTTAACAGTTTGTTTCCCCTGATCTAAAACTAATTGCTGTTGAGGGATTCTACTAACTTGACCATCTCCCTGAGCTCCAGAAAAAACATTAGAAAAAACAATTGACTGCCTCAAATCAGATTTCAATGTAACACTAAACTGTTCTTTTTCAGAATCATAATTCCAACTAACTAATGTAGTTAATTTATCAATTTTCATTACTGGAGTACTCTTCTCCTTAGTCTTTTCTTTAGTTGTGTTATTAGCTCCAGAAACAACTGGAATACCTAAAGAAACTAAGATTAAAAAAATAAAAAATAAAGAAAAGGTTTTTTGACTACCCATTGGAAACCCTCTTTTTAACAGTTGATTCAGTTATGTAAGCTACTGGATCCATTGTTTTATTTCCCTCTCTTTTTGTTATTTGAGTTTCCAGATCCTCCAGCTCCATACCTAGTGTAATTCCGAACAGCTACGAAACCAAAGCCAATAGCCACTAACCAGAGCCAGATTGGAATATTCCAATATGTGCTAGTAAACCAGGATCCTAGATCTCCAAGAGATGTGCTATCCTCAGGTCCCTCAGTTCCAGGAGTTGTGCCAGATAGGTTCTCAGAAGTGTTATAGATCTTCATTAAGCCCTCGAATTGCTTTGATAAGTTAGTTGTGTTTAATGTTTGGTGATTATATTGTTCAAAGGTTACATTGGCTAATGATTCTCCAGTCCGATAATTAGTTATGTTTACGATCTCAAAGCTAGTGTGTAATCTATGGATTCCAGTTCCAGTTACCATGTAGCAGAGCTCATCTTTTTCCCAGCTTGATGTATTATAGACAATTCCCTTCCTGAGAGTGTTGTTTTCAAACTTATGATCAGTAAACATCATTCCAGTAATGTTCTTTCCTTCCCAGGTAGGCACAGTATCGCTTTCATATACATGAATAGTGAATCTATTCTGAATAGAGCTGTTTATACCCATCATTGCTAGTTGTGTTCCAGCATATCCATAATAACCAGTAGTATTGAAGTTACTACTCATCTGGCTCATTAATACAGATGGATCAATGATATTACTGATGTTTAAATCTCCAGTCTGGTATTCGTTATAGGTTTCATTAACGAAGACCTCAGCATTATCCTTCATCATAGTATTCTCTGAAGAAATTAAGCCAAAGACATCATTCCAATTTGTATTTTCATTATTTTGGCGATAGACATCAGTAGGATCCCATATCTCAAATTCACTAGCAGTTGCGAAGCTCTTATGTCTTAATTCTACCCAAGATCCAGGAGCTAGATCTCCACTATAAGCATTTTCATCGGGATATGGAGCAACATCAAAACTACCATCACCATGGCTATAAGACCTTTTTGGAAATTGTAGATCCTCTATATCCCAAACTGATACATTAGAGCCATTTAAAAGAGTTACATTTCTCTGATAGAAATCATTAGAATCTATATCCCTAGAATATGAATTACTATGTCTATTTCCCCAAGAGTAATAGATATGTCTTGCTTGAATGTGAGCAATGTTATCTAATTCAGTTGATCTGTTATTATTTAGCTCCTCTAGGTGTTTCAATGTCTTAATTTGTTGGGAGAGCTGTAATACTAGGTTTTTCTCGATTCTAGAATAAACATCTTCAACACTTTGTCTGGCTTTTATCTTCATTGTAGTTCTTGAGGTTCCGTTATTGAGGTTCTGGATGGTTGAATATTTTACTTCAGACCAAACTAGGTTTCTAACATCCTTGATATGACTAGATTGAACAGTTAAGATGTTTTCACTATCCTGGCTCATGTAATTAGCATAGTCATAGATTGTTGCCGTGTTCTGAGTAGGTGTATCTGAATCTAGGAGACCAGTTATTCCATCCATTACCCAGTTATAAGCTCCTCCAAACACATCAGTTGCGTAAAAGCCTGGGGTTAGAGGAGATGTTGCAGTATCTAGTATTGATCCAGTTAGAGATCCCCAAGCCTGATTCTTTATGTCTTGCTGAATATCACTTATCTCATCTAAGCTAAGAGCCCTAGATTCTTTAGGAACCACTAATACTGTTACAGCACCCAGCAAAACCAATGAAATTAAAAAAATGGAGAGGAGTTGTTTTTTCTTATTCATCTGGAAGCTTCCCTCTTATATACTAATATTCCACTTAGCAATACGATGGAGATTATTGCCCAGTATGGGATTCCATAAACGGTTTGAGTTAAGAAGCTAGTAGCTTCATCAATGGATCCTCCAATTAATGTTGATTCAGCCTTAGTGATCTCAATCGTATGAGTGCTCCAATTACTATTTCTGATTAATACCTGAGAGCTGTTCTCAGTTATATTAGTAACCCAATAGAGCTGAGCTGGATTGTTACTATCAACTGAGGTTATATCAGTTAAGTTATTAGCTAGAGTTATTGTTTCATTGTCGAATAATACTTCAATATCTCCAGGAGTAGAAACATTCAAAACCTCTTTAGCTATTGTTACTGAAATCAATTGAGAGCAATTCTCAGAGCTAGTTATATTGACTCTAACAGTGTTATTTCTAGCCTTTAGCAACGTTCTAGTTGTCTGATTTGTCATGTTTGAAAAGATGTTGCCTGACTCATTGATTTCTACATAATTGACTGCAGCATAATTTACTGGAGCTGGTTTAAAACCAGTTACTTCAGCTCTATACTCATTAGTATTAACTACTTGATCACTTAATCCAGGAAAAGCCATTGCTGTTCCAGTAGCTAGAATCAATACTATCATCAATCCTAGAGCCAGAAGTGGTATCTTTTTCATCATCTTTATTCCCTCCTAACACATAAGACAACAAAGCCAACTATTGTGATTCCAGTAGCTAACGCACTATATATCGTTGATCCTAGAACAAAATCAGCTATTTCCGGGATCCATTGAACACTCGCTAATAAGAAGAGAGTAATAGCAATTACTAGATACTCCCAATCCACTAAAGTTTCAAAAGATCTGATTTCATTAGCTACATATCCTCCTAATAGGAAAACCATTGCTAATACTGGGGCCATTGATTCCAGAGATGTTCCTAAAATCGAAATATTAAATATCTGGAATGATTGAAGAGCCATTAATACAAAACCGATTAAGGCTAGAGCTTCTGGAACATTTACTTCAGCCATATATCCTTTAGATTTTGGCATAAATTCATTTCCTCCTTAAAAAACCTCCAGCTATAATCAGTATTCCGATAAAAAGCATTGCTAATTGGCCAGTTTCAGGAAGAGAGCTAACATAATCCTTCAACCACTCGAAAATAAAGATCTCTCCCATTAAGGATCCAACAAATAGGGATCCTATAATTAATAAGGCTTTTTCCCAAAATCCGATAATTGCTTTCTCATCAACTAAATCATCAGTAGTCAAAGTAGATCCATCTCCTAGCTAGGAGGCTTTTTTATTAATGAGAAGATAAGTTGTGCCTAATTAAAAGGTTGTTGTTGAAGAATCCATCCTTTTAGAAACACCATTTCCTTTATAAAAAAGGGAGGGATAAATGGCCTCTACCTTTTTTCAACACCTTTTTTTTAGATCACCTAACTTTAGGCACAACATTTAAGTATTGATAGTCAAAACCCATAATTAGGCACAACAAAAATACCTCCTATTCTCCCCCAACTCCCCTCTTTTTTTATTTTTTCCAGGATTCAAATTTCTGAACAATTACATTACATTCTGCTTTGACATCTTTAGTTGCAGAGTTCCCTTTTTGAGATAATTTTAAAATGTTAGAGGATGTGGAGAGTCAAAAAATATAGATATAAAGTAATTATAAAATTTAGATGTGAGGGAAACAGAAATGAGAAAAGTTAATTTTTCAATTAAATTGATAATCATATCCATCATCATTGCTATCTTGGTTCTTGGTACTTGTTTCAAATTTATATCAGGTGATTTGGCGAATGTGATTGTTGTATCTGTCCTAGCACTTATTACGGCCTATTATGCCTTGCAGACCAAAAATCTTGTCGAGGTTTCAAGAGAGGAATTAAAAGAAAAACGTATATCAAGAAGGAAGCATGCGATAGTAGATATGATAGTTAACTTAATTGACCCCCTAATCGAACAACTAGATCGGAATAAAAATAATGTAAAAAAAATCAAAGGTGGGGAATTCAAAAAGATGTATACCAATAGGGGGGTGAAGTGGGATTTACTTAGAGACCTCAAAAGGGATAATGAGGGATTGGCCAGAAAAATTTACAGATATCGAGATCTCAGAAAAAAATACAGTTCAAAAAGAGAGGGTCTGGAGGAGGTCATTGAGAGAGAAGCTAAGAAAATTAAAAGTAGTGAACTAAACGAGCATTTAGAAAAATTATATAAGGATAAGAAAATAGGTGAACTCAAAGATTGGTTTGAAAAATATTTTCTTAGAGAGCTTCCAAAATGGATTCTGAAAAATAAAGAAGAGATTTCTAAAGGGAAAGATCAATACGACACTACTTATAACAAATTTTCAGATTTATGGTTAAAAATTCGTAAAGAGGGTGAAGTTTCCAAAAAGATGAAGGAGTTAAAAAATATAGCAGAAGAAATTGAAAAAAAGTTGGGAATTAAAGATGAATTGGAGGAACTGAGAGAAGAAGATAAATACATACATTCGATAACAGAAAAGGAGATTGAAGAAGCAGAGAGGAAAAGGTTCGAGCTAACGAGATAAAATAATTTCAGGGGATCCTAGAAATTAATTTAAAAAGAATAGGAGGGGTGGGGGGGAAGAGGAGAGAAACCAGGATTTTGGATAGGGTATTTCTCCCTAACCCCTTCCTCTTCCCTCAGTATTTTGACAATAATAACTTTGCTTCAAATACGACATAAATGTTGTGCCTAAACTCTTAATTTCTAAAAACCATTAGCTCCTCATCTTTGGAAAAGAAGATCTCTTAATTTTTTCAGCAATATCCCTTCCCCTCTCAGAAACCCTATATCTCTCATCAACCTCCTCAACCAAACCCAACTCAATTAAAGATCTTTCAGCTTTATATCTTTCTCCCATCCCCTCCAAACAACCCTTAACATTACTAGGATCTGATTTAATTTCCCTACCAATCTGAGATAGATAAGAGCTTTTAGGAAAAATATCATCCAGAAACAATAGAGTTTTCTCCCTAACTCTACTCCTATGAATACTCTTAATAACTTCAGGATCCAATGGAAGATCAGATCTAACCTTCATGTTACTTCAAAAAGAGGATGGTTTTCCTAGTTAATGGCTTGGAGGATAATCATCCTCAAAAAACCCTTCCAAACTCAATTCTTGTTATCCTAAAAATCTAACCTATAACTCTTATTAGGATTTTCCTCAGCTAATTCCTCAGCTCTCTCTTTAGCTTCATCATAAGATTCAATCTTATCAACAGTTTCATATCTCTCTCCCTTATTCTCTTGCTCCTGAATCCCAATGTAACCTCTCTCTCCATGCCTCTCTGATATTGGAGCTCCCTCAGAATCAGCCTTTTTCTTAAAATCTTCATTGTGCCTATTATAGCCTAAATGAAGAGCCTCATGCTTCATCAAATCCTTAACCTTATCTCCAGAATAATTTTTCATTACTTTTGGAGAAACTCTGAGCTTTAAGTCTTTAGGAGTCTTAACTAAAGTATCTCCAATGGCCTGGCCTTTAGATGGTTTCACTAAACTAGCTGGAGCCTTCTTTTTGGTTTTTTTGGAGCTCTTCTTAACAACAACATCAACATCTAAATCCTCACCTAAACCCTCAAAATCCCATATATCCTCAGCCTCTTCCTTAAAAATCTCTTTAATCCTCTTTTTTTTCCTATCATTAGATAATTTATTGAAGTTCTTACTATCTCTAAAATCAAAATCTATATATTTTGATGAAGTTGTTTCTATCTCTCCAGTTTCAGGATTATATCTAGGCTCTGATTCTCCATATATCTTAACTCCAGTCTTATAATCCTCTAAGAAACTTCTTACTCTTTCCTGAGCCTCTTCTTTAGTTAATCCCTCTCCAATTCTAATTTTTTGTTGTAAAGTTCCATACTCAGCTTTTCCCTTAAATCTCCTCGATTCTTTATGTGTTTTAGGCCTAAATCTTATAGCTTTAGCTGTATAACCATCAGGATCCTCTTTAATATTAACTAATGAAATCTCTTTACTATCCTCATGATCAATCATATATCCCTCAACAACATCTCCTTTAATTGATTCTTTTTTCTCCCATTCACCAATAGATCCTTTAGCTCCTCTCTTTTCTTTACTTAACTCATTTTCATTAATTAATTGTTGTTTAACCCTCTCTTTTCTATAACTCTCCAGCCATTCCTCAGTATCAGGATTATTATTCATAAACTCTAGAGCCATCTCTTTAGCTTCCTCCATGCTTTCAGCCTTTTTCTGAATCAATTTATCTCCATTAACATGGATTAAAAAGCCATAATTGTGCTTTCCATCATGCCAATCCATTTTTTGAGCACTAACTCTAAATTCCTCATCCCCTTCAGGAAACCAGGCTATTTCATCCCCTCCAATTCTAAAGCCATCAGCTCCCATCCCTTCAGTCATTTTATTCCAGTTTCCCTTAGAAAACTTATCAACATCTAAAAGATATTTCTGATACTCCTCTTCAACCTCATCAGGATCAATAGAAATATCCCTAGGATTTACTCTTCCAATATACTGGAGTACTTTTTGATTAACCTTATCTCCAGATCTCTCTCCCTTAACCAAATAAGCATAATAATTTCCTTCATTAGGAGGGATTTGTTTAGTTCTAATATAAGCCATATTTAATCAAAACTAAATAAAATTGTTGTGCCTAAAAGGTTTTTGTTGAAAAAAACTCCCAAAAATAAACAAAAATGTTGTGCCTAATCCTAAATTTGCTGTTGAAAAAAAAGATATAGGAGGTTTTTCCATGTTCTCCTTTTATAAAAGCCTGGATATTTCTAAAAGGACCCAAAAATAAACAATTTTTTTGTTTAAATGAAAAGGATTATAATCTAAAATCGAGATAAATATCACCTGTGTTAACTCAAAAGACCCTAACCAAATTTAACAACAAAAACCTATTCTCCATCCACTACCTAGAGGAGCTCGTAAAAGAGAGACCTGAGTGGGATGTTTCTGAAGAAAAACTTAAAGAAGTTCAGAAGAATCTTAGGGAGAAGTTGAAGAAAAGAAAAAGTCAATTATATGTTTAATCTTTGTCTTTAAGATTCATCACTTACCCTTATATACTCCTAGAAATAATTTTGTTTTGTTATGGAGAAAAGAATTTTGTCACTAATGACGATGTGTAAGGCAGAAATTAATAGCAATAATTTAGCTAAGGTTGATAATATCGAATCTTCCGATAATGGATATAAATATTCATTTTCGGAAAGTAACATCAAGATAGGAATTTTTGGTAAGGATTCTTTCAAAAAAACTCTTCTAATTTATGGTGGGAAGTCTAAAAAAGAGGTTAAAAAACACCTCAAACGAATGTCTAAAGAATTAAGAGAAGAAGGAATTGATATAAGTTTTTCTACAGACTTAAAAATAAGGAATCTTGCAGTAGGTGGAAGATTTGAAACTAAATTTAATTTGATGAAATTATTCAGTTCTCTGAAAGATAGTGATATAAATGTAGAATATGAACCTGAACAATTTCCAGCGGTATTTTTGTACCTTGAAGATCCTTCCTGTACATTTCTCTTGTTTTCGACAGGGAAGTATGTGCTTCAAGGCCTTAAATCAAAGAGCGAAATTCAACCAGCTATTAGAAAAGTAAAAAAGGTGTTGAAGTATACATAAGATAATTAAATAAAATCTATATATTTCTTATTGTAAGTGGCGGTTCTTTAAGTTTGATGTTTTCGTAGTGGTTTAGGGGTGATGTATCTGGGCTGTTGACTTTGATTATCAAGACGACGTTTTTCATAATATGTGGCAGTCATTTAGAACAAGTAATGAAAGAGAGCTTGGTACTACTGCAAAACACCGATATGACGAAGGTGGTGTAAAGAAAATCTTTGTTAAAGTTATTGATGTTTTTGGAAATGATGCAAACTCAGTTTTCTTTGAAATAACTAGGTCATGACTCTCAACAAATGATTTTAATAACCTCTTAGCTTTGGTTTCCTCAAATTCTGGGTTTTCATCTACTGTCTTCAATAGATTGAAATAGTCTTCGTAGGTTGTGTAATTCTGTAGAACATCTAGGATGAAGCCTTCTTCTATGAGCTTGTAAATACCAGAAATTCCTTTTATAGGTATCGATTTCGTTCCACATTTAACTTCTTGGGGGATTAGAGGCGAAATATCCCACACAGAGTGTGGTTTAAGGTTGATATAGAGATTAAGGAAGTTTAACCACTACATCCTTCTCAGCTCCCAGTAAAAAATCAACAGGAATACTTCACCGAAAAGAGCGTATATCAAAGCAGTCGTGGTTTATGCCAAATATCTTAATTTTGTTTTGATTTTTCACAAATATACTTAAAATCACAATCCGAACATTTATCTTTTGAAGGCATCTTTGGAAAATCTCTATGCATTATTTTTCTGACTTCATTTTTGACCTCCTTTTCTGTTTTCTCAAGCTCGTCTTCTTCTATCACAACATTACTGTTTGAGTTATCGTCAAGGTGATGCACGGTGGCTCTTTGAGGATTTAGATCCAGACTATTTAATGCTGCTATGGCGTACAGTTTAAGTTGCTTCTCATAATCTGTAGCCATCTCACTCTCTTCTTTGTTTTTGAAGTCGACAATTTCTATACCTTCTAGGTTTCCGTCCTCATCCAATTTTTTTACTAAGTCAATACTCCCTGAAATAAGCGCATTCCCCATAGAAAATTCAAACTCCTTTTCTGTATTCAATGTAAGGCTGAAATCCCCGGAAAACCCTTCAGCATAGTTTTTCACTATATCTTCCACGTTTTCTTGGAATTGTTCTTCTTTTTTGTCGGGAGCATACCTTAAATAGAAGTTGTTTTCAACAATATCCTCAATCTCTTTCTCGGTGGGTGCTCTATTCTGAAACCTTGTATGAATTATATTAAGTATATTATGAACAGCACGTCCGTAACCTAGAGCCATTACTATCTTAGGATTAAATCCATAGATATATCTTAACTTGTAATCATATGGACACCTATCATAAAATCTTAATTCGCTGTAAGATGTAGGGAAAGTTTTTAACCTTTCTTGTAGTTCTTCTTCTGTTTCCTTCCTATCAGTAGGATCATCTACTGGGTTTTCAAGACAGTATTTCTTAGGGACCTCTTTGAAAAAAGGAGATGGACTTTTTGATCTAGAAAGCTGTGGTATATCTTCACAACCAGATAAAAAAAGGTATTTCTGTGATCTTGTCAGAGCTACATAGAAGAGCCTTCTTTCATCTTCTAAATTGCCTTGATATCTTTCTTTATCAAATAGGCTCTCATCGATGTACCAGTTTCTGGCTGATGCCCCCGAAGGAAATCTTCCACCCACAAGGTTTGGCATGAAAACTACAGGGAATTCCAGCCCTTTGGCCCGATGGATCGTCATAACTTTAACAGCATTTATTTTTGTCGGGTCCTCTTGTCCTCCTTCTTCATACTGACCTTCACCATGCCCTTTTATAAATCCTAAGAAGTACTTGATATCTCTTACCTTAATTTTTCCCTTGACTGTTACGAAATCTGTAATAGCCTGGCTCAACTTACCTAAATTATATAACTGGGCTTCTGTAAATTCACCCCCGCTGCTTCTCATATAGTTTATGAGACGGAAGTATTCTTCTTGTAAAAATATATAATCATCTTCCTCGAAAGTTTCCTTTTCTATTTCAAGATTCTCGAAGAATTTTTCAAATTCGCCGTTGAATTCACTTGAATATAAGTTTCTTAGTATTTCTTCGTTGGTATTGTCTTCATAATCAAAACCTGCTATATAGGCCATTGAATGTATAGCCAAATTAACTATATTTTGATTGAAAAGCTCACCGGCGCCCTTCACGATATAAGGTATGTCATTTTCTCTTAAGGCATCAATAAATTCTCTACCGGAAGTTCTAACTGACCTAAAGAAAATAGCAAAATCTCTATAGTCTAGAGTAAACGTTTCTCCTTTATTGTTTGTAAATTCAGTTCCCTTGAATTCTTGAATTTTGTTTATTATGAAATCGATTTCATCATCCATTTCATCAAAGAAAACAGAATACATGTCTCCTTCATCGTAGCTGAGATTTCCGTCTTTGTAATACTTCATTTCCTTTTCTAATCGGTTAGAATTTTCCTTTACCTCCTCGCTAGCTGTATCAATTATACCTTCTGTACTTCTGAAATTTTTTTCTAGCTTGATAGAATCTACATCTTTGTATCTTTCAGAAAATGTCAAGATGTTTTCTACATTCGTTCCTCTCCATTGGTATATAGACTGATCGTCATCGCCCACAACACATAAATTGCCATCTTCACCAGATATTAGTCTTATCAGTTCTTCTTGTAGTGGATTAATGTCCTGATATTCATCGACTGTTATATATTGGTATCTAGACCTAACTTCCTCGAAAAATTCTTCATCATTCTTCATTAACTTAACCACTTTATAGATCATGCTACTGAAATCGAGGTATCTATTTTCCTCTAAAAGTTCTTCATATCTTTCATATGCTTCCTTAAAATCACCTGAGAGATTATCTGGGTCAATCATCTCTTGTCTAACCACATCTGTGCTCCGGGTGAATTTTTCTATAGTTCTGTATTTTCTATCATCAAAATGATGTAATTTTGAATTCCAATAGTTATCTGAAAGAAATAATATCCTCTTATGTTCGTCTAGAGGTTCATACCCTCTATATTTGGGTTTTAAATCTCTCAGAAGGT
Organism: archaeon SCG-AAA382B04; assembly: GCA_003034855.1. Taxonomy (GTDB): domain Archaea; phylum Halobacteriota; class Methanonatronarchaeia; order Methanonatronarchaeales; family Methanonatronarchaeaceae; genus PZKD01. The sequence continues at coordinate 9,252 of PZKD01000052.1, read as the reverse complement.
CAAAACAGAAAGAATGAATAGTGCCAATAAACATTTCGCCTATGTCAGAATTCTCCGGACATAAATCTTCTAAATGGTCTCTTATCCTTAATTTAAGCTCCTCTGCTGCCTTTTCGGTGAATGTAAATGCCAGAATGTTTCTTGGTTTTGTTCCATGGCCAACTATTTCTGCTATCCTTCGAGAAATTACTTCTGTTTTTCCAGACCCTGCACAAGCAATGATTTGTAAATTACCTTCAGTTTTATTGATAGCCCCTTCTTGTGGATCAGTATAATCAATGCCCATATTTATCCAAATTCTTCAGGAGAAATAACCTCACACTTTTCGTTACCTAATACATCCAAGAAAATAATCATAATTTCATCTCCGAAGCTCTTCCTGTCCATTCTAATTTTAAAATCATTATCTGAAATTTCTTTACCAAACCAGTAATCATCTAAATTGAAATATTGACCGTTATAATCTTTGTCTATCATAACCATAGAAAGTGCTTCTTCCTTGGGATCATCAAATTCAACAGGATTCTTACTTATCTGAACAGGTTTGAAATCTTTAATTTCAATAACAAATTCCTCCTCTACTTTACCTCTATCTCCTACCTTTGTTTGCCTTTCGCTTGGTTTTTCCTTGTAGTATTCTACATCAATTTCGGGTGGATAAATAAAGTCAAATCCAATCTGTTCAATGGTTTCGTTTATATTGTCTTCTGACCTGGGTTGCCTTATTCTTTCAAAGTCCTTATCTTTAATTTCCTGGATTATTGAATAAGGAACCCTCAAAACATTGTATTTTTTATCTTTTCTTCTTATGTAATCCTCATTAAACTTCACCCTATTAACGGGCACAATTATGTACATTTCATCTTTCAATGCATTTCCAACTGTTTGATGAAGCTCGTCTATGAAATCCTTTGTAAGTAGGTATTCTTTTGAAAAGACTAGAACTGGCCTATTGTTGAGTAGACCTTGTATTTCAAGTCCATTAATCTCATGTTCTTTGTGCTCGGCCTGGAAAAGCTCTAAAACAAACTTTTTATAATCCTCAGTTTTCATCTTCTCTATAAATCCACTATCTTTATAGATTCCTGCATTGTACAATGAAAAGGGGTTAGGTTCTAAGTCATCGCCCTTCTGACCTATTTCTTCTTTTAGATTTAACATTCTTTTTTGTGTCAAATATATTGAGAATTTTGAGGAATCAACCATTATCCATTTTCTGTCAAGTTTTTCGGCGACAGAACCTGTAGTTCCTGATCCAGCGAAACAATCAAGAACGATATCACCTTCATTAGAAGAAGCTTTAATAAATCTCTCTAGTAGTTCTTCAGGCTTTTGTGTATTAAATCCGAGTCTTTCTTTAGCCATTGCATTAAGAGAGGGAAGTGTCCTTACATCAGTAGGAGTTTTACCTTTAGGCATTTCTTTGTCCGACTGTCCACCCTTTTTGTACCTCCATTCGGTCATACCACTTTCAAAATCTACTAGTACATTATTGCGGTTAAATATGAAATCATTTCCTTTTCCATACCAAAAAATCGTATCATGAGCTCTAGTATATCTAGACTTTGCACTAGTAGCATTTTTATAATACCAAATAATCTCATTCAAAAAATTCTCTTCCCTAAATATCTCATCCATTAAAATTTTAACATAATGGGCCTTTCTCCAATCAAGATGAACATAGATGCTTCCATCATTTGTCAATAGTTTTTTTAACAAAAGGAGTCTTTTCCTTAGGAACTCCAAGAATTCAGATCCTGCTATTTTGTCTTGATAAGCCTTTTGCCCTTTATTGCCCTTAAGATCCTGTTTCGAGGCAAATGGGGGATCAATGTAGACTAATTTTACGCCAGAAGTCCCATCCGGATTTTTTAGTTTTCCGTGTTTTTTCATCTTAAGTAGGTGTTTTAAGGTTTGGAGATTATCTCCAAAAATTAGTTTGTTGTGCCATTCACCATCTTCCACATCTCCAAACTCCTTTATTTTTTGTATTGGGACAGACATTGTGTCTGCTATTATATCTTCCTCCCTCTTCTTACCTTCGTAGGTTAGCTCATATTCTTTCTTTTGGACCATATCATTCACTCCTGGCCTCTGATTTTGTCTTTTTTAGGAGATCTGAATGCAACTCATATCTTTTCTCGTATTCTCTATTTCTTATAACATCCTCAAAAAATCCAGTATAGTCAGTTGGGCTCAAAAAGTAAAAATGATAATTATGCTCATCTATTTTTTCATTTAGCTCCTCAAAATATTTTTCTGCTCCCTTTAGCTTAGCCTGGTTTTTTAGATTAGTATCTTCATCACTTTTTATTTCAACAATGATGATATCGTTTCCTTTTTTTATTATAAAATCGGGATTGAAGTGTTTTTGCTTGCTGTGAGTTCCAGGTCTATAGATATATGGTATAGAATAAAATCCCCTGTCCCGGGACTTTACCCATGCATCTATTCTCTCAGCATTTTCTTCTCTTTTTAGCCGTTTTCCGAATTCCATTTCATTAGAAAAGGAAAGTATAGTTAAATTTACAGGAGTTTTATTTACTTCTTCCTCGATTTTTATATTATACTTGCCCTTAATTTCGTTTATAGCTTCTTGAATTATTTCCTTTTCCTCGTCAGAACAATTGCTTATTGAATCTTCAGAATAGATTATGGCACAATTTCTTTTTAATTCATGTAAGCTGATGTTACTGTTATTCATTTCAGCCGTAGAAATTTTTTCAGGTTCTTGATATTCTAATTCAATGACAGGTCTGTATCCAGTTACCTTTCTGTATATTACATTGAAAGCGTTCTTTGCCCTTTGTAAATTTTCTTCTGTTACTTTATCCTCGCCGATTTTATCTAACTCTTCTTTAAGAAGTTCCTTAATATAGTCCTTCCCGATCTCCTTTGTAAATTCAGTATCATGATTTAGATCCATAAGCTTAATATTATTATAAATCTCATTTACTGCTTCATCAATTGTGTAAGTTTTAATGAGTTCCTTGACATCCGTTTTCTTTACACTTTCTTCGCCGGAGTCTGCTGAAACATAAATTTGTTCTCTAAGCGTTGACTCACTCTTTAGGCCAAGACTTTCAGGGATTTCAACTTCTCCCTCCGCTACCTTTTCTTCTTTTTTATTGATTTCCTTTTTTTTATTCATCTGATAAAGAGAAAAATTATATTCATCTCTATCCTCCATAACACGGCTTGTAACTGTTTTACTTATTTCAGCTACATGTCTTACTAAGTCGTCTATTTCTTCACTCCAAGCATCATGATTATATATCACCACTTCAGGAACTGGAGAGTCCGCATCTCTGTACTCTGGTGGAACTCTTAAGCCCCTCCCAAGAACTTGTGAAATTAATAATCTAGAATTAAAGGCTCTTTTTTCATGGGGAACTATTTGAAATACATTGTCTACGTCCCATCCCTCTGTAAGCATGCTTACAGATACTATCCATTCTACAGGATTTTCAGGTTCATCTACAGTTTCTAATTTTTTTACATTTTCTTCGTGTTGGGAACTGGAAGTCACAGGAATAACTTTTTCTTCGGCTTCTTCTTCAGATATATTCTCTTGAGATATTAGAAAATCTCTAATTTCATCAGCAATTTCATCAGTTCTATTTATTCTATCCGTAACAAAAATTGTTATGTGCTTCTCTGCTTCTGGGTATTTTTCATTCTTTATTTCTTTATGATTTTCGTGTATCGCTTTGAATTTCTCATTCCAGTTTTTTGATTCATCTTTGTCCAAGTAATTTATTTCCTTTATGTAATCCTCTTCCATCGCTTTTTTTATAGAATATCTCGAAATAACATCCTTAAAATAATTATCTCCTTTGTAAGGCGTTCCTGTAGAATTTAGAATATATTTAAAATTGTATTTATCGTCCTTCAAAAATTTCTCCCATTCCAGCATACTTCTTTTATCATTTGTGCCAGCGTGTGATTTAGGATTAAGCATGTGATGAGCCTCATCATTGATAACAAGTATTTTTTCACCCCTTCCTTCCAAACTATGCTCAATTGAAGAACTTACATGAGAATAAGTTTTATGGACATTATCTATACAAATGTCACCCTCCGTAATCGTTTCTGATGAATCAACAATAGAAGGATTTTTTATTTCTGAGTCTTCAGGAAGACTGTTTTTTATATGATCGGCGGTAGAAAAATCTTCAAACTTATCCAATAACTCCTTTTTTATCGTCTTAGAAGGACAAAGAATTAAAACTCTGTCCACCAACCCTTCACATAATAAAATCTGTGCAACCCCGTACATTACCCAAGTTTTTCCTGTACCTGTAGCAAAATCTATTGTGCAGCTTAGTTTGTTTTTCAATTGTAATTGGTTTACTACGTCATCCTTTGAATCAAATAATTCATTAAATTCATCATTCTCTTCATAATTCTCACTAACTAAATCCTGTATATTATCATATTCGTCAGAAATATAGAATTTAATTGACTTTCTAATTGCATTCATTTGATATTCTCGATCGCCGCATAGGGCCATTATGAAGTCTTCATATTTTGAAATATCGAGATTCTTTACTTCTTTGTTTAACTTAAGAACAAGATTTTCTGGGTCAATATATTTTTTCTCTGCCATCTATACCCACACACTTATCAAAATATTACAGCCAAGAATTTATAAGCTTTCCTTAAGGTTTCTTTCTATATCTTTAGGCTCATCTAAAAGCTTTTCCAAAGTAAACTCCGAGAAGTTGTAAAAGGGCACACCGGCGGCTTTCTTCAAAACTTCGTCTAAAGCCCCCTCATCCAACTGATTCTTGTATTTTTCATATTTCTCATGAACTTCCTCATTTTTAGGCTCTAAAACACAATCAATTCGCCTAAGAACAAAAAAAGGAAGAATAACCTTCTGATAATCCCCCTATCTTAAACTTATCTCGAATTAAATCAGCAGTACCCCAAACAAAATTAGAAATTTCATTGAAATCAGACATAATCAATCAAAATAACCATTGTATCCTAATTAATAAAAATTTGACGAATGTAGGAAAAACATCTCTAACTTAACCTTCAATTAAATCACAATCTTCTTTATCACAATACTTTTCGAGTAGGGGATCCTTGCAGGCGTAGTTGTAGTTGTTTTGGTAGGCGGACTGGACCGTGTCCCTCATTTCGTATTCAGGAAGTTATAGTGAATTTTTCGTATTCCACTTTTTTTACTCGTTTAAGGTCTTTTCTTTAAAAGTTTCTTTAGAAATTTCTGTCTGTTTTATCCGTTAGGCACTACTGTTGTTATCTAACCATGGCTTTCGTTAGATCTAAGAACATTAAGGGAAATGAGTATCTTTACTTAGTGAAGAGTGTTCGAAATGGTGATAGTGTCCGTCAAAAGGTTTTGGAATATCTTGGGCCCAAGGGAAAGGTGGGGTTGGAAAGTGTTCCCGTGGAGTATAGGGATCAGGTAGAGGAAGAGGAGTTAGGCACTACAACTGAGGGAAGTTATTTAGAAAAAACTTATGAAGTCGATAGTAAGCAAGATTTCCGAGAAGCTACCAAGAAACTAGTTATGGAGGCTTTAAGTGATTTTGGTTTGGAGGAAAGACCTAGTGAAATCCAGTTAACCTGTGTTAAAACGTATCATGCTAGGTTTGTTTCCTCCTCAGAAGACAGTTTCCATAAGTTGAGAGTTATTGGGGGATTTATAAAGAGTATTTACTTTAGCTTCCCCAATTTTATGAATATTCTTTTTGTCTTTAGCTTTTCTAACCTTCCAGTAGATCTGTAAAACATCTCCAGTTTCAATTGGATTTTTTTCTTATTGGCCTAATTGTTTGAGTTTTCTCTCCAGATAATAGCTTTTCCTTCATTGTTGAAAAAGATAGTAAAACCATTTAAAATACCTCATCTAGTTCTTTAATTAACTCAGAGAAATCTAATCTCAATTTTAGGTATATAGAGTTCAAGCAAACTAAGACTATAACACCAATGATAGCAATAAGTATTTTATGGGGGCCGAAACCTGTCCAAACTAATATACTGTTGGTTACAGCCATTATTAGTGCTAAGAGGAGTGCTATCAAAAAGATATAGGTAAGTGTTGTTTTATTATTCATCAACTTCTACTCTCCATCTAAATCAGGCCTCAATCTTTTTTTCCTTAAATCTATTGTATCTCTTACATAAAGTAGATCTATCAACATCCAGCTCCAGCTCCTCTAATATGTCATTGTAGCTATATCCATCTATCTTTAGTTGATGGATCCTTTTCATTGGTAAATCAGCCTTAGATCTCCCCCATTCCTCTTTATTTTTCTTTCTTTGGTAAGCTGATTTAACTCTCCTAGATCTCTTCCTCGATTCCTCCTCCCCCATCCATCCAACAATCTGAAGCATAAGATTAAACATGATCTCATCCCAGGGAGAAGGAATATTATGTAACTCCTCCAGCCATTGCTGATTAACAGAATGAATCTCTATATCCCTAGAGGCCATCTCCTTAACAATTCTAACAGTTTTCTTCCTCAACCGATATAAGCGATCAAAATCCCAAACAACAATATGACTAAATTCTCCCTTCCTAGCTCTATCCAAGAGCTCCTCAAAAACATCTCTCTTCCTAGACTTATTCCAGGCTGTTTCCTTTTCCTTAAAAACCTCAACTTCATCAGGATCTATTTTGTTTTCAACAAAATTTAAGCAATCCTCTCTCTGATTCTCTGGATCCTGATCCTCAGTAGAAGTCCTCAAATAAACAGCTGTTCTATCAGTCATATTACCTCATAATTATATATGTTGTGCCTAAAAACCTTTTCCAAGAAAAAATTTAAATTTTATTTTGTTAAGATTAAGCCATTAATTTAATGAGGGTCTCTTAAACAACAGTACATATGGATGAAGAATTTCAAAAATATGTTATTAATGCAATAGATTGTATAGATGAAAATTCTGATGAATTCAAAGTATCAGGTAAAAATAATTCTATATTTAGGAGATTAAAAGACTTTTTGTTGGACAAGTCGAGTTTTAATCTTGATAAATTTAGGATTTCAGACGACATATTTAAGCAAAAATTAAACGATATATTATATGAAGCCAAACAAGATGAAAGTCCCTTAAATAGATTTAAAGAAGAAATTAATAAATTAAGAAAAGAAATAGGACAAAATGGTTTTTCTGAATTCACTATCCTATTTCCTTTAAACCTAGAGTTTTCCGAAACTTTAGATCCAGAAGACTTTTCTGTTATGGGTCATGAAATACAATTTATTCCTTTTCAAAATAGGGACAAATATTTTTCAGATGTTCAAGAGTATGATGATTTTTGTGAATTTATTGAAAAATGTCCCAACAACATCAAATTCAACTCTGACAACATATGGAAATTTGAATTTAAAGCTTATAACAGAGGTTATGCCCTTGAGAAATTAGAGAAATTATTGAAATTACTATTAGGTAAAATCAATTATTCAATCTATTTCAATACTTTATACCCTTGGAAATTTGATAAAAATGTTCATCCAAAAAGATGGTCTGATTTAAGACTACCTTTCATCTATTTTATTTTTGAGGAAGGAAATTACTCAAACTTCCTCTATAATGAAGATGTAACCCTCAGAAAGGATGTAAAAATTTCTAGTATTAAAGAAGAAAAATATAAAGAGCATTACCCTAATTTGTCAAGTCTGAGTTATGATGGTGATATTGAAAAAAAGATAATTTCTGCATTTAGAGCATTTCAAAATGGTATTTCTGAATATAGAGTTGAAAAAGCATTTTTAGAATTTTGGAGAGGTTTGGAGAATCTTACTTTTGTAGATGAAGGTTCTTTTACTAGTGATGTTGTTAATAGAGCAAAATCTATTATTGAACATAAAGACCCTTTCTTTGAAGATAGTTTAGATAAACTAGTGGATAAAAGAAATGATTTAGTTCATGAAGGTTTAGATGTAGGAATTTCTAGAAGGGATTTAGAAATGACAAAGTTATTATTGGAGATATTGATTGATTTCTCCATTCAATTTAAAGATGATTTAGATAAAGAAGAGATGTCAATTTTCTTAAAAGAAAGTTTATCAAAGGAAAGTAATGAAGTCAGATCTATTGAAGATTTGAAACACCGCTTGAGTTCTTTAGAACAGAAAACTAAAGTAGTTAAAAGAATCATAGAGTTGAGAGAAAAAGAATGAAATACTAATTCTTTCATATAACTGGTTTTTAATCCTTTTTTGAATAGTCTTTGAGGAGCTAAACCATGTCTGTATTTTTTATTTCTTTTTGAGGAATAATCCTCCACTCTCATAACTAAAACCTAGATGTTGTGCCTAAATTATTAACTTTCAAACTAATTCTATCAGAAAAGAAGAAAAAGACATAATTAATAACAATAATGCTAAGAAAATTAATAAAAATATCCAAGTCAACCTTGTTCTAATCTTTTTAAGATGTTTCTTTGATTCTTTAGAATCTTTGTAATCTATTTTTATCAAATAATTAAAACAAGTAGCTACTAAAAATTCAGAGAACAATAAGAACCAAATTGTCAATCCATATCCAACTTTACTAAGAGCTGTTAGTTCCCTACCAAATTCATATAAATAAAGTAAAAAAACAACTAGAAAAGGTATAGCTGAAAACAATGAGGTTAATACTTTTGTATAAAAATCCTTTTGATATTTAACTTCTTTTTGGTTTTCAGTCATCTTTTAAATATTAATTTTAAAATTAATCTTTAATCTCTAAGTCAGGGAGATATTTCTTATTTTCCTCCTTAACATTACTAGGATCAACTGAAGTATCCTCAGAATCCTCAGCTTTCCCCAAATACTGAAGAACCTTTTGCCTAACCCTACCTCCATCTCTCTCTCCCTTAACCAAATACTGATAATAATTACCAGAACCAGGAGGAACCTCCTTAACCCTAACATAAACCATCTCTAATCAAAAATAAAAATAAAAAGATGTGCCTAAAACCTTTTTGAAGTTCAACACCACAAAAAACCACAAAAAACAACAACATTCACAACAAAGCTGTAAGAACCAACAAACCCAAATAAAGCAGGAAAGAACCTCTTAAATCGCTTTAAATCAGGAAGCAGCTACCAGTTAGCAGCTCCAAAATAGGCCTCTCATACACACAAAAGCTGTAACAAAAGGAATCCTGGAATAACAAGATATTGTTAAAACCCTGGATCCAAAAAACTAACAAAAAATTGTAATTAATTCTGGGATCCAAAACTCCCTAAATCACCTCATCCAATCGTTTTTGAACAGAATCAT
>PZKD01000085.1 GCA_003034855.1 archaeon SCG-AAA382B04 | reverse complement strand
TTTATTTACAAATTTATAGTTTAAAAGTATTAGAGTTGATTCATCACTCCACCAAAATCAAAGATTTAGGAAGAGGTCTTCTCAACCCCTAAGATAAAATTACCAAGTGACTTAGAACCTGGTTTGCTATTTTTTTTATATTTATTTCCTTGTCTTCATCCTCAAAATCACTTAATTCATTTTCAATTTCTCTATAAATTTTTCTTTCCATACTCATGAAAAAATTTATGGCTTTGGGAATACCTAAAAAGATATTGGTTAGATAAATTTTTGGTATTTTTTTCTTCTTATGATAAAAAGATTGAAAGTTTTAGGTAGAGAGTAGATTTATTCGCTGAGAGAAATTCACTTGTTTTTTGAAGTCTTCACGAAATTTAAGCTTTCATTCTAAGAGTTCAATTATTTGGTCAGATATGGAAGAGTGAATTGACTAGATATGGTTAGGATTTATTGTCGAAAAGGGCTGGGAGGAGAGTAAAGTGGTGGTGGAGAAAAAGGAATAATTTATGAAATTGAATTGTGATTCAGGAGTGGAGCGGGCAAATCCCGAACCCAAATCCCCATCGGAGCATCTAACCAAATCTAGTC
>PZKD01000060.1 GCA_003034855.1 archaeon SCG-AAA382B04 | reverse complement strand
TCACAGAAGACTTTTAGAACCCCTGAAAGTTTAATTTCAACCCATCACAGCCCCTCGATTCCCGGTCAAGGGGCTAATCCTTTATATGTTGTAGTTTCCAACAAGCCGGTATTATAGCATGCCCTCATTGCCGTTTTAAGCGGGTTTGATTGGTCCGGTGGGGGTTGTTGCCCTGGCTTTTCTTGGACCACCTCCCGGATCCCGCCTCCGGGTCCCGGGGGCTTTTCTAAAAAGTGAAGACTGAAGGCAAAACGAAAATTACAGGTGAGAGGGTCAGAACTGTGCTTGACAACCTGAATTTACCGGATAGAGAACTCTCCGAGATGACCGATTTGTGTTTACCGGAAACCGATCTCATAATTAAGATAGATGAGAAAGGTCGTTTAGCTTGGTGATAAAAATGAGTGAGCAAACAGGTATCATATACTTATTAACAAATGACGTAAATGGAAAGCAGTACGTTGGTCAAACCGTAAACAAAACTAGACGTTTCAAGAGACATAGATATTGTAGTAGTGCAAAAATTGACCAAGCAATTGATGAATACGGTTGGGGAAATTTTTCGGTGGAAATCCTCGAGTCCGAAGTC
>PZKD01000047.1 GCA_003034855.1 archaeon SCG-AAA382B04 | reverse complement strand
CTTCTCCAGCTCCTTCTGGCTCGCATACTTCCTGCTTATATGAGTCAAGTAAATTTTCTTTGCAAGCTCCCTGAATTTAAGCACATCCTCAACAGTGGAATGATATTTATCCTCAAGATCATCCCTGCTAAAATAAGTGCAATCATGTATTAAAACTGAGTCCTTGCAAAACTTCTCCATTTTCTTCAGATAGGTTGTGTCCCCTGAGTAAACAACTTTCTTCCCTGAAGTCTTGTAGGAAACCTCATCCAGATTAATTGTCCTGCCTTGTTTTTTAATCTTACCTTTTTCCTTTATCTCCCTGCACTCTTTCGATCCTCTCTCTGGAAGTTTTCCAAAATCGCTGTCATTGTTCTCTCTGTTGCAACAGCTGTGGAATTCAGGGTGTGCAAAAATTCTTTATTTCCACCATACTTCCCGAACTTTATGTTCAGCTTTCTTGCCTGGAAATCTGTGCAGTTTGAACAGGAAACAAGCTCTCTGTAATCATTCTGTGCAGGGAACCAAGCCTCCAAATCATACTTCATTGCTGCATTATCATTCATGTCTCCACTAGCTATGTTAACAATCCTGTAAGGTATCCCTAATTC
>PZKD01000067.1 GCA_003034855.1 archaeon SCG-AAA382B04 | reverse complement strand
TTTCTATTTCTTTTTCAGAATGATTTATCCACCAATCTTGGAAATGATGTCTTTCTTTGTCACTAGTTGTGATTATAGTGTTTACTTCGTCATTTGTCATTGGAAAAACATTTTCTTTTATGCCTAGTTGTTTGGTGATCTGTTTTGTGGCTTGGGTGAGGTTTTTTTGCTCTAATAATTCAGTTCTTTTTAGATGAATTGCTCTGTCTTTGTCACCTATCTTCATATATTCGTTGAATCCATTTTGCAATAAGAATTGATGTGTTTTAAATGTGTCATTTTTTATTCCCCACCAATCATCGTCATCTATTATTCCTTTTAAAGTATAGATTATTGTATCGAGATCGGGACAAACTAGGTTGTTTGTCATCCAGACATCATCTGCTGTATTTGCTACTATGTTTATTTGGTTAGGTTCAAATACTTCTTGAATTCCTCTTATTAACTTTGGTGTTCCAGTTCCCCCTGAAAAAATTAGCATTATTTTTACCTGAATACAGATTCTTCTGAGTTTCTATTTATTTTTGCTTCTTCCGGTTCACCATTGTGTTCAAACCCCTTGATAATGGCAATTGGTTTAGCTTGGTTGGATTT
>PZKD01000001.1 GCA_003034855.1 archaeon SCG-AAA382B04 | reverse complement strand
AAGCCGTTCAAACACTTTTTTCACCCAATTAGGTAAGGGAAGGACTGATTATTGACGTAGGAAACGGAACAAGCTAGTGATACGATACCAGGAGCAACACAAAACGAAATGGAGGCGGAAGCTTTCGCCGAATACGTAGACGTGCAGATAAACAAAGACCTAGCCGGAGAAATGGAGGAAGAAGGATACGAAACCACAACCAGAGAAGACAAAGCAGGAAGAGAAAACGCATACGCAAACTTCAAGGGCTATATAAATTATATTTTTGATGGAAGGATAACAAGTCCTAACGAAATAAAAACACCTGGTGAACAATCGCAGTCAGTACAAGGGGCTAGTGACACTATCCCAGGGGCGACATCAGGTCAGATAAGAGATAGAGTTAAGCTTCTTCTTTTGCCGGGAGAGTTGCAGAACGACATAGACAACCGACAACTCACACAAGAAACCGCCCTAGTGCTAACTCGGTTGAAAGACCTCGGCGATGCAGAGGAAATGCACGAAAAAATGCTGGAGCTAGGAAGAAAGGAAGAATATAGAAAAAACGGACGGAACGTAGACGACCTCAAGGATGCAGTGGAAGATATAATCGAAGAGAGA
>PZKD01000002.1 GCA_003034855.1 archaeon SCG-AAA382B04 | reverse complement strand
GCAGGCGTGTTAGATGCAATATTTTTGGTAGGAATAATATCAATCGTGATCGACACAATTTTAATTTTCCTCAAACCAGAATGTAGAAGAAGATTTAGACAAGAAGTATTCGAATAAAAAAAATAAAAAAGAAATTAGAAAAAGAGGTTTCCTTTTTACCTCTCTTCTTGTTTTCAATTATAGGGTAGTTTAAAAAGCTTTTTAACTAAAATTTTGGCTTTAAGGTATTTTTCCCTCAAAATAGGTTTCTCTAACCAATGGGATATTTTTAGAAAACCATAAATTAAATAATTTAAATTAAATAGTTTTTTTAAGTAATTTGTTTTAAATAGTTCTTTAATAAAGGAATGGTGAATTTTAGTAATGATGGCTTATTTATTAATAACTTAAAGAATAACTTGGATGGATAGTCGATGTCACCAAATTGATTTATCAAATCCCTAATCTTAGCGCTGTTAACATCGTTAATGAAATTATCTATCTGTTTATCTGAAAAACCACTCCAAGTATTATGAAATAACCATCCTCTTTTTAATTCCTTACCAATTCTCCTTTTCCATTTCCTATCATAATCAGATAAATCGACAGAATTATTTATGAAAT
>PZKD01000003.1 GCA_003034855.1 archaeon SCG-AAA382B04 | reverse complement strand
AGGAAAGGATGGATTTGGATAATCGGGTCGCCTTGGTGACCGGGGGAGGCCGGGGAATTGGAAGGGCAATTGCTCTAGCTCTCGCACGGGCTGGGGCGCACCTAACGGTTTGTTCGCGGACTGAGGAAGAAATTAAGGAAGTAGCGGCTCGAATTGAGAGTATTTGCTCTCAGTCAGCTTTAGCAATATCGGTTAATGTTACCAGTCGTCCCTCAATTGAAGATGCTGTCAATCAAACGGTTGATCGCTTCGGGCACTTGGACGTCCTCGTAAATAATGCTGGGAGAACGGATAAGCAACACCGAAATATAGAAAATTTGCCTCATCAAGTCTGGAAAAAAATTATCGCAGTGAATCTAAACGGGACCTTTTATTCTTCTCAAGTAGTCCTACCCATTCTATACCGGCAAGGTGAAGGTAACATTATTAATATTACTTCTTTATTAGGCCAATGTGGTCAGGCATGTGCGGGTGAACCCGCTTACAGTGCTTCTAAATTTGGTATAGAAGGATTATCAGAGGTCATGGCTCAAGAAGCTCGGCCTCAGGGAATCAACGTAAATACTTTATATCCCGCTACCAAGGTTGATACCGGCTTCTTTGATCATTTGGATCCAGATG
>PZKD01000131.1 GCA_003034855.1 archaeon SCG-AAA382B04 | reverse complement strand
GTCAGAAAAGTCCTTATCAACTTCTGTAGCACTAACCCATTTTAAAGAACCGTTTTCTTTCACAGCTATTTTTTTTTCGTCTGCGGATTTTAACTCGTATTCCAGTAACCCTTCGTATATTCCCCCTAAGTGTTTTACACCCAGATCTGAATAATCAATCCTAACTTGTTTTTCCCCTTCCTCAGTTTCTCTTCTAGCAAGTAAATCTACTACCTTTGCTAAATATTTGCTACGGATTCTCTTATCTTTAAAGAACTCATGTTCTTCATTGCTAAAAAGCCGACCATTATAAGCTGGAAATTCAAACTCTTCTTCAGGTATTTTATCTATTCCTTTGCTTCCCTTCCCCACAATCTCGAATATACTTTTTAGGTTTAGATGATGGATAACTCCGACAGGGCTAACCTCATCCTCATCAACCTCATCTAAAACACCGTCAAGCCACCAAGAGAAACTATAATCACTTTGATATTGACGGGGTATGTTTTCACCGAGCATTCCCCCACTGTTAGCATAAAAGAGGAAAAGCAATCTATATAGGAAAATTAAGCTCTTATCATGAACTTCTTTCACATCTTCTTCATCCGTTATATCTAAATTATTGTTCTCACTATTATCGAAAT
>PZKD01000010.1 GCA_003034855.1 archaeon SCG-AAA382B04 | reverse complement strand
GGAATGAGCCATAAGTGTTGATAGGATATAACTGTATCTTATTTATTTGTTTCTTCTTTCTTCGTAGCTCCGTCCTTCTAAGTAATCTTGGACATTTTTGTTCCATTCCTTGTATAAATAAGTTAGTCTCTGTTTTTTTGTTCTAGTTGGTTTATGTATCTTCGCTTTAATTGTTTTCTTTATTGACATTCTTCTATGTATCTCTTGATGTTTTTTTCGCTTACTTTTCCTGCTGTCCCTACGTAGTAGGTTCTTGTCCACAGCTTATCCTTTGCCTTTAGATCTGGGAACTGGTTCCGTAGTTTTCGGCTTGAAGCTCCTTTGAAGATGTTAATTAGTTTTGATGGTGAATACATTGGTTTCGCCGAAACAAATAAATGGACGTGATCTGGTTGTATATCTATTGATTTAATCTCAACCCCATCCTTGTCTTTTGCTATAGTTTTTAATGTTTGGTTTAGGTATTCTTTGATTTCATTTGTTAAAACATTGTCTCTATATTTTGGTATCCATACGAAGTGATAATTTATGTTGTAGTGAGCGTATCTTGTGCTTTTTATGTCTTCTCTCATGGTCTTCTTTCATTAGGTGTTCATATAGATAGTTAAACTTTTCGGCATTCGGC
>PZKD01000021.1 GCA_003034855.1 archaeon SCG-AAA382B04 | reverse complement strand
GCACTTTATTCAATGGGGTTGTTTACAAATCCGGGAGGAACAGGATCACCTTGTGTGAATTGTTTCGCTGACTTCAGGTACAACGAACATACAATGGATGAAGGTGATTTTAAGTTAGAAATGCAGAATGCTCTTAACAAGATAAATATTACAAATTGTACAACAAGTGTGGGCAATGGATGTGAAATAGAGAATGCTGGAGGGACTACCGCAACATGGAATAGTACTACTTCAAGTAGTATATCAGTAGAGGCAAACAGTATGTTCAAACTAACAGCACTAAGTCCTGCTCCTGATTCAGACTTAGAGATAAACTTAACCTACAGTAAGACAGGCAGCACACTAAGTGTAACAAAAACACAAACAATCTCCGATAGCTATCTAAGCTAAAGTTTAATTTTTATTTTATCTTTTTGTCTTAAATTCCAAATAAATTATTTTATAGCAAATTATGACAGCTGAAGAATTGCCTACGGGATCAGCTAGTGGAAGTGGAGAGAAAAAGCTAAGCAAGCTGTGGTACTTGTTACCAATTTTTCTGGGAATCCTGGGAGGAATAGCAGCTTATCTGCTTGTAAAGGACAGGGACAAGGAGTTTGCAAAGAGATTAGTGATAGTTGGTATT
>PZKD01000090.1 GCA_003034855.1 archaeon SCG-AAA382B04 | reverse complement strand
TTCGAGCAAATGGAGGAGTAGTTAAAGAAAAAGAAATTATGTTGCCAAACTAATTTTTTTATCCCGATATATGAGGGATATTTACCCTGGGTTCAAGCGTCCCGGCCAGGGCTTTCAGAGACAAGTGTTAGGTATCTTTTGGATTTTAAAAGTTTTAAGCTCAATTTATGGTTTTTAAATAAATTATTTAGCCTACTAAGTTAACTCACTATACTATATAGATAATATTTACTTTAATGATAAAAACTAACGCCCGCATACTTCCGTCTTTAGGCGGAGGAGGAGGTCAAGGATACTCCAAACTGGATTTAGTTTTAATAGGAACATTTTGGTTCATTTTAACAATTTTCTTTGAATTCATTTTTGGACACTATGTTATGGGACATTTATGGAATAAACTCCTTGCCGATTACAACATATTAAAAGGAAGAATTTGGATACTAGTTTTATTGACAACCCTAGTCGCTCCACTCATAACAGGAACCCTCTTAAATAAATAATTTCAAAATAATGCTTCAACCTAGATGACTTAGGAGAACAGTGGCATCTTAAGCAAAAAATATTACTTTTGTAATAGGCGTCGCCACCAGGACTCGAACCTGGGACCACCTCGTTAACAGCGAGGCGCTCTACCAACTGAGCTATGGCGACAATTTTAGAAAAAACCTCAACCATTTTATTTTTGCTGATACATATAAAATTTTCTAGACCCAACTCAAAAAGAATCAAGAGTATTATCCATTTCTTTCATTTTTTCTATTTCGAACTTAACTTTATCAGAAAAATTTTCCCAAAATTTTTCAACATTTTTTGCTACAGCACCTTCATTAGTAGGTTTTATTAAATCCTCTTTTTCTAATATCCTAAGAGAATACCTAATTTTGTGCTTTGGAATGCCGGTAAGTTCTGAAATTTTTCCCATACCAATAGGGCCTTTCTCTTTGGCTATTTTAAGAATATCAATATGTCTTTTAAGTAGGTCTATTTCTTCTTCAACTCTCTCAATCAACATCAGACCTCCTAAGGAAGATTTTTTAATATAATACTAAAATTTAGGGATACTAATAGTTTTTTAAAAAAACCAACTTATTAATTGAAGGATTGTCTATATGAAAGTTTTAATTAGAGAGGATGGGGTTAGTGGGGGTGAAATTAAAGCCCCACCATCGAAAAGTTATTCTCATAGAGCTCTTTTTGTAGCAGCATTATCCTCAGAAGCTTCTAAAATACATTACCCCTTAATGTCTAAAGATATTAAATCTTCGATAAGAGGTTTAAGGGTCTTGGGAGCTAAATTCGACATAAAAGAAGATTTAGTAAAAGTTAAAGGATTTGGAAACAATCCGCAAGTTCCAAATAATGTAATTGATTTAGGTAACTCAGGAACATCTCTTAGATTTCTTATAGGGATTTCCTCATTATTAGATAAGGGCGCTTGTGTTTTGACTGGTGACGAATCTTTACGGGATAGACCTAATCAAATTCTATTAGATGCAATTAATTCTTTAGGAGCCAACTCTTTTTCGACAAAAGAAGATGGAACCCCTCCTATTGTGGTGAAAGGAAGGATTAAAGGAGGTAAGGTAGAGATAAAAGCAGATGTTTCTAGTCAATTCATCTCATCTCTACTATTGACACTACCAAAATGTGAAAAAGATTCTAAAATAACACCAACCACTCAAATCAAATCTGAGCCCTATACAAATATGACAATAAACGTTCTTAGAGAGGCAGATATAGAAATACTTGATAGGTATAAAATACCTGGTAATCAGACTTATAAAGCCCTAGATTACGAAGTTCCTGGCGATTTTTCCTCAAGTTCGAATATTTTGGTCCTGGGCGCTCTTTCAGCACCTACAGAAGTATCTAATTTGGATTTAGAATCAGAGCAAGCAGATTATAAAATTCTTAAGATATTGGAAAACGCTGGAGCCAAAGTTAAAAAGCAGACTGAAAAAATTAGGGTAGAAAAAAGAGAATTAAGACCATTTAGTATTGATTTATCAAATAATCCTGATTTATTCCCTATTTTATCAGTATTAGGGTCATTTATTGAGGGAAAAGTTGTTCTTAAAAATATTTCTCACATCCGCTACAAAGAAACTGACAGAGTAAGTGTTATGAAAAAAGAATTGAATAAAATGGGGATTGATGTTGAAGTTAGAGATGAAGATTTCATAATAAATGATTCCAATCCAAAGGGAACATATCTAGATGGACATAATGATCATCGAATAGTTATGGCTCTCACAATAGCCGCATTGAATGCTAATGGTGAAAGCAAAATCACTGATGGTGAATCGGTAATGGTTTCTTATCCAAATTTCTTTGAACATATTCAAGAGCTTGGTGGAGAAATCCAATTCATGGAGTAATAGAGTACATTGTAAACAACAAGACAGCTAGATTCAGAGAAGTATGAGCTATTATTGGTATGAGTATATCTTTTGTTTTATAATAGACGAATCCAATTATTAGCCCAAAAACAAAGGGTCCAGATATCTGGATTAAGATTCCATAACCTGCATGAGTGATGGCAAACAAAAATGAAGCAGTTAATATTCCAAGTTTATTTTGTAAAAATCCTCTGAAAAATATTTCTTCAGATATTCCTGCACTTAAAGACAAAAATAACGCAAAAAATGGACCAAGATTGGCGATTTGACCCAAAAGCATATTTTCTTGACTCACATCAAAGAGTTGAATCAGTCCATAATTAACAATTCCAACGCATAAAAGTATTAAAAACCCAGTTAAGATCCCTAAAACAATATTTTTTAATAAATTATCTTTTTTAAAGCCAATTATTTCTTTATAACCCTTATCATTGACAATGGCCATATAAGAAATAGGGATTACCACAAATGGAATTAAGAGAACTAATTGATTCAAAAGCACTGACATCTGGTCTATTCCCCCAAACTCAACGGATTTTTCTAAAATAAACCTAATTTCAAACGCTCTAAACCCCTGAGCTAAGGAGGAACTAAATATTAACCATAATGAACCACAAAGCAATATAAAAAGTAATCCATGTTCTCCTCTTTTTAATTCCAAGTCGGAGACTTCTTCAATTTTTTTAGTTAAAAAATTAGGCTCAATCAAATAAGCAAATATAAACACGGTGGTTATCAAAGAAGCTATTATAGAAATCGACTGACTAATAGGAAAAACATACTCATATCTACTCATAGGAGGAATACTATCCATCAACAAGTGGATTCTAGAAATTGCAATATAACCTAAGAAAAAAATGAACAATAACCCAAACAGTTTCGCACCAAAACCATTTTTTTCCATTTCATCATAATTAAGTGGTTTAGTCTAATAGAGTTTTTTCGAAAAAACCATATTAATTTAAAGTTTAAACTAAACCAATCGGTGAATACATGTCAAACACATTTGGAGAATTATTTAAGCTAACTACATTTGGAGAATCACATGGAGAAGCAGTAGGCGCTGTAATAGATGGCTGCCCAGCCGACTTAGAGATAACTAGAGATTTCATTCAAAAGGAATTAGATAAACGAAAACCAGGGCAAAGCGAATTTTATTCAAGTAGAAAAGAAAAAGACAGGGTAAAAATTTTATCTGGTATATTCAAACAAAAAACAATAGGCAGTCCGATTGCACTATTAGTGGAAAACAGGGACGTTGATTCATCAAATTACGAAAAAAACAGGATCAGACCGGGACATGCAGATTATACCTATCACAAAAAATATGGTCACTTTGATTATAGAGGAAGTGGCAGAGCCTCTGGCAGAGAAACAGTTGGAAGAGTATGTGGGGGAGCAATTGCAAATAAAATATTAGAACACACTCCGATGGGTGTTTATGGTCATGTTAAAAAGATAGATGAAATAGAAGCAAATCCATCACTAAAACAGATAAAAGAGAACACCTATGATAATGATCTGAGATGCGCAGATTCAAAAAAACTCGAAGAAATGAAAAAACAAGTTAGAGAGGTTCAACAAAAAAATGACTCCATTGGCGGAGAAATTGAGATAGTGGTAACATCACCTCTCATGGGATTTGGCGAACCTGTTTTTGATAAAATTGAAGCTAAATTATCCCATGCAATTACATCAATAGGGGCAGTCAAAGGGATAAAATTTGGAGCAGGATTCGCTAGTTCCAAAAAACTAGGAAGCAAAATGAATGATGAGATAAGGGTTAATAAAGATCAAGCATTTTTCGAAAAAAACGATTCAGGTGGAATGCTCGGTGGGATTACTACGGGTCAAAAAATTCATTTCAGGGTGCCTGTTAAACCTACGCCATCAATAGGCAAAAAACAACAAACGATAGATATTGAAGAAATGAAAGAAAAAGAAATAAAAATTGAAGGACGTCACGATCCTTGTATCTGTCCTAGGATCTTGCCTGTGATAGAATCAATGACACGGCTAGTGCTTGTGGATCTGGGAATGTTAGCTGATAAACTTCCAACAAATCAAGTAGAGTAAAAATATGCCCTTAGATCAAGAAGATCAACAAATCATAGAGAATAGAATTGGGAGAGAGATAAATCAAGTTGAGGAGGAGTTATTCGCGAATCTCTGGAGCGAGCATTGCGCTTATAGGTCAAGTCAATCTGAGTTAAAAAAATTTCAAACAACTGGAAAAAATGTCCAGATAGGTCCAGGAGATGATGCAGGGGTTATTGAGTTACCAAATGGAAAAAAGATTGCCTTAGCAATAGAAAGCCACAATCATCCTTCTTATGTTGATCCTTATAATGGTGCTGCAACTGGAGTAGGGGGAATTGTTAGAGATATTTTGTCTATGGGGGCGAGGCCTATTGCTCTTTTGGATCCATTGAGATTTGGGGATTTGGAAAAGCAAAAAAATAGATATCTCTTTGATGGAGTTGTTTCTGGAATTTCTGATTATGGTAATAGCATAGGTGTTCCCACTGTAGGAGGAGATGTTGAGTTTAACACTTGCTATAATGGAAATCCCTTAGTAAATGTTTTTTGTGTTGGATTAGTTGAGAACCTATTGACTGCTGAGTCAAAAGAACCCGGAAATAAGTTGGTTTTGTTAGGGTCATCAACAGGAAGAGATGGATTAGGTGGAGCTGACTTCGCTTCTTCTGAACTTGATGATGAGTCAGAGACTGAAGATAGACATAGTGTCCAGATAGGAGATCCATTCACCGAAAAACTGCTGATAGAATGTGTGTTAGAGATGGCCAAGAACGATTTGATTCAATCATGTAGGGATCTTGGAGCAGCTGGATTTGGAGGAGCATCTTCTGAACTATGTTCAATTGGAGATAAAGGAGCTAGAATAGAATTAGGTCAGTTACACACTCGAGAAAAGGATATGAATGCACTGGAGCTTTTGTTAGCTGAATCCCAGGAAAGAATGTTGTTAGAAGTAAAAGAACAAGACATAGAGAAATTAGAAGAGGTAGCAAAAAAATATGACTTACCTTGCTCAATTGTGGGAGAATTGATTGCCGAAAAGAAATATGAGGTCTATTTTAATGATAGGAAGGTAATAGATCTTCCAGTTGATTTATTGACAGAAGGAGCACCATTGTATGATAGAAAAGCAAAAAATCCTGATAGAAGTAAAGAACCTGCTACGAATTCAGCTCCTATATCTAAGTCATTATTGAGTTTAGTTTCTAATCCTGATTTAGGGTCTAAAAAATACATCTATCAACAATATGATCATGAAGTTCAAATAAGAACAGTTATCAGACCAGGTGAAGCTGATGCTGCTTTACTAAGATTAGGAGAGAATGGTTTGGCATTGTCAGCAGGATCTAACTCTTATTATGGTTATTTAGACCCATATAGAGGAGGTGAATTAGCTGTTTATAACAATGCAATGAATTTGGCAACAGTAGGATCTGAAGCAATAGGAATGGTAGACTGCTTAAATTTTGCTTCTCCCCAAGATGAAGAAATTTATTGGGAATTCAAGAACACAGTTTCTGGAATGTCAGATATGGCTAGAAAACTAAATATTCCAGTAGTAGGAGGTAATGTTTCATTATACAACGAAAGCCAAGAAAAAAACACCAAGGTAAATCCCACCCCAAATGTTGGTATGGTAGGATGGCTTCCAAAATTAGAAGAAGCACCCTCCTTGCAATTCAAAGAAAATCAAGATATCTATCTCTTGGGAGAAACTAAAAAAAGATTAGGGGGATCCCAATATTACAAAAAAATACATGACCATACTGGAGGGAGAGTGCCCAAGCCAACTACTCAAGATCTTGAGATTTATGAGAAAACAATTAAAATAGTAAGAGAAAATGAAGTAGTTTTTTCAAAGAATATAACCAAGGGTGGTTTAGGTGTTTCTTTGGCTAGAACAGCTTTGAATGCGGGATATGGAATGAAAATTAATCTAAATTCTATTTCAAGAATTGGAGAAATGAAGAAGGACGAATTATTGTTCTCAGAAAATGCTGGTAGAGTATTGTTAATAACTGATGAAGAAATTGATCTTGGAGATAAAGGGGAGAGAATAGGTAGATTGATTTCAAAAAATTCATTGGAAATTAAATTGGATAAAACAAAAAATGAATGGAGTTTAAATGAATTAAAGAAAAAAAATGATGTTTTAAAAAGAAATATGTGATCAAAAATGTTAACAAAAAGGATAATACCTTGTTTAGATGTTAAACTAGGAAAAGAAGGAGGTAAAGTAGTTAAAGGAGTAGAATTTGAGGACTTAAAAGAAGCAGGTAATCCAGTTGAATTGTCAAAAAGATATAACAAAGATCTTGCAGATGAATTAGTATTCTTAGATATAACCGCTTCGTCAGATAATAGAAAAACAATGCTCGATGTTGTTAAAAAAACTTCTGAAGAAGTTTTTATTCCTCTAACAGTTGGTGGTGGAATCAGTTCTACTGAAGAAATAAAAAAAACACTTAGAGCAGGAGCAGATAAAGTAAGTATAAACACAGCAGCTGTAAAAGATCCAAACCTACTATCAAAAGGAGCAAGGTTGTTTGGAAGCCAATGTATAGTCTCAGCAATCGATGCAAAAAGAAGATATGAAGAAAAGGAAAACAAGAACTTAGTAGAGTTTGAAGATGGAAGAAAAGGCTGGTTTGAGGTATACACATATGGAGGAAGAGAACCCACTGGAAAAGACGCAATAAAGTGGGCTAGTGAAGTTGAAAAAAAAGGAGCTGGAGAGATATTACTAACAAGCATGGATAAGGACGGAAAAAAAAGTGGATATGATATAGGATTGACAAAAAATGTCTCAGAAAATGTAAATATCCCAGTTATAGCATCTGGTGGAGGAGGAAACCCCCAGCATTTTGTAGAAGCTTTTAAAAAAGGTAAAGCGGACGCCTGCTTAGCAGCAAGCATTTTTCATTACAAAGAGTATTCTATAAAAAACCTCAAAAAAGAATTAAAAGAAAATGATATAAATGTGAGGATTTAAGGTTGAAAGTAGCTATAGGAGGCACATTCTCTCTATTGCATGCAGGACATACCTATCTATTAAAAAAGGCATTAAGCATAGGTGATGAAATAACAATAGGTCTATCCTCAGACAAAATGGTTTCAAAGGATGGTAAAAGCTTCAAAAAAAGAAAAAACTCACTGAAAGAGTTTTTAAGCCAAAAAAATTTTAATTGTAAATACGAAATCATCAAATTAGAAGATGAGTATGGTCCTGCGATACACGAAGATTTCGATGCGATAGTCGTTTCACCGGAAACAGAAAAAACTGCCGAAGAAATTAACGAAATTAGACAAAAAAAGGGATTAGATCAAATTGAAGTAATCGTAACTGATCTTATATTAGCCGAAGACTGGAAACCAATCTCCTCAACTAGAATTAGAAAAGGCGAAATTAATAACAAAGGAAAAATAATAAAAGATAATTAAGGGAAAATACTTAAACAGTTTATTGATAATTTAATAAAGCATTAAAGGACATAAAAACTAATTATGGTAGGGTAGGAGTAATGGAAGAAAATAACTTTGGTTCAGGTGTATCGGGATTTGATGAGGAGAGACTCAACAAAAAAGCACCTAGAGGAAGAGTGAAAACTGGACTAGAAGGATTTGACAAAATAAGCGCAGGAGGATTACTTGAAGGAAGAACATACCTCCTTTCCGGTAACGCTGGCTCAGGAAAATCTATATTTTCTGCTCAATTCTTATATGAAGGAGCTAAAAACTTTGATTCACCAGGCATCCTGGTTGCTACCGAAGAAACTCCCGATAACATTAGAGAAAATATGTCAAATTTTGGAATGGATTTTAAAGAACTTGAAGAAGAAAACAAATTAGCAATAATTGATGCATCTGCAGCAAAAATAGGGATACCAAGTGATGAAAAATACGTTGAAGTAAAACCCTTTGACATTAGGTCACTAATAAATGAAATAATTGATGTAAAAGAAGAAATCAATGCGGAAAGATGTACAATAGACTCTATAACGGCACTAGCCTATAATCTGGAAAATAGAAGTGAAATCAGAACAGAACTACTTAAGTTATCAGCGACTTTAGGAGTTCTTGGACTAACTACTTTGATGACGTCTGAAGCTAAAGGAGATTCAATTAGTAGGTTTGATGTTGAAGAGTTTGTAACTGAAGGAATGATCAAATTGTATTATAAGAGAAAAAATGGAGCCAGGATTAGGAGTATAGAAATATACAAAATGAGAGGTTCAGATCATAGTAATGAAGTTCATCCCTTTGATATCACAGAAGAAGGAATAAAGATTCATCCAGGAGAAGAAGTTTATAATTTCTAATTGTAGTTTTCTCTAAATTCTTTAACTTTTTGGATATTTTCTTTATCGCCTCTTTTAGAATTTTCAGGAGTTTCTAATACAAAAGGTAAATCCCTCAATCTTTCATTGTTAATTATACTCTTCATTCCCTCTTCACCAATTTTGCCTAAACCTATATGTTCATGTCTATCTTTTTTAGACCCAAGCCCATGTTTAGAGTCATTCAAATGAATTAATTCTAGGTTATCTAGCCCTACAGTTGAATCAAATTCATCCAACGTTTCATTAACAGCCTTTTTCGAAGATAAATCATATCCAGCAGCAAAACTGTGGCAAGTATCCAGGGTGACACCCGTATTAATAGTAGTTTCATTAAGGATTTTAGAAATTTGTTCAAACGAATAACCCAACATTGTTCCACTTCCAGAAGTTGTTTCTAATAAAATAATTACTCCATCACCAGTCTCTAATTTGTTCAATGATCTGATTATTTTCTTTAATCCTTTAGATTCTCCTAAGCCAGTATGTGTGCCAGGATGTATATTGATGTACCTTATATCTAGCTTTTTGGCAACTTCAACTTCTTTTTTAGTTGCTTTAAGTGACTTTTTGTACAACTCATCTTTTGGAGTAGCTAAGTTAGGTAAATACGCTTCATGTATCACAAAAGGATTGACATCTTTGTTTCTATATTTTCGACGAAAATTTTTAGCTTCTTCATTACTAGGAAAAGTAAAACTCCAACCACGTGGAGAATGACTAAATATCTGACCACAGTTCCCACCAATTTCTCTTTCTCTATCAATAGCTCTAAAAAGATCTCCCGAGATTGAAACATGAACTCCTACCTTAAGCATTAATAACCAACTACTTTTTATTGTGACCTCCTCCCGTCCCTTAAAAAGGGACGAGCTTCCCAAATAATGGGATGTGGTTAGGTTAGGGTTTTGTACGCCCTCTTGGGCACCCCTCTGGGCGGGGTCACTTCACCCTGTCAATTTAGGGTACTGCCCCCTCCAACTCAGGTATACTGAGTTGGCTGATTCCTCTCCCGACAATGTTCCATGCACCAACGTAGTCGGCATTAGCTCTGTAGCCACAGCTTAGGCACTTGAACCGTGCTTGGTTGACTCTGTCCGTGTCCGTGGAACCACAGCTTGGGCAAGTCTTTGATGTGTTGTATTCGTTAACTAAGTGGACGTGGGCTCCTTCTCTCTTCAACCGATGCTTTAACTGGTTCTTTAGTTCTCTATAGGGGAAGGAGTTTAGTCGTCTAGACAACGAACCCCTATTAGGTGGTGTTGGTGTGGAGAGATCCCCAACAAAGACATAGACTTCTCTATTGTTCTCTATTAGTTTTTGTATCCATTTGGTTTCTTCGTCTACGATTTCTCTCACTCGTTCTTGTTTCTTGTTTTGATAACTCCAACTCATCTTTGGTATCTCTGAACCCAGTCCCTTATTCTGTAGGTTCTTCCTAATCTCCATTTCCTTTCTATTTGTTTCTCGTAACTCGGAGGAGTCGTGGAATCTAACCCTCTGTATCTCTATCTTGGAGAGTTGATTCCTTGGCGTTATCGTCACGGACGACGCTAAGAAACGCTCCCCAAGGTCCATCCCCACCAAAGCCAGTGGAGATGGGTTATCACCCTCGGGAGAAGAAGATGAAGATGGAGAAAAAGATGAACACATAACAGTTTGATTAAATATAAAAACTAGTTCATCGTTTTTGTTTCTCTTTAACCTAAGGGATTTAATTTTTTCTTGCTCGAGGTTCTTGTATCTTTTTTTGTTTGGAACCGTAATGGGTATGTAGATGTTTTCTTTGCCCCTCTCGGTGTGGAGTATCACCCATTCATTTTCCAGGTCTAGAGAGAACATGGTGGAGTCGAACAAGGGAGCGTAGCTCTCGATGTCTGGGAATTGTTTTCCTGTTTCTTTTCCCGCTTTCTTCCTTTTTTCCTTCCATGTGCTGAAGCTACTCCATTTTTGTATAGACTCCGTGATGGCGGTGTCGTAGAAATGGCTATGATGTCCATAAACAGCTCTCTTACAATTATATGGCGTGCCATGGCTCTTGGTTGGATAGGCAAGTTCCTTCACCAGCTTTCGACTATGAGTGATTGATTTCTCAGAAAAGCTCATGTCTTCTTTGTAGTAGATTGTTAGAAGCCATTGCACCATCTTTGGAAACCTATTGATTATGTCTTCTAGGATCGTCTTTTTTCGCCTAGTGATTCTAGAGGAAACGGGTACTTGATACGCTATCTTGATTTCTTTTTTCTCTTTTTGTTTTTGTTTAGTCATATTTTTCTATTAGTTTATCTAGTTTTTCTTGTAAGAAACCAGATAGATTTATTCCAGGATGTTTCTGTAGCCACTTTTCTTGGTTTTTCCTTATACTCACACTCTTCCTAACCTTACCATTCTCCTTTTTCTCTTCTTCACCCATACACATTTATGTATGTATACGCTTACTTAAATAGTTTTCCTAAATCTTAAAAAAAGATATGGCGCCTTACCTATCCCCTAAAGGAGATGGGTTTGCGGCTCAGTAGCATTCATAT
This sequence comes from archaeon SCG-AAA382B04, assembly GCA_003034855.1. Classification (GTDB taxonomy): domain Archaea; phylum Halobacteriota; class Methanonatronarchaeia; order Methanonatronarchaeales; family Methanonatronarchaeaceae; genus PZKD01. The sequence continues at coordinate 27,145 of PZKD01000090.1, read as the reverse complement.
CATCATATACTAAAAATTTTTCATCTAAAGAATCAAAGACAACCAGATATCTCCATAAACCAATGAAACAAAATAACCAGCAACTAAAGGAATTATAAAAGGTATCTTAGGACTAACCCACACCTTCTCCTTCTCTTTAACATCCTCAACCTGCTTACCAAGAAAAATTTTATCACCAATAACCTTATCATCTTCATTAACACACCCAGGTTTTTTTGGGAGAGCAATAATCATCTTTAAAGGATTAGTAAAATTCTTCTTTTTAAGATTTACTAAGAAAATAGTTAAAGGATACACTAAAGCCAAAATTAAGGCATTTAACAAAACTGTAAACGAAAAAATCCATCCTTCAACATAAAATGGGTTAAAAACTGCAGGATATTCCGGAAACAATATCGCAACAACCATTAAGAATTTAGCATCAGCCCCACCAAAATCAAAATACATTAATAAATATGCTAAGGGAAACATAACACCAATCGATAAACAAAGTTTGATTAAATAACTAATACTGAACTCAAAAAAGAACACAACCAAAGCTAACCCAATTAGAGGTAACCAAACCTTATTAGAAACTCTTCTATCTTTGTAATCAGTATAAGTTGCATAAAAAAATAAAGGTATAGTGAAACCTATCTTAATTAGTTCTATATTCATCTAATTAAATAAGACCTGATTTCTTAGTTAATTCAATATTCAGTTCATCGCCAACCTCATCACCAATAATCACTCTCAAAGCACTATTTTTACTTACTCCTTTTTCAATGCTATATTGATGCCATCTTTCTTTGTAGTCATTATTACTCATCCAATGAACTTTTATGTACTTATTTCCCCTAAGTCTTTTCAATTCGATAAATCCACTAACATAGCTCTCTATTAGGTTTATAATTTTTTTCCTATAATCAGAAGAGATTGATATTAGTAAGGAATTATTAGAATTTTGTTCTTCAGCGAATAATATTTGTAAAACATTGTTTATAGCTGATAAGTCTTCGAAATCAACTATATTAATTATAGAATCTATAACACTTCTCCCATCATTTCCAATTTTTTTTCTAGCTTTATTATACAAATTTAAAAACTCATTTAAATTGGAACTACCCATCACTAAATCTTCAGAAGAATCAGGTTTTCCTAGTTTCCAAGAATAACAATCAACAATTTCAAGGCATTCACTTTCATTGATCTCACGTTTTTCGAAATCTTGTCTTAAAAACATAGGTCTGTTGTTAGAACAAAAATAGATAGTAGGTTCATTGTTTTTAACACCAGTTTCTGTGAAGATATGATTAAACAAATCTCTATCAGTTCCAGGTTCACCAAGAATACCTATCGATGAAGATTCATCAAAACCTCCACCCAATAACCTATCTAATCCATCAATTCCAAATTTCCTAGACATCTTTTGTAGATGTTTAATTAAAAATCAAACATTAAATAATTAATCTCCGAAAACCACAATACCAATATTTTAATATAAATCAGTAACAAGAAATATCACTGAAATTGCTTAGAGCCGCGGTAGCTCAGACTGGGAGAGCGCTGCCCTGAAGAGGCAGTTGTCCCTGGTTCAAATCCGGGCCGTGGCATTCTGTTATCTGCGCCGATGGTCTAGTGGTATGACATGACCCTGCCACGGTCATAGCCCGGGTTCAAATCCCGGTCGGCGCACTTTCCTTATATTTTTTCTTAAAATCCACATAAATGAATCAAGGAGTAAAAAAATGGCTAATACATGTGAATCTGCTGTAGTTACATGTGAAGATTTTAGGTTACACCAAAAGCCTGTTGGAGAAAACAAAATAGCTGAATTTGTTGAAAACCTCGGTGAGTCATCTGACATAATAACTCGAGGAGGAGGAATTAAGGACTTAGTCAGACCTCAGCAACCTGGTTTTAGAAAATCCTTACTTAAAGACATTGAAGTTTCTATAAACCTCCATGAAATAAGCACATTTTTCCTAATTAATCATGAAGATTGTGGTGGTTATCAGGATTTAGAATTTGATACAAAAAAGGAAGAAATAAACCAACATAAGGATGACTTAGAGGAAGCTAAGGAAATTTTGAAAAAACGATTTCCTAGTATTGAAATAAAATTGTGTCTGGCAAGGAAGAAATCAGAAGAAACTTGGGATTTTAAAATAGAAAAATTAGATAATTAGTGAAAAGGAAACTTTTATAATTTTATTATTTAGAAAATTTATGCATCTATTGAACTAAAAATTATAAGAAAAAGTTAAAATTATCAATTTTTGAATATACCTTAGGATAAGAATGATTTTTTAGATGCGAAAATAATTTGTATATCAATATCTTACCAAAGATAGTTTAGTAAAAGCGGGTGTGGTCTAGCGGTAGGACCTGAGCCTTCCAAGCTCATAGCCCGGGTTCGAATCCCGGCACCCGCATGTTACACATAAAGTTCTATACTCATAACGAATTTTTTTATTCAGGTTTTGGGAGATATACTTCGAATCTTGTTCCACCTAAATCAGAATCTTTAACCTCAATTTCTCCATCACTATTATTTAAGATTTCTTTTACTATGTATAATCCTAGTCCCGTTCCTTCAGTGGCATAATTTTTTTCAAAGATTTTGTCTTTTTTATCGTTGGGAATTCCTTTTCCATCATCCTCTATAGAAACCACAACATGGTTATTTTTATCTTTAACATCGATCTCTATTTTATTCCCATTTGAATGTTCAATTGAGTTCTCAATTATGTTGGTAAAGAGTTTTTCACAAAGATCACAAACCACAATTTTTGTTTCTTTGAGATTGGTGTTTATATCAAAATCTTTTCTTTGGGCTAAATCTCTAACTTCATTTAAAGCGTTTTCTATAATTTTATTAATTTTTCTTTCTTTTAAATCGATTCTTCCGATATTTAAAAGGGTTTTTACATCATTTATTAATTTCTCACTAGTTGAAACTGCATTTAGGGCTTTTTCAATTTTTTGTTCTATTTCTTCGCCTAGATTCTCTTCTTTTAAAAGTTCCAGATATCCTCTGATGACTTGGTTTTTGTTTTGAACATCATGTATTAATAAAGAATAGAGAAATTCCTTTCTTTTTCTCTTTCTTTTTTTGATATATCCATAGCTACTTCAATAGCTCCAAGGACATTTCCTTTCTTGTCCTTCACTGGGCTACCACTTACATAAAAATTGTCTTTTTCATCTTCACCATATATCTTTTCTTTTTTAGGTTCATCCATCTCCCCTTCTTGAGGTTCTCCTTTATCCATAGCTTTCTGAACGGCTTTCAAAATGAAGATATCTTTTAGTGTTATAATCAAGTTCTCCTTTATCCATAGCTTTCTGAACGGGACAGTTATTACAAGGCTCATCTTTTCCTAACCAGACCTCGTAACATTTTTTTCCAATTATATTTTTTTTAGAAGTTCCCATTGATTCTGCATAAGCTTTATTTGCCCAATTTATATTGTGGTCAGTGTCATGAAGCGCAACCATTTCCTGAGCATCGTCTAAAATTGTTGATTTTACTTCTCCAATCTTCCCAAGCTTATTTTTACCTTTATAATCTTTTACTTCTTGAGTAATTGCTTCAGCAAGAGAAGAAAAAGATTCTTTATTCCCAGATGGTTTTTGAATGCAACAGTCTGCTCCAATGTTCAGCGCCTTTATAGAAATTTTTTCTTTTTTAGGACTCGTAAGAATTATAAAGGGAAGTCCACTCCCTAGTTTTTTTTAACTTTTTCTAATAATTCTAGGTCGTTATCTTCGATTGTTTGGTAGTCACCTACTATACAATCATAACTATTGTTTTTGACTAATTCATATGCCTCCTCAGAAGAACTGATTGTTTTAATCTCTAGATTTTCGTTTTTGTCCTCTAAATAATTTTTAGCTGAATCAAGAAAATTAGAATCCTCTTCAATTAACAATATTTCGCTCATTTTTTAAATATCCATATTCATCGATAGTTTGTTTTAAACTAAAAAGTTGATAAAAACTAACACCCGCATACCTCCGTCTTTAGGCGGAGGAGGAGGTCAAGTAATGGTTTAAAAAGATGGATATTTTTTAATTATTAGTTTCATCTCTTACTTGTGATGATTATAGGCATCAGTAATTGAATAGATCCAGATTATAGGAATAGCCACTATAGTAAATAAAAAGCCCCCCATGAGTAAAGATAATAAGAATAATAGATATATAAATACAACTTTAAGATATCTCTCTTGTAGAAATTGTCCAAGACCTGGAATAATTATCGAAAGAATAGCACTCAAGTATTGTTTCATTTTTCTACACTCATCTATTTATCTTGGCTAGTATTCTTATTTTTAATTTATTTTTTTATTAAGTAGTTAGGAGAATGTAGATAATGCTTTTTTAGTCTTTTTCATCGATTTCTATTTTCGATTTTTTACTAGTCTTATTCCCTAAATCCATAATTTCTTCGTATAATTCAACTAATATGACTAATATAGCTAGAAAAGTTGTTAATATCTCTAGTATTTTTTTGAAGGTATTTATATTCCTTTTAATTTCTTCTGGTTTCATTTTATTTTATCCAACAAATTTTGGTCTTTTACTTAATAGAGTGGGAAGAGGAAGTTCTCTATATGGCATGTTTTGTGTTTCATCATTTATATTTTCTATTAATTCTTCAGCTTTCATTTCAATTTCATCATCTTTTTCTCTTCTTCTAACATTGATTGAATTATTTTTTTCTTCTCTGTCACCAACAACAACTATATAGGGAATCCATTCTTTTTCTGCTTTTCTTATTTTTTTGCCTAAATTTTTTTCGGAGTCATCAATATCTACTCGTATCTGTTTTTCTTTAAGTTTATTTCCTATCTCTTCTGCATAGCTCTCGTTTTGTTCTGAAACTGGTAGTATTCTAGCTTGGGTGGGTGTTAACCAAGTAGGTAATTTTGGTTTTTTCATTCTATGTGCGTTTTCTATTATTTCATATATCCATCTTTCTATTGAACCAATGGATGAATGGCATATAATGCATCCTTGTTCTTCTCCTTTTTTTGTTGTATAAGTAATACCATATCTTTCTGCGTCTTCTACATCTAATTGAACTGTTGAGAGCTGAGAGTTTCCTTTAGTTGAATCAATTCCTTGGAATTCGTGTTTTACGACCCAGTAATGCTTTCTTTCGGATAATACTTCAATAAACCCTGGTTTGTTTGAATAAGAAAGCATTTCTTTGATTTTATCTTTATTTTCTTCATAAAACTCTTCTACTACCCTAAAGACTACTGCATACTCTATTTCTGTTTCTTTTGCTAAATCATCATATTCTTTATATAATTTTTGATATTCTTTCCACCCCTCACTTAGATTTTTAGTGAATGAATGAATATCTGGCATTGTAAAGGCTCTTGTCCTTTTTAATCCTGTTAATTCTCCTCTATTTTCGTATCTAAAGCTTTTAGATAACTCATAGATTCTTAATGGTAAGTTTTTATAGCTAATAATAGAGTTCTTTAGCATCCTAAATAAACCAAAGTCTCCTGCGAATCTCAATACTAGTTTTTTCTCCTTATCTGGTGGGAAGACTCTATAATGTCTTTCGTGAAAACTTTTGCCCTGTTCACGTATATCTGGTTGAGACCAATCATATATTAATGGAGTTTCTATTTCCATAGCACCAAATCTATTTACAGCGATTTCTTTAGACCAATCTTCAAGTAAGTTGGCTATCAAATTTCCCTTGGGATAAAATTTAAAATTTCCTGGATCACTAGCTTCTTCGTAATCAGCAATTTCCAATCTTCTCATTGAATCAATAGAAGGAGGTTCTTCACTAGGCTGACCTTTTATCTCTTCTGAGAAAATGTAGCTCTTCATAGCCTCATCTTGGACATTTTTATTTACCCACTTTTCATTTAATTCTACCTCTAACTCTTCACCGTTGGGTTTTATGTAATAAAAATCACTTTCAATTTCTCTTTCTTCCTCTTCTTCCTCTTCTTTTTCGCTAACATCTATCTCTCTAGATAATTCTGAGAGAGGATGACCTTTTGTCTCTATCTCAAAGGACTTATACCAACCAAAAGCAGATCTTTCAACATCAAAATCATTTTTTTCTAACTCATTTTCTACTCCATCTAATATCTTAATAGCTGCTTCTTTAGAACCTAAATCTGAACTCAAATGAGCATAGGGATAAAGCATCACTTTCTTAGTGTTAACCTTTTTAGAAACCTCTTTTATGTTCTTAGCTCCACTTTCTATGGCATAATCTATATCTAACTCATCATTAGATTCAACAGTCAAGAAAACAACTAGACCTTCTCCCATCTCTTTCTTCTTCAGATCATTATCAATATCTTCTGCAACAGGTGTCTTATCGGTCACCTCATATTTGAAATGATTGGCATGGAGTAATAACAACTTCATATATATCTCCTTCTAAACTAAGTTACAACGTATTCAAATGTCATTATTATCATTTAACTTTTGTGAGAGTTTGAGAGAGCTACATAATTCTCTTTCTTTAGGAGGAGGATATATAGATTTTTTCAAGTAAGAGATATAAATAAGAGAAACAAGTATATTGTGTCTTGATAGAAAGGAAAAACATCACAATAAGAGAAAAGCAAACCGAAGGGGTAAAAGAAAACCATTTCAACTAATTAAATTTTGTCCAAGATAAATTGAATGAGCTGATAGAAGATGAAGGCTGAAAATACAATAATTTGTAGGATACTCAACTATAACAAATCCAAGTTAGTTGATCTCGAAGAAGAATACGATAATAAGGATTCGAGTATTGTTAAGAAGGATTATGGTTTTGAATTTCATCTTTCAGTTTTGAAGGAAGTGGATCTTGTTGAAACCTACAGAGATGTTTTGAGTGTTGATTTGGGTTTTGATAAATTTGCGACCTGTGTTAGGATTCACGACCCGCAAATTCATTACTACGGCGCCTATGTGGCATGGTCCAAAGACATTATTTATGAACCAGCTTCTGGAAGTATTTGTTGCTGACAAGTTGGCGAGGTAGGTGTCAACCCTTGAACAAGCGATCGGAAGTTCTGATCCTTCAGAGCGGAGAGGGTTACACTTCTATAAAAATAAATTTTCAAGTTCACTAAAAATGTATAGCATAATAGTTCATGGAGGAGCAGGAGAACATAAAAACACCAAAGAAGCAAAAAAAGGAGTCATAAGAGCAGTAAAAAAAGGTGAAAATACACTAAAGGAATGCAAAAACCCAATAAAATCAGTTGAAGAGTCAATTAAGGTTTTAGAAGAAGATATAAACTTTAATGCAGGAAGAGGGAGTGTTCTAACCAAAAAAGGAGAGATCAAGATGGATGCTTCAATTGCTAACTCTAAAAAAGAGATAGGTGCCGTTGCAAATATTACAGATATCAAACACCCAATTAGTCTAGCTAAAAAAATCATGAAAAACAAAGACCACCTCTTGCTTGGAGGAAAACAGGCAACCAAACATGCAATTGAATTAGGATTAGAAACATCAAATCCCTATACAAAAAAAAGAATCAAAGAATGGCAAGAGAAAAAAGAACAAAAAAATCCTCCATACTCACTCTCTGATACTGTAGGAGCAGTAGCAATCAACAACAAAGGAAAAATAGCTGCTGGAACATCAACAGGGGGAAAATCACTCAAACAAGATGGCAGAATAGGAGATTCACCACTTTTTGGAGCTGGCACATACGTAAATAAAGATATTGGAGCATCAGCAACTGGAACTGGAGAAGGAATAATAAAATCATTACTAACAAGTAAAGTCTATGAAAAATACAACAAAGAAAAAAACCTAAGAAAAGCCATAAAAAAATCAATTGAAGAACATACTAAACATATAAGTAAAAAAATAAATTCCTGTGGAGTAATAGCTATAGACAAAAAATACAATATAAGTTTTAATAAAAATACAACTCACTTACCAGTTGCATATACAAAAGAAGGCGAAGAAATATCCTCAAACCTCTAATTTTCCTACTAGGTATGTAAAGGAGAAATCTGAAATTTCCACATCAACGAAATCACCAATACAAACGTTATCTTCAATAACCACTGTATTATAATCAGGATCTTTTCCAATCATAGTGTCTTCTTTTCCTTCCTTAAGAACTAAAACCTCTCTAGTCTTACCTAAATATCTTTTTCTCCTTTTTTTACCAATCTTCTTCTTCAATTTAGTCAGCTTTTTAGATCTATTCTTTTTTTCTTGAGAAATAATTTCATCTGATTCTGCAGCCTTTGTTCCTGGTCTAGGTGAATAACGAGTTATGTTCAAAATTTCAGGTTCGATATCTTGGATAAGAGAGACAGTTTTTTCAAAATCATTTTCGTTTTCAGAAGGAAAACCAGCAATCACGTCCGTGGACAGTAAGCCACCATTTTTCTCTCTATAAACTTTCACGATCTCTTTAAAATCTCTGACACTGTATCCTCTTTGCATGTCCCTAAGAACCTTATTTGAGCCAGATTGAACAGGTAAATGGAGAAAATTATAGACTTTGTCTAATTCAAAAACCTTAATTAATCTATCTTTTTTGTCGACAACATTATTAGGGTTCATCATACCGATTCTAATCCTAAACTCCCCTTCAATTCCATTAATCTCCTCTACTAGACTATACAAATCATCTTTGCCATCTAACCCATATGTAGAGGTGTCTTGAGCTGTTAATTGAATTTCTTTCACTCCTTCATTAACTAGATTTCTAACTTCATTTACAATAGAATTCTTGGGAAATTTTCTCAAATTTCCTCTAGCAAATTTAGTGATACAATAAGAGCAATTTCCCTTACAACCTTCTGAAATTTGGATTTGACCTTCAACTCCATCTCTCTCATTGAGGATTTCCCATTTATCTAAATCCTTTTTTTTATCCCCCACAACCTCTGCAAATTCACTTAAATCTTGAGGAGAAATTAATTTAATATCTGAATCTATCTCTTTTACTCCTTCTTGATTAACCTTGGATAGACAACCTGCAACAACCAATTTTAGATTTTTTAGCTCTTTTATTCTATTTAACATTCTATTTTCAGTTTTTTCAATAACCACACATGTATTAATGACTACTAAATCGGATTTTTCGATATCATCGACTATTTTATGATCAGAATTTTTGGCCAAAGCTTCCATTTTCCTTGTATCAGATTTATTAGAAGTACATCCATAAGTTTCGAAATATATATTCATATTAGAAATTCTAGTTAAATTTCCTTTTACTTTAAAATAAATCTTATAAAACAAGATAGAAATAAACCTAAAAGAAAAAAAGTTATTATCAAATAGATTGAGGAAAAATGACTGAATTTGAGAGAGGGTTGGTTAACTCTTTGAATAAGTTTTTTGAAAAAAATGATATACAAGCTATTGCCTATAGACGAAAGCAACATAGGTTTAGTTCTCAGTTTATAGATGTTTTAGTTGATTCATTGGATCCTGATTATTATCTAGCAATAGAAAACAAATCTATATCAACTCGGAAGGGAGCAAAAAAACTATATTTTAGTCAACATTTCTCAGAAAACCAAATTAATAATATAACTGATTTTTTGAACCGGAGTGGAAGAACAGGATATTTAGCAGTTGAGTTGAAGAGAGGGAGAGGAAAGAGTAGATTAGCATTTATGATAAAATGGGAAGATGTGATTAATAAATTAGAAAAAAACGAAGTGGGATTTAAATTGAATGAAATAAAGAGATTTCCCAGAATTGAGAGATGTGGTGAGGAATACGATGTTTCTTCTTTTTTAGATTAGCCAACTACGATATCTGTGTTTTTTTCAACTTTTTTTATTATTGTATTGGCAACGCTTGCTCCTTTTTTTATTTTAATTAAGCCATCTTTTCCTACGGTAGCTGTGAATAAATAGTCCTCACCTGCATAAAGATCGACAGTTTCTCCTGATTTATCTTTGCCTAGATCAAGGATAACTTCATTGTCTTCGATAGTTACATCAACTTTTTTTCCTTTAACTAGATTCTTTTTTTGCTTCTTAGGTTGGTTTTTTCTTTGTCTTTCACTATGGGGTTGGACATCTATTTTCATTCCTAGGTCCTCTTCTATTGCTGAGATATTTTCTCCGCCTTTTCCAACTAAATGCCCAATTTCGTTTTTAGGAACATATACTGTTACAGATTCCTCTGAGGTTACATCAGCCACAATTCTCCCTTGGATATATTTATTTAATTCTTTTTCGATTTCATTTTCAGCTAAACTCCAAATTGGTTTGTATTTCTCTTCTTCAACAGGCATGACAACTACTTGTTCGCCATAGGTATATACTTCATATTCAGTTTCATTTGTTTCGAAATCTTTTACCTCTATAACAGGTCTTGCTAGATCTTCTTCTACCATTCCGGTAGGAACTTTCACGGTAAAGGAAATGTCATACACTTTTTTGATTTTTGCTTCTTCAAGAAAGACGATGGTATCAACTACCTGAGGAACCATACCAAGTTCCACTCTTCCAATCAGTCTTTGTAAAGCGTCTATTCCTCTGTTTGCATGAGTAACTCCAATCATTCCAACTCCAGCTAGTCTCATATCAGCAAAAACTTGGAAATGAGATGTTTTCCGAACTTCATCATAAATAGTGTAATCTGGTCTTACAAGCAATAGAACATCAGCTGTATCTTCTATTCTACCATCAAGAGATGTATATTGAGTTATCTCATCACTAACTTGAAGATCACGCGGTTCTTCCATCGTTTTAACAACAAAATCTTTTTTTAGTAAGTATTCAGCAATAGCTTGAGCAAGAGTACTTTTACCTGCTCCCGGAGCTCCAGCTACTAATACTCCTCTCTGCTTTTCAGATAATCTTGTCTTCAATTCTTGGGACAATCTATAATCATCTAAAGAAACTTTTGCAACAGGCCTCACAGCAGTGATTTCGTAACCATCAGAAAATGGTGGTCTCGCAATTGCTATTCTCAAGTCTTTTAATTGTATAACAGTTGCTCCACCTTTATCGAATTCAATAAAACCATCAGATGATCTCTTAGCTTTTTCAATAATCTCCTGAGTCAACTTTCTGAGTTCTCTAGCGCTACTCTGTTCCTCACCTACACTAGACATTTCCATCTCACCAGGTTTACCCCGCTTAACTTTAGGGATTGTTCCTTCACGTAGATGAACTGACATAACATTTTCAGTGAAGAAATCTTCAATCTTTATTTTTGATTTGGTTTCTTCCTTTTCAGGTTCAAGGTATTTGACATCTATGCCCTTAGCTTTAGCTACCTCGCTTTGGACAATATCACTAGTTAAAAGAAGTGCATCCTCCTCTAGAGCTATATTTCTTATTGCTGAATCTATTTCTCCAGTATCAGCTAATTTTATTTCTTCTAAAGAAGGTCTTTTTCCCTTAAAATTAATTTTAATTTCGGTCTTTTCCCTTAAATCACTCAATTTTTGTATTTCCTTTAATCCATTAACACCCGTTTCCTTTCCCCGATTTGCTTGTGCCTCTAATTCACCTATCACAGCCTCATGAATAAAAATAATAGGATTCTCTAATTCTTTTTCTTCTAACATTCGTGTAACTCTACCATCAATTAATACACTAGTATCTGGAACTACCTTCATAATCATTCACCATAAACGTTTTCTGGATCAAAAACTTTCTCTTCCACAACTTCTAGCTCTCCATCAATAATTTTTCTATAAAAACAACTAAAATGTCCGGTGTGACAAGCACCACCCTTTTGATCCACTACAACTAGAAGTGCATCTCCATCACAATCAATCCTCATCTCTTCAACTTCTTGGGTGTGACTAGATGATTCTCCTTTTTTCCACAACTCTTCTCTACTTCTAGACCAAAAATAGACCTTTCCTTCCTTATATGTTTTAACAAAGGCATCTTTATTCATATGAGCCAACATTAAAACCCTACCACTTTTTTTGTCCTGGATAACAACATCTAATAAACCATCTTTAAAATCCAAATAGCTCAACAGATCATCAATTTCTTTGTTATTCATCCTCTCACAGCATACACTATCTTTTATTTGGAGTTAAATACTAATTAAATATTAACTATGGAAAAAACGAAGGATGTTGTAAAAGAAAAATATAAAAAGACCTACGAAGCCTCTCAACCATCAGATAAATTAATAGAAACAGGTATAGAAGGATTTGATCTTCAACTAAAAGGAGGAATTCCTAAAGGAAGTACTACATTATTAATTGGAAAACCAGGTTCGGGAATAGAGATATTCGCTCAACAATTTATATATGGGGGCTTAAAAAACAATGAAAAAAGTTGGTATTTCATAACGCGAGATCCTCCTGATACCTTAAAGAATGAGATGAAAAACTTTGGTTGGAATTTAGAGGAATATGAGAAAAAAGGAAAAATTGACATAATCGATGGATACGTAGGTAGGTTTGTTGGAGCATTACCTCCCGAAACATTGAATAAATTAGCAAATAAAGAGGACTTAAAACAAGGTACAAATGTCCTAAACAAACTTCAGAACTATGTAACTAATCTGAGATCAGATGTTCAACTAAGAGGGGTTATAGACTCATTATCGGATTTCCTTGAAGATAATCCGGCTGATAGAGTTTCAAATGTGGTTAAATTAATTTCAAGTGTTAACAGAGCATCTAATGGAGTGACTCTCATTTTAATGACAAAAGGGATGCATGAGGAAAAAATTGAGAACAAAATGAAACATCATGCAGATTGTGTAATTGAATTAAATTCAGAAAAAAGAGGAAACGAGATTGAGAGGGAGTTGATTATAGAAAAGATTAGAGGGATGGCTTACCCATCTAAAGTAATTCCTTATTCAATAATAGAAAAAGGAATCGAAGTTGAAACAACTGAGAGAGTAGCTTAGTCAAAAAGTTTTCTGTCCTCTTTTACTGTACACATCAGGATATGGGTATACTTCAATACCTCCCTTACTTATCTCGAAGGGATATCTTCTTCGGTCGTGATCTCCTCCTCGTATTTTTTTAATTAATAAGTTTCTTCTCATTTCGTTACCTACCATCCTCGTGTTAAGTAAAATCACTCCTCGGGCTGCATACTGTTCCACTCCATATCTACTAATTTTAGCTGACCCTTCCTCTCTTTCGGTAATAACTAAAGCAGTGGAATCCAATTCATTAAGAAGAGACATCAACCTATATATTGTGGTTCCAACTCCTTCCTCGGTCCTAAAAGCAATCAGGGGTAATGAATCTATAACAATTCTATCAACATCTTTTTCATTATGAATTCTGGAGATGTCATTTAGCAAAGAATCCACTTCAAGACCAAACCTCGCTACATATTCTTCGTCACTAACTAAGCCAACTTTAGGGCTAGCCGCATCTAACATAATCAAGTCATCTTTTTTTTCAAGAGATTCAATCTCGAAACCAATATCCTTGAAGTCCTCTCTTAGGTTAGAAGGTCTCTCATCTAATGATACAAACATACCTCTCTCTCTTTGTTCTTCAGCACCTCTAATTAAAAATTGAGTCCCTAAAATGGTTTTACCAGTACCTGAACTCCCACTAATCAAAACAACACTACCAGAAGGAATTCCCCCATAGAGAACTCTATCCAGACCTTCTATACCTGTTGGTATTTTCTCCATTGTTCAAAAAATAGTTAAGCCAAAACTTATTATTTTCCATTACAATTCCAACAGTAAAAGATAAAAATGCCCAGAATATTGAGAGTAAATTTGGAGGAGAAAGTAAAAAATAACAAAAAATTAGAATTAGCCAAAGAATTGGGTTATCAAAAAATCATAATCAATCACACTTCCCCTAATTCATTAAAGAAACATAGAGACTTTTCTAACCAATATAATAAATTAAACTTAGTTAAAGCAATTGAGATTAAAGAAACAAAAGTAAGAAAATTAAAACAGAAGATTAAGAAATTTAGGCCAAAAGTTAATTTTTTAATAGTAGATGGAGGACTAGAAGAGATAAATACAGTGTCTTTAGAGGACAAAAGAGTTGATTTATTATATAATCATGTAGAGCCAAATAAGAGAGGAATTAACCATGTTTTAGCCAAAAAAGCAAGAGAGAATGAAGTAGGAATAGGATTTAATCTCAAAAAGTTGTTAAAAAATAATGGATATTTAAGATCCCGAATTATCCAACATCAAATTGAGAATAATCAGATAACTAGGAAATTTAATTCCCCAAGAGTTATAAGCCTATTTTCTGATAACAAGTATCAAATTAAAAAACTCAGAGATATTGAGAACTTAATGAGAGTTATTGAACTAAAAAAAGAGGACTTAAGGAAATCTAAAAAATTCCTAGATAATAGGATAAAATTAAATGAAAAATATAAAAAAGAAAGATTTATCGAACATAAAAAAGAAAGATTTATCGAACCTGGTGTTGAAAAAATTGAAGAATCTTCCTCCATCAATGAAGAATAAAAAAAGATACATTGCAATTAAATTAGAGGTAGAAGAATCTCTTTCTAGAAATGAATTTGTTAAGGGGATATGGAATAACGCAATCTCGTTGATAGGTGACTATGGGGTTGCCAAAACGGGGCTTTGGGTTCATGATTTTGATGGAAAATTTGCCATAATAGAATGTAATCACAAAAAAACCAAAAAAATTTCAAGCATTCTTTCAGCAATTTATGAGATCGAAAACAAAAAAGTAAGAATTGACAAATTAGGTGAGTCCGGAACAATAAAGAAACTTAAGAAAAAGTTTATACAAAAAGAGTAAGAATAAAGTAAAGAAATAATCTTTTACTCAATACTTATTAGAAGTAATTTTTAAATTAGGTGAAATTATGCAACAAAACCCAAAAATGGGATACGACAGGGCTATAACAGTTTTCAGCCCTGATGGTAGGCTTTTCCAAGTAGAGTATGCAAGAGAAGCAGTAAAAAGAGGAACAACGGCAATGGGAATAAAAGGCAAAGATAGCGTTGTTTTGATGGTAGACAAGAGAATTTCAACAGATCTATTAGAACCCCGATCTATTGAGAAAATTTTCCATCTAGATAATCATATAGGAGCAGCTACCTCTGGATTGGTGGCAGATGCGAGGCAATTAATAGATAAAGCGAGAATGGAAGGACAAGTAAACCAAATGTCATATGACGAAAAGATAGATGTGAGAACTCTTACTAGAAGAGTTTGCGATCATCTACAGCAATACACTCAATACGGTGGAGTTAGACCATTTGGAACAGCACTTTTAATTGCAGGAGTTCATAACGGTTCTCCGAAACTCTTTGAAACAGATCCAAGTGGGGCAATGATGGAATATAAAGCAACAAGTATAGGGGAAAACAGATCAGATATAATGGAATTCTTTGAAGAAAATTATAAACAAGACATGTCAACCAAAAAATCAATAGAACTCGGTTTTGAAGCCTTAGAAGAAAACCAAGACCAAGAGCTAAATTCGAAATCCCTAGAAGTTGGAGTAGCTAAAACAGAAACAGAGAAATTTGAAAAACTAGAAGAAGAACAAGTTGAAACATATATAAACGATTATAGGGAATCTTAAAAAGGGTTGAATAAATGGTTTCCCTCGATGATGCTGTTGTAGCTAGGTATGAAAGTCATGGATCTAGATTTGAAGTCTTAGTAGATCCAGATATAGCGCTAGATTTGAGAGATGGAGAAGAAGTAGATTTTGACGAGTTATTAGCAATTGACAAGGTTTTCAAAGATTCTTCTAAAGGCGACGAAGCCTCTGATGAAATGATGGAAAAAGTTTTCAAGACAAAAGATGTCGAAAAAATAGCTAAAAAAATAATTAAAAATGGCGATATACAACTAACGAGTGAACAACGAGAAGAAATTAGGCAACAAAAACGAAACCAAGTTATAAATACAATAGCAAGAAATGCAATTAATCCTCAACAAAATGATGCACCACACCCACCCAAGAGAATTGAAAAAGCGATGGATGAAGCAGGTATAAAGATAGATCCATTCGAAAGTGTAAGCGAACAAGTAGAAGAAGCATTAGATGCAATAAGACCACTAATCCCAATAAGATTCGAAGAAAAAAAATTTGCAGTAAGGATTCCAAGCAAATACGCAGGATCAAGTTATGGTAAGGTTCGACAATTTGGAGAATTAATTCAAGAAGAATGGCAAGATGATGGCTCTTGGATAGGTATAATAAAGGGACCTGGTGGGATAAGAAGAGAATTAGAAGAACTTTTGGCAGAATTAACTGAAGGAAAAGGAGATGTAAGATTATATAAGAGGTGATTATTATGTCAAGAAGAGAAATAGTTGTACCTGGCGAATTACTCGCCAAAAATAAAGAATCTGGTGAAAACACTTACAGGAAAGGAAACTCGGTCTTTTCGAAGATATATGGATTCAAAGAAGAAAGAGAAGACTACGTAGAGGTATTACCAGCAAATATTAAATATTCTCCTAGTAATGGAGATAAAGTAATTGGAATTGTAGAAGATGTAAATTTCAACAATTGGTATTTGGACATAAATTGTCCATATGACGCTAGATTAGCGGTGGAGCAACATCCAACATACATAGAAAGTGGAGAATTAGAATCACACTTAAAAATAGGAGATACTGTCATTGTGGAAGTAACTGAAGTTGACAAAGATATGAACATTAATGTAAAAATGAATGAAGAGGGACTCAAAAAAATTAAAGAAGGCAGATTAATCGAAATATCTCCATCAAAAGTTCCTAGAGTTATCGGAAAAGATGCCTCTATGATCTCAATGTTAAAAAGAGAAAGTAATTGCAACATATATGTAGGGCAGAATGGAAGAATCTGGATAAATGGTGAAAGAGAAAAAGCCGAAAAGGTAAAAGAAGCAATTAAGATAATAGAGGAAAAAGCTCATACATCAGGCTTAACGGATAAAATCAAGAATTTTATGCAAAATTAATAAAATAGGTGAAAGAATGGCTAAAAAAGAAAAACCAGATCAATTTATTGATGATCAAAGTAAAAGAATAGATGGAAGAGAAATTAACGAATTAAGAGAAGTTAACATCGAAGTAGGAGTATTAGAAAGAGCTGACGGATCAGCATATATAGAGTTAGGTGACAACAAAATTATAGCAGCAGTATACGGTCCCAGAGAATTACATCCAAGACATTTACAAGAACCAGACAGAGCAATTATAAGATATAAATATAGCATGGCATCATTCTCAGTTGGCGATAGAAAAAGACCTGGACCAGGAAGAAGGTCCAAAGAAATTTCAAAAGTCAGCAAAGAAGCATTAGAATCCGCAATTTTTTTAGAAAAATATCCTAAATCAGTAATAGATATCTTTGTAGAAATACTAGAATCAGCAGCAGGAACTAGAACAACTTGCCTAACAGCAGCTTCAGTAGCACTAGCTGATGCAGGTATACCAATGAATGACTTAGTAGTTTCATGTGCAGCAGGCAAAGTCGATGATGAAATAGTATTAGATATAAACGAACTTGAAGATAATTTCGGAGATGCAGATGTTCCAATAGCAATGAAACCAAACACAGAAGACATAACACTCCTACAAATGGATGGGGACCTAAGCAGAGATGAACTAGAGAAATCAATAGAGACAGCAAAGCAAGGTTGCAAAATACTTCACGAAGAACAGAAAAAAGCTCTAAAAGAGAGATATGGAGGAGAGTAAAATGGAAGAAGTTTTAGCAGAAATTGAGAGGAACCACGTATTAGATTCAATACAAGAAGGTAAAAGAGTTGATGAGAGAAACTTTACAGATTTTAGGGAAGTCGAAATAGAAACAGATTTTGTTGGAAAAGCCGAAGGCTCAGCCCGAGTAAAGCTGGGAAAAACAGAAGTTGTGGTTGGAGTAAAATTTGAACCCGGTGAACCATTTGAAGATAAACCAAATGATGGAGTTTTAATCACTAACGCCGAACTAAACTCAATGGCTTCCCCTGAATTTGAACCAGGTCCTCCAGGACCAGAAGCAACAGAGATCTCAAGAGTCGTCGATAGAGGAATTAGAGAAGCCGATGCAATAGACTTAGAATCATTATGCATAGAAGAAGGAGAAAAAGTGTGGATGGCTTTCGTAGATATCCACATAATCGACCATGTAGGTAACCTCATTGATGTCTCATCAATAGGAGCAATCGCAGCTCTCATGACAGCAGAACTCCCCTATGAAAAATATGAGCTAGACCCAAACTCCACAGAACTAAACATACAAACTATTCCTGTGAGCATTACGGCCCAAAAGATTGGAGGAGAAATAATATACGATCCAAACCATCTAGAAGAAGAAATCGGAACAACAAGAGTTACCGTGATAACCAATTCAAACCAAAATGTTGTGGGTATGCAAAAAGGGATTAGTGGAGACTGGAAGCAAGACGAAATACTTGAAGTTGTTGATCAAAGTATTAAAAAGGGCCAACAATTACGAGAGAAAATTAAAGAAAACGTATGAGGTGAGTTAATAAATGCCAGAAGAAAGTAGTTCAGATTTAACAAAGAGATTTGGAGCAAGATATGGTAGAAAAATCAGAAAAAAAGTATCCGAGATAGAAAAAAAACAAAAAGACAGTTACGAATGCCCCAATTGTAAAAGCCAATCTCTAAAAAGAAAAGCCTCCGGTATATGGATTTGTCAAAAATGTGGAACCAAGCAAGCTGGAGGAGCATACCAGCCAGAAACTTCAACTGGTGAAGCAGTTAAAAAAGCCCTTAGAGAAGAAGAGGAGGAAGAATAATGGGATATAGATGTGCTAGATGTAAAGAAGATGTAGAAATAGATGAAGAATCTTCTAGGGTAAGATGTCCATATTGTGGATTTAGAGTATTGCTCAAGAAAAGAGGAGATCAACCTAAAGAAGTTAAAGCTAGATAAATGCACACTTTAGATATAAGTATCCCAACTAAAAAACCCGAGGTTATTAAAAAATCCCTTGAACCTGAATTAAAGTCTTCGCCAACTAAAAAATCAGAAATAAAGATAGAAAAACAAAAAAACCAAATAAAACTAAAAATTAAATCAAGAGAACTTTCATCATTCAGAGCAGCAATGAATTCTTGGTTAAGATGGATACAAGTTGCTCAAGAATCTAGCCAAATAAAAAAGAAAGATTGATAAATAAGGACCTAGAAAAATAAACCTTAATTATGAACGAGACATCACCACTAAGAATAACTAATTATTTAGTTTCCATATTAGTGATATTCGTAGGAACAGTATTTTCATTCACAACTGAAAGTATATTACCATTTTTAATTGGTTTTACCGGTGCTGCTTTAATCATTACAATTTACATGAACAATACTTGGGATTCAAGAGAAAGAATCTCTTATTTCAAAAACTCATTAAAAGAAATCAAAAAAAATTATTGCCCTCACTGTGGAAGTTATAGTCCATGGTGGAGTGAGTATTGTGTGAACTGTGGAAAAGAATTAGAAACAGAAAAAATAGAATGTCAAAATTGCTATAGCTTAAACCCATCTCTATCCACATATTGCGGAGTCTGCGGAAAAGAACTAGGCATTAAAGAACAAGAGGAAGATGAACAGGAAGAGGAGCAAGAGAAGAAACAAACAAAACAAAATAAAGAAACACGAGAAAAAATACAAGAATGTCCTGAATGTGGATATGATTTTTCACTAAATGTGAGAAAATGCCCTTGGTGTGGTTATAGGATCAAAAAATAATCTAAAATCTTCTTTAATGAAAAAACCTTATGAATTTTTGGAGCATACGGCTGACTCTAAATTTAAAGCATACGGTGAAACAATTGAGGAAGCTTTCGAAAATTCTGCCAAAGCAACATTTGACACAATGATAGATATCTCTACAGTGAAACAAAAGAGCAAGAAGAAAATAGAACTAGAAACAGAAAACATCGAAGAATTATTATATAAGTGGATAAGTGAATTAATCTATTTGTTTAGCGCCAAAAACATTGTTTTTTCTAACTTCAATGTAGATATCACAAAAGACAAATTAAAATACAAATTAATGGGTGAAGCAATAGGAGAAAAAATAGATCTATCCAAACATGTTTTCAATACTGAAGTAAAAGCAATAACATATCACAACCTAGAAATAAAAAAGAATGAGAAATATCAGATAATTACCTTGTTAGATACATAACACCTTTTCTTTATTTCTTTGAAACCAAAAAAAACAAAATCAATAGTAATCAAAAAATAATTGATTAATGATAATGTTTAAAGCCCGTATACCTCCGTCTTCAGGCGGAGGAGGAGGTCAATGAGATGAAAAAGGAAAAACTAAAGAAAATTTCGGATTTGACATGGGAGATTCCTCAAAACACAAAAGACTGTATGAATGTCCCAGGAAGAATCTACTTATCAGATGAATTAGTAAACATCGTTGAAGAAGATACATACGAACAAATCTCAAACATGGCATGTCTTCCTGGAGTACAAAAATACTCTCTAGCGATGCCTGAAGCACACTTAGGTTATGGTTTCCCCATAGGAGGAGTTGCAGCAATAGACATTAATGATGGGGTTATAAGTCCTGGTGGAGTAGGTTTCGATATAAATTGTGGAGTAAGAGTTTTGAAAACAAACCTAACTGTTGATGAAGTTAAAGATAAATCTAAAAACCTAATTGACAAATTATTCCAGAAAGTTCCTTCTGGAGTAGGTTCTGAGAGTAAATTGAATTTAAACAAAAAACAACTCAATGAGGTTATTGAAAAAGGAGCTCAATGGGCGGTAAAAGAAGGATATGGAGAAGAAGAAGATTATGAACATTGTGAAGAAAAAGGAAAATTCGATGCCGCTGATTCCTCAAAGGTTAGTAAAAAAGCCAAAAACAGAGGTATACCTCAACTAGGAACCTTAGGAAGTGGAAATCATTTCTTAGAGGTTCAATACGTAGACGAAATAATAGATCAAGAAGCAGCTCAAGCATTCGGATTAAAAGAAGACCAAGTAACAGTTATGGTTCATACAGGGAGTCGAGGGTTTGGCCACCAGGTTTGTACTGATTATGTAAACAAACTTGAAAAGGCAACCAAGAACTATGGAATAAAAATTCCCGATAAACAATTAGCTTGCGCTCCCACAGATTCATCTGAGGCAAAAAATTATTTTGCGGCCATGGCTTGTGGAGCTAACTATGCCTGGGCAAATAGACAAGTAATCACTCATTGGGTCCGAGAAGCTTTTAAAAATTTCTTTAACCAAAAGACAGAATTAAAATTAATCTATGACGTAGCACACAACGTTGCAAAGAAAGAAACACATAAAGTAAATGGCAAAAATAAGGACTTATTAGTTCACAGAAAAGGAGCTACTCGGGCTTTTGGTCCCGAGCATCCAGAAATACCAGATAAGTATTCCTCAGTTGGGCAACCAGTTATGATTCCAGGTAATATGGGAGCACCTTCTTTTGTTCTTAAAGGAACAAAATTCGCAATGGAAAACACTTTTGGATCAACTTGTCATGGTGCTGGTAGGAAGATGAGTAGAACCCAAGCTAAAAAGGAATATTGGGGAGGAACTGTCCAAGACAAATTATCCAAAAAAGGAATATATGTAAGGGCAACACATGGTTCAATTATTGCCGAGGAAGCTCCTGGAGCATACAAGGATCCTACCAAAGTAGTAGATGTAGCTCATGATGTAGGTATCTCTAAAAAAGTTGCTAGACTACAACCAATGGGTGTTGCTAAGGGATAGGAAATTAAAACTATTTTTTTATCTATCTTGAAGCGTCTCAACTTCTTCAATTAATCGATTTCCAGCTGCAACTTCATCTACACTGTGTATCACTGCACCTGTTCCTTCAATCATTTCTTCTACGTCAGAGTAGTCTATTCCTTCTCCTTCAATCGTAACTTTGATGTTTTCAGTGTCTTGATCAACTTCATACAAACTTAAATTAACCCCTTCAACACCATTTATACTGCAAAGACTTTCTGATAACCCTATCAGGTCAGGTTTATGTGGTTTGAGAACATCTAAGACCAATCTCTTGATTGATGGCATAATTATCAAAATTACTTTTTCTTTTAAGTTTTTATAATTTAAGTAATCTAAATATGAAAAACAGGTTTTAGTTTTAACAAACTCTTCAAAATTCTTTAAAACTTTTCCACTTTCTCTACGTGCTTTTTTTAGGTTTTTTTGAGTTAATGTTTTTTTGAGCTTATTTAGTTCTTCTCCTTTTAGGTATTTTTCAGAAACATGTTTAGTTGTTTTTAAATCGTATTCTGGGTGGAATTGAACTCCATATGCGAAATCTTTTTTGAATCCTTGAATTGTTTTTTCTTTTTTTGCTAGAATTTTAGAATCAGTTGGGAGTTCTTTTATGGAATCATGGTGGGTTATAAAAGCTAAAAAATTCTTTGGAATTCCTCGGAAAACAGTGTTGTCATTTTTTCCTTCTTTGGTCAACTCAATTTTTTTGTACCCTATCTTTCTCTCAAACAACTTTTCAACAACACCACCTAAAGCTTTTGCCAATAGTTGGTGTCCCCAACAAACCCCTAAAACTGGTTTCTTTTTGGCATGAAGCTTAGTTACAAACCTTTCGGCTTTTCTTATCCAGTTATCTTTGTCATTTACTGATTTAGGAGAACCACTTATTATGTAACCATCATGTAATATTTTTTTTGGAAACTCGTTTTGACTAATCCTATAATAATCTATTTTAGAATTTAATTCACGGTTAAAATTTCTCTGAACAGGGCTGTTTCCAATTGATGCATCAAGAAGACATATTTTGGTTTTCATCTTATTTTATCTGTTTAGTGTTATAAAAGGAAAAAGAAAAAAGTTTTTAGGTGGACTTACATCATTCCGCCCATTCCACCAGGCATTCCACCTGGTGCACCTCCTGGGCCACCTGCGCCTCCAGGAGCTTCTCCACCAGATCCGCCAGAGATAACATCATCAATTCTTAGTATCATTCCACTAGCTTCTGTTGCTGAGGAGAGTGCTTGTTTTTTGACAGATATTGGTTCTACTACTCCACTTTCTGTCATGTTTTTCATTTTTCCTGAAACAGCGTCTATTCCTGCATGTTTGTTTCCTGATTTATGTTTGCTTTTTAAATCTATTACCGTATCTATTGGGTTATGGCCAGCGTTTTCAGCTAGTATTCTTGGTAATGTTTCTAATGCATTTGCAAATTCTTCTATTGCTAATTGCTCTCTACCTTCTACTGATGTTGCATATTGTCGTAGGGTTAGTGCTAATTCTATTTCAGTTGCTCCTCCGCCTGGAAGGACTTTTCCATCTCTTATTGCTGTTGAAAGAACGGATAGTGCATCTTTTAGTGTTCTTTTTGCTTCTTCGATTATGTGTTTGGTTGACCCTCTTACTAGAATAGTTAGTGCTTTTGGGTTTTTACATCCTTCTATAAACACCATTTTATCTCCTGAGATTGTCTTTTCTCCTACGGAACTTGCCTCTCCAAGATCATTTTCTTCTGCTTCATCTATATTTGAGATAGTTGATGCTCCAGTGGCTTTGGTTACTTTTTCAAGATCACTACTGCTGAGATTTTCTATTGCAAAAACATCATTATTTACCATTTGATGAATGGCCATATCGTCTATGTCTTCAGAGCTTATTACTACATTTGCACCTGATTGTTTGATTTTGTTCACCATTTCTTTCAGTGTTTCTTCTTCTCTTTCAAGAAATTCTTGCATTTGTTCGGGGTTGTCTATTTGTATCTCTGCATCTGTTTGGGTTTCTTCTACTTCTATTGCAGTGTCTAGAACTGCAATTTTAGCGTCACTAACTTTTGAAGGCATTTCATTATTCGCTTTTTCTTTATCCAGAATCATACCTTCCACTAAACTAGAATCTCCAACTGAGCCCCCTTGTTTTGATTCTACATTTATGTCATCTAAATCTACTTTTCCCTTATCTGTAATTTCTTGGATAGCATCTACTGATAGTTGAGTTAGTAGTTCATGAGAATCTTCTGCACTTTTTCCAGTCATCGCTGTTTTGGCTACATTTTTCAATAGTTCTTTATCATTTACATCTATTTCAGTGGTTAATTCCTCTAGAGTTTCTTCAATTACATTAGATATTTTTCTAAAACCATTTGCAATTACTGAAGGATGAACATCTTGTTCTAATAGGTTTTCGGCTTTTTCTAATAATTGACCTGCTAATATTACTGCGGTTGAGGTTCCATCACCCACTTCTTCATCTTGGGTTTCTGCAACTTCAACAACCATTTTTGCTGCAGGATGTTCAATATCCATCTCATCGAGGATTGTAGCTCCATCGTTAGTAACTACTATATCTCCTAAAGAGTTAACTAACATCTTGTCCATACCCTTAGGACCGAGAGTTGATTTTACTGTATCTCCAACAGCTTTTGCTGCTTGAATGTTTTGATGTTGAGCGTCACTTCCTTGTGTTCTTTCTGTATCTTCTCCTAATATAAAGACTGGTTGTCCACCAATATTACGATTTTCTTCGGACATAATTTAAACCTCCAAATAAAATAGTTCTAAAAAATTCTATCACAATTTTGTTTGTCTAAAGCAATAAAAAACATGGGTAAATGTGGCCCAAACGAAAGTATCTTCTATATCTTTGAAACAACTTTGATTAGATTGAAATGAGGCTTTTCGAAAAGATTTAAGTTATTCTGGTTTTATTTTTGAGTTGTGGTTTTTTATGTTAGGTGAGGGCGGGTTCTCTGTCTCCAGTAAGTAATTGGAGTGATCGTTTTTTCCATAGGCACTGATACATTAAGCTTGTTTTATATAATGATTTTACCACTGATAGATGGTGCCTATATAACGGTGGTTTTGACAAATCAGTTGGGCAATATATTTAATTCAATTGTTATAGGTGTTTCAATTTTATCAGGAGTGGCTTCTGTATCGATGGCTCAGAGAATAAATGGTTCGAAAACTAAAAAGATACAAAATTTAATTACAATAGGAGTAACTTTCATTATTTTAGTGATACTGTCCACTATATTAGCCAAATCATTGTCCAATGCACTTAATATCACTAGATTAAGGGTTTTTGGATCTATATCGATAATTTTGATTGCCTTTAGGATAATGCTGGATGAATCTAGTTTCATTCGATTTCTTAGGCCTTCAATTGTAATATTATTAGGTTTAATATTTTCGTTAAATCTAAATGAGTTGTATTTCCAATTAAATATTAACAAAGAATTAGTTTTCAATTCACTAATTTCAGCAATATCAGCAATGGTATTAACTTCTACAGCCACATTGGTTGATTTACCTGAAATGGAGAGAGAAATTGATTACTTTGCTTCAGCAATTCTTTTCTTAATCTCACTAAAAATATTACTAGGAATTTAATTTTTTTTATTTCTGAAAAATTTATTAATTCTAAAAATTAACTTATTTATCTAAGACAATGAACAATAAGTATGACCTTTCCGATCGAAAAATAAAAGAAGTTATGTCAACTCCTCCCTCCTACATAAATAAAGATGCAACTATAGAGGAATTAGTTGAAAAATTTAAAGAAGAACATTTCCATGCTTTCCCTGTTTGTGATGAGGGCAAGTTGGTAGGTGTTGTTACTAAAGCCGATTTAGTAGAATCTATTGGGGGAAAGAAAAAGATGTCAGATTTTTTTGCGAGTCATGTAGTGGATTTGATGACCCAAAACCCCACTTCTTTATCACCAGAAATACACATATCCGAAGCTTTAGATAAGATGATGAGCCAAGATATTAGATTTTTACCAGTAACTGATGAAGAAAACAAAGTTGTTGGAGTAGTTTCTTATTCAGATATTGCAGGTGAAATCGCTAAAAGAGAATGAATTACCTATCCGTCTTAAAGTACACTTCATCTAATTTAAGAGTTTCAGGGAGTTTTATCTTGCATAGTCAAGAAGACACCTTCTTTAAATCTTTGATTTAGGTAGGGGTAGTGGACTATAACTTCTTAAATCTTTGATTAAAGCAGTTGAGAATGTCACGTTTTGTTGGCTTCTCCTGTTTTAGTTAAAACATATCTAAAGGAAATGGTTCCTACTATTTCGAAGATTATTGTTGAAGCTGCAATTATTGTAACAATAAATGAACCTAGCTCTATTCCTCCACTAGTTAGATTCGGTAATTCCTTACTAACAGTTAAAGCTAATCCTACAGCCACACCTGCTTGAGATAATAACGAAATTCCAATATACTTTTGAACGTTTCCTGAAGCATTAAATATGTTTGAACCTAATCCTCCTCCGATGATTTTTCCTAAACTTCTAGAAATTACGTAAATTGAGGCTAATCCAGCAGAAGCCAATAGTAAATCGATTTCCATTGAGACCCCTACTATAACGAAGAATATTACAAAAATTGGGTCCAAAACCCTGTTTTGTATAAATTCTTTTGCCTTTTCTGCTTTGTCTCTCGAAAATGTTACGAAAATAATTCCTAATGACATGCAGGCTAGGATCCAATCTATATTCCAGTATTCAGCTAAACCAGAAACTAATAATATAGCTGTTAAAACACCAATAAAGAGTTCTTCGTCTCCTTCAAATCTTCTTAATAAAACTGTTATTAACAACCCACCAATAACACCTAGTAAGATTGGGCCAAATATTTCCATCAAAGCATTTAGACTTATTTCTGTTATTGGAATTGGATTCATAGAGGCTTTTGTAAGAGCTAAAGTAATTGTAAAAAAAGTTACTCCTAAGGCATCATCTAATCCAACAATTGCTATTACTGTATCTGTTAAATTTCCCCTTGCTCTATATTCTCTAATTATTGCCATTCTACTAGCTGGAGCTGTCGCAGCTGCTAGAGAACCTAAAATACTAGCTACTATGATACTTCTTGTAACTAAATACATGCCAATTGCTGTTATTATAAAAGTAAAAGAACATTCAAAAACGGTTATCCCTACGACTTTTTTTCCTATTTTGTCTATTTTTTGAGGTGAAATATTTACTCCAATCTCGAAAGCTATTAAGGCAAGAGTTCCAACAGTTATTATATGAATTAGTTCCTCAGAAGGATTAAAAAGATTAAAAAGATGTGGGCCAAAAAGAACGCCAACTAAAATATATCCTACAACAGATGTTATTTTGATTTTATGAGTAATCTTTCCAATTAAGTAACCTAATCCTAAGATCACTCCCATAAGCAGTATCTTATTCATCTTGAGTGGGCAAGGGGACCCCTTCCTAATTTTTGATTAGGTTGGGGAGGAATTGCCCTTCACCTCCATAAT
>PZKD01000100.1 GCA_003034855.1 archaeon SCG-AAA382B04 | reverse complement strand
AGATCTGCCGTGGGGGTGAATGCTTTTAGTAGTACTTGAGTGGTATTAGGAACATTTTAGGGGTAACTGGCAGTTGGTTGGGAGTCTGCCTCTATCAAAAAGCAATCCCGTTGCCCACACGAGCAATTTCGTGGACTAGCTTTGAGACATGAGCTAAGTACAACCCATGGATTGAGTCCATAGAGGTAAGCCAAATTCCCCTTTTTTGGGAGGATGGTGTAGCGAGTGGTGTGGAGCCACCATGAGGAATAAGCGGAACCACCGTGAGTTAGTGTATGGGAACTGTTCCCTAATCCAAACTTCCCCAAAGCAATAGTTCTCTGTTGACGGTGTGAATGAGATAAGCATCGTGGAAAACAAACTCCCTCTTTTGGGATAAGGTCGCAGGGAAGCCCCACAGCTCTGCTGTGGGGTCACTTCACTTATTTTTTTAGTATAGTTTATCTTAATGGTTGAGAAAACACCTTCCTAATCTTTGATTTTGGTGGAGTGATGAATCAACTCTAATACTTTTTAACCATAAATTTATAAATAAAGGTTAGATGGGTTCGCAGTTGCTCTCGTACAAATACGATGCTAATCTAACAGAGGAAAATAAGGAAGAATTGCAGAAGCACTTCGAGATACACAAGGACATCTACAACAAAGCACTAGAAACACTAAACAAATTAAATGACTGGATACCAAGATACGAGATGTATAACAAGTTGCCAGAGTGGAAGAAGACATCGAACCCTGAGTTCCAGAATGTATACTCAAAGGCGGCTCAACAAACAATAGGAAGAATATACGACGCAATTAAAGGTCTAAGTACAAAAAAAGAGAAGGGGGAGAAAGTTGGAAAACTACGGTACAAGAACTCAATCAACAGCATTGAGTGTAATCAGTCAGGGTTCGAGATAAACCAAGAAAACGGAACCATACACCTATCAAGGATAGGGGAGATTCCTGTAAACTTCCATGGACCAATTTCAGAAGGCGCTGAGGTTAAAGGGTGTGGTAATAAAAGAATATGGTTGTGGTGACTGGAAAATTGTTCTCGAGCTAGAGGTGCCGAAGCCTGACAAAAAACCAATCACGGAAGACTGCGACATAATAGGAATAGACCTAAATGTATCCAACTTCTTAGTTGACAGCGAGGGAAGAGAAATAAGGAACCTAAAAAACTTACTATACAATAAATACAAAAGAATCAAGAAAGAGCAAAAGAAGCTATCTAAGAAAGAAAAAGGAAGCAATAATTGGAAGAAGCAAAAGAAGAGGTTGGCGAAAGCACACAAAAAACTGAGAGATGCACGAAGAGATTTCTTGCATAAACTATCAAGAGCATACGTCGACAAATACGATGTGATAGCGGTGGAGGATTTGGATAGTAAGAACTTATCGGAGGGTGAGGGCAGCGTCTTAAATAGGCATATAGCTAATTACGCTTGGAATGAATTTACTTCATTGGTTGCTTACAAAGCTTCACAAGCTGGTGAGCAAGTTATAGAGATAAGAGCAAAAAACACAACAAAAAACTGCTCAAATCCAGGTTGTAGTAATAAGGTAGATAAAGAATTATTTGATAGAGTGCATGAGTGTAGGGAATGTGGCTTGGAGATTGATCGTGATTTGAATGCGGCTATAAACATCGTGAATAGGGCTATAAGTTTGGTAGGGCAGGGACTGTCCGAAGTTAAGCCCTTGGACACATCAACCTCTGCTGGAACCACCTTGGTTCCAGTAAGTCGAGTGGTTGAACAGGGAAGCCCCTTCCAAAATCCATGATTTAGGTAGGGGTAGTTCACTAGTTTGATTTAGTATAGATATGGTTACTTTCAAAAGAAAAGAGATAAAAAAATGAGGTTTATTTTGCTAAGAAATGATTACTTAAATTAAAAATATTCCAAAACATCAAAAGGTCTTCAAAAATCCTGATTTCAGGGAAACATCTTTTTTGATTATTATTAATTTTTGTTAATCCCCTGGGCTCATCTTCTCGAAAGGATACACAACCCATTTATCAACAGGGGTGGGATAAGCACAGAAATCTGGTTTCATACAAGAATGAGGTTTTTCGTGAATAACACCTGTTTTTATTTCTTCAATCTCTTTTATTTGATTTAATTCTTCTATAACGGCTTCCATTGTTTTTCCAGTGTCAATGATGTCATCAACTAATAAGATGTTTCCCTTTATCTTTTTTCCAAATAATGTACCTTTAATAACTGCTTTGTCTTGTTGTGTGCCATATCCATCTCCCCGATAGTGATCAGCTTCAATCATTCCCATTGGAAGCTCCAATAGATGACTTACTCTAACTGATATAGGTAATCCTCCTCTTGAAATCCCTATCACGGCATTAGGGTTGTAATCATTTCTTTTAATTTTTTTAACTAACTTCTTGTTAAGTTCTTCGAGTTCTTCCCAACTGACAAATAATTTTTCATTACCCATCTTATCACGTAATGTGTGATATATACTAGATAGGTGATCTAAAGACAAAATAGTTTTTGATGACGAAAATTTTTTAAAACATATTTGTCTATTAGATTACTAATGAATATAAGTAAAAAGCTTTCGAATTATTTCGAATTAGAGAAACACAACACAAACTTGCGCACGGAGATTTTGGCGGGACTCACCACGTTTTTGACTATGTCTTATATTGTTATAGTTAATCCAACAATCCTAGGGAGACCACTATTTGAAGGTGGGCCGTCTGCAATTCAAATACCTGGTTATTCGACTAATCAAGTTTTCCAAATGCTGGCTATAGTCACCATACTCGCTTCTGTTATCGCGATGTTGGTGATGGCGTTCTATGCTAACCGGCCCTTTGGACTTGCCCCTGGATTAGGATTAAACGCCTTTTTCGCTTATACAGTTGTATTACAGATGGGTTTTCCGTGGCAAGCTGCATTGGCTGCTACTGTTGTAGAGGGAGTAATATTTATATTGATTACAGTTGCTGGAGCCAGAGAATACGTGATTAAAGCTTTTCCCAAACCAGTGAAATTGTCGGTGGGAACAGGTATTGGATTATTCTTGGCGATTATAGGTTTACAAGAGATGGGTATTGTCGTGGATGATCCTGCTACACTAGTTACATTAGGAAATATCTTCCAAGATCCAGTTGCCCTCTTATCGGTAATCGGTCTCTTTTTCACCTTTTTCCTATATGTTAGGAGAATAAGAGGTTCAATAATAATTGGGATAATCTCAACAACAATTGTTGCTTATGTCTTAAACTTCATAGGAATGTTTCCCGATAAAGCAATACCATCGGTTCCTTCAGCACATTACAATATTATTCCACTAACACAAGGATTCATTGAAGGTTTCGGCATGATAGGTACAGCCGAAGGAGTTACTGCAGTTGCTTTTGCCGTAGTAATCTTTACATTCTTCTTTGTAGATTTCTTTGACACCGCTGGAACATTGATAGGTGTTTCACAAATAGCTGGATTTTTAGATGAAGATGGTAACCTTCCTGAGATAGATAAACCATTAATGGCTGATGCAATTGGAACAACTTTTGGAGCAATGTTGGGAACCTCAACCGTAACAACATACATAGAATCATCAACTGGAGTTGAAGAAGGTGGAAGGACAGGGATGACAGCACTAGTAATTGCTATATTGTTCCTTATTTCAATGATATTCGTGCCTCTTGCAGCAGGAGTTCCATTGTTTGCCTCACATCTAGCATTAGTGGTAGTAGCTATCTTAATGATGCAGAACATCACAGAAGTTGATTGGACAGATCTCTCCCACGTAGTGCCGGCTGCTCTAACAATCATAATCATGCCGCTAACCTATAACATAGGATATGGAATAGCAGCAGGAATCATCTCCTATCCAGTAGTTAAAATAGGAAAAGGGGAATGGGAAGACCTAAACGCGCCTCAAGTCATATTAGCACTACTATTTATTGCCTACTTCTATGTGAGAACTGGCGGTGTATTAGCTTAAACTAAAAATCCCTTATTTTTTTATTTTTTTTAATCTATTTTGTAGGAACTGTTTTCATCAATCTTTTTGCAATATCGTTATAACTTAAAACACCTACTAACTCATTTTCATCAACTATAGGAACAAACCTATGACCTTGTTTTATCAAGAGATCGGTTGCATCCATGACGTTGGCGTCATGTTTGACAGTTATTAGGTTTTCTGAACAAATTTCTCCAACTTCTTTTTCCATGAACTCTTCAAGACCGTTCTCGTCTATTTCATTAACTAAATCAGTTTTTGTCACGACTCCTTTTAGTTCTTCATCTTCTACTACGGGAAAGGCATGAAAATCATGTTCTTTAAAGAGAGAAACCAATTCTCTTATCATAGTGTTTTTTGTGACAGTAACTGGGTTCTCAGTCATCAATTCATCTACAGTAATATCAGGAACTCCAAATCTTTCAACTAGAACTCCATACTTCATAAATAATTCACCTATTTTAAAATTGGGAGCCTATAAAGATAAATCCTATAGTAAAGCAGTTAAAAAATTAAGTAAAAATAAAAAATTTTTGGAGGAGAGGAAATTAGAGAGATGGTAGATGTTTTAATCTAGCCAGGGCATTATTTCTCTAAGTTCTTTACCAACTTCTTCAATTTTGTGTTCTTTTTCTTTTTCTCTAAGTTTCTCTAGAGAAGGGAGGTTGGCTTGGTTTTCAAGAATCCACTCTCTTGCGAATTCTCCTTTTTGTATTTCATCTAAGACTTCTTTCATGTTTTCTTTTACATTTTCGTCTATTACTTTTTCTCTTCTAGATAAACCTCCATACTCTGCTGTGTTACTAACAGAGCTCCACATTCCTCTCAATCCAGATTCATGAATTAAGTCAACAATCAGTTTTAGTTCATGAAGGGATTCGAAGTAGGCAACTTCTGGTTGATACCCTTCTTCAACTAAGGTCTCGAATGTGGATTTTATTAGTTCAGTTACACCGCCACATAAATCTACTTGTTCTCCGAATAGATCTGTTTCTGTTTCTTCTTTGAATGTTGTTTCTAACACCCCTGCTCGGGTACATCCAATTCCCTTTGAGTAGGCTAGGGCTTTTTGTTTTGCTTTATTTGTAAAATCTTGATATATTGCGAATAACGCTGGTGTTCCATTACCAGCTTCATATGTTCTTCTAACTAAATGACCAGGTCCTTTTGGAGCAACCATAACCACATCAGTGTTTTCTGGTGGCCTTATTTGATTGTAATGAATGTTAAAGCCATGAGCAAAAATTAGGGTATCGTTTTCTTCGATATTTGGTTCTATCTTTTCTGAATAAACTTCGGGTTGCACTTCATCTGGGATTAGTATCGAGATGTGTTTTGATTCTTTAACTGCTTTAGGTATTTTTTTAACTTCTAAACCATCTTTTTTTGCTTCTTGCCAAGAATTACCGCCTTTTCTAGCTCCAACTACCACATCTAATCCACTATTATCTAGGTTTTGTGCATGGGCATGTCCCTGACTACCATACCCTAATACAGCTATTTTACCTTCTATGTCATCTAGCTCAGCATCTTCTTTTTGATATATCTTTTTATTCATTTTCCTCACCTTTTTTAATTGATTTTTTTCCTCTATTCATGGCTACAACACCAGTTTGAGCTAGTTCTTTTATTCCATGTTTTTTAACCATGTCAATAATAGCATCTATTTTCTCTTGGTCTCCTGTAACTTCTATTGTAACTGTTTTTTTACTAACATCAATAATGTTTGCTCTAAAAACATCAGCAACTTGCATTACCTCTGATCTTTCATCTGGGTTACTTGCATTGACTTTTATTAGGGCTAACTCTCTTTCAACATAATCTTCTTTTAGTTCAGTTACTTTTATGACATCTATCTGTTTGTTTAATTGCTTTATTACTTGTTCTAAAACCTTTTCATCTCCCTCAAGAGTTATAGTCATTCTAGATATATCGGGATTTTCTGTAACTCCTACTGATATAGATTCAATGTTGAAACCTCGTCTGCTGAAAAGTCCTGAAACTCTATTCAAAACACCTGGTTTGTTTTCTACTAATAGACCTATAATATGTAAATCCATCTTATCCACCTCTTAGGTCCTCACTATCTATCACTTCACTCAAACTTGCTCCAGCTGGAACCATTGGCATAACGTTTTCTTCTTTTTCAACTCTAAAGTCAATAATGTAGGGTTTGCTTGATGAATTAGCTTCCTCAATAGCTTCTTTTACCTCACTCTGTTTTTCAACTATCTTTCCTTCTGCTCCAAATCCTTCAGCTATCTTAACGAAATCAGGGTTTTGGGGGAGATTGGTTTGTGAATACCTTTTGTCAAAAAATAGTTCTTGCCATTGCCTCACCATTCCAAGGTAATTGTTATTTAAAACGGCAATATTTATAGGTAAGTCATATTTTGTGGCTGTAGCTATTTCTTGGATGTTCATTTGGATGCTTCCGTCACCAGCTATGTCCCAAACAGTTTTTTCGGGTTTACCAACTTGTGCTCCAATGGATGCAGGTAAACCATATCCCATTGTTCCTAAACCACCGCTACTTACCCAAGTTCTAGGTCTCTTGAAATCATAAAATTGAGCAGCCCACATCTGACATTGCCCTACCTCCGTAGCTATTATCGTGTCATCAGGGGTTGTTTCATCTATTTTTTCAACTACAAACTGTGGTTTTATCCTACTTCCTTTGTTATCGTAACTAAGTGGGTATTCTTTTTTCCATCTCTCAATCTTATTATGCCATTCGGTTTCTTCTTTATTCACTTGTTGTTCCTTTATTCTATCTATAAGTTTTTTTAGAACTTTTTTTGCATCTCCTACTATCGGAATATGAGTTTCAACGTTCTTTCCTATTTCAGCAGGATCAATATCAATATGGATTACTTTAGCATTAGGAGCGAATCCTTCGATTTCTCCAGTAACTCTATCATCAAATCTTGCTCCTACAGCAATTATTAAATCAGATTCTGTAATAGCATAATTTGCTGATTTAGTTCCATGCATACCAAGCATATCTAGTGATAAAGGATGATTTTCATCGAAACTGCCTTTAGCCATCAATGTAGTTGTTACAGGTGTCATTGTTAATTCAGCTAATTTTCTAACCTCTTTAGAAGCGTTACTAGCTATCACACCTCCTCCAACGTAAAGAACTGGTCTTTCTGCTTCCATTATTGCT
The DNA here is from genome assembly GCA_003034855.1 of archaeon SCG-AAA382B04. GTDB lineage: Archaea > Halobacteriota > Methanonatronarchaeia > Methanonatronarchaeales > Methanonatronarchaeaceae > PZKD01. Next base: position 208,390 of record PZKD01000100.1, on the reverse strand, counting down.
TTACTGGCTTTTTTAATCTGTAGTGGATGACCTTTTTTTGTCGGCTGATAACTTCTAATATCCACGTCTTTGTATTCAAAATTAATTTCTGCGTTTTGTATATCCTTAGGGAGATCAATTAAAACAGGCCCCTCTCTTCCATTTCCAGCTATCTTGAAGGCTTTTCTCATAACCTTGGTTAGCTTGCTAGGATCTTTAATTAAATAATTGTGTTTTGTTATGGGCATTGAAATACCAGTTATATCGGCTTCTTGGAATGCATCATTTCCAATCATATCTGTAGGAACTTGTCCTGTTATAGCTACTAAAGGAACAGAATCCATTTGGGCAGTTGCAATTCCCGTTACCAGGTTGGTAGCTCCAGGACCAGAAGTTGCCACACACACTCCAGGGTTACCTGTTACTCTAGCATACCCATCGGCAGCATGAGCAGCTCCTTGTTCGTGTCTAGTCAAAATGTGATCAATCTCTTGTTCTTCATACAAAGCATCATATAAATTTATTACAGCACCACCGGGATATCCAAATATCTTTTCAACTCCTTCTTTTTTAAGAGATTCTATAACGGCTTCTGCACCTTTCATTTTTCATCCTCCATCATCAATCTATTAACTCCTTCTATCATAGCTTCAACAGAAGCCATAATTATATCAGTTCGAGCTCCTCTAGCAGAAACTATCTTATCTCCTTTTTTCACTCTAACTATTACTTCTACTAAGGCATCGGAGCCACCAGTTATTGCTTCCACTCTATAGTCTTCTAATTCTATATCGGCTACTGGTGAAATTGATTCTCTTACGGCTTTTATGCAGGCATCTACTGGACCTGTTCCTGTTCCTGACTTAAGTATGTTTTCCCCTTCAACTTCTATTTCCACAGAAGCGGTAGGGGTGACCTTGTTGCCACTAACAACAGTGAGTTCTTCTAGTTCAACCTTTGCTTCTTTATATATTTTTAATACTGTTTCTACTATAGTTTGTAAATCAGCGGTTGTAACCTTTTTTCCTTTATCCCCGATCTCTTTTACTCTGGAAACAATCTCTTCTAATTGTTCTTTATCGGCTTCGACACCCATGTCTTCGAGTATAGCTTTTACTGAGGATTTACCTGTATGTTTACCGATAGTAAATTTTCTTTCTCTACCTACTTCACTGGGTGAAATTGGTTCGTAAGTGGATGAATCTGTTAAAACACCATGAGTGTGAATTCCGGACTCGTGGGTAAATGCATTTTCTCCTACAATTGGTTTATTAGCAGATAATGGTATTCCAGTTAGCCTAGAAACTAATTCAGAAGTTTCATACAATAATTTTGGTTTTATATTGAAATCTAAATCATACAATTTTCTTCCAGACATTACTACTTCTTCTAAAGATGCATTTCCTGCTCTTTCACCTATCCCATTCACAGTTACATGGGCTTCTTCGGCACCGTTTCTTAATGCAGATATTGTGTTTGGAGTAGCATAACCTAAGTCATTATGACAGTGAATTCCAATAGGGATATTAAAGTTCTTAGTAAGCTCTTTAATGTCTTTTTTTGTTTTTTCGGGTTTTAATACGCCCACTGTATCACAATAACATAACCTATCAACTCCTTTTTCAACTCCCACACTGAATACATCGCAGAGGAATTCTAAGTCAGCTCTTGAAGAATCTTCACCGCTTAAAATAACTTTCAAGTCCTGGTTTTTTGCATAGTCTATAAGATTGGATGTTTTTTCGATAACTTCCTCTTTATCGGTTTCCATTTTTTTCTCAATATGTAATTCGGAGACTGGAACAACTAAATGGATTGAATCTACGTTACATTCATTTGCAGCATCTATATCCTCTTCTAGGAGCCTAGTATAACTGCAAATCTCTGCTTCTATATCCTCCTCTGCAATTTTTTTAATTCCTTCTCGTTCCCCTTTAGAGGTTATTGCACTACCAGCTTCAATAACATCTACGCCTAGGCCGTCTAATTTATTTGCTATCCAAACTTTTTCTTCTGGCTTCAGTGAAACGCCCGGAGTTTGCTCACCATCTCTAAGAGTGGTATCCAATAATTTAGGCAATAAAACGATCCCTCATGTTAAACACCTTTATATTTGTGAAATTCAATTAGAATTATAACATTATGAAGTTTATTGTTTAAAACAAAAATTGAGCAGTACTTAGGGTGTTTTATTCTAGGGTTGCATGTTTTTCTTCAAGATCCTTCTTGTTTTTACCCATTATAGCCATCATTTCTGAAATGATTGAATCCATTAAAGCTGCAGAGGTTAGTTCAAATAGAGTTCCTAGGGGAGCTATTTCCTCTTGGTTAACATCTTTTTCAAATTTATCACTTATCGTAACGACACAATCTGCTATGCTTGCGAGAGTAGAATCTGATGAACCAGTTATTCCAATAAGTGAGGCATTGTTTTCTACGGTCGTTTTGGAAATATCTATAGTAGAAGAAGTTTCACCTGAACCAGAGATAGCTATTACGGCATCTTCCTCCTCAAGTGAAGGAGTAATCGTTTCGCCCACAACAAAGACATTGATTCCAAGATGCATCAGTCTCATCCCAAACATCTTGGCTACAAGTCCAGATCTTCCCGCTCCCACCACAAATGATTTTTCAGCATTAAGTATTATGTCTATCATTTCTCTAACTGCTTCTTCATCAACCTCATCTCCCACTCTTTTAATATGCTGGCCAAATTTTTTCATAGTATAGCTAGTTTTATCCACCATTTTTATCACTTAATAGATTCAGACAGTTGTTTTTTGAATTCTTTATATTCATATCCTTTGCTAGAAAAACCAACATTAACCTTTTTATCTTTAACTAATTCAAGATTTTGTATTTTCCAACCTGAGTCCTTAAGTTTCATTAATAAACTAACAATTCTTTGGTCTCCCCCATTCCAAATCACATCCTTTGTAGTTCTTTCTTCAGAATTATATATAGATAAAGCGAGTTTTTTGAGAGCTGAATTATTTGAGAAGGGTATTTCAAAAATAACCTTATATAAGTCTCCTTTAATCTTTCCATAAGAAACCAAAACATATCCCTCTTTTTCATGCTCCTCTATTTCATCATAATTCATTTTAACAGTTATCTCATGCTCAGCATTTTTATCAATTTCAGCTATAGTAGAAAGAGCTTCAGATATCAATTCCCAACTTGCATCACGCTTGAATGTTAGCTCAATTTTGCCTTGAGTAGCTAATAACCTATTATTGTCTTTATTTAATTCTAACTTACTAATATTTATTTCAAATTCAGTTTTAAGTTTCCTAAAAAAATTATGAAAACCAATCCTAGATATTTCTGTCTCTTTAAGAGTTAGGTTTTCATTTGAATAAGTCATCATTTTTAAAAATTCGAATACCACAATATAAGGCTTTGGTTATCTAAAAATCATGAGGAAAAGATCGATTTTAGATTTTTTTAAAAATTTTTAGACAAAATTTTAAGAAACCCAAAATGGATTAACCATCTCTAGTTTTTTTTTTTTATCTTGCTGAATTGAGAAGACAATTTCTTAGCTTTAGTTAGGTGGGTGAGGATGTCACTTTACATCCCATTTAAGTAAAACACCCTCTCCTAACCTTTGCATGTCACTCAATTCTAATTCAAAAGCCTCTTCTTTCTCCCTAACACCTTCTCCATCAACTAGTGTAGGAGCCCTCTTCCCTCCAACTACGAAGTTTCCAATATAGGTGTATAATTGGTCAACCAGTTCTTCTGCGAAAAATGACCAATTAAGAGTTCCACCTCCTTCCACCATTAATTTGGAAATTCCAAGACTTCCTAACTTTTCCAAAAGAAGATTTAAGTCAACTTTCTCTTCGCCACAAACCAACACTTCAGCCTTCTCTTCAAGTGCAACTCTTTTATCTCTTGGAGCTCTTTCAGAGAGAGCAATGATGGCTCTATTTGATCCGTTTAACACTTTACTGTTTAAGGGAGTTTTTCCCCCACTATCAGCAACAACTCTGATGATATTTCCCTTGAGACTGGGGTTATCAGCTAGAACAGTTCCAACTCCCACCATAATTGCATCGAATTTTTCTCGAAGTCTCTTAACTCTCTCAAAGTCCTCTTTTGAGGAGATTTCGATTTGCATTTTTTCTCTAGTTGATAACTTTCCATCTGCAGTGATAGCAGAGTTAATTAAAACAAATGGTTTACTCATCATATACTAAATTTGTTCAAAAAATATTAATTGTTTATCACTCGAATATTTTTTTAAATGAAGAGAGAGATCGCTTGGCGGATTTTTGCAAAAGAATATAACTTAGCAAATTACTCTATTGTTTCAGAAGAAAAAAGAAGTCCCAACTATGTGATCACACCTACTGGCGCTAGATGTAACAGATTATTTGCAGTAGGCGTGATAACAGAGATTGAAGAAATAAACCAAGATGTAGCGAAAGCAAAATTATCTGATCCCACAGGAATGTTTACCATATATGCTGGAAATTTTCAAGAGGAACAAAGAGATTTTCTACTTCAAATAGACCCTCCTTATTTTGCATCGGTGGTTGGTAAAGCGAAAGCATTCGAAGGAGATGACGGAAGAGTATTTACTTCAATAAGACCTGAAAAAATTGAAGAGGCAGATCAGGATATAAGAAACAACTGGACTATAAACACCGCTAAAAGAACTGTTGAAAGGATTAAAGCTTTAGAAATGTCTATTGAGTCAGGCTTTACAGGAGAAGAATTAATAGAGTATTTGAAAAAAGAAAAGATAAGACCTGACCTCGCTAAAGGAATATCCCTAGCGATTAAAAACTATGAAATTGATATAGACCAATATAAAGAAATAATAAAAGAAGCACTAGGCAATTACACAGAGATAGAGGAAGAAGAAAACAATCCTAAAATAGCAGTAAAGAAATCAATGAAAGAATTAGATAAGGGACAGGGAGTTAATTATTCAGAAATAATAGATAAAGCAACAGAAATGGGTTATAATGAAAAAGAAATAGAAAAAGCTGTTAACGAACTGATGGAAGAAGGTAAATGCTACGAACCTAAATTAGGAAAACTCAAACTAGTTTAAAATGAAAGTAGAACCCATCCCTGAATCACCTGCATGTACCATCGATAACACCCTTGTTATATCTGACTTACACCTAGGTATAGAAAGATCATATAAAGAAGAAGGGATAAGAATACCAACTCAGACAAAAAAAATCAAAAACCAAATCAAAAAACTCACAAAAAAAGAAGAAACTAAGAAAACAGTCCTCTTGGGCGACGTTAAGAACCAAATACCTACTCTTTCATGGCAAGAAAGAAATGAGATACCAAAATTCTTAAGAGACCTATCGGAGTTCAATGAAGTCATAATCATCCCAGGTAATCACGATGGAAAAATTCAAAGACTCTTGCCCAAAAATCAATCAAATATCCAAATAAAAGACAATAGGGGAATAGTTGAAAAAGATATTTATTTATCCCATGGCCATACATGGCCAAAAGAGACAGCATTCAATAAATCTACCCTCTTAATCGGACATAATCATCCCATAATAACCTTCGAAGATGAGTTAGGTAGAAAACATGACGAAAAATGTTGGATAAGAACCAGCCTTAAAAAAGAAAAAATTTTTGACAAATATGGAGAAATACCTTGGAATAACCCAGAATTGATTATCCAACCAGCTTTTAACCCATTAGTTGGAGGGATTTCATTTAATAGTGACATAAAAAACTTCTTGGGCCCATTATTTAATTTAGGTGCAGTTAATTATCGAGATATGGTAGCTAACTTAGTTGATGGGGCGTTTCTTGGAAAAGTGGAGAGGTTAGATAAAGTTAATCAAGGTAAAAAAGATTCTTCTGAGTGAAAAAATTTAGTTCTTGGAAAACTAAGTGATAAAAACTAACGCCCGCATACCTCCGTCTTTAGGCGGAGGAGGAGGTCAATACAAATATGATGTCTTCTTTTGATCTTTTAAGTGAAAGAGTAAAAAAAGCTCTAAATAATAAAGGATTTAAATCTCCCACCCCTGTTCAAAGTACTGCTATACCAAACATAAAAGAAGGAAATAACGTATTACTAATAAGTCCTACAGGGAGTGGAAAAACAGAAGCAGCTGCCTTACCAGTTTTTGATACAATAAAAAAAGATAAGAGAGGAATTAAAGCATTATACATTACTCCATTAAAGGCATTGAATAGAGATATAGTTGAAAGATTACAATGGTGGGGGGACAGGTTAGATTTAGATGTCGAGGTAAGACATGGTGACACAAGCTCTTATCAACGAAGGCAACAAGCTAAAGAACCGCCTGATTTCTTAGTTTTAACTCCAGAAACTCTACAAGCGATACTACCTGGTTCAAAAATGAAAAAACATCTCTCCCATGTTAATCATGTTATAATAGATGAAGTCCATGATTTAGCTGATTCAAAAAGAGGAATACAATTATCTCTTGCACTTGAACGTTTAGAAGAACTAAACAATAATTTCCAAAGGATAGGGCTCTCAGCTACTGTTGGTAACCCAAAAGAGGTTTCAAAGCTATTATTAGGAGATAAAAAACCTAAAATTCTTCAAGAAAAAGGCTCTAAAAGCTCAATTTATAGAATAAAAACTCCTAAAGAAGATTCAGATATTGAAGAAATAAAGAAAAGAACCATGCTAAATGAGAAAAGAGCCTCAGAATTAGCGATGATTATGAAGCTAATAAAAAACCATGAGTCGAGTTTGATTTTTGTTAATACAAGAGAGATAGCTGAAACTCTTTCATCGAGATTTAACTTACTAGAAATAGATGTAGGAATCCATCATGGTTCTCTCTCGAAGCCAAGTCGACTAGAAGCGGAAAAAAACTTCAAAGAGGGTAATACAAACGCATTAATTTGTACGTCATCAATGGAGTTAGGAATTGATATAGGTGAAGTTGACTTAGTGGTTCAATATAATTCACCACGGCAAGTCTTTAGACTAGTTCAAAGAGTAGGTAGGTCGGGTCACACACTAGAAGAATCCTCTAAAGGAGTTTTAGTTTGTTCTAATCCTGATGATATAACGGAATCAAGTGTTATAGTAAATAAAGCAAATAATAATGAATTAGAAAACATATATATAAGAACTAATTGTTTTGATGTATTATCTAATCAAATAGCTGGTTTAACACTAGATAAGGGAACAATTAAGATACAAAAAATACATAAAATAATAAAAAATTCATATCCCTTCTCTAATACAACTAAAAATGAGGTAAAAGAAGTTATAAAACAAATGAGGCAAAATAGAATTATTTACTATGATAAAGAAAATAAAGAAATCGACAGAACAAACAGGACTTGGCAATACTACTATAACAATCTGAGCATGATTCCTGATGAAAAAAACTATGAAGTTACTGATATAACCAGTGGGTCCTCATTAGCTTCTCTAGATGAAAGCTTTGTAGCAAGCTTTGCAAAACCAGGAACAGTTTTTATAGCCCAAGGAAAAATGTGGAAGATCTTATCAATAGAAGACCAAGAGATCAGAGTAGAAGAGGTAAAAGACCCTCAAGGAACAATTCCTAATTGGGTAGGAGAAGAAATACCAGTTTCTTACGAAGTAGCTCAAAAAGTAGGAAAAACAAGAAAAGAAATTGCTCAAAAAATTGAAAGAAACCAAAAAATAAACTCTAATGAATATTTCTTAAATAAAAACGCTTTAAAAAAATTAAAGGACTATTTAAAAACTCAAATCAGTTCAAATTACATTGTTCCCGATGATAAAAACATTTTGGTAGAAATAACTCAAAATGAAATTATAATAAATGCATGTTATGGACATAGAGTTAATAAAACGCTAGGACAAGCTATAACCTCTTTATTAACCTCAAAAATTGGAAGTAGCGTTGGATTAGATGTTGGCCCCTATAGAATAAAACTTAAATTACCCAAATCGATTAAAGAAGAAGTAATTAAAGAAATAATACAGATAGAGCCAAATCACCTCAAATCTATATTAGAGTTATCATTAAAGAATACCTCACTATTTAAATGGGAACTAATAAAGGTAGCTAAAAAATTTGGAGCAATAGAAAAAGGAGCAGAATACGATTCATTCAGAATTGAAAAATTATTGGAGATATTTGAAGGAACACCCATATACAAGGAAGCAATTAATGAAATAATGAATAATAAGCTTGAATTAGAAAAGACAAAAAAAGTATTAGAGAAAATAAAAAACAATCGACACCAAATCTCAGTTAATCAAGAGAAAACACCTATAGGGCAAAGTGGTTTCTCGTCTTATGAAGAATTAGTTTCACCAGACAAAGCGGGAAGACCAATAATTAAAGCATTAAAAGAGAGGATAAGTGATGAAAAAACGCTTTTATTCTGTTTAAACTGCAAAGATTGGAATATAACTAAGAAAGTGGAAAGAATAAATGACGAACCTACCTGCCCCAAATGTAATTCAAAATTAATATCTGCACTAAAGCCCTGGGAAAAAGAAGAAATTAAAGAAATCAAAAAAACAGGTAAAAAACCCGATAGAATCGAAAATAATGCAAATTTGGTGTTATCACATGGAAAAGAAGCTATAAAAGCTTTAGTTGGTAGAGGGATAGGCCCAAAAACAGCTTCAAGAGTATTAAAGAATTTTCCCGAGGAAGAAGAATTGTATAAAAGAATATTAGAAGAAGAAAGAAAGTATGCAAGAACTCATATGTTTTGGGATTAATTGGCTCAGACTCTTCTAATTATTTCTTCCCTGTAGTTCAATACTAATATACTAATTATAGCCACCACACCTATTATCACTCCAAATAAAACCCATTGTTGAGAAACAAAACTTTCTCCAGCCCATATCATAGCAATTAAACCGGGCCCTCTCCCAGCTAAAACAGCAACCATTAATTTTTTGAGATCAAGATCTGTTAAACCAGCTAAGAGACACAAAACGTCATCAGGAGGTCCAGGTAATAAGAATAATAGAAACATGGCTACTAGTCCTACATCGTGGGTAATATCATCAAATTTTTCCATATGCTTTTCACTTACAAAGGTTTCAACAAAAGGTCTTCCTAGAAACCTACCTATAGATATCCCAATAAATGTTCCAATACTTAGACCAATCAAGCCATAAAATATTCCTCCCCATACTCCGAATAGAATTCCCCCTACAAAATAAATGACATGACCAGGGATTGGAGCGAACAAGATTTGGAGTATCATTATTCCAATATAGGCTAAGGGAGCGAAAACCCCAAAACTTGTAACAACCTCATTGAGCTTTTGGTGGTTATAGAAGATTTGCGAATATGAACTTGTAATCAGGTAAATACTTATAATTGCTATTAAAACTAAAATAGCTCCATAAAATATTTGCTTCTTTAAACTTTTCTTTTTGAAATCTTCAATCATCGTTTTCAATGAAATATTTTTTTAAAAATCAAATTATTCTTTCATTTTAAAAAAAATTGTCAATTAAATATTTTTTTAATAAAACTTCATAAAAAACCAATATTTACAGCAAAAATAACAGGAAAATTACCAAAAATAAGAAAAAAGGTTCAACTTATTTGCCAAGGGGAATTCTCTTTCTTCGTGAGCGAAGTGAACAAGGTAGGGGAGGAATTGGACTATTCACATACAAAAACTATAGATATTGAGTGAAAATATGTTCTTATAGAAGTAACTAAGACTGTGGTGCTGAAGCTAAAAAAACCCGATAAAGGCATCCGAAAAACCATGGAGAAATACACGGAAGGAATGAACTTTGCCTCCAATGTGGTTTATGAATATGGAGAACCATTGTCAGCGAATAAACTCCAAAAACTCACCTACAAACACCTGAGAGAAAACATTGGATTGCTCTCACAAATGAGTTGTAATGTAGCTAGACAAGTATCAGGTGCCTACAAATCTCTCCAAGAACAGATAGAGAAAGGAAAAGCAGAGTGGAAACAAATAGAGTTTGAGCCAACCAACATCAAGTTCTCCTATAGACGAGACTACAAAATAAACCAAGAAAAACTATCAATAACTACATTGGATGGGAGAAAGGAATACGAAATAATTAACTACAGTTATGCAAAACAATATTTTTCAGACGAATGGAAATACCTTGCCTCCGAACTCGTGGAACATAGGGATGGAGAATATTACTTCCATCTAAGCTGTGAAAGGGAAGTTGAAGAGAAACCAATGGAGGAGGCTTCTAACTTCATGGGAATTGATGTTGGGATTAATTATCTTGCTGTCTGTACCACCACGGATAAGAACCAAGCTTTCTTTGGCAAGGGAATGGCAAAAGATTTAAGGAAAACTTACAAAAAAATGAGAGAGAGACTAAAAACTAAGGGCACCTTCTCAGCTCTTAAGCGCCTGAAGGCGTTGTCTGGGAAGGAAAAACGGCTTATGAAACAACATAACCACAAGGTCTCTAAGGAAATAGTGGAATACGCCAAGGAACAAAATGTAGACGTAATCGGCATGGAAGACCTAACCAACATAAGAGACAACACAGAAGTAAGGAAAAGAGATAGGTACTGCCATGAGAGCTGGTCCTTCAAACAACTGCAGAAATATATCGAATACAAGGCCAAGGAGAGAGGGATTAGGGTTAAATACGTTGATCCAGAAGACACGAGCAAAACCTGTAGCAGATGCGGACACATAAACAGGAACAATAGAAGGGGCTTAGACTTTAAGTGCCAAAGCTGTGGTTATGAACTCCATGCCGATTTAAATGGTGCAAGAAACATAGAGCATAGGGTTAAGGACTTCAGGCATGACTTGGAGTCTCAGGGGAGCTGTCAACCCCCAGACGTGGACGCCAATGAAACAACCTCTGCATAGCAAGTTGTGGAGGTGAACCACAAGCCTCTTCCAAAATCTTTGATTTTGGTAGGGGTAGTTGACCAAGCAGGAAATACTGATGTGAGCAAAATTGAAAAAGATTCTCTAAAAGCATTAACAAAAGAGTCAGCCGCTATATCTGGATTGAAACTAGCAGGTGAAAAATAAGATGAATCAAGATGAGATAGAGAGAAAATTATCTGATATACAGGGAGGAGTTTGGAAAAAACCAACAGAAGAAGCTTGGAAAAATATCTCAGGAATGAATCAGGAAAAGGATTTTATAGAAAGAAAGATTCTGCAGCCCTTGTTTAAAAAAGATATTGCCAAGAAGTATGGAGTGGAACCGCCTACGGCTTTATTGTTACATGGTCCTCCAGGAACAGGTAAAACAACATTTTCAAAAGCAATAGCTGGAAGATTAAATTGGCATTTTCTCGAAGTTTCGCCTACGGGAAGAAGAGATGAAGTAAAATATTTAAGAAAATTGTTTTCTGAAATTCAAGAACTAGATAAGACAGTAGTTTTTATAGATGAATTTGAAGAAATAGCATTTGATGCTGACTTAGGTTTACCAAAAAGAGCAGTAACTAATGAATTGCTTAAACAACTACCGAAAATAAATGAAAAAAGTGGAGAAACATTGTTGGTATGTGCAACAAACCATATAAGAAAAATAGCTCCCGCCCTATTAAGGCCCCAAAGATTTGATTATATAATTCCTATGGGCCCTCCAAGCAACAATTCAAGAAAGGCAATATTCAAAAATTTTTTAAAAGATTTAAACACTTCAAATGATTTAGATCTAGAAAAAGTAGCAGAAAAAACAAATAGATATACACCAGCTGATATAGAAGCAGTTTGTAGAGAATCAGGGTACATAGCGTTTGAAAGAGAAATAAAAAATGATGAAGAACAGCCAATAAACACAGAAGATGTTTTAAAAGCAATAAGAACTCATCGACCAACTATTAGTGAAGAAGATTTAGATGAATTCAAAGAAAATAAGAAGAAATACTGTAGAGCGGATTTCTGCCCTATAAACTTCTAAAAACCCTTATTTATTATCCATAAATTTGATAGAAGGATCTTCTATATCATTTCTAATAGCAATGTTTAATAAAAGTGGAGTTAAAGACTCACAAAGAGTTGAAACCTCAAGAGACCCTCCTTCAAGAGGTCTTAAACCATTTATATCTTGAATTAACTCAAAAACTACTTCTTTGGCATTTTCATTATCACCACAAACCACAACATCGCAATTCAAGGACTTATTAAGGTCTGCTAGCTTCCCTGCTGGAACAGAATGAAAAGCAGAAACCAAATCAATGGAATTTGGTAGATAATTTCTAATTACCTTAGCAGCGCATTTTGGCCTACACTCAAAAACACCTTCACTCTTATACATGGGTACAACCGGAGAGATAACAATTTGATCAGAAAAATGTTTTTTTAAAGAATCTAAGGTGTCAGTTATAACTTCAAAAGGCAGTGATAAAATAACCACATCACTCTCTCTAATTGCTTCAGAATTCTTATATCCCTCGATATCACAATAAGAAAAATCTTTTTTTTCTAATTTTTCCCTATATCTTTTAGCAGCTCTTTTAGCTCTTTCTTCTTCTCTTGATCCAACATTTATACGATGATTTTTCCCCCATCTTATTGCAAATCCCTTACCAATATCGCCGGTTCCACCAATCAAACCAATATCCATTTTATCCTCCAATTAGAACAAAAATATTATAATTCATTTTTTCTCCTAACTTTTTAGATTTATCGGTCATAATTAATCAGATAGCCATATTCAATTAATTATAAACGAATTCTAAAACCGAAATACCAGGTTTTGAAAGATAAAAGTTTTTATGATTGAAGAGATATGTTGTAAAAAATTTGGGATTTTTATGAAAGACGCAATTCTTGCCCTAGAAGATGGTACGACGATAGAAGGAAAAGGCTTCGGAAAGGAAGGTATATCCAAAGGAGAACTTGTTTTTGCCACTCCTTATACTGGATATGAGGAGGCTATGACTGATCCATCTTATCGAGGGCAACTTCTTATGTTCACTTATCCACTGATTGGAAATTACGGAATTAGTTATGAACATATGCAATCTGACACCATCCAAACAGATGGGGTTGTTGTGAGAGAAGTATGTCTCGATCCAAATCATAGAAACTCAAAAACAGATATAGAATCATTTTTAAAAGAACACAATAAAAGAGGGATAAGTGAAATAGACACTAGAAAATTGACAACAAGAACCAGAAGAAGAGGAACGGTAAAAGCATCCATGATGGTAGGTGAAACTGATAAAGAAAAAGCAATAGAAGTTGCTAAAAATTTACCGGACATAACTGAGAGACAATTGATTGAAAAAGTAACCACTCAAGAACCATATAGGATGAAGGGTGATGGCCCAAGAATCGCCTTAATTGACACTGGAGTTAAACAAAATATCCTTAACAACCTCAAAAGAAAAGGATTTGATCTTTTTGTTTATCCCTTAAACACCTCTCCCCTCAAAGTAGAGGGATGTGACCCTGATGCAATATTCGTGACCAATGGTCCAGGAGATCCTAAGAATGCAGAAAACGCTATAGAGATAGTCCAACATTTTGTTGGAGAGATACCTATTTTTGGAATATGTTTTGGACTGCAAATAATATCTCTTGCACTTGGAGCAGAAACTTATAAACTAAAATTTGGACATAGAGGAGCTAATCAGCCAGTGAAAGACCATGAAAAAGATATAGTTTATATAACAGCACAAAACCATGGATTTGCAGTTGACGAAAATTCTTTAGAGGATACTGGATTGGAGGTTATACAGACAAATCCAAATGATAACACGGTAGAAGGAGTTAGAGATGATTATCTGGATATTCTAACAGTTCAATACCATCCAGAGGCATGTCCTGGTCCAAAAGATGTGGAAGAGAAATTCTTTGGTAAAGTTAGGAAGATCTTGGAGGGATAAAATGCCGAAAAGACCAGGAATTAATAAGGTTTTATTAATCGGAAGCGGCCCCATAGAAATTGGTCAAGCAGCAGAGTTTGATTATTCGGGCTCACAAGCTTGTAGAGCATTTAGAGAGAAAGGAGTAGAAGTTGTATTAGTTAATTCCAATCCAGCTACTATTATGACTGATCCTGAAATGGCTGATTCTGTTTACATAGAACCTTTAACCTCCGAATCGTTAACAGAGATAATAAGAAAAGAAAACCCAGATGGAATAGCAGCTGGATTAGGAGCTCAAACAGGTTTGAATTTAACAGCTGAACTTTCAGAAAAAGGAATTTTAGACAAATACGATGTAGAGGTTTTGGGCACTCCTATTGATACCATATACAAGGCAGAGGATAGAGAAAAATTCAGAGACATGATGAATAGAATTGGTGAGGATATCGCGAGAAGTGAAGCTGTAAACTCTATAGATGAAGCTGAGAAAGTCGCTAAAAAACTTGGATTACCTGTGATAATAAGACCTGCTTACACCCTTGGGGGATCAGGGGGAGGAGTAGCAACCACTTATAAAGAGCTAGAAGAGATAGTTGAGAGAGGATTAACATTATCAAGAATAAACCAAGTTCTCGTAGAAGAAAGCGTCCTGGGCTGGAAGGAGTTTGAATACGAGGTAATGAGAGATAGAAATGATACCTGTTTAACAGTAGTTAACATGGAAAATTTTGATCCTATGGGTATCCACACCGGAGAGTCAATAGTAACAGCTCCTTCACAAACTCTTTCTGATTATGATCACCAAAGAATGAGAACTTCAGCTATAGAAATAATTAGAGAATTAGGAATAGAAGGAGGATGCAACATCCAGTTTGCATTTAACACTGAAACAGGAGAGTACAAAGTGGTTGAAGTTAATCCAAGAGTTTCAAGATCATCAGCTCTAGCATCAAAAGCGACAGGATATCCAATAGCTCGAGTAGCTGCCAAAATAAACATTGGCCTAAATTTGGATGAAATTCCAAATGATGTTACAAAAGAAACACCAGCCTCTTTCGAGCCAACTGTTGATTATACTGTTGTAAAGATCCCAAGATGGCCATTTGACAAATTCCATAATGTCGACAGATCCCTGACAACCCAAATGAAAGCAACAGGAGAGGTAATGTCAATAGGAAGAACCCTAGAAGAGGCTTTTCAAAAAGCAATTAGATCCCTAGATATAGGGGAAATAGGCCTAAACCCAAACCAAAGAAGAGTGTTTGAAAAAGATGAAGTAGAAGAATACTTGGAAACCCCAACAGATATGAGATTATTCGCGATATATGATGCACTAAGAAATGATTACACCCTCGAAGAAATATCTAAAACAACAGATATAGACGAATTTATGTTACAAAAGATTAAGAACATCTACGAAAGAGAAAAGGACATAAAGACAGATTGGAAATCTAACTTAAAGCAAGCTAAGAGAGATGGATTTACCGATAAACAAATATCAAATCTTGCAGGAGTAGATAGAAAAACTATAAGAAAGGAACAAGAAGATCAAGGAATAAAGACTACCTACAAAATGGTTGATACTTGTGCAGCTGAATTCAAAGCAGAAACACCATATTATTATTCTTCTTACGAAGACGAATCTGAATCAATTCGAGAGGACGAAGAGGACAACAGAGAGAAAGTCTTGATATTAGGGGCTGGCCCAATAAGAATTGGACAAGGAATAGAATTTGATTATTGTTGTGTTCATTCAGTCAATGCATTGGAAGAGGAAAACATAGAGTCACTAATAGTTAATAACAATCCCGAAACAGTTTCCACAGACTATGATACATCCGATAAATTATTCTTTGATCCCCTAACCCTAGATGATGTTGTAAACATAATTGAAGAGGAAGAACCTGATGGAGTAATGGTTCAATTCGGAGGGCAAACATCGGTTAACTTAGCAGTTCCACTAAAAGAGGAATTAGAAAAAAGAGACGACCTAGAAACTGAAGTATATGGGACATCCCCCGAAATGATGGATATGGCTGAAGACAGAGACAGATTCAGTTCATTATTAGATGAATTAGGGATATCCCAACCAGAAAGTAGGATAGCTTCCTCAAAACAGGAAGCAAAAGAAGCTGCTGGAGAGATAGGTTATCCATTACTTGTTAGGCCCTCTTATGTCCTTGGTGGGAGGGCAATGGAAATTGTTCATGAAGAAGACGAATTAGAGGAATACATGGAGGAAGCAGTAAAAGTAAGTCCAGATCACCCAATATTGATTGATAGATTCATAGAAGACGGAATAGAAATCGATGTTGATGCAGTATGCGATGGAGAAGATGTTTTGGTAGGAGGGATAATGGAGCATATTGAAGAAGCTGGAGTTCATTCAGGGGATTCTGCATGTGTAATACCACCTCAGTCGATTTCTGAAGAAAAAATAGAAGAAATAAAAGAACATGTAAAAGACATTTCCCTTGCACTAAATGCTGTGGGCTTAGTAAATATTCAAATGGCAATCAAAGATGGAGAGATATACATACTAGAGGCAAATCCAAGATCAAGTAGGACTATCCCATATGTGAGTAAAGCAACTGGAATACCTCTGGCAAAACTAGCAGCAAAAACGATGGTTGGGAAGTCACTAGAAGAGCTGGGTTACACTGAAACACCAGAAATTGACCATGTTGCAGTAAAAGAAGTGGTTTTACCCTTTGATAAATTATTAGGGGTTGACCCAGTTTTAGGTCCAGAGATGAAGTCCACTGGAGAAGTAATGGGAATAGATTATGATTTTGGAAAAGCTTATTATAAAGCAGAAATAGCCGCCAATAATGAGATACCTACAGAAGGAAAAGTTGTTTTAAGCATAAGAGATACTGATAAACCAAAAATTGTGCCAATAGCTAAAAAATTAGAAAAACATGGATTTGAATTATTAGGCACTAAAGGAACTGCTGAATATCTCCAAAAAAAAGATATAAATATAAATCAAGTTAACAAGGTTAGTGAAGGTTCACCACATATTGTTGATAAAATAAGAGAGGAAGAAATAGATTTAGTTATAAACACTCCTACTTCAGGAAAGAAACCAAAAAGAGATGGGTACAAGATAAGAAGAGCAGTAGTGAATCTAAAAACACCTTACATAACCAACATACAAGCTGCTAAAGCAGCTTCAAATGCAATAGAAGCTATTAAAGAAGGAGAGATAATAACAAAATCCATAAACGAGCATCAAGAAAAAATTGAGGGAATTAAAAATGAGTAAAGTAGTTTTAGCGTTTTCAGGTGGATTAGATACAACAGTTTGTGTTCCCTTGCTAAAAGAAGAATACGGATATAACGAAGTAGTTGCGGTTACAGTTGATGTGGGACAACCAAAAACTGGATTAAAAGAAGCAGAAAAAACAGCCAAAAAACTAGGAGTAGAATATCACCAAGTGAATGCTAAAAAAGAATTCGTAGAAGATTACATAAAACCCCTAATTAAAGCAAACGGAGATTATGAAGGCTATTTACTTGGACACGCTATAGCCAGACCATTAATAGCTGAAAAAATATACGAGGTAGCTAAAAAAGAAAAAGCAGACGCCTTAGCCCACGGTTGCACAGGAAAAGGAAATGACCAATTTAGATTTGAAGCCACCTTTAAACACCTAACTCAAGAAATGGATATAATTGCCCCAATAAGGGATATGAACCTTACGAGAGAAGAAGAAATAGATTATGCTAGAAAAAACGACATACCAATAACAACAGAGGGTAAAGAAGAATGGAGCATAGATGAAAACCTCTGGAGCAGATCAATAGAAGGTGGAAAACTAGAAAACCCGAGTTTTGAACCTCCTGAAGAAGTTTTTGAATGGACAAATAGCCCCAAAAAAACCCCTGATGAACCTTCCAAAATAAAAATACGTTTTGAAGAAGGAGAACCAGTTTGCTTAAATAACAAAGAATTAGATTTGATTGAAATAATTAAAAAATTAAACCAAAAAGCTGGAAAACATGGAGTAGGCAGAGTAGACATGATAGAAGACAGGATATTGGGGCTTAAAGCAAGAGAAAACTACGAACACCCAGCAGCAACAGTTCTACAAGAAGCACACAAGGACCTAGAAAACCTAACATTAACTAGAAACCAATTAAATTTTAAATCAAACATAGAGAATGAATGGTCAGACCTAGTTTATAAAGGCCTAGTAGTCGACCCTCTTTTCGAAGACCTAAATAGTTTCATAAACTCCTCGCAAAAGAATGTAAATGGAGAAGTTAAACTAAAACTCCACAAGGGTTCAATTAAAGTGATTTCAAGAAAATCAGAAAATGCGATATATAACCAAAACTTGGTTTCATTTGACGAAAAGAAATTAGATCAAAAACATGCAAAAGGAGCTATCAAGTTCCATGGAATACAATCTAGAAATCTTAAAAACAAAAAAGGTGATTAAAAATGGTAAAAAATCATGGTAGATCAAAAAGAAATTCAACAGGCGGAAGACTAACTCGACATCAAAAAAAGAAGAAACACGAACTCGGTAGAGAAAAAATCGACACAGAGATAGGAGAAAAAAAGAAAAAGAAGATAAGGACCAGAGGAGGAGATCAAAAAGTAATTACTCTCCAAACCGATGAAGTCAATGTAAGCGACCCAGAAAAAAATGAAACAACAGAAGCGAAAATAGAAAATGTATTAGAAAATGAGGCTAATCCCCATTACGTTAGAAGGAACATAATAACAAAAGGCGCTATCATTCAAACCAGTGAAGGTAAGGCAAAAGTCACAAATAGACCAGGTCAAGAAGGAACAGTAAACGCAGTTTTACTAAAAAAATAATCATTCAACAATTATCTTTAACCTATCTAATCCTTCTCCTGTTTTAATACTAGTTTTTATAACATCCATATCTGGATTAATCTCTCTAGCATCCTCCACCATTTTTTCAAGATCAGCACCAATTGCCTCTGCTAAATCAATTTTATTAATAACGGTGACATCAGAATTTTTAAAAATAATAGGATGTTTGTTAACAACATCATCTCCTTCTGTAACACTAACAACTATCCATCTTTCATCTGCTCCTAACATGAAATCAGCTGGACAAACTAAGTTCCCAACATTTTCAAAGAATAAATAATCAATTTCCTCAATGGGTAAATCAGATAGAGCATGTTTAACAAGATGAGCATCCAAATGACATTCTTTCCCAGTATTTAAATTAACAGTAGGAACATCATTTTCCACTAACCTATTGTAATCATCTTCACCCGCTACATCACCTACAATAGCTCCTACATTATCAAAACTACAAGAAAATTCTTCTATTAAAGAAGTTTTACCTGAACCAATTGCTCCAACAATATCGATCGATCTAATGTTGTTTTTACCTAAGAAATCATTGATCTCTTTAGCCTCTTTCTCATTTTCTTCAATCAAATCAGTTTCGACATCAACATTTTCAATTTCATGCATGATAGACACATCCAAATAAGATATGACAAATAGAATTATTTGTTTAATCAAATTAATTTAATCGAAAAGTCAGAACACATTATCTGTTGAGGATAAGAACAATTTTCCATGCTTAACCCCTCTAGAACTAGTCAACTTATCTGACATTTTCTTGATATCATTAGCTTCACCCTTGATGGCCAAAACCTCCATACATAAATCCTCATCCAGATGCATATGCATACTAGAAATAACTTCACTTTTGGCTCTGTGTTGTAATCTTACAAGTTTTTTCGAAACACCTTCTACTTCATGCTTGTAGATAAGGGTTAATGACCCTATGACTTCTCCTTTCTTCTCAATATCATTTTCTATTAAAAAGTTCCGAATCAAATCTCTAATAGCTTCGGAACGGTTGGTATACATCTTTTCTTTAATCTTCTCATCAAATCGTTCAAGTAAATCAGGATCAATAGACACACCGATTCTTTCAGCTTCTTTCAAATTTACCACCTAAATACTCCATTATATACTAATTAAATCTCAAAAATAAAAAGTCTTCAAGAAAAATTGGTGGTACTGGAGTATAATATGGATGTTTCGTTAATTATTAATCCTGAAGTTCTGGAGAGGGTGTATTTTTTATTAACGAATATATTACCGATTGTAGTCATAGGGGTATATCTGGGTAATTTTTTTTCTGAACTTGGATTAATACAAAAGCTATCGATAGCCTCTTATCCAATCATAAAGCTAGCAAATCTTCCAAATGAAGCTGGAGCATCAATAACCTCAATGCTAGCAAGTCCCGCTGCTTCGTATAGTATGTTAGCAAATTTCTATGAAAAAGGGATTTTAACAGAAAAAGAGACAATAATAACCACCTTCACCAACACTTTTTTCTTTTACATAAGAACCATCCCAACATATTACCTTCCTTTCGTGGTTCCAATATTAGGCCTCAAAACAGGACTTATATACATAACAGTTAGGTTATTTATATCATTTATAAGCACTTTAGTAGGGGTTTTTATTGGTTACTTATATTTAGAGCCAAGAGAGACTGATATAAATAATAAAAGAGAATTAGAGAGAACTAAAAGTTTTTCTAAAAAACTAAAAGATGGATTTAACAGTTCAATACCTACCTTTAAAAAAATATTGCCTAGATTAATAGTGATATATTTCTTGGTGGCAGTAGCAATATCAAACAATCTATTTGAACCAATTGGACAATTAGTAAGTCCTGTTACAGGAGTGATTGGGATACCAGGAGAAGCATCCACTATAATAATAGCCAGGTTTGCTGATGTGTCTAGTTCATTTGTTTTGGCAGGAGAGTTGTTAACTAAAGAGATAGTTTCCCCGATTGAAGCAATAACTGCATTGTTGATTGGTAGTGTCTTATCCTTGTCTACCCATTTCTTAAAGAGTTCTTTACCCAATAAAATAGCTTACTTTGGGAGTGATTTAGGAACAAAAATAGCTTTTTATAATTTAATACTTAGTGTGGCCACAGTAATACTAACTATTTTTTTACTCAACTTTTTAGCTTTTTAAACTAAATATTTTCCTCACGCAATTCCTGAGCAGCCTTAACCATATTCTTTAGTTTTTTA
Organism: archaeon SCG-AAA382B04; assembly: GCA_003034855.1. Taxonomy (GTDB): domain Archaea; phylum Halobacteriota; class Methanonatronarchaeia; order Methanonatronarchaeales; family Methanonatronarchaeaceae; genus PZKD01. Next base: position 187,550 of record PZKD01000100.1, on the reverse strand, counting down.
AAAGAAGAACTTTTAGGAAGTAACTTGAGACCACAATCAGGGTTAATCCAGAGACTTTCTGGATTTACAACTTCTAAGCCTCTTCTAATGTTTTCTTTAATTGTTTTAACACTCTCAACACTGCTTTTATGAACATCTACGCAACCTAGTCCCAGTTCCTTAGTAAATTCATATTCTTTTAGAGCATCAATGTATTTGAAGTTATTATTTGCAAATTCAAGGGCAAATTGGTCAACATCAAAATCTAATATTTCAGGATAAATCTCCGAAAACTTCCCATAACATGCATGTAATATAGTTTTGTCAACATTAACACCTTCAACAGTCTCATCAATCGCATTTCCAACTAATTCAACTTCTTCTGGCCTTGTAGAAAGAGCTGGTTCGTCAATTTGAATACAACGAGCTCCTGCATCTTCAAGTCTTTTAATTTCTTCGTTAATTATCTCCGCTAATCTAAATATTAATTCTTTTTTTGTGTCATATACTTCGTTAAAAGACCATTCAGCTATTGTATAAGGCCCTGTTATAGGAACCTTTATGATCTTATCTTTAGAGGCAAACTTCCTGTTGAACTCGAATTCATCTACAAGCATAGGATCAGGAGCTCTAAGTTCTTCTACAACACTCGGCTTATTGAAATAATTATTTCCCCAAACCCTGACTGGTCCATAAAATCTATAGCCAGGGATCTTATCTGCAAAGAACTCAACCATTTCTTCTCTTCTCATCTCACCGTCATTAAATACATCTAAGCCAGCTCTTTCCTGTTCGTTTATGATAATTTTCGCTGCATCATCTTCAGCTTCTTTTAGTTTTTTATCACTGAATTTATCTTCTTTATTTAACTCTCTAACCCTATTAAGCCATTTAGGCTTAGGGTAACTACCAATAACTGTAGTAGGAAACAAAGTATCAATCACTAAAATTCCTCCCCTACTAAACCTATAGTTTCAATTTTTTTCTCCATAACAGGCCAAGGTAAGAAATCTAGATTTAGATTAGTAGAGATGATTATTTCCTCAGAATCAATGAATTCAAGAATGTTTTCTACCTCTCTAACAACCTTTTTTTTTCTTTCAACCCTAGTGTTCTTAGAATCGAAAAGGCCTAACTTCAATACTCGAGGAGTTTTTTTGTTTTTTAGAATCTCCCAATTTGATTCAAAATTCACCAAATCAAGCCCTATTCCATCAACAATGTCGTTTAATTCATCGAAAATCGGAGTGGCATCTCCAAAATAAGTATTGATTATTAGAGTGAGATCAGTTTTATCTTTAAGGTCCCGATGGACTCTTTTGATTCCATCAAAGTTTTTAGTTATGCTAGGGTCATCAATCTGTATAGTTTCAATTCCTAAATCTTCGAGAGAAGTAATTTTGTTTATTAAAATTTTTTTGATATCATTTATTGCATCATAACTTTTATCATAGTACTTATTCTCTGACAAATCAAGTAAGGTGAAGGGCCCAGGCAATAAAGTGGTTATTGGAAGGTTACTTATATTTTGAGCTTTTTTTGTATCCTCAATTATAAAATCATTATCTAATTTTAATTTGTTTTTTATTATAGGTGTTCTATAAAACCTATTAGTGTTGTAATATCGAATTAATCCATTCATTTTGAATCCATTTATTTTTGTAGCAGGATAGGCAAGTAAATCGTCCCATAATAATTGTCCTTCACTACAATAATCTAAATTAGCTTTGTTTTGTAATTTAATAACTTCATTTCTCGCTCTATTGACATAATCAATTATTTCTTTTTTGGTTTCTTCTTTCATACTTTCTTTTTGTAAACCACCGATACTTTTGAGTTTTTCTCTAAGATAAGGAGGTCTAGGAAAAAATCCAGATACATTGGTTTTAACATCAGTCATTTTATCTTAATGGTTAGGAAGACATCTTCCTAAATCTTTTGTATCCCTGAAACTTTAGCTCATCAATATTAACCCAAAGATATAAGGCTTAATCTTCACCTATTCAAAAATGGAGGGGATAGGATGGATAATAAATCTAATTCTAGAGCTGATAGAGTAATTGATAGGTTAGAGAAAAAGATAATAACCTTAGAAGATAGGTTAGAGAGAAAATCAAACCAGATAAGGAAGCTTGAAAGCCAAAATACAGAACTAAAGCGCCAATTAAACAAAAAACAGAATCAAACGAGTGGGATTCAAAAAAGTGAGAAAAAGTCAGAGAAAAAGAAAACGGACAATAAACAAAAGAAAAAAAGAGAAGGTGGAGGGGAGTTTATCGTTGCAGAAAAAGAAGAAAAGTCAAAGGAAGTTTCCAATGGTGAGATGATTGTGGCAGGAGACAAAGAAGAGGGGTAGAAATTGAGAGTCAAGGAGGTAGTTTTAAACAACTTCAAATCCTTCGGAAATAAAACAAAAATACCTTTCTCAGATGGCTTCAACGCTATCTCAGGCCCAAATGGATCGGGTAAATCAAATATAGTTGATGCTTTTTGTTTTGTAACGGGCACAACTTCTACAAATCAGATGAGAGCCGAAAACCTAACTGATTTAATTTACGAAGGGGAAAATGGAAAAAATCCAAATTATGCCGAGGTTACGCTGAAATTAGAGAATGAAAATGGTGAGTTACCAGTAGACGATGACGAGGTGGAGATAACTAGGAAAGTCAAAGAAACTGACAAAGGACACTATAGTTATTATTACATAAATGGTAATTCTGTAAAACTCAACGATATTAGAGAGCTATTGGCAGAAGCAGGTGTATCAGAAAATGGATATAACATAATAATGCAGGGGGATGTAACTGGCTTAATCAACATGAGCAGCAAAAATCGGAGAGAAATAATCGATGAAATAGCAGGTGTAGCACAATTTGATGACAAAAAACAAAAAGCAAAAGAGGAATTAGACAAAGTAAAAGAAAGAATCGACAGAGTTAACATAATATTATCCGAGATTAAGGACAGAATAGATAATTTAAAGGAAGAAAAGAACGAAGCAGTTGAATACAAGAATTTAAAAGAGGAAAAAAAGAAAAAAGAGAAATTACTTATTCTTGCTAGAAAGGATCAAATAAAGCAAGAAATAGAAGACATAAATCAACTTATCGAGAAAAAAGAGAAACAAAAAGACAAAAAAGCAAAAAAACTGGTTAAAGTAAAAAAACAAATTTCCCAATTAGAAGACAATTTAAATGAACTTAACACAGAGATTTCTGATAAGGGAGAAAAAGAACAAATAAAAATAAAAAGAGAAATAGAGGAAATTAAAGGCGATATATCAACAATAAAAGAGTCTATATCAATGGTAGACGATTCAATAAAAGAAATCGATCAAAAAAGGAAAAAACTATATAAAAAACAAAAAGACGCTCAAGACAAAGTAGAAAGGTTAGAAGAAAAGAAAGAAAAGAAACAAATAAAGAAAAAGAATCTAAAAAACGAAATAAACAACCTCAAAAAACAAAAAGAACAACTAGAGCAAGAAATATCTGAAATAGACAATGAATCATTCGAAATCAAAGAAAGGGTTTCAGAACTAAAGAAAGAGCTAGAAGAACTAGAGGATGAAAAAAACGAATCACTTAGAGAAAAAGATAGAATAATGGATTCATTAAGAAGAAAAGAAGAAGAAATCTCTGATTTTAAAGAAAGAATCAAAGAACTTGAAGAAAATAAGAAACAAAATCAAGAAAAAATAAATTCAGTAGAAGAAGATTTGTCGAACATAATTGAGGAAAAAAGAGATTTAGAAGCCAATATTGATGAATTAAAAAATGAATTAGAACAAAAAAGAAACAAACTAGAATCAATTAAGTCCAAATTAGACAAAAAACAACAAGAACTAGCGAAAGCTGAAACAAAAGTTCAAGCAGCAAAAGAAATGAAAAATAAGTACTCAAGACCAGTAAGAAAAATTCTTAAAGCCAAAAAAAGTAAGGGCATTCCTGGCGTTTATGGAACTATTTCCGAATTAGGTAAAGTACAAGAAAAATATTCAACTGCATTAGAGGTAGCTGCAGGAGGACAAATGCAATGTATAGTTGTGGATAAAGATGAAGATGCTCAAAGATGTATCGAGTATCTTAAACAGAATGATTATGGAAGAGCAACTTTTCTTCCCCTAAATAAAATCAATCCTATGTCCCCAAGAGAAAAAGCAAAAAAATTAGTAGAAAAAGAAGGGGCTATTGATTACGCAATAAACCTCGTTAATTTTGATGAAAAATTCAAGCCAGCTTTTTGGTATGTTTTTGGTGACACAGTTGTAATGAAAGATTTAGATAAAGCTAGAAAACAGATGGGTGGAGTGAGGATAGCCACTCTTGACGGTGAACTTATAGATCCAAGAGGAGGAATGTCAGGAGGTTCAAAGAAAAAAAGCAGATTCAAATTCGAAGTTAACCAAGAAGATAAAATCCAGAAATTAGATGAAGAAATTTCAAAACTAAAAAAGAAAAGAGACCTAAAAAAGAGAGAAATAAAAAATGTTGAAGAAAGTATCCAAAGAATAAAAGATAAGATAGACAAAAGAAAAAGGAAAGAAGAAGTTAAGCAATCTAAAATTAAAGAATTAAGAAATAAAACCAATAAAATCGATAAAAAATTAGAAAAAACAAATAATCGTAAAGAGGAATCCATAAATACCAGAAATAATCAACAAGAAGAGATAGCGAGTATTGAAGAGGAAATCAAGGACCTTGACAGTGACATAAGGGATAAAAAGGAGAAAAAAGAAAAATTAGAACAAAAAATTGAAGACTCTAAAATACCAGAGTTGATGGAAAAACTCGACAATAAAAAGGATGAAATAGATAAATTAAAAGATAGGAAGAGAAGTGTAGAGAATAAAATTAAAGAAATAAATTTAGAAATAAAATATACAAAAGAAGATATCGACGAAATAGAACAAGAAAATGATGAATTAGATAATAAAGAAGAAAAATTGCATTCTAAGAAAGATAAAAAGAAATCTAAAATTAAAAAATTAAAAGATAGGTTAGAAAATAAAAAGGAAAGAGATAAAAAAATCGATGAAGAACTTAAAAAACTTAGAAATAAAAGAGACGAATTAATAGATGAATTAAATGACTTAGAAGACAGGGAAAGAAATCTTGAAGAAAGAAAGAATCAAATTGATAAAAAAATAGAGAGCCTAAACAGAGATAGGAAAGAAAAACAACAAAAAATAGAAAAGATTTCTGAAGACATAGATCAAAAAGAAATTGAAAAAGATATTGGTTCTCCAGAAAAAATAGAATCTTCTATTAATTCAATTAAAAAAGAAATGAAAGAGTTAGAGCCCGTTAATATGAGGGCTATACAAGAGTTTGAAGAAGTTGAAGAAAGAAAAAATTATCTAACTGAAAGAGTAGAGATTCTTGAAGATGAGAGAGAAGGTATAATAGAAAGAATAGAAAGCTATGAAGAAAAGAAAAGAGAAATTTTCTTAAATACATTTGACGAAATTAATTCAAATTTCAAAGAGGTTTTTTCAAAACTGTCTCCTGAAGGAGATGCAGAATTAGTTTTAGAGAGTCAAGATGATCCTTTTGAAGGGGGATTGACAATTAAAGCAAAACCTGCAGGTAAGAATGTAAGGAGATTAGAAGCAATGTCAGGAGGAGAAAAGAGCCTGACAGCACTTTCCTTTATATTTGCAATTCAAAGATATAACCCAGCTCCATTCTATGCTTTTGATGAGATCGATATGTTTCTAGATGGAGCGAATGTAGAAAGAGTAGCAAAGATGATAGAAAAATTATCAGACAAAGCTCAATTCATAGTTGTTTCACTCAGAAAACCAACTCTGGAATCTTCTAATAGAACTATTGGCATAACGATGGACAAAGGAGTTTCAAAAGCAACAGGGGTGAATCTAGATGGCAATTAAAGACATCAAAGAGATAACCTTTCCAAAAAAAGTCAAAAAGAGGATTATAGAAAAATCAGATGAAAGCATCAAAAAAGAACAACCAATTGAGATACTTCTTAATTTGGTTGAAGAAAACGAGATAGATCCATGGGATCTGGATATAGTGGATGTGGCTGATAAATTTTTAGATAAAGTAGAAATTTTAGAAAAAAAAGACTTAGCTATAACTGCAAAGACTCTTTATTGTGCTTCTATCTTATTGAGAAAAAAAAGCGACTGCCTTATCGAAGATGAAGAAAAGGAAAAAGAACCTCCCTCCCAAGATAAGTGGGAACCAGCTGTTTTTAATCCCACAAAACAAGAACCCCCGAAATTGGAGATGCCGGCACGAAGGAAATCAAAAAGATCAGCAACTATTATTGAGTTGATGGATGAGTTAAAAAATGCTTTAGAGCAAGAAAAAAGCAAAAAAAGAAAACGAAAATTAAAATCCAAAAAAGAAGAAAAAGATGAAGAAAAAGTTAAAAATTTAGCTCATGATGAAGAAATTGAGAAAAAAGTAGAGGAAACCTATCAAAAGATTAAGAAGGGATTTCGAAAGAAAAAGGAGATAAAATTTAGTGAATTAATAGAAATAAAAACTAGATCCAACATAATCGACAAATTTCTTTCAATCCTCTTTTTAGCTAATAGAGAGAAGGTGTTGTTGATTCAAGAAGAGATGTATGGCGAAATTAAAATTAGACCTAGCTGTTGATAATGTTTAAAGCCCGTCTACCTCCGTCTTTAGGCGGGGGAGGAGGTCAAATATATGGAAAATGAAAAAGTAGTTGAAGCTGCACTTTTTACCGCAGGCTCCCCTCTAAATAAAAATGAAATTTCAAAAGTTACTGGATTAAAAAAAAATAGAGTAGAAGAATTAGTTAAAAAACTTAGAAAAAAATATCAGAAGAGAAATACTGCATTAGAAATTAAGAAAATTGGAAAAAAATACGTTATGCAGGTAAAAACTGAATATTCAGAAGAAGTACGCAAACTAGCTCCTAAAGATATCTCGGAACCAGTTTTGAGGACACTTTCTTTAATAGCGTTTAGGCAACCAGTTAGGCAATCAGAGGTAGTTAATGTAAGAGGAAATAAGTCTTATAGCCATATAAGTGAATTAGAAGAAAAATCATTGGTTGATAGTGAACCACAAGGTAGAACAAAGCTTTTATACACAACAAATAGTTTTTCAGAGTATTTTGGGATTGATGCAGTAAAACCAAGTGAAGTGCGTGAAAATTTGACAAATAAATTCGACAAATCTACCTTAGAGGATTTTTTTGACCGAAATAAGAATTCCAGTGAGGTAGAATAAAAATATTAGTCTGTTATGGAGAAAAATCTAAATTCTCTGGCTTTTTGTTAATCATATCCTTTTCATTCAAAACGCCTACAGCAGTTATAATTCCCGAAACAGCTCCTCCTACAATTCCTCTAGATTTGCCTACTCCATCTCCTGCTACTCTTAGGTTATTTACATTTGTTTCTAAAAGATTGTTCGTCTTATAAACTGAGTCATAGAATTTTATTTCGGGACAATAAAGGAGGGTGTGGTCTTGATTTACTCCAGGAACTAATTCTCCCAGTGTTTCTAATCCATGGATGATATCCATAACGATCCTCTGGGGTAGGGCAAGAGAAATATCACCAGGTGTATAATTTTCTAAAGATGGCTGGAAGGGTAAGTTTTTGAGTCTCCCTTGATCTGATCTCCTCCATTTTCTTAGATCTTTTAGTCTTTGCGCTAGTATCTGATCTCCTCCAATCTTGTTTGCTAATTCTGCTATTTTTCTTCCATAGGCCTTTGTGTCTTCTACGGGCTTTGTTAAGTGGATTCTTGTTAATAATGCAAAATTTGTTAGATTACTTTTTGTATCTTTTTTAGCATGTCCATTTACTAATAATAAGTCTTCATATTGTTCTGAAGCTACATATCCCTCAGGATTTGTACAGAAGGTTCTCACAAGGTCATCATACCCTTTACTTCTCCATTTGAATTTAGGGTCATAAATTACGTCTGTTATTGGATCGAAGACTTCTTTGGGTAGTTCTACTCTAACCCCAACGTCTATTGGTCCATAAGATACTTTTATTCCCAGATCTTCAGCTTGGTTTCTGAACCAATCGGCTCCACTTCTACCTGGTGCTGATATCAAGTGTTCACATGTTAGGTTTGGACCTGTGGTTTTTAGCTTAAATTTATCGTTTTTTGTAATTTCTTCTACTTCGGTTTGGGTTAGGAAATCAATGTTTTTTTCTTTGAGTTTAACCATTATGTTTTTCATTATATTAGGAAGTTTATCTGATCCTATGTGTTTTTGAGGACCATAAACGAGGTTCACTCCTTTTGAGGCGGCTTTTCTTTTTAGTTTGTTTATTTTTTGGAGCCGTTTTTCATCTCTGGATCCATAATGTCCTTCTTTGACTCCATGATCTACGAATGTTTCATCTACAAATTTTATGAGGTTGCTGGCTTCGTTTTTTCCAACCCCCAATTCGTCAATTTCCATTCCTATATCAGGGGTTAGGTTTAGTTTTCCATCGGATAGTCCGCCTGCTCCTCCTATACCAAATAAAACGTCTTCATTTTCCACTCTTTTTAGTGGTTTTTTTCCTTTGTCGAGGAGACATACTGATAGGTTAGAATAAGATAGAGTTTCTGCTGCGAATAATCCTGCTGGACCTCCACCAATTATACACACATCATAATCCATTTTTTTCCCTAAATTGCCGGAAATTAATAATTTTCTTTTGCTTAAAATCTTTTGCAAATGTTGTCGAATACATACTTAGACAATTACCGAAAATTTTTATATATTGGAATACAAATTAAACTACTAAAAAGGAAGAAATCCTCCTATTCTCCCCTAACAAAAAGGAGAATCTTCCTTTCCCCCTTTTTCTTTTTAAGTTAATCACCTCAAAACAAGGCTCCAATAAATACCAATAATAGTGATTACTCCCCCAAAAATAGTTAGTAAGGGAGGTATTTCAAATAGAAAAATTAAAGCCAAAAAAGAAGACAATATCGGTTCTCCAAGTAAACTAATAGAAACTAAATCAGCTTGAACATACCTTAGGGACCAATTATAGACAGTGTGACCAAAGAGAGTAGGAACAATAGCGAGAGCTAGAAAAACACCATATTCTCCTAAAGAATACACTTTGAAACTGGTTCCTATAAAAAGAGATAAGATAGCCAAAACCACAGTAGCGAATCCATAAGCAAGAAAAACATAGATAACAGTAGGAACTTCTTCTCTAACTACTTTACCAATAGATAGATAAAAACCTAAGAGAACCATACCTATCAAAGCAAACAGATCCCCCCATACACTCCAATTTTCAACCCTCAAGTCACTAATAAAAATGAGGAAAACACCAATCAATGCAAAAACAACGGCAAAATAAGCTTTCTTGTTTATATTTTCTCCAAAGAATTTATCAGAAATAAATAAAACCAACAGAGGGTGAGAACTCACTAAAACGACAGAAGAAGCAACTGTGGTCAACTCTAGCGAATATATCCAAAAAGCAAAATGAAAAGCCAAGATAAAACCAGCCAAAATTGAAAGATATAAATCCTTAGAATCTAACTTTTTGATTTTTTCCCTTCTCATCCAGAAAGGAACAAGGAAAATTAAAGCAGAGAACCCCATTCTATAAAAAGAGATTGCTACAGGATGCGATTTAGATAATTTAATTAAAATAGCCGCCGTAGAAACAGCAAGAACGGCAAATGGGATAGCTACATATTTTGCTATTTTCTCTTTTTTAGACATTTCCTTAATACAAATAAAACTGAAAATTAAAAAAACAACCTTATATTTGCAAGTTGGCTGAATACCTCAGACTCTAAGAAGTTATTGAGGCAATAACTATGAAACTAAAACCAAGAATTCAGAGACGCCATTTGGGAAAGGTAATTTTAACTTTTGTGATGATTTGAGAGAGCTTTAATGAATCTATAATTTCTTCGGTTATAGGCTCAGGATTAATAGCAGGTTCTGGCGGAGTTAGTAACAAAAAAATTTTTTATACAATAATAGCATGAGTAGGAGCTTTATTTTTCTCAGCAATACTAACATATGGGATAGTAAAGTATTCACCACTTTAACTTGAATTGAAAATAATAAGGGAAAAGATGCACCCAACTAAATCTATAAAATCACAGAAATCTGAAGAATTAGAAAATAAAAAAATAATTTTAGGCGTAACAGGCAGTATAGCTGCCATTATGTCAATTAAATTATCTAGGGAGCTAATTCGACATGGTGCTGAAGTACAAGCTGTTATGACAGAATCAGCCCAAAAAATAATACACCCCTATTCTCTAAAATATGCAACTGGAAATCCAGTGATAGAAGAAATAACTGGAGATATTGAACATGTAAGAGAGGTTGGAAAGCAAAATCAGGCCGATTTATTGCTAATTGCTCCCTCAACGGCGAACACGATAGGCAAGATTTCTTCAGGGATTGATGATACACCTGTCACTACTTTTGCAACGACAGCAGCATCAACTAATGTCCCGATTATTATAGTTCCTGCTATGCATCAATCAATGCTTGATCAAGAAATAATCTCAGAAAAAATTGATTATCTTAAAAATAAAGGGATAAATTTCATCGATCCAAAAATAGAAGAAGGTAAAGCAAAAATGGCAGATTTAGATCAGATAGTGTTCGAAACGAAAAAACAATTAATGCCAAACGATTTGAGTGGGAAAAAGATTTTGGTCACAGGCGGACCTACCTATACTAAGGTAGATGAAGTTAGAATTTTGACTAATAGGAGCTCTGGAGAAACGGGTGTAAGAATAGCTCAGGAAGCTTCAAAGAGAGGGGCCGATGTAACATTTATTCATGGTGATTTAGAAAAAAATGAACCCAGAGGAGTTAAAAAAATTTTCACTCCTCAATATGATCAAATGAAAGAAAGAGTTTTAAAGGAGTTAGAACAGGACCAATATGATTATTTAATATCAACTGCTGCTATATCTGATTTTAAGGCTAAAGTTAATAAGAAGAAGCTTGATTCATCTAAAAAACAAGAAATCGAATTAAATAAAGCTAAAAAAATTGTAGAGGAGGTTAGCAAAAATTTCTCTAAGTTGGATATTATTATCTTTAAGTTAGACAAAGACTTCCAGGAGATAAAGAAAAAGGCTAAAGGATTGTTGACTTATTCTACTTTTGTTGTAGGGAATAAGATTGATGAAATGGATAAGGAAGAAAAAAATTTCTTAATAATAGATAAGGATACAGAAAAAGAATTAAAGGCGAATAAAAAGGAATTAGCAAATTTTTTAATGGATTTAATTGATTAAAAAGATGAAAGGAAAAGCTTGGGCACCTGGGCATATAACTGGTTTTTTTGAAGTTTACATTAAAGATGATTTAATTAATTCAGGTTCGAGAGGTGCAGGTATAAATGTTAATAAAGGAGTTAAGGCAACAGCTGAAGTAATAGAATCGTCTAATGACAAAGTAAAAGCTCCTGGAATTTCTAGATATGCAATAGAAAATTTAATTAAGGATTTAGATAAGGATTTTGAAATAAAAATAGAATTTGAAAAAAAAATTCCTGAGAGATGTGGGTTTGGTTGCAGTGGAGCAGAAGCAATAACTAGTCTATTAGCTGTAAAAGATGCTTTAGGGCTACATCTAACTCAAAACCAAATTGTAGGAATAGCTCATCGAATTGAAGTAAAAAAAAGAACGGGATTAGGTGATGTCGTTCCCCAAACTCAGGGTGGTGTTGTAATAAGAAAGAAAGAAGGAGGACCAACTGTTTCAGAAATTGATAGGATACCTGTCAAAGAAAAGGAACTCTTCTTCTATGTCTTTGGACCCATCGAAACATCTGAGGTTATTTCATCAGAAAAAAAGGTAACTAAAATAAATAAGGCAGGTAGAGAAAAGAGAAAAAAATTATTAGAAGAACCTAGTTTGGAAAACCTATTTGAATGCTCTAGGGAATTCGCATTAGAAACAAAATTAGGGAATGAAGAAACCTTGATGTTTCTAAGAGAAACAGAAAAAAAAGCAGCATTAACCATGCTTGGAGATAGTGTGGTTTCTCTGGAACCGATTGATGAACTAGAACCCAAAAAATCATTTAAGGCAAAAATATCAAATGAAGGACTGAGGATTCTTTGAAATGAAAATACCTTCTGATCACCCTAGAAAAAATTCTCTAAAACAAAGAAAAAAAGTAGTTAACAGCTTAGAAAAAGGAATAATCTCAGAGCATGGTTTAATAGCACATGGTAGGGGAGAGGCATTTGATTATTTGATAGGGGAAAAAACAACCGAAGAAGCAAAAAAAGCAACAAAAGCAGCAGTTAAGTTAATTAAAACCTCTAAAAACCCAATATTATCTATAAATGGAAATACTGCAGCTTTAGTTCCTGAAGATATATCCAATCTGGTAAAAAACACTAATTTAGAAGCTGAAATTAACTTATTTCACAGGACTCAAAAAAGGATAGAGAAAATTATTGATCACCTTAAAAAACATGGATTAAGTAAGGTCTACGGAAAGAATCCTGAAAAAAAGATTCCAGGCTTAGATCATGAAAGAGCAAAAGTTACGGAAAAGGGGATTTATTCGGCCGATACAGTCATAGTTCCTTTGGAAGATGGTGATAGAACTGAAAAACTAAAAGAAATGAATAAAAATGTTATAGCAATAGATTTAAATCCTTTATCTAGAACTTCACAAAAAGCAGATATAACTATAGTCGATAATATTACAAGAGCTATTAAAAACATAAATAAGTATTATCAAAAAATCAATAAAAGTGAAATAAAAGATCAAAAAAGTTTTAATAACCAAAAAAACCTCAAAAAGATGGAAAGAAAAATAAGGAGTGGTTTTGGTGAAGAAAAAAACCCTTAATGAACTAGAAATCTCAGAAATAGAAAAAATCAAACAAAAACAAATGCAAGACATAAGAGATAAAGAGAAAGATGCTAGAGAAATATTAAACGAAGTGAAAAAGAGAGGAGATGAAGCTATAATCGAATTTACAAAAAAATTTGATAATGTAGGATTAGATAAAGAAGATTTGGTAGTAAAAGACCAAGAAATAGAAAATGCCTATCAAAAAGTTGATGAAGAAACAATAGAGGCTCTAAATAGGGCAGCAGAAAATATAGCAATTTTTCAGTCTAATTTTCTACCTGATGACTTAAGGATATCAGAATTTAAAAAAGGAATAAAATTAGGGTATAAAGTAACTTCTCTAAACTCAGTAGGTTGCTACGTTCCAGGAGGAAAAGCAACCTATCCTTCCTCTGCGTTAATGACAGCTATTCCAGCAAAAATAGCTGGTGTAAATCAGGTGAATGTGACCACACCTCCTAGTGAGGATGGCTCAATTAACCCTGCCACATTAGTAGCCTGCGATATAGCTGGAGTGGACATTGTTTATAAGATAGGAGGTGTTCAAGCAATCGCATCACTGGCTTATGGCACAAAATCTGTCGATAGAGTTCAAAAGATAGTAGGTCCTGGAGGAGCTTATGTTTCAGCTGCAAAAAATCTAGTTAAAAAGGAAGTAGAAATTGACATGGTTGCAGGTCCCTCAGAGATAACAATAATAGCAGATGAAACCTCGGAACCCAAAACAGTAGCTATGGATCTATTAGCCCAGGCAGAACATGGCCCAGACTCTCTTTCTCTATTGCTAACAAACTCGTCAGAATTGGCAAAAAAAGCTCTAGAAGTTGTAAATAAAAAATTAAAAAACTTAAATAGAAGAAAATTAGTTAAAAAATCCCTAGATAGATCAATGATAATAGAAGGAGAAAAAAGGGAATTATTTGATTTAGCAAACAAAATAGCTCCGGAGCACTTAGAGATTATGACAAAATGTCCCTTAGAGGATTTGGATTATGTCCAAAATGCTGGAGCAATATTTTTAGGCAAAAATTCACCAGTAGCTATAGGGGATTATGCAACAGGTTGTAATCACGTCTTACCAACTGCAGGACTAGCAAAAACAAATTCAGGATTAAGTGTAGATGATTTCCTAAAAAAGAGCAGTGTCCAATACATGACAAAGCAAGGATTAAGTGAAATCAGGGATATTGGAGAAAAAATTGCTGAAATAGAAGACCTCATTTCTCACAGAGAGTCAATAAAAAGTAGGTTTTGGGAGGAAAATCAAGATGAATAAAATGGGTGAATGGAGGAGAAGCCATTATAGTGGCCAGTTATCTTCAGAAAATCAAGACGAAGAAGTAACTATTGCAGGATGGGTTCATGAAATAAGAGATTTAGGTGGAGTTATGTTTTTAGTAGTAAGAGATAGAGAAGGTGAGATACAAATAACTTTACCAGATTCTAAGGTGAGTGATAATTTATCTCAAAAAGCCTCTAATTTAAATAAAGAGAGTGTAGTGATGGTTCGGGGAATAGTAAAAGAAGATGAAAGGGCACCAGGAGGATTTGAGATAATACCAGAACAAATAAAAGTTTTATCTCAAGCTAAAACACCTCTTCCATTTGAAGTTAGTGGGAATGTAAATACAGATCTTTCAACAAGATTAAATTCAAGATTTTTGGATTTACGCAGATCTGAAATAGCTTCAATATTTAAGGTGAGAAATACTGTTTTAACTAAGGTTAGAGAGTTTTTAGAAACTGATGGATTTATAGAGATAAACACACCAAAGATGGTGGCTACCGCTACTGAAGGAGGAACTGATTTATTCCCTATTTCGTATTTTGAAAGAGAAGCATTTCTTAATCAAAGCCCCCAACTGTTCAAACAAATGATGATGTCGTCAGGCCTAGACAAGGTGTACGAAATTGGACCAATATTTAGAGCCGAAGAACATGACACACATAGACACTTAAATGAATCAATTTCAATAGACATTGAATCTGCTTTTGCAGATCATAATGATGTTATGGAGATTCTTGAGGAAATGATTGCTTATATTATAGAGGGAGTAAAAAAAGAATGTAAAAAAGAATTAAAAGAAATAGATTCAAAAGTTGAAGAACCTGAGCTACCTCTAAAAAGACTGAGATATGAAGAAGCAATTGAAATAGCAAACCAAAAAGACATAGATGTTTTATGGGGAGAGGACTTGTCCACCCCTGCTGAAAAAGCTATAGGAGAAGAAATAGGGGACTATTATTTCATTGTAGATTGGCCATCCGAAATTAAGCCATTTTATGCACAACCAAAGGATGAAAATTCCGATTTATCAAAAGCGTTTGATCTAATGCATCCAGAGTTTGAAATCTCATCAGGGGCTCAAAGAGTTCATAACATAGAGTTATTGAAGGAAAGAATGATTCAACAAGGCCTTGACCCTAATGATTTTGATTTTTATCTAGATGCTTTTGAATATGGAATGCCACCTCATGCAGGTTGGGGATTAGGAGCTGAAAGATTAATAATGGCAATAACTAGCCAATCAAATATCAGGGAAGTTATTTTATTCCCTCGAGATAGAAAAAGACTAATTCCTTAAAAAGAAACTGAATAATCTAGTTATTTGATTTAGAAGATGAAACTAAGTGATATTGGAGAAAATAAAGTAATTGAAATAATAAAAGAAAACATAAGCGATTGTGAGAGCCTAATTAGTGAGATAGGTAATGAAGATTGTGCTATAATAGATTATTCCGATAAAAAACTTGCTTATACAAGTGATTTGTTAACTCGTGATAGACACTTCCCTAAAGAAACGCCTTATAAAGATATAGGTTGGAAACTTATAGCGGTAAACCTATCTGACATTGCATCAATGGGAGCTAAACCACTTTTTTCAACAACATCTATGGGGCTACCAGATTTAGAAGAAAAAAAACTAGATGAGATCACAAGAGGAATGCAAGAATGTTCAAAGAATTTTGATTTATGTCAAGTAGGAGGAGACATTACAAAAAACGAAGAAATAATTTTAAACACTTCAATAATAGGTGAAATAGAAATAAATCCTTTATATAGAAAAAATGCTCAACCAAATCAGTTTGTAGCTGTAACAAACCCAATAGGGACGGCAGGTTTTGGAATAAAGGTAATAAAAAACAATTTAGAGATTAATGACAAAGTTAAAGAGAAAGCCTTTAAAGCATTATTTCAACCTAAACCAAGAATAAAAGAGGGATTAACTCTTTCCAAAAAACCAAAAGTGGCAGCAATCGATGTAAGTGATGGCTTATCAATCTCATTGAAACAATTATCAAACGCAAGTGGATGTGGGTTTAACATACAAACCCAAAAAATTCCATTTGATAAAGAAATACTAAAAGAAGCAAATGAAAAAGGATATCAAAAACAAGATTTAATCGATATTGGAGATGACTATGAATTATTATTCACCACCAGCGACCAGAAACTGATAAAAAAAATAGATGCTAAGATAATAGGAAAGACCCGAAAAAAGAAAGGTATTTGGTTTGATAACAAAAGGAGGGAAATCAGAGGTTATAGGCATTTCTAGAGGCTAAAATAATTAATAGAAAAACTTATTTCAAAAAAACAAATTTTAGGTTATAAGATGGAAAAAGAAGCTTCATTATACCACATAGAAGAAGGAAAAATTCAATGCGATCTATGTAACCATCGATGTATCATCCCAGATGGAGAACATGGAATATGTGGGGTTAGGAAAGCTAAAAACAAGAAATTGTATACCCAAGTATATGGGGCAATTTCTTCTAGAAATGCAGATCCTATAGAAAAAAAACCCCTCTATCATTTTAAGCCAAAAACAAGAGCAATGTCTTATGGATCCATTGGTTGTAATTTTAGTTGTAAACATTGCCAAAATTATTCAATAGCCACAGCAAAACCAGGGGACATCCCCGTAGAAGAATTAACTCCAGAAGAATCAGTCAAATTAACTAAAAGTAATGAATGTAAAGGAATAGCCTACACATACAATGAACCAACAGTATGGTTTGAATTCAACTATGATTCGGCTAAACTAGCAAAAAAAGAAGACCTTTACACCGTTTATGTTACAAATGGCTACATGACAAAAAAGGCTCTGGAAAAGATATCACCCTACCTAGATGCTGCAAATGTTGACATTAAAGCATTTAATAACACTGATTTTTATGAAAATATATCCTCAGCTCAACTTAAGCCAGTTCTCGAGACCTGTAAACTGATGAGTGAAAAGGGTATCCACCTTGAACTGACTTATCTAGTAATCCCAGAAGAAAACGATGATGAGGAAAGCTTTAAGGAACTTGCAAATTGGATCATCGAAGAACTAGGTGAAGAAACACCTCTACATCTTTCTAGGTTTTATCCATCCCATAAGATGTTAGATAAAGATCCTATTCCAATAAAAACACTAGAAAGAGCACGTGAGGTTATAATTGATCAAGGGATGAAATATGTCTATATCGGAAATGTCAGCCAAACCCAATATGCAAACACATATTGTCCAGCATGTGATGAATTATTAATAGAAAGAAGAGGGTACTCAACAAAAATAAAAAATTTATCCGACGACGATTTATGTAAAAATTGTGGTGAAAAAATAGATCTCATTAGATAAATAAAGAAGGATGTCTCAATAAGTTTTAAGTATATAGCAACAAATCAAAAATCAGAAGCGGATAAAAATACTTATTTTTACCGCAATTTTTTATAGGTGCTTAATTATGGAAAGCGGTGACGAATTTAAAGGAACTACGACTGTAGGAGTAGTTTGTAAAGATGGTGTAGTATTGGGGACGGAGAGAAGAGCTAGTATAGGTAACCTAGTAGCTAGTAAACAGGCTAAAAAAGTATTTCAAATCGAAGAACAGATTGGACTAACTATGGCTGGATCAGTAGGTGATGCACAACAATTAGTGAGGGCAATAAAAGCAGAATCAAACCTCTACAAACTAAAAAGAGAAAAAGGAATCAGTGTAAAAGCAGTTTCAACTTTAATGTCAAACATAATGGGTGGTGGCTTGATGCCATACGTTGTTCAACTAATTATTGGAGGAGTTGATTCAGAAGGCCCAGGAATGTATGTATTGGATCCAGGTGGAGGAAATTTAGAAGAAAAAATGGTTGCAACTGGATCTGGATCACCTATTGCCTATGGTGTCTTAGAAGATAGATTCGATGAAGAAATGTCAGTAGACAAAGGAGTAGAATTAGTGACAAGAGCAATTAGCCAAGCTATGAAAAGAGATTCAGCCTCAGGAGATGGCATAGATATAGCTAAAATAACAGAGGACTCTTTTGAAATACTTGAAGAAGAAAAAATTTCAGAGGTTAAAAGCAAACTATAAAAATCTTGATTTTAGTCAGAAATAAAAATGTCAGTTGATGAAATACTTAAAGAGATTAGGGACCAGATTGTAGAAGAAGTCCCAAGAAACATAACTATTTCCGATGTGGATTTTGAAGGACCAGAGGTAGTTATATATACAAAAGACCCTAGGGAATTCGCTGAAGACGGAGATATGGTCAGAGATCTAGCTAAAAAACTTAGAAAGAGAGTAACAGTTAGACCAGATAGTAACGTTTTAGAAAAACCTGAAAAATCAAAGAAAAAGATAAAAGAAATAGTTCCTCAAGATGCAGGAATCGAAGAAATCTATTTCGATTCAGAATTTGGAGAAGCAACAGTAGAAGCAAAAAAACCAGGTCTCGTTATAGGAAAATATGGATCGACACTA
Source organism: archaeon SCG-AAA382B04 (assembly GCA_003034855.1). Taxonomy (GTDB): domain Archaea; phylum Halobacteriota; class Methanonatronarchaeia; order Methanonatronarchaeales; family Methanonatronarchaeaceae; genus PZKD01. Next base: position 168,994 of record PZKD01000100.1, on the reverse strand, counting down.
AGAGAAATTACAAAAAACATAGGATGGACAATCAAGGTAATAAGAACACCACCAATTGAAGCTCCTATTGTAGAAAGCGTCCGGGAATACTTAAGATCACAAAGTCAGGAAAGAAAACAAATATTACAAAGGATAGGAAGAGAGATACATCGAGAACCCAAAACAGACGAAGAATGGGTTAGGACAACTCATCTAGGTGGCTCAAGGGAAGTAGGAAGATCCAGCACCCTATTATCCACACCTAATACTAAGGCCCTAGTAGATTGTGGGATTAAACCTGGATCAGATGATGATACACCTTACATTTATGTTCCAGAAGCCACTCCGATAGATGATTTAGATGCTGTTGTTTTAACACATGCCCATCTAGACCATAGTGGCCTCATCCCATTATTATTCAAATATGGCTATGATGGCCCAGTCTATTGTACAGCTCCAACAAGAGATTTAATGGCGCTATTACAACTTGACTATATTGATATAGCGGCTAGAGATGATGGAAAAGTTCCTTATAATTCAAAAACCGTTAGAGAAGCTGCAAAACACACCGTTCCTCTAGAATATGGCGAAGTAACTGATATAGCTCCTGACCTTAGATTAACACTTCACAATGCCGGACATATCTTAGGATCAAGTATATCCCATTTTCATATAGGTGAAGGACTATACAATGTCACAATCACGGGAGATTTCAACTCAGGGAAATCAAGGTTATTCGATAAAGCATCTAAGGATTTCCCCCGCGTAGAAACTCTTATAATGGAATCAACATATGGAGCAGCAAAAGACAACCAACCCTCCAGAGATAAAGCTGAAGGAAAGCTTCAGGGAATAATTAGAAAAACCATAAATAGAAATGGAAAGGTTTTAATCCCTTCTTTTGCAGTAGGACGATCTCAAGAAGTAATGCTGGTGTTAGAAGAACAGATGAGACATAACAAGATTCCAGAAGTTCCAGTGTATTTAGATGGTATGATATGGGAAGCAACTGCAATCCACACAACCTATCCAGAATACTTAAATGAAAAAATAAAAAGCAGAATTTTCCATAAAGAAAATAATCCATTTTTATCAGATATCTTCCAAAGAGTAGACAGTCAAAATATGCGCGAAAAAATTATAAGAAACAATGAACCTTCAATAATATTATCTACTTCAGGAATGCTAAATGGAGGACCAATCTTAGAATATTTGAGGCAGTTAGGACCTGAAATAGAGAATAGCCTAATCTTTGTTGGATACCAAGCTGAAGGAACACTTGGAAGAAGGATAGAGAAAGGATGGGAAGAAGTCCCCCTTCCAGGTGATGATGGTAGAACTGACAGCATCAAAATAAAACTTGACGTAAATAGTGTGGAGGGTTTTTCAGGGCATTCAGATAGACAAGAATTAATTGAATTTATAAGAAACCTAGATTCAAGACCAGAAAGAGTTCTAACTGTTCATGGAAATGAGCAAAAATGCATAGATCTAGCATCCACTCTTTATCAAAAGTTTCATATAGACACAAGAGCTCCTAAAAACCTCGAAACCTATCGTTTTTATTAACCTTTGTGAGGGTTTGAGAGAATAATAGGTTACTTTAAGCGGAGTTTACTAGTCCGATGATAATCCTCCAGTGTTTGCCTCAGTGAGGATTAATTTGGAGTTAGAAGAAAGCCCACCTCTTCAGAAGTGGGAGGATGTCAAATCAAAATTATTATATAAAAATAAATAGACAATACTTATCTAATGAGAAAGGGCCTTATAGAGCTTCCCACTACTAAGAAAACGTATATCTCCTATGGACTAATTTTGATTGTATCTATAGGTTTATTACTTTACTATCAAACAACCACTTATGGCTCTTATGTTTTGATCTTGGTAATGTCGATAGGGTACTTATTATCTATAATAAACGCGCCGATAACAAAGGCAAAAACTTTACCACCAAAATTAGGTGAAGATTACAAAAAATTTATTAAAAAGAGATATGGATCTATTAGGAAAAGAAATAGAGACTCCAAAGTAATTGAAAGCAACATTAATCTTAATCTTGGCTTTTTAGTTTTTGTATTTTATGCAATTTATCTACTTACAAAGACCCCACCAATGGAATTTGTGCTGCTTTTTTCCCTAACAACAGCGATTTATATGTATCTTTCGGGTATAGAATCAGCAATTGGCATAATAACTCCAATTTATCCAGTTTTTTTAGTATTACCTGCTTCTATATTTCTTAATACCTCTTCAGCTAACCTATTTTTCTCATCAGCAATACTTGGTTTGCTAGTTTCTTCCATATTTGCAATTAGAGAAATAAAACAAAAGAGGCTTATAACAGTAAATATTGGAGGAAGAGGAAATTTTGAAGCTTATTTTATCATAGGCCTAATCACTCTTCTCTTCTTTTTCTGATGGTTGGATTGAATGAACACAATATTCACTAGAATTTCCGCTGCATTTAGTTTCTTTTCCTTCGAATTTTTGATTTTCTATAGATGATATCATTCCAGAGAAAAAACCGGAATTATAGAAGCAAATCTTCTCTTCGAGATGTAGACCATAACTATATCCACATTCTTTAACTCTTACTTTATATCCATTAGATTCTTTTTCTAATTCTAAAAGACCCATACCTAATCTATCAAATAATCGTGGTAAAACATTCAATTTATCTTGGCTTCTCATTCCCATTACCGAGATTATTTTAGAAAATCTCTTTCCACTTTCAAAGCCGACTTCATACAAGGTTTTTCCCCTCTCTTCAAAGTCATCATTTAAAAAAGAAAGATAAAATTGCTGAAACCCCTTGAGATGAATATCGCTACCTAATTTTTTACGATCCCTTCCGTCCATATTAGGTAAGATATAAGATAATCTATTTGTGGATTCTTCGAGTATTGGGGTATAGTCTATGTCTCGTTTGAATTCTGAAATCATTGAAGTTATTTTTCCCTGTAATGTGAAAGAAATTCGAGATGGCAAATCTAAAAATTCTCTAAGCTCTTCATTAATTTGTTCTTGAGGAGCGATTATGAATTTACAAGTATTTGATCCACTTGCTTTACATTCCTTTTCGTAACAATGCCAATTGTTGAATTTTTCTCCTATCTCACCTGCTAAAATGGATGCCATATTGAAACAAATTGGGTGGCCTATAGTGCTTGTCTCATGAGCTTCGGCACATTCGTTGACTTTTACTTCTATCTTGTTTTCCTCAAAGTTCACTGAGGATAAAGATAATACTCCTAGACCCAATTTTTTTGTTATTGTGTTTATATGTTCTTCAATCAAGGATTTCAAAATTTTATGTTTTCTTTTTTCCTCTAAACTAGAAAATTCTTCTTTGAAAAATGAAGAAAGACCGGTTTTATTTGACCATTTTTCAACTTCTTTTTGAATTATGGTGTGAGTAGAATCATAGATTTTTGAAAGGATAGCGGGATTATATAACAGGATATGATTTTGAAAGTTCTTTAGAGCAAAAACATCTATTTCGTCTCCTAATTCGGATCGAGTTTGAAGGTTTTTTTCCTCCCATAGAGAAGGTTTTTGTTCCCAGATTTTGGAGATATTTTCATCTATGCTCAAAAAAACCACCTCAGAGACCTAGTTTCTTCCTAAACCAAGTTAGGATAGTTATACCGAAGAGGACCAATCCAAGTCCAATGAGGCTAATTATTTTTAACCCCATTTCATTGGAATAACCTATTATGGAGATTAGGTATTTTATTGAGAGAGTTACAAACCCGATAAAAATGAAAGAAATTCCTCTACGATAATAAACAACTTCAGATATTTTAACCCCATATAGACTGATTAGGGCTATTATTAGTGATAATGATAATTCGATTAATTTTAGGTAGATTACTTTCATTTTATCCAATATAAGTTTTATCTAACATAAGATTCTTGCGTGTCTTGATAAACTTTTAATTTATATAAGAAATTCTTTTTTTGTATCCACTTTAAACATTTTATCTTTTTGGGTCGAGAAGATACCTTTCTAATCAAAAGATTAGGTGGGTGAGAATGTCACTAAATAACTACAGACCTCGTTTAGTTTTTAAAAAATAATATAGGGGTGTGCGAATTTAAATATTTATGGAGAACATAATACTTTTCTACTGCTTGGCAGCGGCCTCCAGGCCGCTGTTCTTTCACTATTTTGATGGAAAAACTGACTTCTATTGACCTTCTCTTTCTCTCTTTACCTGCGGTATCCTATTCCCTCACTATTAAACTTTTACGCCGGATGCCGCTGCCTTCTTCTCCTCTTAAAGGTTCAACTGATCTACCTGGGTTAGATCACTTCAATCCCAATGTTCTGCCACGGTCCTCAACCCATCTCTCCCAACCTTGCCTAAGTTTGGTATGGTAACCAGCAGTATCGCAGCCAAGGAGCTGTAGACGATGGACGTAACCCTTTCTATTCCCTTGAACCTCTTCCAAGCCTCATTTAAAACCGTCTTAAGGAGAGAGTTGAACTGCTCCACTATGTAGCGCTTCCTCTTCAGTAGTTTGGGAGCCTCATACTGTTCGCCGGTGTTCCTTGGATTTCTAGCGATAAATGGCTCCTTCACCTTTACTTCTGGCCACTTCTCTGTTATCCCTGGAGTCGTATCCAGCGTCCCCCAACACTTTTGAGGCGTCTATCAACAGCTCCTCGAAGTAATTTGTGTCATGCCTGTTCCCCTTCGAGATCTCCGCTCTCATTGGCAGTCCGAGTTGGTTTACCGAGAGGTGAACTTTGAAGCCCTTGAAAGCTCCCTTTGAGTAGTAGCCCACAGTTGCATCCTCATCCATGTAATCCTCTAGGGGAGTGGAGTCAACTATAAGGAGGTTCGAGCCTGTTATCTTTCTCACGAGTTCAGATATCCTCTCAAAGACCTCTTCAAGCAGCTTCTTGTACTCCTTTCTCCACCTCGAGATCCTTGACCTGTGTGGAACGTTGTTTAGTCCAAGGGAGCTTCTCACCTCACCCCTCTTCTCCAGATGCCTCACAAGTTTGCTGTCGTTGTGTATCCCCTTCACTGCAGCGTAAACAAGCACCCTAACTCTCGATAAGTTTCCGTATCCTCTTCTTCCCCTTCCCTGCTGCTCCGGAACCATCTTCCTGTTTACAACCGTCCTCACCAGCTGGTGTGCTTCCATAGGAGGAAGTTATAAAATCACCAATAATAAAAGCTAATTAATTCGCACACCCCTAAAATAATAAAAAAGAAGTGTAAGAGGGGGTGGGGGCGTTTTTCGTTTTTAAATAAGAGACCCCCATATATAAATTAAATAAGAGACCCCCATATATAAAAGGAAACAGAGGCCAGGTGAAACTATTAATTGGTTTCAAGAAGGAATTAACCAAAAGCTATATAAAATGTAAGATAGCAATCTTGAAATAAGACTCTTTAGAGGGGATGGGAAATTATGGACTCTTTAATTAGTGATGCGTTAGAGCATTCTAACGAAGAAAAAAAACTTAGAGAAAACAAAGATGAACTAGAAGAATTCGAAGAATTTGGAAAACCACAGATCGTAGTTTGTGGATGCGGTGGAGCTGGAAATAACACAGTAAGTAGATTGCATAGAATAGGCGTGGAAGGTGCTGAAACAATAGCACTGAACACAGATAAACAACATTTAGAGATGGTTCAAGCTGATAAAAGAATTCTCATAGGGAAATCTCTCACCAAAGGACTAGGCGCTGGTGGGCATCCTGATATGGGAAAAAGATCAGCAGAACTAGCTAGAGGAACACTAGAAGAAGTTTTAGATGGATCAGACCTTGTTTTTGTCACAGCAGGTATGGGAGGCGGAACAGGAACAGGAGCTGTTCCTATAGTTGCTGATATTGCGAAAGAACAAGGTGCCATAGTCGTGGGGATGGTATCAACACCTTTCCATGTTGAAAGATCTAGACTCAAAAAAGCCGAACAAGGACTCGAAAAACTAAGAAAAAAATCAGATACAGTGATAGTTTTAGATAATAATAGATTACTAGATTATGTTCCAGACCTACCGATAGAACAAGCTTTTAGCGTAATGGATCAATTGATATCGGAAACTGTCAAAGGATTAGCTGAAACAATTACTCAACCGTCTTTGATAAACCTAGATTACGCAGATGTTAAGACAATCATGGATAGTGGAGGAGTAGCGGTAATGCTTATTGGAGAAACAAGTGATCAAGACAAATCAGGCCAAGTAGTAAGAGAAGCATTAAATCATCCATTATTAGATGTTGAATATGAAGGTGCTACAGGGTGTTTAGTTCACATAACAGGAGGATCGGATCTCACACTCAAAGAATCAGAAAAAATAGCAGAAGATCTCACATATGAACTTGATTCAAACTCAAATATGATCTGGGGAGCTAGGATTAATGATGAATATGAAGGAAAAGTGAGAGTAATGGTAATAATGACAGGAGTTAGAAGTGCTCAAGTAGTGGGAGCAAACTCAAAAGCTACTGAGGTAAGGCAAAATTCTGAAAAAGCCACTCAAGGTCTTGATATAGACATGATAAAATAATCCTTTCCTTTTTTTTAACTTAATAGGTGAGAAGTCTCCTTCCTCACGAAAAACGTGAGTTAGGTAGGGGTAATTCACTCAATCAATAACTCTATTTTTTTCTTAATTTTCTTCTTAGTTTGCATGCTTGACAGATTTTATTATTACTAGGTTCTCCACATAACTTACATTCATCTAAGTTTGCTGATTCTGTAACCTCTTTGATTCTCGGAGCAGTCTTTTCAACTCCTCTGAGGATTGAATATTTTGCTCCTGGATGATTTTTTTCATAATTATTCAAAATATCCCTAATCTCTCCTCTAAGCGCCCAGTCAGAATACGGACAACTAGCAAAATGTGCATTCATATCTTTTCTAGTTTTGGCATATAGACCCACTTCTTTTTCAGGAATTTCTCTTAAAGGTTTAATCCTAGGCACAAATCCTTTTTTGTAAGAGGTGTCTGTATCAAGTGTTTCTAATCTTTCTGTTTCTCCTCTTAAAAAATTCATTAGAGCAGATTGGCTTTCATCATCTAGGTTGTGTCCAACTGCAATTTTATCTAAATCAAGTTCTTTAGCTTTTTTATTTAAAAGCCATCTTCTTATTATACCACAGTATCTACAAGTTTTCTCTTTTCCAACTTTTTCTCCTATTCCATCTAAGGAATAACCGATTTCTTCTTTAAAAGAGAAAATATGGTTTTTTATCGACAATTTTTTTGAATCTTTTTTTGCAAAATTAATAGCTTCTTCTCTATAGCCACTTATACCTTCATCGATAGTTAAAGAAACTAATTCTAGATCTTTCCATTCACCAAATATGTCATTTAGGATGTGTAAAACCACTATACTGTCTTTCCCTCCACTTAAAGCTATTCCAATTTTTTCTCCATCATTTATGCTATAATTTTTCCGTATGTGTTTCTTTATTTTACTCTCAACGCTTTCATGAAAGTGATCTTTACATAAATAAGATCCTGAATAATCTTGTTTTATAATTGCCTCTTTATCACATTTGTCGCACAAAATCATGTTTTAATAAAATTTTTTTGGAGACTCATTATTTTTTCTGGAAAGAAACATAGAAAATAATATTTTAGTTCAGCCATAAAATTTAATGGATTAAATATGGAAGCAAAACTTCTTGAAAAAGCCATTGAAATTACAGATGAGATAAATGCGTCTGCATTAATAGTTATACCAGGAAATCAGGGAATAAGTGAAATAATAGAGAAAAGAGACTTTGATTTCTCTATTTTTGTTGTAACAACTCCAGAAAAGACATATAGTGGTGAACAAGAGGAATTTAAGCTTAGTACGAAAGAAGGTACAGATAATTTTGCTAAAAAACTTCAAGATGCAATTATGATGGCATATGCCAGGGGAAAAATTAACATTGGAGACCAAGTTGTTGGAGTAGGAGGAATGAATCAAGAATCAGTTGGATTAACCATATATAAGGTTTCCGAGGACCCATTGCTTAAATCTGTATATAAGAGCACTGGGAGAGTGGATATAGGTGTTATGGGAACAATTGTAGACTTAGCAATTGAAATTGGAAGAGAAGGGCGTGAAGGAAAACCAATTGGAACGGCCTTTATAATTGGTGATTCAAAAGAAGTTTTAAAACATTCTAGTCAACTCATACTAAATCCATATAAGGGGCATGGTGAGGGGATTAGAGACATTAAAAATAGAGAGAATTGGGAATCCATTAAGGAGTTAGCTCAATTAGATGGTGTTTTTATAGTTGATGAAAACGGCACAATTGAGGCTACTGGTAGATATCTGGAGGTAGAAGCCAAAGATTTGGACATACCAGATGGGTTAGGATCTCGACATATGGCTTCTGCCGCTATTTCTAAAACCACCAAAGCGATAGTAGTTTCTGTAGCTCGAAGTGGCGGGATTGTGAGAATGTTTAAGGATGGAGAGATTATTGGGGAGATAGATCCTAGAGTGAGAATACTTCCCATATAACCTTCAGTAATTTTTTTAAGGACGAAATTATTATTATCTATGATAATTGCTTATAAGGAGGAGTATTATTGTCGAATTCAAAAAACATAAACATCGAAAATGTACTCAGAACACCTGTAGAGGATCAATCCGTAGAATTAGTGGAGAGAAAAGGAATTGGCCATCCTGATAGCATAGCAGACGGATTAGCTGAATCAGTTTCAAGAGAATTATCGAAAGAATACAAAAAGAGATACGGAAAAATTTTACACCACAACACCGATGAAACACAAATTGTTGCAGGAAATTCCAATCCAAAACTAGGTGGGGGAGAGGTAATTGAACCTATATACATACTTTTAGTTGGAAGAGCTACAAGAAAAGTAGGAGATAAGATTTTTCCAACAAATAAAGTAGCTCTTAAGGCTGCTAAAGATTACTTAAAAGAAAAATTCAATCACTTAAATGTAGAAGAAGATATAATACTCGATTCTAGATTAGGAGAAACTTCAACAGAATTACAAGATGTATTTGAGAAAGATGACGTCCCTTGTTCAAATGACACTTCTTTCGGTGTAGGATTTGCCCCCTTATCCGATACCGAAAAGTTAGTTTATAAAACAGAAAGACTTTTATATAACCTAAGAGATGAATTACCGGAGATAGGTGAAGATATTAAAGTTATGGGGCTAAGAGAAGACGAAAAAATATCTCTAACTATCGCTTGCGCGACTGTATCCAATAAAATAAACTCAGTCACCTCCTATGTGAATTTAATGCAAGAAATCAAAAACAAAGTAAAAGATTTATCCTCAAAACTAACTAATTTACCCATCGAAGTAAACATAAATCAAGCTGATGACATCGAGAAAGAAAGCATCTATCTAACAGTAACGGGAACAAGTGCAGAGATGGGTGATGATGGATCAGTAGGAAGAGGAAACAGATCAAATGGATTAATAACACCCAATAGACCTATGAGTATGGAAGCAAGTAGTGGAAAAAACCCTAAAACACACATTGGCAAAATCTACAATTTACTTTCAAATGAAATCGCCAGAGATATAGCGGAAGAAGTAAATCAAGTAAACGAGGTATACGTTCGTTTACTTTCAGAGATAATTCAACCTATAAATGATCCAAGATGCGTTAGCATACAGGTATTCCCTCAAGATGAAAGCAAGATGAATATAATAAGAGATACTGCCGCGGCAATAGCCGAGGATTGGCTCGATAACATTGATGAAATAACTCAAAAAGTAATTAAAGGTGAACTAAAAACTTTCTAAGTCACCATATTTTGATCTAAATTTTTCTTTTTTAATATTAGCCAATTTATTTTCCTTATCTTCAATTAAGTTCTCTAATTGATTCTTATCAGCTATTGCAAACTTGTCGTAAAGCTTTAAATCCAATTTGGAAGAATCTATATGTGCGACCTCTCTTTTCACAAAAATTTTCTCAGCCATATGAGATAAGTTATTATTTATAACTATAGCTTTCACCTTGTCTGCAAGTTTCTTTGCAGTCTCACTTCCCCCTCCACTAGCATCCTCAATGAATAGTATATCACCATTTTCTATACCTATTCGTTGCTCTAATTCATTAATGTCATCTTTAGTGAAGGAGGACAGTCTTTTTAGAACTAATTTATTTTCTTTCTCTCTGTATGAATCAATTCTATCTGAAACACTAATAAGCTTAGATAATCTATTAAGTTCATCTTTCTTTTCAGATAATTCCTTCTTTAAACTCTTTATCTTTTGATTTCTATTTTCAATTTCAGTTGATTCAATAGCTTTTAAGAACTTATGGCTTTTTATTTTACTAATCTCCCGTTTTAAATCCTTGATCTTTTCTTCTTTTCTTCTATTTTTTTCTTCTAAATCTTTAATTTGGTCTTGAAGTTCTTTCACCTTTTTCTCTAATCCTTTCATCTTCTTCTCACTTTCTTTGAGAGATTTATTTTTCTCATTAGATTCTCTTTTCGATTCTTTTTTTTGTCTCAGTTCTTGAATTGCTTCTCTCAAACTATTTCCCTCAATAACTAATCTAACAAGCTCTCTATCTTCAAGATCACTGGGAGATCTACCCTTTACACTCTTTTTTTTCGACTTGACAAACCTATAACCTTTAAGAGAAGCTGCTAAAGCATCTAATTCATGCTTATCATCTGTATCATAATTTTTGGTTAGCTCTCTTTTTTCTCTTCTGCTGAGTGATTTATCTGGTCTCCATACTTCGGCATCTAACATCGTTGATAATTGTAAAACACTATCAGGAGCAGGGGAGACATCAGTAGAAATCAATATTGGATTACCTAAATCAACTATAACCTCAATCAATTGATTCAAAGAAATATCCCTAATTGAGTCAATCTTTAGTACATTACGTTCTAGATCTAAAACAGCCAATCCGGTGGTAGTTCCAGGATCAACTCCAACAATTAAATATTTCCTCATTATGACCTAATTTTTTCTAAACAATCTTTAATATTAATACCTAATTGATATTTTCGATTAAAATAACTACATAAATTTTCAACATCTCTCTTGAGAAAGCTTTGGGAATTAGGATGGTCAAGGTTAACACTCTGGCTCCAATCAATGATTTTGACTTGATTTTCGGAGATCAATATATTAAATTCACTCATATCACCATGAATAAAGCCAAGCGAATATGTTTTTTTAATCTCGTCAACTAGAATATCAAAGATAAAATTCGCATCTTCCTCATTCAAGGTGACATTGGCTAATTCGTCACCTTCAATGTTTTCCATAACAATAGAATGTCTATTCCAATCAAAGGGTTCGGGAACTCTCACATCACTACTTAACTCATCTAATACTTCATATTCTCTTTTAGCAGCTAATTTGGCGATTAACATGGATGAAAAATGCTTTCTGTCACCTAAATAATCTCTTTCTTTTTTAATCTTCCTGAAACTAACTTTTCCTTCTCTATGGAATTTAACAATTACTTCATTACCTTTCCATTTTGCTTTTCTAACTTCAGCCTCCTTGCCAAACCCTACTTCTCCTCCTATAGAATCTATTGAGTCTCTATTGGCAAAAACATTTAAAGCAAGTGCATCATATCCGTTGAAGTTTAGTTTAAACCTTTTATTTCCAATTTTTTTACCTTCAATTAACTCGAACTTGTCTAATCTATCCAATCTATATCTTACTTCCTCTAAGGGTAAACCAGAAAAAGTTGAAACTTCATCAATAGGGACCCAATGATATGTTTTCATTCCAGTTTCAATCCCTCTAAGAACTTTAAAACCTTTATCTTCAATCGATTTAAAATTTTCAACTACTTTATCCAACATTCCAAAACAAAATTTTCCCTTTAAAAAGAAAAATCTATACCAATAAATGGAATTTAAGATGAAAAGAAAAAAAGCTAGAAAATGGGATAAGAGATATAGTAAAGGAGATCATACTGCTGAATCTCCTACAAATTTGTTAAAAAAATGGCATGATAAGATAAAAAAAGGAAAAGCACTGGACATAGCTTGTGGAGCAGGAAAAAATTCTCTATACCTCGCAAAAAAAGGATTTGACGTTGATGCAACAGATATCTCAAAAAAAGCATTAGAAATAGCTAGTAAAAGGTCAAACAAAAAAGATTTAGATGTTAATTGGATTAAGGATGATTTTGAAAAAACTAAATTACCTTGTAGGTACTATGATTTGGTTATATCAACAAACTTTTATCTGAAGAGGGATATTCCCAGAATAGAAAAAGCAATCAAAAACAAAGGTTGGTTTTTTTACAAACATCATTTGGATATAGAGAATTTTAACATCATAAAGGGGCCACCAAAAAAATATAGGTTTAAGCCAAATGAGATTAAAGAAGATTTGAAAAACATGGAGATACACTACTACCAAGAAATTAGGTCGTCGGGGACATCAACACCAATTTTTGAATTAGTGGCGAGAAAAGAATAACAATTAAACTTAAGTGTTCAAATTAAGAAATAAGAACATAATAGAGGGATATTATCCATAGGTTTCTAAATTATTTATTGAGAATTCTAGGAATCTCTATACTAATGGGTTTTTTATTCCTAATTGTTGGAATAGGAGTTTTTTTCATAGCATCAGGCAAAGCACCATATATAATTGAGTTAATACCCTACGCAGCTCTTATTAGCGCTATCTCGTTTGTAGCATCTACTACTTTTTTGGATTATAGAGGAGAGAAAATTAAGAAAGCACTTTATTTTGGTGGTTTAAGTGGAATAATCTCATTTGTATTAATTATTTCAATGATTGAAGGAATAATGTTTTTAATAGAGAAAAACTTCACAAATCAAAGCTATGGGATATTATTAATTTCATTTTCTTTTTGTATAGTAGCAAGCACAGTATTGCTTTGGTTAATTAAATCAAGATTTTATTAAGGAGGATAAAATGAAACCTAAAGTCGCTGTTAATGGATATGGAACCATAGGCAAGAGAGTTGCCGATGCAGTTCAAATGCAGGACGATATAGAGCTAACTGGTGTAACTAAGACCCATCCTGATTACGAAGGAAAAATAGCTAATGAAAACAGCTATGGTCTTTATAGTGCAATTCCAGAGAAAGTGTCTGATTTCAAAGAATCAGAAGTCGAGATACAAGGGGATATACACGATTTACTAGGGAAATCTGATATAGTTGTTGATTGCTCTCCAGGTGGTATAGGAGCAAAAAACAAAGAGCTTTACGAGAAAAAAGACATCAAAGCTATATTTCAAGGAGGGGAAGATCATGAAGTAGCAGGTTTTTCATTTAATACACTGGTAAACTATGAAGAAGCAATTGATAGAGACTTTCTAAGAGTAGTATCATGCAACACAACAGCTTTGTGCAGGACACTTTCAGGTATTCATAAAAACTTTGAGATAGAAAAAGTGAGAGCAACTATGATTAGAAGAGGTGGAGACCCAAATCAGGACAGTAGAGGCCCTCTTAATGCTATTATTCCAAAACTAGAAGTTCCTAGCCACCATGGCCATGATGTCCAGACAGTGATCCCATCGATAGAAATAGAAACCTTAGCGGTGAAAGTTCCAACAACGATAATGCATCTACATGCAATTAATATCGAATTCGATAAGAACCTCAATGAGGAGGAAATTATTTCTATTTTAGAAGAAACTCCAAGAGTTAGTTTAATAGATGAAGGGTTGGAGATAGATTCTACTTCACAATTAATTGAAGTTGCAAGAGATAAAGGAAGAAAAAGAAACGATTTGATGGAAATTCCTATCTGGAAAGAAGCAATAGGGTTTGAAGAAAATGAGTTGAGTTTCTTTCAAGCTGTGCACCAGGAATCTGATGTAGTTCCTGAAAACATTGATGCTATAAGGGCTATGTTTGATCTAGAAAGAGATTATGAAAGAGCAATTGAAAAAACAAATAAAAACATCAAACTAAAAAAAATACTCTAGTTAATTTAGAAAGATAGAGATAAACCACGGAGTTATTAGAGCCTCAATCAAAGCAGCTGCTAGAAAAAGAGGGATTGTTCCAGCTATAACCAAAAAACATCTTTCCATTTTTTTACCTAATTCTATAAAATCCTTTTTCCCTCTATATACCTCATAGACATAGCCTCCAAGTTTTAATCCTACCCCTCCAGCAATCGATAGAGCAGGAATCTCTATGACCCCATGAGGCAATATACCAAACAAAAAGGCATTCAATCCACCACTAGTAGTAGAAACAACTCCAACTAAAAAACCATTTAATAATAAAGCTCCAATGGTCGGAATTCCAAACAGAAATCCACTGAAAGTTATCCCTAGGGCTGTAATTAAGTTGTGAAACATCAGATGGATGAAAATGGGAAATGAAAAACTACCGCTAATTTCAGGTAGCTCTAATACTGGTAACCTACTACCTGAAACCCAACCAATATAACTTCCTACTATGAAAATAGAGAATGATATTAAAACAAGAATGAGATTTTTTTTATTAAAAAAAGTTAATTCTCTTAGATTCTCTTTAAATCCATTAAGAATTCTTTTCTTTAGCTCTAACTCATATTTTGTCTTTATCTCGACTTTTCTCCAATCTGAATACATCACCATCTTTAGTATAGTAAAGAAAGGGTATATAAGAAAGACCATTAGAGCATTTGTTAATCCCCTGATAGGAGTGTTAAATAGAGTTGAAAAAGCTAGGTTAAAACTGCCTATGAGTAGTGAAGCCATCCCAAATAAAATTAGGTAAAATAAAACTTCAAGAGGATTATTAGTCACAAAGGAGGCGCTTGACCTAATACCCTTTATTATTGTTTTATCTCCTGATACAATGGCTTCTTTTGCAAAAAAGAAAAAAACAACATAAATCAATGTTAGGCAGATAATTGAAAATAAAAAATATAAAGCTGATAACCCTCTTGAGTATGGGGTTAAGAAATAGATTGGAACAAAGAAAACTACACCAAGAAATAAAAAAAGGATATGCAGTTTAAAGATACTTTTAGTGAACTTTTTAGATCCAATTAATCCATATCCAGTTTTTAAATCTTCTTTCACTAGTGATTTTTTTATTAATTCTAATATTGCTCCATAAAAAGCACTATAACCAAGTAATACGACTATTAGAACCAATAAAAAAGTAATTAAAACTATAAGAAGAAAAAGAGGATTATCTTGTAAGATCTCAAAAAATAGACTGAAATTCCTAGAATTAAATGCCTCAATTAGGATTGAAAATTTATTTGTTAAAATAAATGAAAAAGCACTCAATCCCCCACTTATTACAATTAAGAGTTGTATGACTACACTAATCGCTAGCATGAGAGAAAAAATTGGAAGGAACTTCGAATAATTATCTAACAATAATTTATAACTACCTTCAAAGTCTCTTTCAATATTAACTCTTTTCATTCTGATATAGAAATATTCTTTAAGGTTCCAACTCCTTCAACTTTAACCTCTATCGAGTCACCGTGCTCTAATTTCCCAACACCCTTTGGAGTGCCAGTGGAAACAATATCTCCTTTCTTCAAGGTCATTGTTTGAGATAACCTAGAGATCAATTCTTTCTCATCGAAAATTAAGTTTTTAAGATCCGATTTCTGTTTTACCTCCCCATTTTTTATAGACTTAATCTCTGCCTCTTTTGGAATGCTTTTACTGATCACAGGACCTATAGGGCAGAAAGAATCGAATCCTTTACTAATCACCCATTGTCTTTCCTTATCCTGGATATCTCTTGCTGTAACATCGTTTAAACAGGTATAACCCCAAATTTTCTTCTTCACTTCACTCTTATCTAGGTTTCTGCATCTTTCGCCAATAACTATTGCCAACTCTGCTTCGTAATCGATTCTACCAGCATCTCTAGGTAATAGAATCTTATCATTATGACCAATAATAGAGCTAGGAGGCTTATAAAAAAATACAGGAGATTCAGGCAATTCTTGATTTAATTCATCAGCATGGTCTTCATAGTTTAATCCTACACAAATCACTTTACTTGGCACTGCAGGAGGAAGAATTTCCAAATCCTCAATTTTTTTCTCTTTTGAATCTAAGATAACTTTATCTTCTACTATTTTTCCATATTGAGGTTTCCCATTAAAAAGAAACCTAATTATTTTCTTAGACACGTCTAAAAACCCCCTAAATTAAATCTGTTTTTCTTCCACACGAATCCCTTTTGTATGAACCAAACTCTGAGTTCTTTAATTCATTTTTATTAAATATAGGACCTTCATCGCATGCTCTCAAACCTTCAGGATCAATACAACAAGAGCCACATAAACCTACGCCACATTTTATGTATCTATGAAGGCTGAACTGAGCGAAGATTTCCTTATCTCTAACTCTCTTAAAAACCTTATACATCATGGGTTCAGGCCCACAACTATATACCGAATCAAACGCCGAAATATCTAGATCGGAAATCGCTTCTGTTACATATCCTTGATACCCCTTCGATCCATCTTCTGTTGCAACTATTGTATTTCCCAGCTCTCTAAACTTCGATACAAACAACAATTCCTCTTTAGTTATACCTCCAAGCGCTATCGTAATTTCTTTATCTCTCATTTTTTTTGCCAAAGGTAAAATAGGAGCTGATCCGATACCTCCGGCAACTAATAAAATTTTTTCACCTCTTTCTTCAAAAGAAGAACCAAATGGACCTCTTAATCCAACTTTTTCTCCAGCTTTGTATTGGCATAACTTTTCACTAGCTTCTCCAACATTCCTTATTGTTAACCTGCCAGGATTTACAGAGGAGGGAGATATGGGTATTTCATCAATTCCTTTAGCCCATACCATGTAGAACTGCCCAAGTTTAGAATCTAGTTGCTTATTAAGAATCAAACTATTAACAGATGGAGCTTCGCTCCTTTTTTCCTTAATTAAGTAATTTTTTGGTTTCATATCTTTTGATCACTCTTTTATAGTGGTTAACTAATTTTTTAATGGCGTTCTCAATTGAATGTTTTTCCGCCAGTTTTTTTGATTTTTCTTCTAACTCTTCCTCTTTATCCAGGCATAATTTGATTTTATTATATAAATCAGAAATATTGTTTGCTTCATATTTATACCCATTCACACCTTCTATGATAGTTTCTTTTAGAGCTTTTTCCCTGGCTCCAACAATTGGTGTTCCACAAGCGTTGGCTTCTAAACCAACTAATCCTTGAGTCTCTGCTAGTGAGGGAAAAACGAAAACATCTAATGAAGAATAAAAACTAGGTAGTTCTTCTCTATCTAAAAAACCTAAGAAGTGAATGTTTTCTATTCCGTCTGCCATTTCTTCATATTCGTATTTATAAGGACCGTCTCCTGCAATTAGAACTTCGGCATCTTTTAGTTTTTCAGCAACATTAATTAGATCAATTAAGTTTTTTTCCTTACTATGTCTACCGCTATAACCAATTAAATGATTTGCTTCAAATTTTTCTTTAAATGTTTTTTTGGTAGGGAAAAAGAAGTCGGTATCAACTCCATTTTCAAGGACAAAAACATTATCGATACCTTTGTCCTCTAATTCTAATTTAGCTGTTTTGGATGGTGCAGTTACTCCGAGACTAGTGTTCATGAATTTTCTTTCCCAAAATCTGTAAATTGGAATTAAAGGAAATTTCAGGATTGAGCTACCAGGTAAATAGTCAATATAATCCTCAGGAGGAGTGTGATAGGAACTAATTCTTGGGATATTTAGTTTTTTTGAATAATAAGCTCCTATCATCCCAAGTGAGAATGGTGTATGAGTGTGGATGGTATCTGTATTTTTTAGGTATTTATTTAACTTGGTTGGTAATCCAATTCGGTAGCCATTATAAAAGGGTAATGAAATTGATTTTATTTCAATTTCATTTTGTTTTGGTGAATAGGATGATTTTGGAAAAAATACCTTTACTTTATGTCCTCTTTTCTCTAGTTCTTCCTTCCATAAAGAAATAGTGTAAGTCACTCCATTTATTTGAGGAAAATAGGTATCTGTGAAAATTGCTATGTTCATGCTATTTCCTTGTATATTTTTTTTAATCGATTACCAATTTTTTTGAGTGAATGTTGTTCAGCACTCATTCTTGCATTTTTTGACAATTTATTTCTAAGGTTTTCGTTGTTTAGCAATATATCTAGGTGTTTTTTGAACTCTTCTTCTTTTTTAGCTTTTAAACAATTCTTTTCGTGTTTTAAATAATTAAATGCGGGTATATCTCTAATTAATATAGGTTTTCCACAGGAAGCTGCTTCTAAAATAGCTATACCTTGGTTTTCGTTTCTAGAAGGGAATAAAAATATGTCTCCTGCAGAATAGGCCCCTAGTATGTTATTAATTTTACCTGTGAATGTTACATTTTTTGGAGAATTTTTTATCGTTTTCTTTGTCTCTTTTTTTTGTAAACCCCTGTATTGGGGTCCAAACCAAATAAAATCAGTTTGAGGAAATTTTTTTGCAATTTTAGCAAATGTGTCAACCCCTTTACGTTTGAAAACACTGCCCACTGCAAAAACAGAGACTCCTTTTAGCTTAAGTTTTTTTCTATATTCTTTTCTTAAGGTAGGGTTTGGTGTGAACTGTTGTGTGTCGATTCCATTTGATACAACAATAGGGTCTTTTTGTATGTTATATTCTTTTAAACGGTTTTTGGTGTATTCTGATGGGCAAAGTAGTATGTCCCCTTGGTCATAATAGAACTCTAAATATTTCTTGAGAGGCTTTGATAACTGGTTACTAAACTTAAAACTGTCTTGAAAATCCTCTGATGTTGTGTGAGCGTGTATAACTACTTTTTTTTCATTGAAGTTACATTTTTTTATATAATAGAGAGATCCGGGGCCAATAGTATTGGTATGGAAAATGTCGTAATTTTCTCTAGGGTTATCAATACTTTCGATACCGACTTTTTTTAGGGCTTTTCTTTGGTTTTCAACTGCTGTTCCAATTCCACTAGTAGCAAAGGCACTTTCCAACTCCAAATAATTACAAACCTTCACCTAATCACCTAAGTAAGACATTATCGAATGGGATTGATATTTAATTTTTTAGTAAAATATTCAAAGTTTTTTAATAGTATTTCTTTATGTGGGCCTTAAAAACTTTAAATTTACTATTTGATTTGAAATGGTCTGGATAGGAGAAAAAATAAATACAATCAGCCATTATTTTTTAAAAAGCCTTATTAGCTTTCTCTGTTCAGATAGCAATAAATCTAAAAAATAAGTCTGATAATTGGAGTATACTATGAAGAAAACCCATAAGTTATTAATAATATCTTTGACCATAAGTCTCTCTACGATAAGTGTAATTTTGTATTATACATTTAGCAAAGGACTCTTTGCGGAAATAGATAAAATAGATACTTCTTTTTTTATAATTGCTGTTCTAGCCCACATCTCAAGTTGGTTGGTATGGGGTCTTAGAGTCAGTCTCTTATCCAATCTCACTACCTTGAAGATAAAATTCAAAAGAAGCTTTGAGATTGTTTTGTCGAGTATGTTCGCAGCTGCTTTAACTCCTTCTTATGCAGGAGGAGAACCTGTCAGAATTTATTTGTTAGGAAGAGAAGAAGGAGGCACTCCTGGATGTGCAAGTGCAGTTGTTTTTGGGGAAAGAACATTAGATTTCTTGTTTTTGATGTTTGCAACTGCTTTGGGTTTATTTTTAATAGGGGATATATTCCTTGCAGAAGGCTCTTTCGTTAGTTTGGAAGCAATAGTAATTTTTGTAATATCTTTAATGGTTCTAGTAATAGCTTTGCTTCTAATTAGTCTCTATAAACCCGAAAAGATAAAAGGATTTTTTAGATATTTTGAAAAACCTATTAAAAAAATAAAACCTGTTCTCATAAAAAAAATATATGAGGAGATAGATAACTTCAATGAAAGCCTATGGATGTTTCTAAGAGGTGAAAAAAAATACCTAATCCTTGGTTTTTTAATAACTGCGGTATTTTGGACTTTAGAATTTAGTATTCCTTATCTTCTTCTGAGGGGGTTAGGGTATGATGTTCAATATATATTGGCTTTCGCTGGGTATGCACTAGTTATGATCTCGATAATGATTCCAATTTCTCCAGGGGGAACAGGGGTAGCAGAAACAGTTTTCTATTTTGTTTATAACTCAATAGTAAAAGGATTTGTAGGGATAGGAGTTTTAGTATTACTTTGGAGATTTATTACGTATTATTTGAACCTAGCTGTGGGAGGAATAGTAAGTAGCAAAATGTTACATGATATCTCAACAATAGAAAAAGAAATTTAATATTTATGGCTTAATCCTACAATATCCATCAAATCTATATTCTTTTCTTGCAAATAGGATTTAATTCCCTTATTAATTCTTTTAAAAATACCAATATCATCTTTAAGCGCTGTTCCAATTTGTAATGCCTTTGCACCTGCCATAACCATTTCAATTGCTTTTTCATTATCAGAAACACCACCAACCCCAATGATTGGTATATCAATTTTTTTATAGACCTGATAGATTATTTCAATTGCTATGGGGTGAATAGCTTCTCCAGATAACCCACCTGTCTTATTTCCCAATATGGGTCTTCCGCTTTCTATATCGATCAACATTCCCTTTAAGGTATTTATCAGCACCAATGAGTCAGCACCAGCCTCACTTGCAGCTAATGAAACATTAACAATATTATCTGAAGAGGGTGACAGCTTTACCCAAATAGGTTTATTTGTAATATGAGCAAATTCCTCAACATATTTTTTAACTATTTCAGGATCAGAAGAGATAACTTCTCCTTCTATATTGGGACAACTTAGATTTAGTTCGAAAATATCTACATATTCTTTCAATAACCTCCCTACTTTTTTAACATCTCTGGGAGTTTCACCAAATACACTACAAATAACGGGTTTATTTAAGGGTTTTAGGGATTTTAATTCGTCCAAATAATTTTTGGCACCAGGATTTGGCAATCCCATTGAATTTAGGGCACCATAATTTGTTTCAATTAGATTAGGGCCTTTATTTCCTTCTTTAGGTTTATGACTTATGGTTTTAGTTACAACAGCACCTGATCCATTGTCAGCAAGTCTTTTGAGAGAAGAGGCTGTAGTTCCTAGTATCCCTGCTGCATTCATAAGAGGAGATTCAAATGTTTTTCCATTAATTTCAATTTCTAAACTCATTATCCTTTTATATTGTTCATCACAAATCATTATTAAAATTTTTAGTGTAAGCGAAGGAATTGAATTTGCATGCAATATTTAATAAAAACATGGTTTGGGATTTTTGTAATAAATGAAAGATTAGAGATAAAGGAAAAGTTTCTATACCCAAAAGATGTCGAAAAATTAGTTCAAACCAATCTTGATGAAGAAGAAAAAAAGCTAAAAGAATTTCAAGAAAAATATGAAGAAATAAAATCTCCTCCTCGGAAATTAGAAAAGAAATTTAAAAACAAAAAATTGGAAGAATTCACCGACGAATATAGGTCCTTAGCAAATGATTTCTTTAAAAAATTAAGTCAAGAAAAAATTAAAAAAGGTTTTAGTGAGAAAGGAGAATCAATAATAAGATCTGTAAATCTTTTAAATGACCTAAATAAATCAATAAACATTTTAGAAGACAACATAAATGACTTCATACAATTATTTGATGGACCTGAGGATATTGAATCAACATACAAAAAATACGAAAAGAAAGATTCCCCTACACAAAAGGAAGAAACAATTAAACAAATCTCAAAGCTTTTAATCGAGAAAAGAAAAACACGTAAAAAATTAACTAAATACATAAAAGCTGAAATGAAAGAATTTGCACCAAACACATCAAAAATCGCTGGAGAAATCTTGGGAGCCAAACTAATCTCACTAGCAGGAGGACTCAAAAAATTAGCAACAAAGCCATCAGGAACTATACAAGTATTAGGAGCAGAAAAAGCCCTATTCCGTCACCTAAGAGATGGCTCTGCCCCTCCAAAACATGGAATAATTTTCGAACATCCATATGTTAGAAACACCCATTGGGACAAAAGAGGAAAAATAGCTAGAGCTCTAGCTTCAAAAATCGCCATAGCAACTAGAATTGATTATTTTTCTAAAAAGGATAAATCTAGGGAAATTAAAGAAGAATTAAATCAAAGATTAGAAGAGGTGAGAAAGAATTCGTAATATAAAGCAAATAGATGGCGAACTTTATACAAAAAACCTAAAACCTGGGAAAAATGTTCATGGAGAAAAATTAAAAAAAATAAATCAAGAGGAATACAGGCATTGGTCACCCAAAAAAAGCAAACTAGCTAGTCTTATAAAAAAAGGATTAAAAATAGATTTCTCTTCGATACAAGATGTATTATACTTAGGAGCCTCAACTGGAACTACAATTTCACATCTATCAGATATAACTGAGAATGGAAAGATATATGGTGTAGAATATTCAGAAAAACCCTTAAAAAAATTAATTAATCGGTGTAAAGAAAGGGAAAACATATACCCAATATTAGGGGACGCTAGAACTCCAAAAGATTATTCGGAATTAATCAATTCGGTCGACTTCTTATACCAAGACGTCTCCCAAAAGAATCAAGCAGAAATCTTCGAAAAGAATGCCAAGTTTTTTTTAAAAAGAAACGCTAAATCGATTTTAATATTAAAAACCAAGAATATAGCCGTGGATTCTTCTCCAAGAGAGATTTTAGACAACCAAAAATCCAATTTAGATAATTTTGAATTAATTAATCAGAAAAGTCTTAAACCCACCCATAAAGATCATTGGGCCCTTTTTCTGCGATATCATGGATAAGTTTTAAGTAATCAAAAACCATTTAACCCTGAATATGTGACACTGTCACATGGTGTGATCAAATGAAGAAAATAACAAGAAGAGAAGTTTTGAAATACATTGGAGCAGGAGCTGCAATGACAGCAGTTCCAATCTCAGGGTGTTTAGGGAGCGACAAAATCCCAATAGGATCACTACTACCGCTATCTGGAAACCTAAAAGACTTTGGACCCCCAATGAACAATGGCGTTAAATTAGCAGTTATGAGAGTAAATGAGAACAATGGTGGAGTTCAAATAGAGGAAAATGGTGAAAAAATAAAAAAAGAGATAGAAGTAATACAGGAAGACTCAAAAACCGCTTCACAAGCAGCAAATTCAGCATTACAAAAATTAGTTAATGTAAATGCTGTTCCAGCATTTGTAGGAGCAGCTGGTAGCGGGGTTTCTAAATCTATTGTCGAAACATCGATCAATAATGAAGTTGTGCAAATATCCCCATCAAATACTTCTCCATACTTTACAACACTTGAAGACAATGGTTATTATTGGAGAACCTGTGCCTCAGATGAACTACAAGCAGCAGCTATGGCAAAATATGCCAAAAAAGAAAAAGGCTATGAAACAGCAAGTACTCTATACATAAACAACTCATATGGTCAGGGTTTTTCAGACCAATTCACAAAATGGTTTCAAGATAATTTAGGTGGGGAAGTTATAAACACCGTAGGATATTCTGGAGATGCATCCTCTTATTCCTCAGAGGTTGGAACAATAGCCGAAGGAGACCCCGATTTGGTGGTTTTAGTTGGATATCCTGAAGAGGGATCAATAATTCTTTCAGAGGCATATCAAAATGGAATGCTAGAAGAAGCTGATTGGTTATTATCAGAAGGTCTTCGATCAGGTGATTTAGCAGATCAAGTTGGAACAAAAGAAGGAGGAGGCTACATAGCAGAAGGGATGATGGGAACAACACCAGATCCAAGAGCTGCTTCAGATGCATATGACGATTTTCAACAACATTATGACACTGAATTTGGTAAGGCACCAAGCACATTTGTCCCACACTCATACGATGCGGCTTCATTAATTATGTTGGCCATGGAAAAAGCAGGAGAAGCTTCAGGCCCGGCCATAAAAAATAATCTAATGGAAGTTGCTAACTCACCAGGAACTGAGGTTTTCGATCTTGTTGAGGGAATAGAGTTATTAAGAGAAGGAGAAGAAATCAATTTCTATGGTTCTGGGGGAATGCAAGACTTCAATGAAGTTGGAGACGTGACATCAACCTTTGCATTATGGAGCATAAACTCTGAAGGAAAGATTGAATTAGGAGAAACATTACCTCTACCACAAGAACTAACACCAGAGTCAACTACCTCTCCCTAACTCACTTCGTTTGTGAGGAAGAGGGCTTGAAAAAGTCTCGTAGAGGGGTGGGAGATTAGCCTGAGCGAAGCTGTCTCCTCTAGGGTGGAGGCAGAAGAGCTACGTTTGGGGCTGAGTGTCTGACAATACACTCTGGGGTGCCTCCCAAGCCACCGGGCTTTGGAAACCATAGTGGACGAAACACACCGACATCGTAGTCCCTAGGTATGCAACATCACTATGGTCTCAATGCCTGCCCCAACATTGGCGATGGGAACTAACTCACCCTTGGTAAGGTGAGGCCAAAAGACCTTGGCACCTAAAAACTGCCAAACAAAGGGACCCTCTAAACCTTGTTGGAGAAGTAGCTCCCCTCCAACACTTCAACTTCAACCCAACTCAATTTAAGTTTAAGCTCCCATGGGTTGATTCATCTCCTACCAAAATCAAAGATTTTGGAGGGGGTCTTCTCAACCACTAAGATAAAAAGGGTTTTTATCCCTTTTTTTATATATTATTTTTGAACTATCCGCCAAGGTAAAGTTCTTCTACTTTTTTATTATTCAATAGTTCTTTTCCTGTTCCTTTTAACCGATTTTCTCCCATTTCTAATACATAGCCTCTATCACAAACTTTTAGGATTTTTCTGGCATTTTGTTCCACTACTAAAATTGACATTCCTGCTTTATTTATCTCTTTAATTTTTTCAAAGACAACATTAACTAATTCAGGAGATAATCCTGCTGAAGGTTCATCCAATAAAATTACATCAGGATCTAGTATTAATGCTCTACCCATGGCAACCATTTGTTGTTGGCCACCACTTAGGTCTCCAGTTTTTGCACTCACCTTATCCTTGAGATCTGGAAAAATAGATAGAACTTCTTGTTTAGATTCTTCAAAACCACTTTCATCGATGTAAGATCCCATTTCTAGGTTTTCTTCCACGGTTAGTGAGGGAAATATGTTTTTAGACTGTGGAACATATCCCATTCCTTTTTTAACAATTTCATTTGGTTTTAAATTGGATATTTCTTCATTTCTAAGATATATCTTTCCTTTTCTTGTTTCTAATAAACCAAAAATGGTTTTTAATAATGTGGATTTTCCTGCTCCGTTTGGTCCAATAATGGAAACGATTTCTTCTCTTTCAACCTCTATTGAAACTCCCTCTAGAATATTGAGGTCTGTGTATCCTGAAAAAACATTTTTAGCTCTAAGTATCTCATTCATCATGAACAACTCCCAAGTAAGCATCAAGAACTTTTTGATTATTTTTTATCTCCTTTGGTTTTCCTCGTGCAATTACTTCTCCTTTTGCCATGACTATTATATCCTCACAAACTTCCATTATGAGAGGTATATCATGTTCTATTAATAAGAAAGATATTTCGTGATCATCTCTTAGATGTTTGATATAATCCACTAATTTATTTGATAGAGAAGGGTTAACGCCTGCAAATGCTTCATCTAACAAAACCATTTTAGGTTCAATCATCAAAACTCTAGCTAGTTCAAGTAATTTTTTTTGACCACCAGATAGAGATCCAGCGTATTCATCTTTATGTTCGTCTAAATTAAAAAATTCCAATATATCCATAGCCATTTCTCTTACCTCTATTTCTTCTTCTTCGACTTTTCCTGGAGTTATTATAGGCCAAATCACACTCTCTCCAGTTTGCTCTCTTGGTGCAAGTAATAGGTTGTCCATCACTGTCATTTTGTCGAGGCTTCTAGTAATTTGAAATGTCCTAGCTAATCCTTTTCTTGTTATCTCATAGGGGGGTTTTCCAATCAATTCTTCGCCTTCAAATTTGATTGAACCTGATTCAGGAGATATGAATCCAGTTATGGTGTTAAATAATGTGGTTTTTCCCGCTCCATTTGGCCCTATTAAACCAGTTATTTTTCCTTTTTCTACATCAAATGAAGCTCCATTTAGGGCATCTATTCCATCAAAAGATTTCTTAACATCATTGATTGTTAATATAGAATTCATAATAACCTCCCTTCTTAGATATCAAGTTTAAGTTCTTCCTTGTTGCCAAGTATTCCTTGGGGCCTAAACAACATTAACAGTATCAATAATAAGCCAATTATTATCATCCTAAGAGATCCAACTCTTACATCCCCAAGCGGTAAAAACCTGGTTGACTCAAAGAAAGCTACAAAAATAATTGCTCCTACTAAACTTCCTTTATTGTTTGCACTTCCTCCTAAAACAACTATTATCCAAGCATAGAAAGTAATTAGTGGCTTATAGCTACTTGGAAGCACTAAATAATTATTAAAGGCTTGTAGAATTCCAGCTATTCCTGCAATTCCTGAACCAATGGCAAGTGACTGTATTTTGTATTTATAGATATTTTTTCCAAGAGCTTTTGAAACCTCTTCGTCTTCTCTGATAGATTTAAGGACTCTTCCCCATGGAGAGTTTATTAATTTTTCTAGAAATACATAAACAATTCCTAATAAAGCTAGAGTAACTATTAAGAAACCTATCTGTTTATATTGAGATGGTAAGAAACCTAATAATTGATTAAAATTACTTAATCCTCCTGCACCACCAGTTAACCAACCTTCGTTTATATAGAAATACCTAATTATTTCAGAAAAAGCAATTGTAACTATAGCCAGATAGTCCCCCCTTAATTTTAAAGTAGGCGCTCCAATTAAAACTCCAGCTACAATTGATAAGGCTATTCCAATTATTATAGAGATAAATAGGTTTAAACCAGCAATATTTAATATAGCCATCGTATAAGCAGCTATACCCATGAAGGCAACATGACCAAAGTTGAGTATACCAGTGAATCCCCACTCTAGATTTAGGCCAAGAGCAAACAATCCATAAATTCCAATGATGATTCCAATGTAAATAAAGTAATTCACTAAACTAGGCAAAATCATTTACCTCCAAAAATTCCTTCTGGTTTAACTAGTAAAACAATAATCAATAGGAGAAAACTAACAGCTATTTTGTATCTTGATCCTATAAATACTAAACTGGTTTCTTGAGCCAAACCGATTATTAATCCCCCTACCATCGCTCCGTAGACATTTCCAATGCTACCTAGGATAACAGCTGCAAAGATTGGTAAGAGCAAAATCCAACCCATATCCGGTCTAAATGAGGTTATCAACCCATATAGTATACCGCCTGTAGCTGCATATGCTCCACCCAAAAACCATGTGTAACTAATAATTTTATCAACATTTATTCCCGTAATACTAGCTAGGGATTGGTTATCGGAGAGAGCACGCATTGCCTTCCCAATCTTGGTGTTTTTTAATAAAAAATCTAAGAGAAGCATCAAGGTAATTGCAACCAAAATCGATATGAT
Organism: archaeon SCG-AAA382B04; assembly: GCA_003034855.1. GTDB lineage: Archaea > Halobacteriota > Methanonatronarchaeia > Methanonatronarchaeales > Methanonatronarchaeaceae > PZKD01. The sequence goes on along the minus strand of PZKD01000100.1, from coordinate 141,614 downwards.
TTCGAAAAAAGTGATTTTAAGTCCAAATATCTCGATTGCTTGGCTAATGGGAATTCCAAGGCTAATTGTTCCACTACCCCAAATAAAAACAATTCCATTTCTCAAAGCTAAAGCAATACCTATAGCAGTAATTAATAATGTAACTGTTCCTGCTCCTTTCTTTCGAAGTTTCTTCCAGATTATTTTATCTAGTAAAATTGAAAATAAGCCAACTCCAATGATAGCTAAAATTGCAGATAATAATAAATCATAGGTTAGCGGAATAAATGATATTGGCCTTAAAAAAGTTAAACTAATAAAAAAGGTGAGATAACCTCCAAAAGTCATGAAATCTCCATGTGCAAAATTAACTAACCCCAAAATATCGTAGATCATGCTTAGACCTATTGCCCCTAACGCAATGATCGAACCTGTGATTAATCCATTTAGAATTAATTGTAGCATTATTTCCCCTGAAAACCTAATAAACTGTTAGTGATTAACACATTTTTAACTTAAAATTTTCGGATAAACAGATTAAGTTTACTTCCCACGAAGAATAATGTACCTTACAAGATATGAGTTTTGAAGAAAAAAGATACAGCTTAGTTAAGAAACTTCGTGACCAAGGATATATAAAAACCAAAAAGGTTATTGAGGCTATGAGAAAAGTTCCTAGACATCTATTTTTACCTCAAAATAAACGTGATAAAGCTTACCTAGACCGTCCTTTGCCAATAGGAAAAAACCAAACGATTAGTGCACCACACATGGTTGGGTTATTAGTTGAAAAATTGGATCCAGAGCCAAATGATAAGGTTTTAGAGATAGGTGGAGGAAGCGGATATAATGCAGCAGTAATAGCAGAAACACTCGATGAAGGAAGGGTTTACTCTATTGAGAAAATAGATTCAATAGCCCATCAAGCTAAACAAAACCTACAGAAAACTGGGTATAGTGGAAAGGTTGAATTAATAATAGCTGATGGATCTACAGGATATGAAGAAAAAGCACCTTATGATAGAATATTACTGACAGCAGGAGCTCCTGAAGTGCCAAAACCACTAGAAGAACAATTAGCTGAGAACGGTAAAATCGTTGGACCAGTTGGAGGTAAGAGAAGACAAAAACTAGTTATAGGAAAAAAGAAAAAAGGAAAAGTAAAATATAAGAAAGAAGGAAGATGTGCCTTTGTCCCTCTTAGGGGAAGATATGGCTATTAATCCTCCAATTTTTTCATAACATCTTTCAGTTTTTCTCTATATCTCTCATCTAAGATTTCATATTCTTCTTCACTAATCTCATCGTTTTCTAATCTTTTCTCTAAGTTATCGATCTTTTCTAGTAATTCTTCTTTCTTCCTTTCTAATTCACTTTTTTCTTTTTCCTTGCTTTCTTCTTCTGTTTCTTCTTCAGTTGCCCCTGCCATCTCTAATTTCTTCATAACTTGGGTTAAGTCGTCCTTGTAAGAGTTCCTTTTTTCATTGTATCGTTTTTCCCTGATATCTCCTTCTTCGTATTTTTCATCTAGGTTGTCAATTTTTTTGAGTAATGATTTCTTTCGTCTCTTCAAGCTCTTTACACTGATTTGATCGGTGTCTATTTTTTCTTGACTACCTGAACCACTTAAATCTAATTTGTCTACTGAAAGTTTTTCTCTTTGTGAATAAGCTACAAATCCAATTATAACTGCTGCAGCTAGTAGAGCAGGAAGTAACCAACTATTTTGATTATCAGGATCCTCGTTAGGAGCTCCCTCTCCATTGGATGTTTGTGTCGTCTTTTCAACTGTGAGTGCTATTTCGCTTCCACTGGAGATGCTTCCACCCATCATACCTCCGGAATACGTGCGATAACTCTGATTTCCCATTGAATTTATGCCCATGTCTACAATGTTTTTAGGATTACTTCCATTCAGGTTTTCAGGACTCATTAATATTATTAGATTCTGGGTCTCTACTTCAATATTTAAACTGAATCTGAAGCTATCATTGAAGGGTGTTATGTAGAGTTCATTTCTTTTAACTGATTCTTCTGGCCCTAGGTTCACTGTAGTGTTATTTCCACTACTCGACATCGTTGTCATGTCCTCGGGTTTATCTATAGGGAATTCTCCAATGTAAGTTTCATTTCCCATATTTGTAATATTAACAACTTGGGAAATTATTAGACTGTTTTGTGGCTCGCTGTATTGCATTGTGATGTGATGAATATCTGCCTTAAGGTTTTCAGTTGAATTTGTCTGTCCTACTACAGGTGTTGAAACCAATAGAAAACTTATTGTCAACAAGAAAATTGGTAATAAATATCTAGTTTTTTTCATCTTTTTCCTCCATCATTTTTTCATAGATTTGTTTTTTTCTTTCGTATATCTCCTTAGAAATTTCGCCATTTTGATATTTCTCTTCTAATTTTTTGATAGCAGATTCTGCAGCTCGGCCCTTTAAATTGTTTTCATCGCTTTTTTCTTTTTCTTGAACTACTTTTTGTGAACTTCTTGACGCGATTACTCCAATGAATATTGAATAAACTATAGCTATTGCCAAGCCAAGTATTATTGCACTGTATGATAGGAGTTGTAAATTACTAATTGTACCCCACTCAAACTCTAGGTTTAGGGAATAAGAATCTTCAAAATTCAATAGATAATTATCTTCTTTTTCTGAAACATTGAAATCTGTTTGCACTTTTTTGGTTATGTCGTGTTTATCTTTGTCTTTTATGTGGAATGTTAGGTTGATTCTGGTTATTTTTTGATCAAATTCTCTATTTAATGTTATTTTTTCTGATAAAAAACCTGAATAAGTCTTTTCAACTTCATAATTAACATCAAAAGTAGGATTCTCTGTTTCGTGAACGGTTAAATCATTGAATTCTATTAAGAGTTTAGAATTGCTTATTGAATAATTGATATCTCCTTGGTTAGCCGATTTTAAAGTAAGATTCTCTATCTCTCCATTGGGAAGAGAGTAACTTAATTCACCATCTACTATAGAACCGTTATCATAATTTGTTCTTATTTTGTTATTTAGTAAGAAACTGGTTTTATCGATTTTGATTTTTTCAGCAATTTTTATTGTAGGTGTAGGAGACTCTCCAATTTTAACATCAATATTAGAATTATTTAAGAAGTACTCACCACTGGTAAATATCCTCACATTTTTAAGTGTGCTTTTTTCATCAGTTTGTAACTCGCGTATATATGAGGAATCAGAGTAATTAATAATGAATTTATAGGTTTTGTTGCCTAATAGGCGAGTGTAATGAACTTCTTTTGTTTCTTTTTCTTCACTTGACACTACTTGACCTTCATGAGACAACTTAATTGAATAAGGATGGATTTCTTCGTTTCCTATTAACTCAATATTGATTGATAGGTTTTTAGTGAACTCAAAATCGACTATTTGAGAGTTAGATGGATCTTTATCTGTTTTTGTTTCTTTTTCATATGTAATGTTGTTTTTTAATAATTTTATAGTGTATTCTTGGCCTTTTTCTAAATCACTAAATCTATAATAATTTTTGTCCGTTTCTATTTTCTTTATCTCTTTTTGGTCTTTAAACAAATACACTTCTTTTTTATCAGTTATCCCATCTATTTTTCCCTTTATTATCCCATTTTCACTTACTTCTTGTATCCTAAAAGTAAGATTTGTTTCTCTAGGATAATTCACCATTTTAGAATAAGTAATTCCTTGATATTTTAATTCAAGTAAGTAAGTTTTATTTTTTTCTAGATTTTCAATATTGAATTCACCAAATCTATTTGTCTGTGTTTTTTTGATTTCATTGAATTGATCTTGACTCAACTTTTTGATGGAAATAGTCTGTTTCTCAATTGGTCTATCAATTTGATCAACTACTTTACCAGACAAAGCTTCATGGTCCTGAGCTGATGCAGGATACGCTGCTAATACAAGTAAAAATGCTAAAAAGAGAACTATTATTGATTTTTTCAACTCTCTTTTTCCTCCCTAATTTTTTCTAATTCTTCTTCGATTTTTTCATCGTATGATTTCTTAGTCTTTTCTTTATGTGGCTTTTTTGGTTTTTCTCGCTTTTTTAACCATGATACTCCCAACCTCATTGTTATACCAGTAGCTAATAAAACAACTCCCATCCAGAGGAGTATTGGATAGGGAACCATTTTAGCATTAATTGAGATTCCTTGAGCACCTGTGCCTCTTAAGCTTAAATAAATGTCTTCTGTTACTGAATTGTAAATTCCTGGTCGCCAACTTATTTGGGTTTTATTAACCCCCTTTATCGTTGCTGTTCCTTGTAATGACCCATCTTTGTATATACTGAATTCATAATTATAGTGTTCAGCAAAACCTAGGTTTTCGACATCAAATCCATCATATTTTAATGTATATCCCTCGAATGTTCTTTGACCATCTTGTGTGAAGGTTAGAGTTGTAGTAGTTGCAAATATGGAAGTTAATAAAACTCCAGTTATTAAGATAACTACTGCTAAATGAATTATATGAGGAGAGACATTTTTTATTTTATCTAATAATTCTCCATGTTGTATATTTCTATATATCTCAGATAATGAGGCAAAAGCAGATACAATCACCAAGGGGATTGTTGCATCTAAAAAGAAGTTGTTGAACATTGAGGTAAATACAAAAATCAGACTTATTATGAAAGCTCCAATTGCAGTATAAGCTCCATCTTTTCTTCCGAAACGGGAGAGAAGAAGACAGGTAGTCATTGTAAGCATTAGGAAATACATTATGAATCCTACTCTGAAATTGTAATATGGTTTGTTTGCACCTGAGAATATTCCTACTACTATAATAAACGCCATTATACCTAATAAGAGAGAAGTTATAGTTAATAAATTGCTTAAATTTACTTCTTTGATTATTTTCCTCATTTTATCTACCGTATTTGATAATGATACATTAAATTTAAATATATCTTCTTTTAATATTTATCAAAGTTTTAATCCTAAAAAACTAACTAAACATTGTTGAGTTATAGATAATAAAAACGATAGAAGTATTAAATTTACTAAAATAAGAGGAATCAAAAATGGGGATAGGTTCAGTTTTTTTATGGTTAACAATCCTTCCAATTCTAAGTGGAATATATTTCTCAATAAAATATGTTCGAACCTCTATGGGAGAATACAAGAAATATGCAAAAATCTCCACATATCTAACAACCCTAATATTCACATTCTCATTTGGAACATTTATGTATCATTGCTTAACTGCAAACCCAGATATTTTTTACTCTTATTATCATTCACTCCCTACTTTCCCTTGGTTTTATAAACTTTCCTCAGTTTGGGCAGGTAGAATTGGCTCAGTCTTTTTATGGATATTTATAGTAATAGCCTCATTAGGAATAACAGAATATTGGTTTTCCAAAAAAGACACAAAAACTCAAGAACTCTTGAACATAGGAAGACCAATAACTCTTTTAATAATATTATTATTCACCCTCATCCTTATAGGTAGTAAACCATTTACCTCAACTTCTGCGGAATTATTAGCTAGAGCAGCAGCTCAACCAAATATTCCAAATGATCTATCAATAAATTTATTAAAAACAGTTTGGGTTAGAGCAGCAGGAATGAACTCAATGCTTCTAAGTCCCTGGATGCTAGTTCATCCTCCGGTATTATTCATCGGCTATGCAACATTCACCATACCAATGTCTGCATCATTTGTTTATGCTATAACGGGAAGAAAAGACTGGTTTAAACTATCAAAAATATGGAGTAGAATTGGATGGCTCTTTCTAACTATAGGAATAGGAATAGGTGCATTGTGGGCGTATGTCACATTAGGATGGGGAGGTTATTGGGCCTGGGACCCAGTAGAAAACGCATCACTTCTTCCATGGTTAACAGGAACTGCTTTTCTCCACCTACAAGCTAGATACGAAAAAACAAAAGAATACAAATATCTAGCCCATGCATTTACCTTCATAACATTTTCCTTAGTAATATTCGCAACTCTAATCACAAGAGGAGGCCTACAAATAAGTGGAAGTGTCCATGCATATGGCGGAGGAATTTCTCTAATCAAAAACCTCTTATACTGGACCTTGATGGGTGCCCCCTTAGTCGTTGGTGGAGTACTTCTTTGGATAAGATATAAAAAAGAAAATTAGGTCATTCTGAATCGGAATCTAAACGAATAACAAGGTTATGTTTTGTTGAGGGAGACGGTGAATTTTGCCCCACCGAGTTCTGATTCCTCTAGTTTAACTTTCCCGTTATATTGTCTAGCGATTTCTTATACCAAGAATAAACCCAATCTGGTTTTAACTTAGTCGCTGAGAAGTCCCTTCTCCTTACCGAACGAATGTGAGATTAGGTAGGGGGGCCACTATAGTTCTTCAGCTACGTCTCTAAGTCCAAGCTCTATTAATTTATCTTCAGATGGTGTTCCGTCTTCTTTCCAACTCATTGATTGGTAGAAATCTTTTCTCATTGTATCAAGGTCAATAGTTATACCTTCAGTTAGTCCAGCATCTAGAGGAGGATTTCCTTTCACTCTTTTTGGAAGGGAAAAATCATAGGAATGAATTCCTTCTCTTATGTTAAATGATTGTCTTATAGCCTGGATTCTTTCTCCTGTCTCTAAAAGAGATTCTTTAGACCTTTTCCATCCAGTTACTGCATTTATTGCTTCTAATAATGGAAATTTTCCGAAATAACCTAAAAACAGACAAATTCCTAATGAATCTAATAGTAGTTGGATTTTTACAGAAATTGCATGCGCATTTCCCTTACCCTCATATTCATTTCGATTTATTTCGAGAAGTTCTATTTCTTTAAATGGGTTGGGGGTAGCACCCATCTCATTGAATCCCGCCCCACCTTTTGTATGTCTTGCAGGTGTCGGATCTGTTACATAAGCATTTCCGAAACTTGGATTAAGCCTAGGATCGTGCATAGGGATTTCCTGTCCCCGAATATGCATGGCACATTCATTTGCTCCGTCATCAATCTCTTTTGTTGCTTCTTTAACCCCATCTGCCAATAAATCTCCAAGACCTTTTCTTTTTGCAATCATCTTTGTCAGTTCTACAATTGCCTCTTTATTTCCCCAGTTAAGTTCAATTCCTCCTGCATCTTCTTTTGAAAGTATTCCTTTTTCAAAGCATTCTATGGCAAAGGCAACGACCGAACCAGTTGATATTGTATCAAGACCATATAGATCACAGATCTCGTTGCATTTTATAATCGACTCAACATCATTATTTAGAGTCATAGAGCCAAATGCAGCTAAAGTCTCGTATTCTGGCTTTTTAACCTCTTCTACTTCAAAGGGAGGCTCTCCTACACTAACTATACCCCCACATCCTACCACACATGTTGCACACGCATAATCTCTATCTTGGTACTTAGTGACATTTTCATCACTAATCTTAGATGCTTCTTTATAGGGAAAATCTCGAGACCCCACCCCTTTCCAATTTTTACAAGGGGCATCTCCCATTTCAGTTGAGATAGATGTTGTCATCGAAGTTCCATATTCCTTAAACATATCCAATAGAGTTCCTTCATCAAAATAACCAGTCACTCCTCTTCGTAAAAGCCAAGGAAGAATTGGTTGTATTAATTTCCTAATAATTCCCGTAACCCTTGAAGGTTTCTTACTCAAACCATCAACCATCTCCTCCCTAATTTCTTTTAATTTATTCTCATTTGCAATATTTACCTCTTTATTTCCCTTTACAGAAATGGCTTTTAAATTCTTAGAACCCATGACAGCTCCTAAACCACTTCTAGCAGCTGCTCTATACCCATCAAATATTATAGAAGAAATTAAAGATTCCTGTTCTCCAGAAGGACCAATACTTGCCACCCTAGTATTTTTACCTCTCTCTTTTCTTATTGTTTCAATAGTCTCCTTTGTGCTTCCCCTCCACAGTTCATCTGCTTCATGAATTTCCGATTCATTTTCACGAATATTCAAATAAACCGGTTCCTCTGCCTTACCTCTGATAAACACACCATCAAAACCAGCTTTTTTTAATTCAGAACCAAAAAAACCACCAACATTAGCATCTCCAAACGTTCCCGTTAAGGGAGATTTACCTACCACACTCAACCTCCCAGACAGAGGCAGATTAATCCCATTTAGTAAGCCAGGAACAAAACCCAAAGTATTTCTAGGGTCAAGGGGATCAACGTTTTCAACTTGATTATTATATACGTATCTAGCTCCTAAACCAAGTCCACCTAAAAAATCCTTATACAGCTCCTTATCAAGATTTTTTTCTTTGATTTTTTTATCAGTTAAATCAACTTCAAGAATTTTTCCAGTGAAATCATTCATTTAAATCCCAACTTAAAGGTTATAGAGCAATGTTTTTTTATTTTTTTATTCTAGTTTTGGCGATGTGAGCCGGATCATAAAAGAAGTGTAAAACCTTATCTACTTTCCACTAATAAAAAATAGAATTGGTGACGCCTGCCAAAAAACCTCTTAAAATTCATTACTACATTAATTTAACTTAAAAAGGTGAATAAATAATAAAAACGTAGATTAAGGGAAAAACAAAAGATGAATTTGTTATTACTAACAGTAGCAATTTTAGGGTCAATAGTATGTCTCCTAATCTTGTTGAACATTTTTATTTGGAGATGGACAATTGGCTGGGCCCCAACCACAAAAGGAGATGCAGAAAAAATTATTCAGCTTGCTAGGATAGAAGAAGGGGACAAATTATTTGATTTGGGTTGTGGTGATGGAAGATTTCTTTTAATGGGAGCAAAAAGGGGATCAGAGGTTACTGGAATTGAAATAGAACCCCTGAGGTATTTAATATCAAAGGTCAGAGCTCTCTTATCTAAAAATAGAGACAAGATAAATGTAAAATATGGAAATTTTTTTAATCTTAATTTAAAAGAAGCAGATGTAGTCATACTCTACCTTTCTCCAAGAGTAAACGAGAAATTAAAACCCAAGCTAGAAAAAGAACTAACATCAGGAACAGTCGTTATCTCTTACCAATATAAACTACCTAATTGGTCACCTACCAAAAAAATTAGAGAAAAAGAGATATATCATTATAGGTTTCCAAAATCGATGGAGTTTTAAAAAATCAATCTTTTAATTTAATTATTTTTCTAGGTAATATCATCCCTCATTCTTTTGAAATTTTATGTTCTTCGCCAAGAAAACTTTTTCTTTGAATCGCCTACTTTAGGAGAGGTGATTCATCTGTAGTTTAAATATTCAACATGGTTCCAATTGATTTTATCTGTCGTTTCTAGGATTTTTTCGGGACAGGAGTTGACACATCTTTGACATAAGATGCATTCACTTGAACTTACACGAATTCTTTCCTTTACATATTTTGAAACCTCTATATCCATAGGGCAGGCTTTGTCACAGGAACCACAATGTATGCATTTTTCGCTATCTCCCTCAATTCTAACAACTGAATGGGAAGAACCTATTTTTAAAAAACAAGCAATTGGACATAGGTACTTACAAAAAGCCCTATTATCTTCTAAAAACCAGGCCAACAAAATACCACTCACATAGTAAACAACGTTGCCGATTAAAAACCACCAAAAGCTAGGGATATTGAAAATAGAAAAGAATTGTTCTCCTGAAGCCAAGTCAACACTTCCATGAATTATTTGAAGAGAATAATCGAAACCAAACACAAGCACTATCACTAGAGCCATGCTCACGATGAAGTGAATATACTTCATTTTTCCCAGATTCTTAATTTTGCCAGAGCTATTATCCTAGGGCAGGAGATCAAGAACTGCAGCTGTCCAGCAAGCCCATCCACACCATCCTCTATTAAATAGGAAAGGACCAAAAATTTTGGCTATAAGGTAGTGAAGTACCGCAGCTGCATATGAACCGGCTAATAACCAAAACCAGAACCCCTCAAATTGCATATTTTCAGGAGTGATTCTTCCAAAGAAAACAAAAATTAAGCCAAAGCCAATTCCAAAGAATAAATATCCACCTACTAAAATTTGACTGATTTGACGTGCGATATCTCGTTTTTCTCTTGAAAAAATTGGCCATAAACCAATTCCAAGTCCAAGAGATGTTCCAATAATTACAAAATTTACAAGATAAAAAATGGAATCGAAGCAAAACCATAAAACAATAGCAATGAAATAAAAGATACCTAATATTATAAATAAATTCTTCAGATCTTCTCTAAACAATTTATAATCATTTTCCTTCATTTTATAACCACGATTAAAGATTTAGGTAATTTAATATTTTTTTTAAATACAAAAATTCTTAACTAACATTTCTGATTTGTTAATTTGATTCATTTGTTTGTGATCCAGTGATAGGTGTCTACCCGTTTTCCGGTTTCATTGTAGAGATGGGCTAAATCTGCCCTGTTACCCCATATTGGTTCATTCCAGTTCCAGTAGAGGTGATCTTTTGTGTCGTTTCCTTCTCCATTATGAACTTTAACTGTTGCATTAGGTTGTAATGTAAAATTTTTAAAAAAATACTTAACGTCATTTTCTAGAGAGTAATCAAATATGTACCATCCATCCAGGTTTACTGGATGATTCCATTTGTTTTGGATTTCTACCCATTCTCCATTTAGGTTTTCTATGTCTTTCCCTGGGGGATCGTAGTTTACCTTTTTTATTATCACTCCTCCGATATTGAAGTTAGTTGTTTCTTCTCCTATTTTGACTGTGTAATTTCCGTATCCTTTTGAAACTGTGAAATTTATTCCTTTTTCTTCATTTCCCACCAATTCCAAGGGATATGTATCAACTGTTTCACCATTGGTGATGAGGTCAAGGACAAGTTCATTGGTTTTTGTTTCTGTGTTTTTTACGTTTGCTGTTATTGTAATGTTTTGATTTTTGTGAGCTTTTTTGGGATTAACTTTTAAATCAGTAACTTTAAACCAAAAATCTTCATTGTTATTCTTCTCACTATTTTCTATACAGCCTGCAGAGGAAATCAATAATGCCATTATTAAAAAGGAAAAAACTAATAATTTCTTATTCATTCACTTCTTTTAGTCGTTACAAGTTTTTAATTTTATCCTGTTCGTTTTTCTAAGATCTCATTTTTGGAGAGGTGGAATATTAGGGAGACGGGGTAAGTGTTCCAGGGTTTGGTGTTGAGAGGTGTATGGTAGATAATGATAGCTAGAGAGGTAAGTTAGAAAACTATTTTTAGCGGGGTTGATTTAAGGTTTTTTTCTAAAAGATCTGAGTTGATGTTTTGCGGGTGAAAGTGGTGTTCAAACCATTTGTGACTTGGTCTTTTGTTTCGTGGAGGGAATTATTTAGATAATTATGCTCCAACAGGGATTTGGATTCGGGTTTTGCCCGTAAATTTTGTTGTAAGAGAATTTAAGTATTTTGTAAATATATGTGTTTACAAGATATTTATGCCTCAAGTTCAAACTAGGGTCTCAGAAGAAATGGTGAAGCTACTTGATAGGTGGGTAGAAGAAGGTAAGTTTCAAAGCAGGAGTGATGCAATTAGAACTATAATAGCACGATTTGAAGAAAGAGAAAAAACTAGGGAATTTTATCAAATGCTAAAGAAAAGAAGCCGAGAAGCTGAAGAAAATTCTAATGAGTTAGTGCCTTTGGAGTAGTGTCTAATGACATATAGAGTTCTTTTGCACCTAAAAGCTAATGAAAGTCTAAGAGATTTTGAAAAACGAACAAGAGAACGAATAAAAGATAAATTAGATGAATTAAAGACTAAGCCCAAAAAAGGAAAGAAGCTTAGGAGATTGAAGTACTGGAGATTGAGGGTAGGAGATTATAGGGCAATATATGAGGTAAAAAACGAGGATGAAGAAGTAATAGTTCTATTTATTGGACATAGAAATGATGTATATGATGACTTTTCAAAATTAATTTAAGATTAAAAAATTTTTAGCTAAAATTAGATTATTAATTTATCTTTAATGGTTGAGAAGACCTCTTCCAAGATCTTTGATTTTGGTAGGGGAGGAAGTCACCAGCTCTAACTTACTTAGTCAAGCTTGTTTTCACTTCTTTTTGGAAGGGAAGTTTCACCCTTTTATTACATAAAATCTCTATTATTTCTCAGATTTTTGGAAAACTTTAATAATTAAAAATTTGAATACTTATTCAATTAAACATGAAATCATCTAATATAGAGGATTTGAAAGAGATGGAAGAAACATTCAAGATTCTTGGTGACAGAACCCGGATTGAAATACTTTTTTCTCTTATTCAAGGAGAGAAGTGTGTACATGAAGTGGCTGAGGAGATCGATCAAGAGCTATCAAATGTGTCTCATCACCTGAGGAGATTGAGAGACAAGGAACTTGTCGAGTATAAAAAAAAGGGTCGACACAAATATTATGAGATCAAGGATAACTATGTTTCAAAAATTCTCCATGAGGGAATGGATCATGCCAGAGAGTGAGGGGAATCAGAAATCTAACGCCTGTTGTACAGGTAAAGGAGGAGATATAAAGGATGAAGCAGTGGGAAATGGTCATGACTCAGAGGTTAAAAGCGTCTGGAAGAGCTCTAGAGCCATAAAGAATTGGATTGGAGGAGCTGTACTTGGCTTCGGCCTGATTCTTCACTTCTTTCACGACCTTAATTTAGTGCTAGGAACAGGTTTAGGAAACACTTTCTACATTTCTGATATATTTTTCCTCATTAGCATCGCAATAGGCGGAAACAAGATACTTCTAAATGGCTATAAAGCAATAAAGGACAGAAACCTCAACATTAGCTTATTGATGTCTTCTGCCATAATAGGCTCAATCATAGCCACGGTCTTTGGAGGGAAACATATATCCCTAGAAGGAGCAACCCTAGCTTTTCTCTTTAACCTCGCTGAATTGTTGGAGGGTTACTCCATCGAGAGGGTGAAGGGATCGCTCCAGGAACTTATGGATCTCTCACCTGATACAGCAGTAGTGAAGCGAGAAAGAGAAGAAGAAGAGGTGCCTGTAAGCGAAGTGGAGGTCGGTGACACCGTGGTGATTAGACCTGGTGAGGGTGTTCCAGTGGATGGAGAGGTCATAGAAGGAAATAGCTCAATAAACGAGGCCCCGATAACTGGGGAAAGTATCCCGGTTGATAAGTCAGAAGGGGACGAGGTTTACGCAGGAACAATCAACGAACAGGGTTATCTTGAGGTGAAAACCACTACCAAATCCTCCGAAAGCACAATATCTAAAATTATAGATGTAGTTGAAGATGCTAAAAGAAAAAAAACCAAGCATGAAAAGTTTGTCGAAAAATTTTCCTCATACTATACTCCTGGAGTAGTAATCATAGCGATTGTTATCGGAGCTTTACCCCCTCTCCTTTTGGGAGAGCCATGGGCTATCTGGTTTGTTCGAGCCATCACTATGCTTGTGCTTGCATGTCCATGTGCATTTGTCATCAGTACTCCAGTAAGCGTGGTCTCTGGAATCACCAGTGCAGCGAAGAATGGAGTGCTGATAGAGAGTGGAACAACTCTAGAGGCCCTTGGGGAAGTCAAGGTGATGGCCTTTGACAAAACAGGAACTCTGACTAAGGGAGATCTCACCGTGACTGATATTATCCCTCTAAATGGTCAAAGCCAGAAGGATGTTATTCGCAGCGCCTGCGGTGTTGAGGAGAGAAGTGAACATCCGATAGCTGATGCGATTGTAAACCATGTGAAAGAAAACCATGATATTAGTCATGATCATAGTATTGAGGAGTTCAGGGAAATCAAGGGCAAGGGAGTGAAGGCTAACTTGGAGGGGGAAGAGCACTACGCCGGAAAACCTTCTCTCATTGAAGAACTTGGTTTTGACCTTGAACATGTGCATCATTCCAGCAATATGAGGAGAGTGAAGCAGGAAGCAACACGAATGTGTAGTAGGGAAAATTGCTTGAACCTTGTTGAAGAAACTATTCCACGCCTCCAGAATGAGGGAAAAACAGCAATTTTGGTCACAAGAAAGAACGAGCTTGTAGGAATTATTGCAGTCGCAGATGAAGTAAGGCCAGAGGCCGGTAAGGTTGTGGAAAAGCTAAACTCTTTTGGAATAAAGACAGTTATGCTCACCGGCGATAACGAAAATACAGCAAAGGCAATTGCGGGAAGGATAGGAATCGACGATTACCGTGCAGAGCTCATGCCTGAGGAAAAAGTGGAAGCAATTCGCCAGTTATCAAAAGAATATGGAAACACAGCGATGATAGGAGACGGAATAAATGATGCCCCTGCTTTGGCAGCGGCTGACATCGGTATCGCAATGGGTGCAGCCGGAACAGATACAGCTCTAGAAACTGCAGATATAGCACTTATGCAAGACGACATATCTAAGCTCCCCTATCTACAGAACCTTTCAGCTAGAGCTAAAACTGTCATTAGAGAAAACATCTTCGCAAGTCTTGGCATAAAAGCTGCTCTCGCGATAGGTGTCCCACTCGGCTACGTTACAATCACATTAGCAGTTCTTGCAGGGGATGCAGGAATGACTCTAGGCGTCACCGGAAATGCAATGAGGCTCTCAAAAATAAAACCTGAACTTTAACTTCTGTGCCAGGAAGCCTTCTTCCTAATCTTTGATTAGGGAGGGATAGTTGACTGATTCCACTACGGTAGGTGTAATTGAGCTCGATCATATGAGATTATAAAGGATTGCTATGTTTGATAGACAAAATATCGTTTTTCTTTTTGGGCAAAAAACTAATGCTATTAATTAATTAATTAATTAATTTATTGAACTATGAGGTTGGTTTTAGTTGCCCAAAATTGAGTAATTGTGATTTGGGTTAGGTAAAGAAGCAGTTGATGAAGGAGAAACAGAAATAAGACACAAAGAAAGCATTATACGAATCAGTGTTGGAGTAGCTAAACTCAATATGCGTGACCTAGAGCCAAGTGATGTAGTAAGAGCTACTTTACTACAAAATCCAAGTAATTCAAAGAATTGGAGAACAGCACAGAATATGGCTAACAGAGAAATAAAACAAATTATCCACGATGCCCTAAAAGTAGAAGGATACACGTAACACAACTTAACCCGACCACTATCTATTAATTTAATTTTTAGGTGAAGCAAGTGGAAGAAAAAGAAATTGAGGAATATATCGAAGACAGGTTCCAAGACGAAATCGTTGTTGATTGTAAAAAAAGAAACAATCACCTAACACCAATGGCAGAAGCCAAAGAACAACACAGCGACAAATACACTAAACAAGAATTTTGTAGATACGGAAACCAAGAAACTGTTTTTAAATTAATCGAAGACATAAGAGATGCTAGAGAAGGAGAGCCAGTTGACAAAGTACTCAAAGAAATGAAAGAAACAATCAGTTACCAAGAAGGCGCTAGGCGATTAGGGTTCAACATATGATTGTTCTTTATTTTTTATTTTCCATCTTCTACTAAAAAGGGATAAAAAGATGGTGATAAATAAAACTTTGATTATTGCGTTATTAATTACGTTTTTAATCAATTTACCTTTCGGTTATTTCAGATATAAATATAAAAGATTTGGTCTAAAATGGTTCCTAGCAATACATCTACCTGTTCCAATAGTGGCTTATCTTAGAATTTATTCAGATACCCCTCTAATTTGGCTACCAGTTTTTTTCTTGATCTTTTTCTTAGGCCAATACACTGGATCAAAGATAAATGAGGTTTAGTCTTCGTTTTCCAAAACCTCATTCTTTGGAGGAGTAACTCCTCCGGAAATAATTAATCTTAGAGCTTGATTCACACTCATGTTCATCTTTTATCAAATTGTCTTTAGAAACAAAAATCATCATTCCAGAAGTAGGGTTTGGTGAAGTTGGGATATACACTTATGACGTCTTCGTTAGTTTTCCTCAACTTAATCTAACTCAGTCCCAGTTAACAATCCTAAAATATTTCTTTTTCAAGCCCCTACATATCTCTTTCCTTGTCTCTTCGGTCTTTTCTAATGGATCAAACATAGAAACCAATTCCCAAGAGATAGTTGTTTAGTTTTCTCCCTCAATCTTTTGGATCCAAGCCCGAAAAATGATGCTAATGCTTACTGAGCCACAAACCCTCCTTTCAAGGTGGGGAGATAGGCACTCTTGAATATCTTACATTTTTTCTTCTCTAAGAGAAAATTATTATTTATGAGGGATAAAGAATTAGATATGAAAAGATGTCCTGAATGTGGAAATTTTTTCCATAAAAAAGGCTTTGAGCAATATAAACTAATAACTGGCAGACATAGACGGGATCTCAATAAAAAGTAATGGTCTTTATAATCCATTTTTTTACCGAGAAAACTGTCTTTTACAGGGAATGAGGCCTCATTCAATTAATCGACTCACCTTTTCTTCACTCTTACAGGCAAACCCAAAACCCAAGTCACCCGTCAGAGCAAAAATAAAAAAATAAAAAATCATAAGAGTTAATTACTAACAAAAAGATTAGAAACATTACTTAACCTACTCTAGACAAATAAAAACATCTGATGAACGTATTGAAGGCCAACGATAATGCTCCGATGGGATTTGGGTTCGAGATTTGACCGTAAATCAAATCTCTTATTTGTGTAATTATTAGAGTATTTTAAGAATTTTTTTTGAATAATTTTAATTTTTTTAAGTTTTTTTTTTATCTATTTAATCGCTTTTTCTCAATGAGAATAATAAATCTTCTTTTTTCTATTAACTGATTATTGTTGGGTTAAATTTAACATTAAATGTATTTGCTATTAACTATTATGTGTTGTTATAGGTGGTTATGTATGACTACTGTTCAACTTGATGAGGAAACTCGTGAGAGACTTAAAAAGTTTGGTAAGAAGGGTGAGACTTACGATGAGATCTTAAATAGGATGATGAATTATCTTAGGGAGCTAGAGGTTGAGGAGTTGATTGATGCAAAATGGGAGAGATTGCAGGAGGAAAAGGAAGAGTACATTCCGCTGGATGAGGTATAGATGGAGGTAAGAATTCATCCAAGAGTTGTCGATTATATTGAGGAAGTAGGAGAGAAGGAAAGGATCAAGGAGAAATTGGAAAATCTTAAGGAAAACCCTTATAAGTCTAGGAGTGGTGCGGATATAAAGAAGCTTAAGAGTAAGGAGAACGAGATGTATAGGTTGAGAATTAGGCCGCATAGATTTGAATACTTGGTTGAGGAAGGAGTTGTTTGGGTTGAAAATGCTTTTAGAAGAGGAAGAGGATATCGCTAAGATGTGTCTTTTTTATCAGGTTTCTTGAAATTATGTTCTTTTTAGGTTGAAACGGTTTTCCAAATATTGGTTTGAATCTTGGTTGGATTTTGTTTGTTTTTTGGTTTTTTTGTGTTTTACAGATAAAAATGGTGGTTAAATTGTTTTTTGGTTTGTTCTTTGTTTTGTGGAGGAATTTGTTTAGATGCTCCGACGGGGATTTGAACCCCGGTCTTCGGCTCGAGAAGCCGAGATGATTGGCCGGACTACACTATCGGAGCAATTTAAAAAAATACTTTAATGATATACTAGGCCTTTACTTTTCTTCCCAGAATTCACCTAAAGAAACAACATTACCTACAACAGTTACTGCTGGAGGCTCTAGGTTTTCTTCTTTTGCAATTTCTTTTATGTTTTTTAATCTGCCATGAACCACTCTCTCTTCTTCAGAGTAGACTTTTTCAAATGATGCTACAGGTGTCTCCTCACTTTTTGTTTCTTTTATTTTTTCTACAATTTGAGGTAAATTACCTACACCCATTAATACGACTATTGTTCCAGCATTAGAGATTTTTGGCCAATCAACTGATTTCTCTTCTTTTGTAGGATCTTCATGACCCGTTACAAATACCGCTGAGGAGGCTAATCCTCTATGTGTTACTGGAACTCCATATTTACTAGGTGCAGCTATAGCGCTTGTTACCCCTGGTATTACTTTATAACTAATATCGTTCTGTCTAAGTGATTTCACTTCTTCTCCGCCTCTGCCAAACAAAAACGGGTCTCCTCCCTTAATTCTGGAAACAATATTTCCTTCTAAGGCCTTTTGAATTAAAACTTCTTCTATTTCTTCTTGAGTTAATTTATGTTTATCTTTTTTCTTTCCAGCATCGATCAATTCTGCATCTTCTTTCGCTTTATTTAGAACCTCTTTATCGATTAACCTATCATGAACGATTACGTCAGATTTTTTTATTGCTTTTAAACCTGCTAATGTAACTAGATCCTTTGAAGGACCTGCTCCTATCAAATAAACTTTCCCACCCATTTTTTAACCACCAATAATTTTTTTTGCAGCCTTTCTACCTAATTTTTCAGCTTCTTCAATACTTCCTTCTATACTAACTCTTTTTTTCTTTTCCACATGTTCCACCATGAACAATAATTTTCCATTATTTACTTTTCCCTTTGCTCCAACTGGGATAGTGCAGCCCAATCCAAATTCGTTCATGGCTGCTCTCTCTGCTGTAACTTCAGCCCTTGTTTTTGAATAATTCACTTTTTCAATCTTTTTATTTAATTCGTTATCTCTAGTTCTACTAGTAACTGCTAAGGCTCCTTGGCCAGGTGCAGGCAAGAAATCTTTTATTGGTAATCTTTGAGTTATCTTTTCTTCTAAGCCAAGTCTTTGTAAACCTGCTTCAGCTAATATAACAGCATCTACTTCTTCATTAATTTTTGAGATTCTTGTGCCAATATTTCCTCGAATCTTTTTGACTTTAAGATCGGATCTTGCTCTCAATAATTGTTCTTGACGTCGAGGACTGCCTGTTCCAATAACTGCATTTTCTTTTAGATCTTCTAATTCTTTACCTACTAAAACATCATTAGGGTATTCTCTTTCAACGATGGCGGATAATTCGATTTCTTTTCTCATATCTGTGGGAACATCTTTTGCGCTGTGAACTGCTAAATCTATTGCTTCATTTATTAAGGCCTCATCTAACTCTCTAGTGAATACTCCATCTCCTTCTATTTCTTCTATTGATTTCCAGGTTTCTTTGTCCCCAATTGTGTCTAGGGTCTTAATCTTATAACTTGCATCTGTTTTTTCTTCAAGTAATCTTACAACTTTCTTTGTTTGTTTTAAGGCTAATTCACTTCCTCTGGTTCCAACTAAGTAAGGTTCGTTTTTTTTATTCATAAAAGATTCTCCAGAACTGTTTTTATCTTTGAAACTGTTTGTTTAATTTCTTCATCGGTATGTTTGTAGGATAAAAAGGCGACTTCATATTGTGAGGGAGGGAAATAGATTCCTTTTTTGGCGAGTTCTCTATGCATTTTTTGATACTTTTCGAAATCTGATTCTTGGACATCAGAATAATTAAGGACTTCATCTTTTTGTGTCAAGAATAGCGAAAACATTGAGGAGGTTCCTTGAATTGTTGTATCTAATTCTTTAGTTTCTTCCTTTAGCATCTTTCTAATCTTTTCCCCGTTTTTGTTTGCTTTTGGAATTACGTTTTGTTTTTCTTGAACTTCTAGGGTTGCTAATCCACCTGCAACAGTTAGGGGATTTCCACTAAATGTTCCAGCTTGATATACCTCTCCTTGTGGGGATAGTTCTGACATAATTTTTTCTTTTCCACCAAATATGCCTATTGGGAAACCTCCACCAGCTATTTTTCCTAATGTGGTAATATCTGCTTCAACATCGAAAATTTCTTGAGCACCACCTCTTGCAACTCTAAAACCTGTGATTACTTCATCTAATATTAGTAATGAATTATTTTCCTCTGTTATGTCTCTTAAAAACTTTATAAAGTTGTTTTTTGGCGGTATACAACCAGTATTTCCAAAGATGGGTTCTGAGATTAAGGCTGCTATATTTTCTCCTTCTTTTTTGAACACTTCTTTTATTGCTTCTTTATCATTCCAGGGAACAACTATTGTGTGTTTAGCTAGGTCTGCTGGCACTCCAGGTGAGTCTGGTGCACCGTGAGTTGATGCCCCACTACCAGCTTTGACTAATACTGAGTCGTGTGATCCATGGTATCCTCCATCAAATTTTATTATTTTGTCTTTATCTGTGTATCCTCTTGCCAATCTAATGGCGGACATTGTTGCTTCTGTTCCAGTGTTAACTATCCTCAATTTGTCGATACTGCTAAATTGATTAGTTATCTTTTTGGCTAACTTTCCTTCGGCTTCAGTAGCTGTTCCTAATGCCCATCCCTTTTCTAGTGCTTCTTTTGCTTTTTCTTTCACTTCTGGATGTGTATGACCAAGGATTTGTGGACCAAATGCAAGAGAATAGTCAAGATATTCATTTCCATCTTTGTCGTATATTTTACTCCCCTTTGCTTTTTTCATAAAAATAGGGAATGGGTCGTATGCTCTTGCTGGACTATTCACTCCTCCAACTAAGTATTTTTTTGACCACTCAAAGAGATCTTTAGAATTTTCAAAACTCATTTTTGGCAACCTCCTTAGCAAAATAAGTTAAGATCATATCAGCACCAGCTCTTTTAATAGAAATCAAGGATTCGAGAACAGCCTCTTCAGGAATCAGATTTTGGTCGATAGCATTTTTTATCATAGAGTATTCCCCACTAACTTGATAAGCTGCTATAGGTAGATTGAATCTGTTTTTTGTGTCTCTAATAATATCTAGATATGGCATTGCTGGTTTAACCATAAGCATGTCGGCCCCTTCCTCTACATCCAATTGGTTTTCGATATATGCTTCTCTCCTTTGACTTGGATTCATTTGATATGTTCGTCTGTCTCCAAAATCGGGAGATGACTCAGCTGCATCTCTGAAAGGACCATAAAAGTTGGAGTGATATTTGGCCGAATAACTTATTATACCAATATCTTGGAAACTATTATCGTCCAAAACTTCTCTTATAGCTTTAACCATTCCATCCATCATCCCACTTGGAGCTACAATATCTGCACCGGCTTCAGCATGGCTCCTTGAAATTTTCTTTAACAACTCAAGCGTTTCATCATTTTCGACATCTTTATTTTTGATAACTCCACAGTGTCCATGGGAAGTGTATTCACATAAACAAACATCTGTTATAACCGTTAGAGAGGGCACTTCTTCTTTTATTTTCCTGACGCTTTCCTGTATTACTCCTTTTTTCTTCCACGCAAAACTCCCTTTTTTGTCTTTTTCTTCAGGAACACCAAAAAGTATAATCGCTGGAATTCCAAGTTCTTTAACCTTTTTTGCTTCCTTAACAGCTCCTTCAACTGGAAACCTTTTTATTCCCTCCATTGTAGGTATATCTAATGTGTCTTCTCTTTTTTCTACAAAAATAGGATAAATTAAGTCATCTTTTGATAAGTTAGTTTCTTTAACTAAGTTTCTAGTAGTTTCTTTTCTCCTCAACCTTCGCATTCGTTTATTTGGAAACATCATCCTAATATATATTTTCAACAAATAGATTATAATTTTCCATCAAAGTAGGTAAAACACTTATCCAAAAAAGAAAAATAAAAACCAATGAATGACCTCGAAAAAGCCTGCAAGGAGTTAGCAAAAAAAACTCAGAAAAAAAACATAAATAAGGAAGAATTAGAGGAACTTAAAAGAGAAGTATGTAGAGAAAAAAACCTAGATAGGTTTCCAAGCAATTCAGAAATACTAGAATATGTTGAAGATGAAGAAACAATCAATGAATTAAAATTAAAACCGACTAGATCAATTTCTGGTGTTCATGTGATAGCAGTGATGACATCACCAAAAGAATGTCCCCATGGAAGATGTGTTCCTTGTCCAGGCGGCCCTAAAAATAGTAGCCCTCAAAGTTACACAGGAAAAGAACCCGCAGCTCGACGTGCAAATAGAGAGAACTACGACCCATACAGCCAAGTTAGGAACAGAATCGACCAATTAAAAGAAATAGGCCACAAAAATGTCGAAAAAATCGAATTAATAATCATGGGGGGGACAGTTCCAGCTAGAAACAATAGCTACCTCAACTGGTTTGTTAAGAGATGTATAGATGCAATGAATCAACAAAAAAGCCAAAGCCTTGAAGAAGCGAAGACCAAAAACGAAGAAGCGGAGTCAAGATGCGTTGGAATGACATTCGAAACACGTCCTGATTACTGTAGAAAACCAGAAATAAATAAAATACTAAAACTTGGTGGAACAAGAGTTGAATTAGGCGTTCAAACAACTTCTAATCAAAAATACAAAAACATAAATAGAGGACATACCATAAGAGATGTAATAGATTCTACAAAACTCCTCAAAGATTCAGGATTGAAGGTTACTTACCACATGATGCCAGGCTTACCCGGTTCATCGATTCAAAATGACTTAGAGGAAATAAAAGAAATTTTTGAAGATCAAAAATATAAACCAGATGCCCTTAAAATATATCCAACTCAGGTTATAGAAGGAACAGAATTATATGACAGATATAAAGAAAATAATTATTCTCCTCTAAGTAATGAGGAAACGGCAAATTTACTCAAAGAAGTAATGAAGATAATTCCACCTTATGTAAGAATAAAGAGAGTTATGAGAGATATTCCTTCTTCTGAAATAATAGCAGGACCAAATAAAAGCAATATGAGAGAAAGAGCATGGAATCAATTAGAAAAAGAAAACGAGGAGTGTAGTTGCATTAGGTGTAGGGAAGTAGGTCATAAGAAGAGAAAAGACCAGATTACGCCTCAAAAAATAAATTTTGTCAAAAGAAAAATTGAAACAACAGAAACTAAAGAATACTTCCTCTCATATGAAGATATTGAAAAAGATATATTGGTAGGTTTATTAAGACTCAGAAAATTAGATTCTCCATTTAGAGAAGAATTATCAAAGAAAGATTCGATAGTAAGAGAATTACATGTTTATGGAGAAGCAACTCCAATAGGAAGCAAAGGAGAATGGCAACATCAAAATTACGGAGAAAAACTATTAAATAAAGCTGAAGAAATAGCAAAAAAAGAATTCAATTCAGACATGATCCACATAATTAGTGGTATAGGAGTAAGAAATTACTATAGAAAATTTGACTACACAAAAAGAGGACCATATATGTCAAAGGAGTTGTCATAGATGAATAAAAAAGTGCTGGGAGAAATGGGAGAAGTAGATGAAAGTGCACAAAAATTTCTTTCTTCCTTAGAGGAGGACCGATGGATATTTGAAGCAGATATAAATGTAGGAAAAGCTCATACCCTAATGCTCTTGGAACAAGATATAATTCCAAAAAAAGCAGGTAAAGTAATTCTCAAAGCACTAGATGAAGCTAAATATTCTGAAATTAGTGGGGAAGATGTTCACATAGCAATAGAATCTTTTGTAAAACAAAAAATAGGGAAAGAGAAAGGGGGTTGGTTACATACAGCTAGATCCAGAAATGATGAAGTAGCCACCTGCGTAAGGATGAGATTAAGAGATGAATTAATAGAAATTTCTTATCTAATAATAAATCTAATAGAATCCATTCAAGAAAAAGCAGAACAAGAAATCGATGATCTGCTTCCTGGCTTTACACATCTCCAACATGCAGAGCCAACAACAATTGGACACCACCTGCTCTCTTATTCTCAGGCACTAATAAGAGACTTAGAGAGACTTATAGGGAGTTATAAAAGGACTAATAGATCACCTCTTGGTGCAGGAGCTCTCTCAACAACAACATTTGAAATTGATAGAGAAAAAACAGCTCAGTATTTAGGATTTGATGATGTTATTGAAAACAGTATAGATGCTGTAAGTTCTAGAGATTTTATAATAGAAGCCATATCTTCATTTAATAATCTAATGTTGATAATAAGTAATTTATCTGAAGAATTAATCCTTTGGAATTCCAAGGAATTTAATTATGTAGATCTACCAGATGAATTTACTTCAACTTCGAGTATAATGCCACAAAAAAAGAATCCAGATATTTTAGAGTTAATTAGAGCCAAATCATCTTCTATAGAAGGAAATTTGGTTTCAGTTTCAGGGATGATTAACTCAAAACCAAGAGCCTATAATAGAGATCTGCAGGAGATAAATCCAAAACTTTTGGAGTCTATCACTATAACAAAAAATTCTCTACAATTACTTGAAAAAATAATCAAAAAAATAGAATTCAATTACCAAGATATCCAAGAATCATTAGAAGAAGATAATAGTGAAGCAAGTGAATTAGCGAACCTCTTGGTTAGAAAAAAGAAAATGCCCTTTAGAGAAGCTCATAACCAAATTAGTAAACTGATTAAAAAAGGACATAATTTAAAAGAAATATCACAAAAACATGATATCGATTATAGTGAACTAGGAAAAGATCAAATTGTTTCCAAAAAACAAAACATAGGTTCAACTTCTAAAAGGTATATTAAAAACAATTTAAAAAACCAAAAAAATAAAATAAAAAATTATTATAAAAAAATAATGAGTTTCAGGAAATCAAGAAACAAAAAACTCAAAAAACTAGATCAAAAAACCAAAGAGATGATAAAAAAACAATGAAACAAAACAACCCCCTATCAAAAGACAACATAAAAACTGGAGATAAAGTCAAAATAAAAAAAGATGGCACAGAATACATAGGAAAAATAATGCCATCTTCAAAAAAAGAACAAATAACTCTAAAACTAGATAATGGATATAATGTAGGAATAAAGCTAAAAAACCTAGAAATAGAAAAAATCAAAGGAAAAACAAAAAAAGAAAAAACAACCGAATACACACCCAAAAAACAAGAAAACCTCCCAACCTTATCAATATTAACCACAGGAGGAACAATAGCCAGCAGCGTCGATTACAGAACAGGAGCTGTTACAAGTCAATTCGATGCAAAAGAAATACTAGAAAACATTCCAGAGCTAGAAAAAATTGCAAATTACAAGAGCAAAGTCGTTTTTAATATACTAAGCGAGAACATGAGTCCCAAACACTGGATAGAACTCAGTAATGCAATATCTGAAGAAATCAAACAAGGCACAGATGGAATAATAATTGCACATGGAACAGACACAATGGCCTACACAGCATCCGCAATATCATTCATGATAAATTCCCCTATTCCAATAATATTTGTAGGCTCCCAAAGAAGTGCAGACAGACCAAGCAGTGACAATGTATTAAATGCTATATGTGCAGCGAAAGCAGCAAAATCAGACATAGCTGAAACAATGATAGTAATGCATTCTGAAACATCAGATACCCATTGTTACGCTCACAGAGCAACAAAAGCAAGAAAAATGCATACATCGAGAAGAGATGCTTTTAGATCCATAAACAATAAACCGATAGCAAAAATTGACCAAAGAAACTTGGAAATTTTAGATCATGATTATCAAAAAAGAAACGTAACAGAATTAGAAACAAAAAATGACCTAAATTCAAATGTTTCATTAATAAAATATTCTCCCGGATTAGATAAATCAATCTTTGAAAACATGGCGGAGAAAAGTGATGGAATAATCATAGAAGGAACAGGACTAGGACATGTATCAAGAGATTGGATTTCTTCTATTTCCACCGCAATAAAAGAAGGAACACCTGTAGTTATAACCTCACAATGCTTATATGGAAGAGTTTCTGATAGAGTATATAACACAGGTAGAGACCTAATTGATGCAGGAGTGATTCAAGCAGAAGATATGTTGCCCGAAGTAGCTTATGTTAAACTAATGTGGACTCTCCCCCGCACTTCTAATAATGAGGAGGTTAGAGAGATTATGAGAGAGAATATAGCTGGAGAGATAAATGAGAGAACTAAAAACACAACATACCTTATCTAGTGGTAATCATGGATTATGATGAGATAGGATTAAAGGTGGGATTTGAATTTCATCAACAACTAGACACGCAAACAAAATTGTTCTGTGATTGTCCAAATACTATAAAAGAAACAGAACCAGATTTTGAATTTAGGAGAAATCTTCATCCCACCAAAAGTGAGTTAGGAGAAATAGACAGAGCTGCTTTAGAGGAAGCTAGGTTAAGTCGAGATTTTATCTACCAAGGATTTGAGGAAAATACATGTTTAGTGGAGGCAGATGAAGAACCACCTCATCCATTAAACCAAAATGCTTTAAACATAGCACTTGAGATCTCTGAATTGCTAGGGGCAAAAACAGTTGATGTTGTCCACGTTATGAGAAAAATAGTTATAGATGGATCTAATACTGCTGGTTTTCAGAGAACAGCTCTAATATCTACGGATGGCGAAATTAAAACTGAAGAGGGAGAAGTAGGAATTGAGGGTATTTCTCTTGAAGAAGAGTCTGCCCAAAAGATCTCTGGAAACTTAGAAGATGAAGTGGTAGAATATAACCTCCAACGATTAGGGGTTCCACTAATTGAAATTGGGTCCACTCCAGATATTAAAACACCAAAACAAGCGAGGAAGTTCGCAGAAAAAGTAGGAATGATCTTAAGGTCCACAGGAAAGGTGAAAAGAGGTATAGGGACAATAAGACAAGATTTAAATATTTCAATAGAAGAAGGAAGCAGGATAGAACTAAAAGGAGTTCAAGAATTAGATTTAATAGAAGAATACATAGAAAGAGAGATACAGAGACAAAAGTCATTACTTGAAATAAAAAATCAATTAGAAGATATAAACAAACAAGAGATTGAGAAAAAAATAGTTGATGTAAGCCAGATCTTTAAAGAAACAGATTCTGGAATTATAAAAGACGCTCTTAAAGATGGAGTGGTGCTTGCCTTAAAACTAAGTGGTTTTGGTGGTTTAGTAGGAAAAGAGATACAACCTGATAGGAGATTAGGAACTGAATTTTCAGATAGAGCAAAAAAAGCAGGGGGAGTAGGAGGAATATTCCATACGGATGAATTACCAAAATATGGTATAACCCAAGACGAGGTAAAAAAACTTAAAAACGAACTTAATGCAGACGAAGATGATTGTGTTATAATTGTAGCTGATAAAGAAGAAAAATCAAAACAAGCACTAGAAGCCGTTCATAAAAGAGCAAAACAATGTTTTGAGGGAATTCCCGAAGAAACCAGAAAACCACTCGAAAATGGATCATCCGAATATATGAGACCATTACCTGGATCAGCTAGGATGTATCCAGAAACAGACACACCTCCTGTTAAGATCTCTAAGGGAAGAATTAAACAAATAAGGTCCAATTTACCCAAGTTGATAGAGGAAAAAATGGAGGAATACAAAACAGGGTTAGGATTGGATGAAGGGAAAGCAAGGGATATAGCTAAATCTAAAAAATCAGAAATTTTTGATGCAGCTATTAGAGAAACCGAATTGAAACCCACAATAATCTACAAAACTTTAATGAGTCATTTACCAGAATTAGAAGACGAAGGATACAAAGTAAATAATTTAACAAAAAACAGACTCATAGATCTTTTCAAGTTATTAGATAAAGAAGAAATATCTAAAGAAAATATAAAAGAACCATTGTCAGAAATAATAGAGAAACCCAACAAAGAAGTTAAGAAAGTCATAGAAGAAGGAGATCTAGGAACCATAGGCAAACAAAAAATAAGAGAAGTTGTAAAAAATGTTGTTGAACAGAAAGAAGAACTAATTAATGAAAGAGGAATGGGAGCTGTCGGACCTCTTATGGGAGTTATAATGAAAAAACTGGATAGAAGAGCCGATGGAGACGAAGTTAGCAATCTTTTACAAAAAAAAATTAAGAAGAAAATTGGAAGGGATTAGCTGCGGTAAACTTTCACGGAGGGGATGGGATACCGCAGGCGCACCCTTCCGTTATCTATATCTCTATTTATAGCATAAAAAACCTTTCTTATTTTTCTAATATAAATTTAGAGTTCTTCTCAGACCCTTCATCTTCTCATAAACTTTACGATCAGGCGACCAAATTTCTGCCCAATCATCTTCTGACCTCACCACTCTCCCAATCTGTTGGATTAAATCTCTTCTCGCCATGTCTTCATAATAATCCCAAAAATCGTTTCCCAATCTCTTTTTTAGAGCTTGAAGATAAGGATCTCCCAAGTTGGGATAGGGATACTTTTGGATGATAACAGACCTACATTTTTCTCCTTTTAAGTCCATTCCTCGCTTTAATTTAGTGGAAAAGAGAATTTCTTTTTCACCCTTCTTGAACTTTTCTATATGTCTCTTTTGAGAATTTTTAGCTTCTTTCCTAACTTCCCCAGGCAAATATCTATATGCATGAATATGTATTAAGGCTGGTTTTTCAGATTTCTTTATACACTCTTCAAGGGCTTTATGGTATTTTTCTCTTACCTCTTGCTTCCTAAACCTATTGCTAGTTAATCTAATAGGGTTATTTGGTGTTTTAACCCTTAATTCTCCTGGAATTTTTGTTTCTCCTTTAACGTATCCAAAATCGTCAAGTCCAAACACATTTCTAAGAACTTTTTTAGAATGAGGAGTAGCACTCATAAACAAAATCTTTTCCCCTGAATTAGAAATAAACTCTTCTAACACTTTTTGAGGCTTAGGAATAAAGAAACTGATTTTTTTATTTTCTTCATCTAAACCAATAAATGAGGCATCATCAGAAAATTTAAGAACTTTTTCAATTTTAAGCTGCTTCTTTTCAGCCCAATCCTCCTTTATTCTACCTAACAAGTAATCCAGACTGGATAAAAACTCATTAACCTCTCTATTGAATTCAGAAACTTCATTTTTATCCAAAAAATCATTAAACGAAGAATTAATAATTTCAATAGAATTCTTTTCTTTATCTGAAAGGGGTGAGGGTATAGAATTAATAGTTCTATCTAGAGTTCTCTCTAAAATTCTAGTTTTCATATTTAAGTTATCCAAAAACAAATCAGCCTCATCAATTATCTCAAGATCAACCATGGGTTTTCTTTCAGTGTAGAGAGATTCTATCTCATACATCATTGAATTATAAACAATTATGTCAGAATTTAAATAGGATTCAAATTGACTAAAAAAAGGACAAGTTTTTTCCTCTCTTTCATTCCAAAAACTCTTTCCATTAACTGATTGATACTCTCTAGCCGAAAAACCGTCTTTTTCCAAAGGAAAATTGTAGAGAGGAGACCAATAAGGACACAACTCGGCAACCTTTAACTTTGACAAATTTTCTCTTTCCCTTAGCTCTGATTCAGATAAATCAGCTTCTTCATGCAACAAAACACTGCTCTTTAACTCACCATCCACAATACTAACGGAACAAGGAAGATGAGAACAATCAGCAGTTGTTCTCGCCCCCTTACATCTATAGCAATTACATTCTATCCCCGATTCTCGCACATAAGGACACTCAAAATTATTCCTACCCTTAATGAACTCAATTTTAAGAGGCTCTCCATTTTTATAAATGGTTAAATCTTCCTCATAATCCTCAACATATTGATCCTGAAGAGGTTTAGTGGAAACAGAAAAAATCGCTCTCCCAAGTTCCTTTGCAATATTAAGAGCAACAGCAGACTTACCAGTTCCAACCATCCCCTCTAAAAAAACAATGTCATTTTCGTTGAATTTATCAATTATCTCCTTAACTAAATCTGCTTGATTCTTCCCACTACTATACCTAAGAGGATCTAACAATTCTTCTTCCTTATATAAAGACCATCTTTTTTCCAAAATTAACCCCAACAGTTTTTATCTTGCATAGTCAAGAAGACACCTTCCTTAAATCTTTGATTGGGTGGGTGATGAATCGCCTTTAGTTAAATCTAAACTGTAATCCTTTTCCATATTTAATCAACTCCACATTTGTAGTTTTCCAATAGTCATCATGCTCGTGATCAATTCGAACGTATCTCCCATAATTAAAAACTCCCTTAGCCTCAGTCTCAACACCATCCTTGTCCACGACATCACCAGGTTATAGGTCATAACGCTCTGTGCGAACACTCCTACCGCAACCCTTCCTGTTTATTACTCCTAAGTATTCTTTAGTTTCTTTGTTTTCCATTGTATGACTGGAGGTTATCGGAAAATCTCTCTTTGAATAGCTAAAAACTGTCATAATAGAAAAAAATTGTTTTCGTTTTCAATAACATTTTCTATGAAATAATTTTTCTTTATTTAAGGTTAACTATGGTTAGATGGATGAAATCACAGTTTTGAAAAAACCAGGATTAGAGGTTTTTTTAGAGGTAGACGAAGATGAAATTAAATTTAAATCCGAAGGAATTTTATCTTCCATATCTCAACCAATACTTAAAAAACTCAATGTCCTTCTGGAGGATGAGAAGCCGATATCTTTTACTAGAGATGAATTAATAATTTCAACTTGGTTACCTCCAGTACCTAGTGAACCTTTTAGCAGGGCTTTGAGAAATGAGATTAAAGCTAGGTTATTAAATAAGCATTCTCCTCAAGCTGTTTCTTTAAACATATCCGAGTGCACATTAGAATGTGATGAATGTAATATACTTGAAGGAAAAAGATTGGAAACTGATTTGGTTAAGAACTTTATAGAGGGCGTTCAAGACCTAGGTGCTTTTTCAATAGGATTTGCGGAAGGAGAACCTCTTTTAAGAGATGATATATTTGATTTAATAGAGCATGTGGATAAACAAAAAAGTGTGGTAAGTGTTTTCACACCGGGGACGAAATTGGACAGAGAGGTGGCATCAGAGTTGAAAAAGAGAGATGTTTATTCAATTGTGACGGGAATAAAATCTCCGATACCAGAGGAACATGATGAAGCTAGAGGAGTTGAAGGTGCTTTTGAAATGGCGATATCAGGTATGGAAGCAGCTTTAGAAAATGACTTATTAGTTTCGATGCATACTCATGCAAAACCTAGGTTGGTTAGGTCAGGGAAACTTGAAAAAATCTATGAACTTGCAAAAGAGGTAGGTGTAGATGAATTATCGATATGGGAATCTCATCCAACTTGGAATTATATCTATGATACTGAAATCATGCCTACCGAGCAAGACAGAAGAAGAATAGCAAACCTATACGAGAAAGCGAATAACTCGGAGGACGGGCCACGAATTTTTTATAATCAAAAGTTTGAATCGAAGAACTTATTTGGTTGTATGGCTGGGAATAGGTGGTTAAATCTGATTCATAGTGGAGATGTTACACCATGTACTTATGTCCCAATTTCATTTGGAAACATTAAGAGGAGTAGCATAGAAGACATATGGAAAAGAATGAGCAATCACGACGATTTTGCCCCAAAGAAGTCTTGTGTGATGCTGGATACTGATTTTAGAGAAAAATATTTTAAAGATATTGAACCTTCAAATTTACCGGTAAAGATGTATGAAGATGAATAAAAAATATGTTGCTTATGATTCAGTTTTTGCTAAGTTAATGGTAAAAGTTGAGGAAGATGAAGTTAATTTAGAGATAAAGGGATTATTGTCTCCATTTTTGAAAAATACGAAATCTAAACTGGAAGACCAAATTAAAGATAGTAATTTTGTATTAAAAAACGATAAGATTTATTTATCGTCTTCTTTTCCCCCAATACCTAGTTTTGCTTTTAAGAGGTTATTTAAAAATGAAATAAAGAGATTTATTGGTTTTAATTATCCTAATAATTTAACTATAATGGTAACAGGGGAATGTGAATGTGATTGCGAACATTGTCTAGCTTCTGAAATGATTGGGGAACATAGGTTATCGAAAAAGGATATAAAAAGACTAATTGACCAAGCTTTGGATCTTGGAGTCACTCAAATCGTTTTTGAAGGGGGGGAACCTACTTTAAGAGAAGATTTGCCGGAATTGGTTAATTATGTGGATGAAAGAGCTACTACAATGGTTGTAACAAATGGTGCTAACCTTGATGAGGAATACTTAGACAGATTGGAAAAAGGTTTAGATTACTTATTATATAGTTTAGACAGCCCTTATCCTGAAAAACATAATCAATTTAGGAAGAGAGAAAATTTATTTCAAAAGGTTAAGGAAGGAATTAAAAAATCAGTTGAGAGAGATATATTAACTGGCATTTTGTATATAGCTCATCCTGGTAATTCAGATTACAAACACCTAAAAGATCTAGTTGATTTAGGGCGTTCGTTAGGTGTTTTTGAGGTAATGATAGATGAAATAGTAGATAGTGGGAGTTGGAGGGAAGGAAATGTTTTAGATGAGGAAGATAAAGCTAGAATTAAGCAGTTTAATGAGGAACTTTTAAATCAGGACATAAAGATTTTAAACAACTTTTTCTTACTCAGGGAAACTGAAAACTTTGGCTGTTTTGCTGGTAAAAGATGGTTTTATGCATCTCCAACTGGAGAGATTATGCCCTGTATGCACACACCGATTTCCTTTGGTAATATAAAAGATAAATCACTCAAAGAAATTTGGAAAAAAATAAGGTCTAATTCATTATTTCACGATGCTAGTAAATGTGTTTATGAAAAAGAAAAATACGAAGAGGAAATTTTACCAAAAATGCTTGAAAAAAACCAGTTTCCATATAAAATGTATAAAAATAGGTGATTTAAATTTTAGATCCATTAAAGAAGACATTAAAATCTTTATGGCAGATGAAGATAAATAAAAAACCTATAGCGCTTTCTCATATCGTTAATTCTGAATGTAATCTTAGATGTGGCTTTTGTAAGAACTGGAAAGAGAACAAAGAAGTTTTGTCAAAAGAAGAGGTTTTTGATTTAATTGATGAAGCAAAGGATTTTGGAATATTATTATACAATATATGGGGTACTGAACCCTTGTTAAGAGAGGACCTTGGTGAGATAATTGATTATGCTAGTGAGGTTGATTTATTAATTTCAATGGTTACGAATGGTGTTTTGTTAGAAGATAAATTGTGTGAATTACGAAATCTTGATTATCTTACAGTTTCTTTAGATGGATTCGACTCACATGAAGAGATACGTAATACAGAAGTGGAAAAAATAATTGATGCAATTGAACTGGCTGATAAAGAAGATATGTATGTGGGAATTAACACCGTTATAAACAAGAAAAATCTAGAGGAAATTCCAAAATTAATAGATTTTTGCACCCAAAAAGAAATTCCAATCTCTTTTGAGCCAATATATGAATATGAAGATATAAATAACTCAGAATATACCTTAGAAGATGATGAAGAATATAGAAAAACTATTGATATAATAAAAAAGAAAAAGAAAAAAAATTCACCCATCATAAATTCTCTAACATATTTGGAACAAATAAAAGATATAAATAACCTAGTTAATTGTAAAAATAAAATATCAATAATGCATATCGATTCAGAGGGCCAACTAAAAGTTTGCAGAGCGAAAAATCAACAATTAGGTTCGTACAAACAAAGTCTTAGTGAGTTATGGAATAAAACTAAACAAGATAGAGAAAAGATTACAAGGAACTGTAATGGTTGTCAATTTTTTGGTTACCTAGAATCAAGGTATATCAATCAATTGAAATTAGAACCAATAAAAAACGTTATTGGTTTCATTTAAACAAATATTTAGCCAAGCTTATAATTCCAGGATCATTTTTAAACATTTTTAAAGCTATAATTAACCCTATTAGTAGCTTATTATCATGCTCGTCCATTATTTCACTAATATTGGTGTTTTCTAATGACTTAACAGCTCTATCTAAATCCTCATCACTCATTTTTTTAATATTAAGTAGTGAAAACCTAGCAAGCTTATAATATTTATTAAAGTTACTCTTCCATTTCTTTTCATAATTAAGCAAAAATTCTTCACCTACCTTCTCTTCTCTCACTGCTTTTCCTACTATATTACCACACATCTCCCCAGCCTTCATAGAAAACGGAATTCCCGCTTGACCAGCAGCTCCCCCTACAAAACAAACATTATTCAAAACAAGATCATTTGGAATAGTTATAATCTGATCCTCTCCTCTCTGAACATTTATTACCTCTGCCTCATCAAAAATTTCTCCATCCAAAAATTTGTCAAAATATTTCTTAGGAGAATACCCCACCACAAAAGCACCTACACTAAAAACATCACCCCCTTTTGGATTAATAGAAATCTTCCATCCAGGAGCTATATCTCTCCCAAGGAAATAATGGAAATAATCTTCATCAACATCAACATTTTTAACATCAGCCTGAATAGCCTTAGCTAAGTCACCTGGATATTTCATCGTCTCGATATCAATTCTTCTCAACAAATCAGAATTCGAACCTCCTGCAAAAATAATAACTTCAGCTTCAACATCTCTACCACCATCAACCTCAACCTTATTATCTCCCAAATCTGTAACTTCAGCTCCAAACTCAATTTCAACACCTTCATCTCTAGCTTTATCTAAATAATGATATGAAAACTTCTCTCTATTAAAACTGAAACCTCTTTCATTTATTTTAACCCTACTATCCAGTGGAGAAATAATCTCCATTCCATCTAGTTCATGCCTCACATAATCATCAGAAACATCAAAACCTAAAAAATCAAAAAAACCATAAAAAGAAGTGTCAGGAAGCCTATAATCCTCAAAACTTTGTCTTTTCTCCAAAATTTTTACATCAACATCTTTTTTAGCACACTCTTTAGCAGCTACCAGACCCGCTGGACTTGCTCCAACAACTACTACATCCATCATAAAAAATACCTAGCCCCTTATCATGCTTAAATATTTTTCCTAGCTAGTAACTAAATAACTCAAAACAAAAATAACTAACCCAAAAAATAGGGAAGAAATCAGTAACGAAAAACCTAGACCTAATTTAGGAAAAGAAGAGATATATCCACTAATAATAGAAGACAAATTTATCCTAAACCCTCGCATTATTAGATATGTCCCCAATCCTCCAATAGAACCATCAATAATTGAATTTAGAATTGACATAATTTCTTAAGTCCCTCCTCTTGTTTTTATTCTTTTCGAATAATACAATAATTATGTGTATATTATGACATTTGTTGGTGACCGAATTAATTATTGCTTTTAGAGATTTTTTTTGCTTAAATCTCCAGCACCGGAACCTAAGAGAGGTATAGCTAAGGAATCAAGGTTCAATTTATTAGAAACATCTAAACAAGCATTAATAGCCTTGGTGACTTTGCTAAAGGAAGAATCTCCACCTGGTTCCTTGACAGTGGGAGCGTGAATTAGGTAATCCGAAGACAATTTTTCTGTTTCCACATAAACAACCTGGCCTATAGGAATCGGTTTTTTGTCTTTAATTTTTCCTAAAATTCTTTTATTCTCTTTTTTCTGATTTTTCGAGCTAATCCTCCACCAAACGAACATTCAGAGTCACCGGGACAAACAATTGCATCAGCTCTTAATTTGATGATGTCTCCTATAACAAAATCTAAAGCCGTATCAGTTTTCATCATTGATGACTAACGTCTGAGACATCTTGTCGTGCCATCCTTGGTTTTTACTATCAATCAATATCCAAATAAATCCAAGGAAAAAGAAAATAGAGGAGATAATCATCCCAATATATCTAATTAAACCTGTTAAATAACTTGGAGAACCACCATCTTCTTTGATTAATTTCAGATCTAGAACATTCATTCCAGGAGTAGCACCAACTCCAAAAAAGTAAGTAAAATAAATTAAACCTAAAAATGCAGTTGGTTCAAAATTTGGCCACATGTATCTATTAAAACTACTGAAAATAAGTGGGTGTTGGACTAAAGTGGATACTATTGTGCCTAATACCCCGAGTATTAAACCATCTATTATATAAGACAAGAACCTACTCAAAACTCCTCCTAGTTTTTTGTTAGTGAACATTATATCATAAGGAAATGAGGAATATAAACTAAAGTTTTTTTGGTTTTTATCTTAGGGGTTGAGAAGACCTCTTCCTAATCTTTGATTAGATAGGAGTAGTTCACAATCTTTCTATTTTTTGGAAAGTAATCTGATAATCAATTGATTTGGATAGGATAGGTGCTTTTAGTGGGGAAATCTTATCTCTAAAGCTAGTGATTAGTTAAAGATACTTAATTAGAATTCTGTGAGTGGTTTTTCTTTTCTCTCTTCTTTAAAAATTATTTTATCACATTCTGCAACCGAAAATTTGTTTCCATCATACCCTAGTCTTTCTATTGTTATCTTTTTAATATTCTCTCTGTTTCTTGCTCTCTCGAACATATCAACTAGATTTCTAAATGTTAGGGTGGTTAGCTTAAATATATCATCTAAAGAATCATAAACTTCACAGGGTAAAAGAATAAATACAAATTTTTTTCTACTTTGTAGCTCCATCTCCATTGGAACACGTTTAAGTTCTTCTTCTTTTAGTTCTATAAGAGCATTTTTCGAAGCTTTTTGAACCTTTCTTAATACCCATTCGATATCAAGTGCTTCCAAATAATCAGAATCTATTTTTATTCCAATTGCATCTGAATAAAATTTAGTTTCCTCATTTGAGACTTCAGATTCTTTCATCCTTGAATTCCTCTATTCATTTAATTTGACTTTGGTTTTGATTAATAATATTATAATGTTATTTTTATATGTTAGTTGATAAATTATTTTTAGTTGTATACTATTTAAACTAAAGAGTGGGGAAATAAAACTTGAATAATACTAAAATTTCTATTGGAATTTATTTACCTAATAGAGAGGTGGATAAAGAACAGATAAAGAAACTTATTAAGATAAAAGATTGGTTAGATAATTTAAAATTATCTAAATTAATTATAGCACTTCCAAATGTTTCGAATAAAATAAAAGAAGATTTAGAAAACCTAATTTCTGGTTTAGATGTTGAATTTATTTATCAAGATGGTAAAAGTAATTTTTTAGCGTCAATTAAAGATTTGTTAAAAGAAATAGATAATAAATCAGATTCAGAGGTTAATGAGGACTTAATTTCTCAAAAAATTAGTAAATTAGGTGATTTGGACATTATAGTTAAGTTTGGACAAAAGAAGGTTCCAAGTAACTTTATCTTAGAGAAAAGTTACTCTGAATTATTTTTTGTTGATGAAATTAGTGAATTTAATGAGAAGAGTTTTTCAGAGATAATTAAGGAATTTCAGGAGAGAGACAGGAGGTTTGGGGCTTGAAGAAAAAATATTTTCCTTTAGTAGGGATGGGTTTTTTCTTATTGTTGACTGAAAGCTTATCTATTTTTTTGTCAGGTTTTTTTAAAGCATATGACCTTAAAGCTTTTGAGAATAACCCTGATTCGGTTATGAATCCAATATATCTAATTCTGATGATTTTGGGATTTACTATTCTATTTTTGTTAGTGGATAAATTTGATCTAAGCAGATTTATACAATTTTTTATAGGAATAGCAGTATTTACAACATTAGTATATTCCCTTATGGCGTTTATTTGGAATTTTTATCCATTGGAAATTGAAAATTTGTTTATATTAGCTTCATTTTTTTCCTTAGTTATAGTCCTCTTATATCTGAGATATAAAAGATGGTATATGATAAATCTAGTAGGTATCTTAGTGGCTGGTGGAGCAGCAGCAATATTTGGTTTTTCTTTGAGTTATATACCTGTTATAGTTTTGTTAATAGCTCTTGCTATCTATGATGCGATAGCTGTATACAAAACAAAGCATATGATTAGTTTAGCGGGAAGTGCAATCGAATTAAAAATACCTATCATGTTCATAATGCCATGGAAGAAAGATTTTTCATTAGACAACCAGGACTTAGAGGAAGATAAAAAAGAGGCATTTTTTATGGGTGTAGGTGATGCAGTGATGCCATCAATTCTTGTTGTCTCTTCTTACATTTACTTGGACACATTAATTATCCCTATCTTTGTTGCATTTGGCTCATTAATTGGGTTCGTTTTCTTGAGTTATCTAGTCCTCAAGGGTAAGGCCCAAGCTGGTTTACCATTATTGAATGGAGGGGCAATTGTTGGATTTTTAATTCCTTATTTCTTGATATAACGAAAGATATTTGACTTTTAAAGCTAAAAACTAATTAGAAATTTAATATTGAATAGTGTGATCTAGATGGAACTAACATCAGTTCAAAAAGAAATTCTTAATTCTCTTTTAAATCATTATAGAGGAGAAAGAGGAGCAGTAAAAGGAGAAAAAGTAGCTGAATCAATTGGAAGAAACCCTGGCACAATTAGGAACCAAATGCAATCATTGAAAGCTTTAGAATTAATTGAAGGTGTTCCAGGGCCAAAAGGAGGATACAAACCTACCTCTAAGGCATATAAGGTTTTAGATTATGAAGATTTTGATGAAGGTGAACCTGTTGAGATATCACGGGACAGTGAAACAATAGATAATGCAACAGCTGTAGAGATAGATTTAACTACTCTACCACAACCTGATGTCTGTAAAGCATCTATTAAAATTTTGGGAAACGTAAAGACATTTGATGAGGGGGAAGTAATTGAGATAGGACCCACTCCTGTAAACGAGATGTATATGAAAGGAGTGGTTTCAGGAAGAGATGAAATTGGAAATAAATTAATTGTTCAAATTAAAGAAATACATTCTATTCCAAAAAAACCAGTTAGAGAGGTTATATCACGAACCTTAATAACTTTGAGTAAGGATGATACGATTCGAGAAGCAGCAAAAACTTTTTTAAAAAATGACATAGATGGAGGACCCGTTGAAGAAAATGGTGAAATAATTGGTATAGTAACTAAAACCGATTTAGTAAAGTCTGTAGCAAATTCTAAATTAGAAAAAAAGGTGTTTGAGGTAATGACAAAGCAACCTATATCCATATTTATAGATTCAAAGTTATTGGAGGCAATGAAGAAAATAAAGGGTAATGACATTAGTAGACTAGTTGTTATGGATGATGAGGCTGTTGGTGTTGTTACTAGAACAGACTTAATAAATAGTTTATACACCTCTTTTTAATTCCTTCTCTTTCGTAATTCATTCAGTATTTTTTCGAATGAAATATCAAGTGATTGAGAAAGCACTATTAGGTGAAAGATTAGGTCAGAGATTTCGTGTACGACTTCTTCTTCATTTTTGGAAGCAATGATTACCTCGGTTGATTCTTCTCCTATCTTTTCGAGGAGTTTGTCTCTGTCCTCTAGTAATTTTGCAACATAGGAATCTTGGGGTGGGTTTTTTTTTCTCTCTTCTATAACTCTAACTAGTTCTTCTATAATTTCTGTTTCCATTGAGATTACCAAGTGCCATTTTAGTTGTTCTTTTGGTAGTTTTTATTTTTTCCATACAACTTTGTTAACCTAACTAAAGGGTGTGAAGCGTATTCAACTACCTCTATGTCATCGAGATTGTCTATCCCTGTTTTTTCTGGGATTTTTTCTAGACCTATCTTTATATCTCTATTTATTATTAGCTTGTGAGCTTCTATTTCATCGATACCTAGTTTTTTCGCAGCAACCGCTCTATGATGTCCATCAACTAGAACATTTTTGTTAGGTTTTTCTACAACAATAATTGGTTCTGCAAGACCTTTTTTTAGTTCGTAAATTCTTCCTTCTAGTTCATCCTCATAAATTGTTTTTTGAGTTGGGATTAGAGAATTTACTTTAACAAAATCTTTTTTTACGGTAACATCTAAGCCATGAACCTCTTCTAAAGTTTCCTTCATATTTAGGATTTTATCAGGATTTACTCTTTCAATTTGGGATCTTATTACGTCAGAATTTGTTATTATGCCTGCCATTCTTCCAGTTTCTCTAACAACTGGTAATTTGGATATTCCTTCTCTGAACATTAATCTAGCTGCATCTTCTAGATAGGTTTCTCTATTTGCTAGAGTTAGATCTTTTGTCATTAGCTTATAGGCTGGTTCGTCTTCTTCACGTAGGATTAGGTGTCTCGCAGCAATATACCCCTTTACGATTCCTTTTTCCACTACAGGGAAACCATTATGGCCTGTTTCTTTGATTAACTTTGCAATTTCTTTTACAGTATCATCTGGATTTACTACAACTACGTCTGTTGTCATGTAGTCCTTGACTTTTGGTTTGTCTTTTCTAGTTTTTTCCTTACTCATCATCTTTTATTCTCTCAAATTTTGGATTTATCTCGCATTTTCTAAATCCTTTTATTATTTTTTCTTTTTTGAAATAATTGATTTTTAATAAATGACTAGAGCAATTACAATCTGAGGAACCAAATCCCTTTATAGTCATATCATAGCTAATTGACCTTCTTAAGCAACATTCTTTGTCTTTCTCTGTCTGACCAAAACAATATCCAATTAGCTGGGAGTTAGGTAAAACATAATCAATATGCCAGTGCCTAACATCTCTTTTTTTCTTATATAAATCAATATGTCTCCCTAACCTTGATTTTATCCCACCACTTCCTCTTGCTGAACCAATATAACAATAGGTTCCTTCAAATCTTTTTTCTCCCAAACTACCAACTTCAATTTTCCCTTTACAATCAAAGATTAAGCTATATATCCCTTTCATTTAACTTCCTTATCTTTTCATATGCATATTCTAGATCTTCTCTGCTAGCTTTTCCACCATGACCTGTATAGAAGGTTTTTATATCTAGTTCTCTCAGTTTTTCAATTGAATCTTTCATTTTCTCTTCGTTACCAGTGGCTAGATCTGTTCTACCTAAATTACCTTGTGGGAAAAAGAGATCTCCAACGAAACAAATTTTTTTTTCTCTATCAAAAAGGGAGATTCCACAATCAGTGTGTCCGGGAGTAGGTATTATTTCAAATCCCTTATATTCTATTTTTTCATTTACTACAATATCTACTTTGAAACTATTAATTTCACCTTTAAATCTGTCGGCCACTGTTAGTGAATTATTTTTTGAATCAATCGCTTTTTTGGTTTTTTTATGTCCAATAATCTCTAGACCAAGTTTTTTAGAGAGATATCTAGCTCCTGCAATATGATCGAAATGGCAATGAGTTAAGAACAAATAATCTAGATCTTTAGCGAGTGATTCACCTATTTGATCAAAAATTGTTTCTCCATCTATACCGCTGTCAATGAGAAAAGGGGAATCAATATAAACTTCACTGCCGTGAAGACTACTTCTAATTTGAAAAATATCTGAAGTCAAGTAGACATCACCATACTATTTAGAATTTAAAAACACATTAACTTTAAAATGACATTGATGTCTGAAGCTAAGAAAGATTCCCCTGAGATAATTGAAAAAATTGCCCAAAAAGAAAAAATAGACCCTAAAAAACTGAAAGAACTAATAATAAAGGGAAGAGCCATAATATTAGGGAAAGACAGAGATGTAGAACCAATTGGATTAGGAGAAGGCCTAAAAACAAAAATAAACGCAAATATTGGGACTTCATCAGAAAAAGTCGACATAAAAAAAGAAATTGAAAAAGCTAAAATAGCAAGTAAATATGCTGATGCAGTAATGGATTTGTCAACAAGCGGAGATTTAGACAAAATACGCAAAAAGATATTAGAAATTACGAATGTTCCTGTAGGCACAGTCCCGGTATA
Source organism: archaeon SCG-AAA382B04 (assembly GCA_003034855.1). Classification (GTDB taxonomy): domain Archaea; phylum Halobacteriota; class Methanonatronarchaeia; order Methanonatronarchaeales; family Methanonatronarchaeaceae; genus PZKD01. Next base: position 100,527 of record PZKD01000100.1, on the reverse strand, counting down.
TCAAGCCCATAAAGAAAATGACTTAATAAAAAATGACCCCTATACGATTTTTGATACAATAGAAAAACATGCAAAAGACGATGTAGACTTTATAACAGTTCATGCAGGAATAAATAAATCTGTTTTGCAATCACTTAAGAAAGAGGAAAGAATAATGGATGTAGTTAGTAGAGGAGGAGCTATAACGGTAGCTAAAATGATTGAAAATGAGGTTGAAAACCCATTGTATGATAGGTTTGATAAATTAATAAAAATAGCCAAAGACCACGATCTTGCTTTGTCACTTGGAGATGGAATGAGAAGTGGAACCATCTTAGATGCATTGGATGCACCAAATAAAAAAGAATACGAGGTTCTTGGGAGATTAGTAAAGAAAGCTAGAGAAAAGGATGTTCAAGTATTTGTAGAAGGACCTGGCCATGTTCCAATGAATAAGATCGAAGAAAATGTTAGAAGAATGAAACAAAAAACAAATAACGCTCCAATCTACTTATTAGGCCCAATTATAATTGATAATGCTCCAGGATATGACCACATCACAAGCGCGATAGGTGGTGCTATTGCTGCAAAGGAAGGAGCTGATTTCTTGTGTTATGTAACCCCTGCAGAACATCTCTCCTTTCCAGATAAAACTGACGTCAAAGAAGGATGTATAGCAGCGAAAATTGCAGCACAAGCTGCAGATGTAGCTAAGGGGAAAAAAGACATAATAAAGAAAAATAAGAAAATAAGTAAGTTAAGAAGTAACCTAGACTGGGAAAAAGAACTCAATCAAGCTGTAGACAGTGAAAAAGCTAATAAAAATAAAGAAACTTGTGAAGATAAAACTTGCTCTATGTGTGGAGATCTTTGTCCAATAAGATTAATGGAAAAATACCTTGATTAATTTGATTCAAGGATTCTAATAGCTAGAAGAGCAGCGTTATCAGCTCTATCAATTCCCACACATGCTACAGGAACTCCCTTAGGCATCTGAGATATGCTCAATAAAGAATCCAATCCTTCTAGTTTAGCATTAACTGGAACTCCAATAACAGGTTTATCAGTATGAGACGCAATAGCACCTGGCAGAGCTGCTGAAAGACCTGCTATTCCAATAAATACGTTGGCATCCGACTCATTTACGAATTTTTTTAACTCTTCAGGGTTTCTGTGAGCAGAGATAACTTTTCTAGCATAATCTACTTCATTCTCTTCTAAGATCTTGTAAGCTTTTTTAGCAATTGGTTCATCAGAATCAGAACCCAAAACAACAGCCACTTCAGTCATAAGGTATATACCTCAATTTTTTTTATTAAACTAATAATACCCAAGAGACCAAAATATTTACTAACCTAAGGATGTTGTCTCCCAACATATTAGGCAAAATAAAACAAATTGAAATATTGTCAAAGGAGAGAGGTAAATGGAACTTTTTATTCCAGGCCCGGTAAATGTGAATAAAGAACTAAGAGAAGAACTTTCTAAACCAATGATAGGGCATAGAAGTAAAGAATTCTCTGAATTATATAATGAGTTAATTCCAAAACTAAAAAAACTAACTCAAACACGAAATAAAGTTTTCATATCAACATCATCCTCTACAGGTTTAATGGAAGCTTCAATTAGAAACACTGTTTCAAAAAAATGTTTAAACCTTGTAAACGGAGCATTCGGTAGAAGATGGCATAATATCACTAAAAGAAATGGGAAAAAGTGTGAAACCATCTCAAAGGAATGGGGAGAACCAATAAGAAAAGGAGATGTCGAAGAAAAAGTTAAAGAAAAAGACATAGATTGTGTGACATTAATACATAATGAATCTTCAGCAGCTCTAGAGAATCCAGTGGAAGAAATATCTGAAGCTATTCCAGATGATACTCTATTTTTGGTTGATACCGTTAGCTCCATGGGAGGGGTCGATATCCCTGTTGATGAATGGGATATAGATATCTGTTTATTTGGAACCCAAAAATGCCTTGGACTTCCACCAGGACTTGCCTTCTTCACGGTATCTCAGAAAGCAATAGAAAAATCAAAAGAAGTGAAAGATAAGGGATACTACTTTAGCTTAGACAGATTCTTAAGCTACGACTCTAAAGACCAAACTATAACCACACCAAACATTCCACTACTATATGTACTTAACCAACAATTAGAGGATATACTTAACGAAGAAGGATTAGAAAAAAGATGGAAAAGACACAAAGAAATGGCCCAAATAACCAGAAACTGGGCCAAAAAACACTTCGATGTTTTCCCCAACAAGGGATATGAATCTAAAACTCTGACTGCAGTCGAGAACACAAAAAATATCCAAGTTACAAAACTAATACAAAAATTAAGAGAAAGAAATTACTTAATTAGCAATGGATATGGAAAACTAAGTGAAAAAACATTTAGAATAGGACACTTAGCTGACAAAAAACCAAGTCAACTAAGAAATCTATTAAAAGAAATAAATGACATTTTGGACTTGGTATAAATGAAGAAAATTGGTTTCGTAGATACAACCTTTGCTAGATATGATCTGGCAAAAGAAGCAATAAGAAAGATCGAGCAAGAGATCTCGTTTAAAAAAATTAAAAAAACTGTTCCAGGGGTCAAGGATTTACCAGTAGCATGTAAAACACTAATAGAAGAACACAACCCAGATATAGTTATGGCGTTCGGAATGCCAGGTCCAGAAGAAATAGATAAAAGATGTGCAGATCAAGCGTCACATGGGATAATAAAGGCTCAATTAATGACCAATACCCACATCATTGAAGTATTTGTTCATGAGCGCGAAGTTCAAGACGAGGGAGAACTAAAAGAACTTGCCAAGAAAAGAGCAAAAGATCATGCGCAAAATGTAGTAAAGTTATTAATGAAACCTAAAGAATTAAAAAAAGAGGCTGGAAAAGGAAAAAGAGAAGGTCATGAGAATGCCGGCCCATTATAAAAAAAGGGTGAAATGAAATGACAATTAAGTTAGGATTTGTAATATCTGAATTTAACTATGACATAACTGAAGATATGAGGAAACTTGCAAAGAGACACGCAAAATTTTTAGAAGCCGAAATTATTCAAGAAGAATTTGTACCTGGGGTATATGATATGCCCTTAGCAGTTAAAAAATTATTAGAAAACAAAGGAATAGATGGGGTAGTTACTCTTGGATGTATAATTGAAGGCCAAACAGAACATGACGAAGTTGTCGCCTCTCAGTCATCAAGAAAGATAATTGATTTGTCTATGGAATATGATAAACCTGTTACTTTGGGTATAAGTGGTCCAGGTCAAACTAGATTAGAAGCCCAAGAAAGAGTTGATTATGCAAAGAGAGCTGTTGAAGCGGCAGTAAAGATGGCTAAAAAAGATCTATGAAACCCAATTTTTCTAGTAGATTAAAAAATTGTAATCCTTCAGCCACTCTTGAAATTTCAGAGATGGCTTCAAAACTAGAGAGAAAAGGTAAAGATGTAATATCCCTTGGTGTAGGTGAACCTGATTTTGATACACCAGAACCAATAAAACAGTGTGCCATCCAAGCGTTAAAGGATGGATTTGTTCATTATACTGAAAGCCAAGGTATTGAAAACCTTAGAGAGAAGATAACTCAAAAATTAAAAAAACAAAATGGAGTGGACACCAATAAAAAAGAGATAATAACCACTCCAGGCGCTAAATATGCTTTGTACTTGATATGTCAAGGATTAATTGATGAAGGCGAAGAGGCCATGCTTTTTGACCCAGCTTGGGTCTCCTACCCCGAAATGATAAAATTAGCGGGTGGTAAAGTAAAATGGTGCCCTACAGATGAGAACCATTCTCCAGAGGTAGAGAGATTTAAGGAGATAATTCATGAGGGCACAAAATTAGTTATTTTAAATAGTCCCTGTAATCCTACAGGAAAGGTTTACTCTAAAGAAACTATAGAGGCAATCACTGAAATATCCAGAGAAAAAGATGTATTCGTTATATCAGATGAAGTTTATGAAAAAATAATTTATGAAAAAAGCCACTATAGTCCTCGAAGCGATTATGAAAATGTTATAACAGTAAATGGTTTCTCTAAGACATATTCTATGACTGGATGGAGGCTTGGTTACCTAAATGCTAATGAAGAAATAGTAAACAATTTAACTAAGATTCAGCAACACTCTGTTAGTTGTCCTACTTCATTTGTTCAGAAAGGAGCTCGTTGTGCCTTAACTGATGAAATAGACCCATATGTAGATGAGATGGTTAACAAATTCGAGAAAAGAAGGGATTTGGTAATGGAGAAACTCAACAAAATTGAACAATTAAGTTGTAATGAACCAGAGGGATCTTTTTATGCCTTCCCAAAAGTAGGTGTAGATTCTATGAAATTCTCTAAAAAAATGTTAAAAAAAGCAAACGTAGCGATAACACCAGGAAAGGCGTTTGGAAGAAAAGGAGAAGGACATTTTAGGATGTCATTTGCTAACTCAGAAGAAAGGATAAATGAGGCTCTAAATAGGATATCGGTTTTTCTAGAAGAGGTTCTTAATAGTTTTTCTTGATTTTTTCAATTATTTCAGAGGTACTGCATAAGTCACAATCTTTGTATTCTTTAACTTTTTTTACTTTAACTTCAAATTCAAGTTCTCTGTTCACCCACTTCTGAACTTTTGATTTATCCCACTTCTGGTCAGGTCCAAGAACTAAAATATTGGGTTTGGTTTTTCGTATAGGGTCTAATTTATCTTTTTCACTTCCTAAAATGGCTTTATCAACGTATTCAATAGAATTTATAACTTTTTTTCTTTGTTTTTCTAGAATGATAGGATTGCATGGAAGTGTTTTATCCCTAGCAACGATTACAAACAATTCATCGCCCAATTCTTTGGCTTTTTTTAGATAAAAGATATGACCAGGATGAATCAAATCGAATGTTCCTGTGGCCACTATTCGTCTATATCTTCCTTCAGTCTCTCGAGTTCTTTTTCCCATAAATTATCCTCCTCTTTGTTCTCGATGTCTCTAACCTCTAATTCTCTCTCTTCCCCTTTTCTATTATAACAAACCCAGTTATTTTTTTCAAATGGATAGCCAGTTATGATGTGAAAATCTCCATTTTTTGAAAACATCTCCAAGTCAGTTTTAGAGGGGCTTATGTTTCCAGATGGATGGGAATGCACTGATCCGACTGTATTCAATCCCATAGGCAATTGGTTAACTCTCATTACAGCGCTTTTATCAGAGGTGTAAGTTCCAGGAGCTAAAACCATATCAGTTATCACCTTTTTTTTGGCAGTTAACATTCCAACCATTTCCTCAGGATGGGCAGACTCACCAATTTCAAGAATGAAATTTAAGGCATCTTTCCTGATAGCTTTTACTTTTTTATTCATAATTTGATACTAGAAATTATTTATTTTGTCTTTTAATTCTTTAGCAACTTCTTTAGGTTTATTAGACCTATATATCTTTCTTCCGACAATAATGAAATTGGCACCAGCCTCTAAAGCATTTTCAACCTCTCCTCCTTGAAAACCTACACCTGGTGAAAGTATATCTAAATTTTTACCAAGCAGGTTCCTAACTTTCCTCAATCTTTTTGCATCATTTCCAGGTGCTATTACCCCATCTACTCCAACTTTTTTAGACAATTCACATAAGTCATCAACTTTAGGATGAATAAATTTTTCAGCTCCAGAATGAGACATCTCCACAACTGAAAAAAGCTCAGAATTATAACTGTCTGCAACTTCTCGACAAACTTCTAGGCTTTTTTTCCCTAAAAAGGAATGAGATATAACACCTTGGGCTCCATTTTCAAAAGCTTTTTTGCAAATAATCTTGTTGATGTGGGGAACATCCGCTATTTTGAAATCAGAAATAACTGGAGCGTATCTAGATAGTTTTGATATAATATTAATATCGCTTGAAAGGATTAGTGGATAATTAACCTTGACGCCATCAATATACTTCTTAACTTTTTTGGTAATCTCTATTGCCTTTTCTCTGTCTTGCAGATCACAAGCGAAAATTAAACCTTTTTCATTATTCATCTTCTTTAATCAATATTTCTTCAAAAGTTTTAAGTGTTCTTCAAAAATAGATGGGTGGGGAAGGGGGAGAATCCAAAAAAATGAAAAATAATCGCTTTGCAAAATCATTTATATCAACATTTTTACTTATGTTTGTTTTTTGGATAATACTATCAAATATGTTTGATTGGATTCATCTTTCTCTAGGAATCATCTCGTCACTAATAGTGGCTTATCTTTCCCATGATCTCTTGTTTACTAGGCAAAACTTTAAAAAAATACCTTTAGAGATTTATGGGTTCATAAAATATTTTGCTTGGTTACTTAAGGAGATAGTGATAGCTAATATAGACGTAGCGAAAATAGTTTTGCATCCTGATCTGCCCGTTTCTCCTAGGATAATTAAGTATAATTCTGATCTTGAATCAGGGCTATCACAAGCTATTTTTGGTAATTCGATAACACTTACGCCAGGAACATTAACGGTAGATATTGATGATGATTCAAACTATTATGTTCATTGTCTTGCGAAACGGCATGCAGAGGGATTAAGAGATCAAGAAATGGAAAAAAGAATTCAGGAAGTTTTTAAGGAAGGAGAGAGTAGAGATGATGATTGATTTACAAACTATATTTTTTGCTACAGCAGTAATATTAATGGCTACTGCTATTTTAGTAGGTTATAGAGCAATTATTGGACCAACGATTGGTGATAGGTTAGTAGCGATAAGCGTATTCGGAACAACTACTTTAGTTGTTTTAGTTTTAGTTGGATATGTCTATAATCAACCAATATTTGTTGATATATCCTTGGTTTATGCAATGCTAAACTTTGTAGTAGCTGTTGCAGCGGGAAGATATCTACAGACAGGAGGGATATTTGGATGAACATCCTTCTGCTTCTAAGAAACATAATTAGCATTATATTACTAGGCGTAGGGACATTTTTCTTTCTCATAGGTTTTATAGGATTAAATAGGTTCCAAGACACATTTACAAGATTACATGCTACAACCAAATGTGATACATTGGGAAGTGGCTCAATAATATTATCTATTATTCTTTACCAAGGAATTGATTTTACAAGTCTTAAGTTAATACTAATAATTTTATTTGTAATTATATCAACTCCAACAACAGCGCATATTATATCTAAAGGAGCTCATAAATATGGAATCAAGCCATTGAAAGAAATAACAAAATTCGATAGATATGAAGAACTAAAAGGAGGCGATAATAAATGATTTATATTCTAGATTTATTATTATTACTAATTTTACCCATAACAGCCCTTGCAGCAGTTAGAACAAAAGATTTGTTAGCTGCAGCTTTAATTTATTCAATATATAGTTTTGCTATGGCTATAGTGTATACTCAATTAAACGCTCCGGACGTCGCATTGACTGAAGCAGCGGTAGGAGCAGGAGTAACGACAATATTGTTTATAATAGCAATATGTAATACGGAGAGGATGGAAGAATGAAGATGAGGAAGATGGGGCCATTGTTTGTTGTTATTGTAGTTGGAGCTATAATGGCCTATGCAGTGGCTGATATGCCTGCATTTGGTTCATTGACGAGTCCAGCTGCAAGTTATGTTTCTCCAACATACTTAGAAGAAGCCTATGGTGTTGCTGGAGTCCATAATGCAGTAACTGGAGTATTAGCCTACTGGAGGGGTTATGACACCTTTGGAGAAGTAACAGTGATATTTACAGCTGGAATGGCAGTTTTAGCAATTTTAGGGAGGGGTTTTGGTGAGTGAGGGACCAATAACGAAAGATGTTTTAGTTAAAACAGTTACTAAAATATTAATACCTCCGATCCAATTATTTGGGCTTTATGTTATTATGCATGGACACATATCGCCGGGTGGAGGTTTTCAGGGAGGAGTTATAATTGCTTCGAGTTTTATATTATATGCCTTGGTTTTTGGATATAGAGAAGGTGCACATAGAGCAAAATTAAAGATTAGGCAATTTCTTGAGCCATTGGGGCCAATTATTTTTGGAACAATTGGATTAATCTGTATTTTATTTTCAGGAAATTTCTTACAATATTCAGCTATTCCGATATTAGCTAATGCTGAAATAGCAGCTACAGCAATTTCATTAGTGGAAATAGGGATAGGTATAACCGTAACTGCTGTAATATTCTCAATATTCATGGCTATGGGGGGTAGAAAGACAGATGGTTAATTTAGAGTTTTATTTACAACACTACAACTATTGGATTTCAGTTCTCTTGTTTATGATCGGGTTATACACAATGATTGCAAAAAAGAACCTAATAAAGAAGTTTTTAGGACTAAACATAGTAGATACATCCATTTATTTGTTTTTTATTTCAATGGGTGACAAATCAAAAGCTATAGCACCAATAATTCATGGAGAACATGTTGACCCCACCCATTATTCAAACCCATTACCCTCAGTCTTAATACTAACAGCAATAGTTGTAGCAATAGGATTAACTGCAACAGCCTTGAGCTTGTCAATTAGGATTTATGAAGAATATGGAACTCTTAATTCAGAAAAAATAGAGGAATTATGGTGATATATCTATGTTACTAAACCAAAATCAATTACCAATACTCTTAGTATTAATCCCATTATTCGGGGCATATTTAGCAGCTATATCAGTTTTATTCAAGAAAAAAATAAACAACATTCTTTCTTTAATTCTTTTGTCTTTATCATTCTTCTTATCCCTCCTAACAGCTAATCATGTTTTAACATCGGGGGATATAAGTTATCACACTGCAGGTTTACAACCACCATTTGCGATTGAGATAGTGGTTGATCCATTAAGTGCCCTAATGACGATCATAATCACCAGCCTAAGCTTGTTAACAGTTATTTATTCTCGAGAATTTATTAGAAAAGAGTTATCCGATAAAAGAGAGAGCTATTATTATATATTAGTTTTATTGCTAACTGGAGGTTTAAATTGGTTTGTAATAGCAGGTGACATCTTCAACATGTTTGTTGGACTGGAGATACTATCAATATCTTCTTATAGCTTGATAGCTATAGCACAAAACAAAGAGGCAATAGCCTCCGCTTATCAATATCTTTTAATGGGCTCAATAGGTTCTAGTTTTTTTCTTTTAGGAACTGGTTACCTCTATATAATGACGGGTACACTTAATTTCGCAGATTTAGCAATAAGAATAGCTCAGTTAGGATTATTTAATTCAGAAGCAATTTTTGCAAGTACAGCGTTCATAGTTACAGGACTAAGTATAAAAGGAGCAATTTTCCCGCTTCATGTCTGGATGCCGGATGCCTATTCCAAAGCTCTTGCCCCTATATGTGCATTATCTTCTGGAGCAATAATAGAAGCAGCTGTATATGCTCTTATTAGAATTACACTAACAGTTTATGGGATTGAGTTCATAACAGAAATAGTTCCAGTAAAAACGATTTTATTATGGCTAGCAGGAATAGCAATAATAATAGGGTCTCTTTATGCAATATCTCAAAGCAACATAAAGAGAATGTTAGCATATTCGAGTGTTAGCCAAATGGGATATATAGTGATGGGGTATGGTATAGGAACTCAACTTGGTTTATCAGCAGGGATATTACATCTATTCAATCACTCAATAATGAAGGCATGTTTATTCTTCGCAGTAGGAGCCATTGCCTATAAAACAGGAAAGACTGACTTATATGAATACGAAGGGATGGGGGATAAGATGCCGGTTACAATGATGTTTTTCTCTCTAGCAGCGATTTCGATGGTGGGAATTCCACCAACTAATGGCTTCATTAGCAAGTTTTACTTAGTTTGGGCCTCGGCTTCATCAACTCGATGGATATTTGCGGCTATAATATTGGTGAGCAGTTTATTGAATGCAATATATTTCTTTAGAATCATCAATAAGGCATATTTTGGCGGTGGACACGAAGAAGCATCTAGAGATGAAGCACCATATACTATGTTAGTTCCTATAGGAGTTTTGGCAATATCTTGCGTGGTATTTGGATTAGCATTCAATATACCTCTATCATTAATTGAACCAGTTGCAGAAAAACTTATGACTCTTAGTTTAATAATTTGAATCTAAAAGAATGAATTTATTAGAAAAGAGTTATTTAAAATGGATTTACTTAACAACGTGAAGGGAGAATAAAAAAGATGGTAACACATTCTTTATTACCAACTATAGCGGTTGTTTTGCCCATAGCGATTTCACCATTTATATTTCTAATTGGGAGGCGCTCTGCTTATCTAAGAGATGGTTTAGCCGTTGGTTCATTGACAATAAGTTTTGTAGCTATTTTATTAATGGCTCCGGAGGTATTGTCGGGTAAAATATTGGAATCAATTGTTGTTTCAGAACAAGCAGCACCACTTCCAATTTCATTCAAAGTTTCATATTTTGGTGAAATTGTTGCTATAATTTCAAGCTTTGTCTGGGTACTAGCCACAATTTATTCGATTGAATACATGTCAGATGAGCATTCCAAAGAAAGATATTATTCTTTCTTGGTGCTGACAGGAGGATCCATGTATGGAATTGTGCTAGCAAAAAACTTGTTTGCACTTTATATATTTTTTGAGTTGATGTCTGTTGTTTCGTATGTTTTAGTAATTCATGAGGAAACTGAAGAGGCTTTAGTAGCTGGGAAGAAATACTTATTTATGTGTATAGGATTCGGATTGCTCCTTTTCTTGTCAATAATTCTTACCTATATAGGAACTGGAAGACTAGATTTTTCCTCAGTTCCCATTTTTACTGAATTCTACAAAAAATTCATGATAGTTTCACCAAAAACTTCTTTGACGATATTATTCTTTACCTATATCTTTGGATTTGGAACAAAAGCAGGGCTTGTTCCTGTTCATATTTGGTTACCTGATGCTCATCCAATTGCTCCTTCACCAGCATCTGCATTATTATCTGGTGTGATGATTAAAGCAGGAGCATATGGAATAATAAGAACCATATATAATGTCTTTGGTCCACAATTGGTTCAAGAATTAGGAGTAAACATAGTATTGTCATGTATTGGAGTTTTAACTATTTTCTTAGGAGCTGCAGTAGCCATAAGTCAAACAGAAATAAAAAGAAGATTAGCTTATTCCTCAATAAACCAAATAGGATATGTAGTTCTTGGAGCTGCATTTTTAACAAAAGATGGTTTAACAGGAGCAATATTACATATATTTAACCATGGTCTAATGAAAGGAGTTCTTTTCTTATGTGCTGGAGCTATAATCTACAAAACAGGTTTAAGGGAGATTGAGGATTTGAAAGGAATTGGCAAAAAGATGCCAATAACGATGATATGTTTCACTATAGGAGCATTATCGATGATGGGAATACCTCCGCTTTGTGGTTTTATCAGTAAATGGATATTAGTTCTTGGTGCTCTAGAAGCCGGTGTAACGATTTTAGTTGGTTTTGCGGGAATATTCTTACTTAGCGCTATAATGGATGCAGTTTATTATTTCCCAATTATTCGAAGCGCCTTTTTTGAAGAACCTATAGATGGAGATACAACCAATCAGGATCCATCAATCATAATGCTCGCACCGTTAATTTTACTAGCAAGTGGAATTATTATTTTTGGAATATTTCCACAAATACCTCTCTCATTTGCAGAACCTGCAGCAGAAGTATTACTAGGGGGATTCTAAAAACATGCCAGCTACAGATATAAGACCTCTCTTAGCGGTTTTAGTAGGGTTTATTGCATGTGTAGTAATATTGATTGTTGGAGAGAAAAATAGAGATATACGAGAAGGCATTACGTTTGGAGCAGCTATTAGTAAGTTTTTAATATTAATTAGTCTATTTCCTTTAGTTTATGAGGGAGGTAAATATCTTTTTACAACTCCTGAACTACTTCCAGGTATTTCTCTCTCCTTTATGGCTGATCCTTTCTCACTCTTCTTTTCAACACTCTCTTCTATGTTGTGGATAGTTACCACTATGTTTTCGATTGGCTACATGAGAGGATTGCATGAACATAAACAAACAAGGTATTACGCTGCTTTTGCAGCATGTATAGGAGCCACTATTGGTATTGCAAATTCAGCTAATCTATTTACCTTGTTCGTATTTTATGAGATTTTAACTGTAGCAACATACCCCTTAGTAATTCATGACGAAGATGAAGAATCACTAGCAGCAGGTAGAAAATACTTGGCTTACACCCTAACGGGAGGGATATTTATACTATTTAGCCTTGTTCTAACTTATGATATTGCAGGAACCCTGAATTTTGCAAACACAGGTTTATTATCAGCCTCAATGGCTTCTCCACTACTTCTTAAATTATTATTTGCAACTTTTATCATCGGTTTTGGTGTTAAGGCAGCTATAATGCCACTTCATAGCTGGTTACCATCAGTCATGGTTGCTCCAACCCCAGTATCGGCATTATTACATTGTGTAGCTGTAGTAAAAGCTGGAACATTTGGCATAATAAGAGTTGTGAATAATGTATATGGAATTGAATTAATGGGTGATCTAGGATTGGGTTTACCCCTTGTGATAGTGGCATCTATCACTATAATTATTTCAATGTTAATAGCTCTTACTAAGGATCATTTAAAAGCGAGATTAGCTTATTCAACTATAAACGAATTGTCTTATATAGTATTAGGTGCTGGTTTATTAACAGAATTTGGAGTAACTGGTTCAATGGTCCATATAGCTAACCATGCTTTTATGAAAATAGGAATGTTCTTCTTTGCGGGAACGGTTTTTGTAGCCACAGGAAAAGAATACATTAGCGAGATGGATGGGATAGGAAAAAGAATGCCCATATCAACATTAGTATTCTCAATTGGTGCTATAGCCCTAACTGGAACACCACCATTAGTCGGGTTTATCTCAAAATGGTATCTAGCTCTAGGAGCTATTCAATCTCCTCATCCAGTTTTTGTAGGTGTTTTACTAGCCAGTGCACTTTTAAATGTTGCAGTATTTTGGCCAATAATTTATAAGGCATTCTTTAAAGAACCTGAAGTAAAACGTAGACCAAAAGTTTCTTTATGGCTAATGATTCCCATGGTTTTTGCTTCTTTCGGAACGATAGTTCTTGGGTTATTCCCAAGGTTTCCATACACACCACTCGAATTAGCATTTAGAGCAGTTAGACTGTTCTTAGGAGGATAAGTATAATGTCGGAAACAGCATCAATACAAATAATACATACCATTTTACCAGCAATAGCTGTATTATTACCAATACCGGGAGCAATAATTTCATATACAGCTTCTAAATATATTAACGAGGAATACGGAGGATATATTGCGTCAATTACAACAGCAATAGTTTTTCTAATAACAGCTCTACAATACCAATACATTTCAAACGGAAAGATAATAGAATATTCCTTAACCTCTTCCTCAACATTGTTTCCGGTGAAATTTTATTTAGATAGCTTTGGTTTCATTTTTGCATTTGTAACATCTCTTGCTTGGATGTTGGTCACAATTTATTCAATAAAATACATGGAAGAAGAACATGCCTTAGGTAGATTCTATTTTTTCTTATTATTAACATTAACAGCTAACTTAGGCGTGGTTTTTGGAGGAGATCTATTTTCTATTTATATATTCTTTGAATTGCTTGCAGTTTTTTCCTTAATACTAGTTGTTCATGAGGAAACAAAACAGGCAATGAAGGCAGGGAAAACATACTTTTATATAGGCGTATTAGGAGGGCTCTCACTATTATTGGGGATATTCCTATTTTATAGTCAAATCGGAAGCCTCTCTTATGCACCTCAACTTGAGGCACTTAAAGAAGTAGGAGATCTTAGGTTCTTAATAGCGGGACTTATGATAATTGGTTTTGGAGTTAAGGCAGGAATTTTCCCTGTCCACATCTGGTTGCCAAAAGCCCATCCAGTAGCTCCTACACCAGCCTCAGCTCTTCTTTCAGGAATAATGGTTAAAGCCGGTATATTTGGAATATTTAGAACCACTGGAAGATTATTCACACCACAGGAAATTGCTCACGCCACTGAGTATGTGTGGTCCCTAGGAGACATCGGTTATTGGGTTATCTGGATAGGAATAATCACCGCATTTATAGGTTGGGTTCTCGCCCTGTTACAAGATAATATGAAGAGATTGTTGGCGTACAGTACTATTAGCCAGGTAGGATACATAACTCTAGGGATAGGTGCAGCAGCTTACTTAGGGTATGAGGGAGGATATGGCTACTCAGGAGCTCTTTATCATGTGTTTAACCATGCAATGTTTAAAACGACTTTATTCATGGTGGCAGGAGTGGTCTATCTTCAGACGGGAGAAATGAAGATGAGTAAACTAGGAGGTTTATGGCAAGAAATGCCGTATACTACAATAATAGCGATAATAGCAGCAGCAGGAATTGCAGGAATCCCTTTCTTCAATGGATACATAAGTAAAATATTGATACATCACTCAATCCTAGAGGCTTTTCATGCAACTCATAATACATCTCTCCACCTTGCTGAGATATTATTTACAATTACTGGAGGAGGAACATTAGCTTATTACCTAAAATTTATAGGATTCACCTTTTTTGGGGAGAAAAAATATCCAGATAAGGTCAAGAAAGCACCCAAACTCATGATTATTCCAATGGCCATTTTTGTTTCAATAATAGTTTTTGTTGGGCTCTTCCCAAAGGTCTTACTTAATTCCTTAGTTCTTCCAAGCCTCCACTTAGAAGCAATAAACCTTCACCAAATAGAACACCTAGCAGAAATAAATTTCTTTTCACTAGCTAACCTAATCTCGATTTCCAAATCGATATTGATAGGCCTAATTGTCTTTATATATGCTTATCATTACAACCTTCTGGATAAAAGCTGGCCAAAGGCATTTAGCACTATAATGATTTATCAAAAAATTTCAAATGGATTTTTATGGATCTGTAGAAAACCAATTTCTATTTTGGATAGAGCTATAAACTCATTATTTGTTAGCACATCTAGAAATTTCATAAAATTCTGTAAAGGACCAGTATTAAAATCGGAAGACGAAGTTCAGGAAGGATATGTAAAGGCATCCAATGCGTTCTTAAAACTAGCAAATAAGTCTACAAAAGCCGATGAAAAGATGAATAAAGGCTATGAAAAAGGAGCTGAAGCTTTCCTTAAAATGGCAAATAAGTCTAGTGAAGTAGATGAAAAAATAGACGAAAAATACAAAGAAGGTTCCAAAAAAATCCTAGGAGCTTCTGAAAAATCAGGAGAAGAAACAGTTTTAATGGGCAAAAAAATGAGTGAGTTAAGTAAAGAACTATTAGTCAGAAACCCTGTCCAATTCCTCATACTATTAGCTACTTTCTTATTCAATACTGTTGTTAAAAGAGTTTTAACAGTCTTCCTTTATCCATATGCTTTCCTTAAGATGGTTTATCAATCTTTAAAATATGGGCCCGAAAAAGTTAATTATACTGTAAAACAAGAAGTTAAAAGAATTCAAAAAGAAAAAATCACTGTCACACCGAAGATTGGTTCAATGGGATTTGCGATGTTCCTAGTAGCATTAATGTTAGCTGTTTACATGGTTTACGAACTCTTGTAATCTTTTGGATACATATAAGATAGAGAGGAGAAAAGAATGATTCGCGAAAAAATAGACGAAATAAAGAAAACTGAAAATCAAGCTGAAAATAAAATTAGGGAATCCAAAAGTGAAGCAGAAACAATAATTAGTGATGCCGAAAGAGAGGCAGAGGAAATAATAGAAAAAGCAAAGGAGAAGGCTGGAGAGGAAGTAGAAGAGGAAATAAAAAAAGAAAAGGAAAGAGCAAAAAAAAAAGCTGATGAGATACTCAACAATAGCAAAAAAGAAGCAAGAGAAATAAAAGAGGAAGGAGAAGAGAAACTAGAAAAAGCAATTGACGAAGTTTATAAATCTGTTATAGGAGAATAGAGATGTTTCGGCCCAAAGAAATGAAAAAACTCAGATTGGTTACATTAGATGAAAATAAATATCAATTAATTGAAGGATTGCAACAAGAGGGGATTGTAGAAATAGAAGACATGACAAAAAGGTTGGATAACCCTCAATGGAATCAATACCTAGATTCTGGAGAACGAGTTGAGGAATTATCTGAAATAACGTCTTTAATATTAAGAATAAATAAATTTCTAGATACCTTTAAGAAAGCTAGAGAAACAGAAGAAGTATCTAGAATTGAAAAAATCAAGAGCTTTCTAAACCCTGAAATTGGAGAAGAGTATGGTAAAAAGGAAGGAAAATTAGATAAAGTTATAGATGAAGGAGATAATCTTTTAGATAAATTAGAAGAAAAATTAGATCCGTTAAATAAGAAATTAAGTGATATAGAATCAGAAAAAACCAATATGCATTCTTTTATGGATCAAATTAGAGATTATAAAAATATAGATATTCCATTAAGACATATAGAAGAAACAGAATTTAGTTTTTCAACTCTAGGAAAAATATCAAACGAGAAAATAGAAGGTTTAGATCAGGAATTAAATGAGTTATCAGATTATTATATATTTGAATCATATACAATAGATGAAGAAAACTCAGTTTTTGTGTTATTCGGATTGAAAGAATCAAAACAAAATATAGAGCAGAAACTAAGAGATTATTCTAAATGGAGATTTATGCCGCCAGAATGGGTGGATTCATCACCTAAAAAAGCAATTGAAGAATCAAAAAGTAGACTAAAAGAATTAGATAAAGAAAAAGAAAAAATAAAAGAACAAATACGAGAAATAAAACAAAGGTATCTTAAAAAAGTAAAAGAACTTCAGAATAGATTAGAAATAGAGAAAGAAAGAGCAGAAATACAAAACAATTTCACAAAAACAAAAGAAACATCAATACTAGAAGGATGGGTTCCATCTGACAAAACACAAAAAATAGATCAAATAATTAATGAAAAAACAGATGGATACGCTTTTTATGAGGTTAAAGAACCACGAGATTCAGATGATGTTCCAACAGAATTGAATAATCCAAAAATATTCCAACCATTCGAGACTCTTGTAGAAATGTTTAATTTGCCAGGGTATGACGAAATAGATCCAACTCCAGTTTTTGCAATAACATTTGTTTTATTCGTAGGACTATGCCTAACAGATACAGGATATGGGATAATTAACCTAGCACTAGGTGCAGTATTATTAAGAGGTCCGGCAAAAGCCTCTAAACAAATTAAAGATTTAGGCACAATCCTATTAGTAAGTGGTGGCCTTTCAGCAATAATCTGGGGGTTGGTGACTGGAGGAATCTTAGGCAACTTATTCGTGGAGCAAATACCAATATTATCAAGCAACTGGTATCCATGGGTGAGTCCACTTACAGAAGACGCTGTTGATATATTGGTATTATCATTATTGATTGGAGTATTTTATCTTGGACTTGGATTAGTGATTGGAATAATCCAAAACATAACTAGGGGGAAACTCGAAACAGCTGTAGAAGAACAATTAACTTGGCTAGTAGTTCTAATAGCAGGAACTCCATTAGTGGTGACTGGATTAAGCTCTAGCAGTTTCACTGGAGGGATAAATCAAGCGATGTCGGTTTTATGGGGGCAAGTAGCAGTTTTGTCAATAATAGCAGCTTTTGGGACAACCGTCTATTTGTCAGGTCCAATAGCAATAATGGAATTACCAGGGTTTTTTGGAGACATAGTTTCTTTTGCTAGGCTATTAGCACTGGCAGTAGCTACTGGGGGTATAGCATCTATAGTTAACATACTAAGCTTTCAAGTTCTACCAGGATTTCACCCAGCCCTATATGTACTATCAATTCCATTGTTCCTAGTAGGGCACATAGGTAATTATGCATTTCAAACTTTAGGTGCATTCATCCACTCAATGAGATTACAATATGTTGAGTTCTTTGGAACATTTTATACAGGTACGGGCAAAAAGTTTGAGCCATTTAGTATGAATAAGAATATTCGAGACTGATAGGAAGTAAAGAAATGATTCAAGAGCTACTTTCAGCATTAAATGGATACGTTTTGGTGGCAATTGGAGCTGGGTTAGCTATAGGGTTAGCTGGCTTAGGATCGGTTTTTGGAACAGGTAAAGCATCAGGCCAATCATCTGTATCTACAAAAGAAGATCCATCTTTCTTTGGTGTTGGATTGGTGTTTTCAGTCTTACCACAAACCCAAGCAATATTTGGATTAGTAGTTTCTTTTATGCTCTTATTTACGTTTGCTGAACCCGGTATATCTATAAGTAGTGGCTTAGTTGCAATAGGTGCTGGTTTAGCAGTGGGTTTGGCTGGTTTGGGTTCAGGAGTGGGTAATGGAACAGCTTCAGCAGCAGCAAGTAAGGCAACTAAAGAAGATAGATCTTTTTTTGGAAGTGGATTGGTGTTTTCAGTTATCCCACAAACCCAAGCTATATTTGGGTTAGTGGTTTCTTTCATGTTACTCTTCACATTCACAGGTGAAAGCTTAACATTGGGAAAAGGCCTAATAGCCGTAGGTGCTGGTTTAGCAGTGGGTTTGGCTGGTTTGGGTTCAGGAGTGGGTAATGGAGCAGCTTCAGCAGCAGCAGCAGGAGCAACCAAGGTAGATAGTGACATGTTTGGTTATGGATTAGCAATTAGTGTATTGCCCCAAACTCAAGCTGTATATGGATTAGTTATATCTTTCATGTTAATGTTTGTAATTTAGATTTGAGGAGGTTAATAAAAAATGGTTGATATAGGATTAGGGATAATAGCGATTGGCGCAGGCCTCTCAATAGGACTTGCAGGACTAGGATCAGGTATAGGTCAAGGAATAGCTTGTTCAAGTGCAGTTGGAGCTACTGCAGAGGACCCAGACTTTTTTGGTCAAGCAATTGTTTTTGGCGTATTACCAGAGACACAAGCAATTTATGGCCTAGTAATAGCATTCATGCTAATGTTTATACTAGCCGGTTGATGAATTAGAGGGACAGTATGGCAACAGAGGAAAGAGTAAACAAAATAATCCAAAAAATAAAAAAGGATGGTGAAGAACAAGCAAACAAAATACTCGAAGAAGCAAAAGAAGAAGCAGAGAGAATAAAAAAAGAAGCACAAAAAAAAGCTGAAGAAAAAGAACAAGAAATAAAAAATAAAGGAAAAAGAGAACTTAAGAGAGAAAAAGGAAGAATAATATCAAGTGCAAAACTAGAAGGAAGAAAATACAAACTTGAAGCTAGAGAGGAGCTAATAAAAGAAGCTTTAAGGGAAGTTAAACAAAAGCTAAGCGAAATTAACAAAGAAGACTACAGAAAAGCACTTAAAAAGATAATCAAAGACTCGGTAAAGGAAATAAAAGACAACAAAATAATAGTTCAATCCGATGAAGTAGGGAAAGAGATTCTAGAAAAAGAGAAGAAGCAAATAAAACAAGAAATCGAACAAGAAATCGAGCTAGTGATAGAGGAAGAGGAACTAGACCAAAAAGGACTTATTATAAAGAATTCAGAAAAAACAGCTTCGATTGACAAAAGACTAGAAAGCATTGTCGAACTAAAAAGGAGTCAACTAAGAAAACAAATCAATCGAATATTATTTGATTAAATATGAAAATAGCACAGACACTCAGCTATGGGTTTTCAAACTCAGTGATAAAAGCAAAGAAAAGGAAATTACTATCAGATTCAGAAATCCAGAATTTAGTTCAATCTGATTCCATATCAGAAGCAGTTGGAATCCTAGACAGCACAGTATATAGAAATTCACTGTATGGCAAAACCAAATACAAAGAAATAGACAAAGCCTTATCAAAACATCTATTAGAAGTCGAAAAAGAAGGGAGAAGATACAGCCCAGAGCCACTACAAGATGTCTTAGATATATATCTAAAGAGATGGGAGATCCAGAACCTAAAATTGGCGTTGAGGATAGTTAAAAGTAAAAGAGGATCCTTTAGGGACAAAGCCTTTCCATACGAAACAGGTTTGTTTGAAACCATAGAAAACATTTCAAAATCAGAAGATCTAACCGAAGCATCCAAAGTTCTAGAAGAAACTGAATATGGATTTCTTGAAGCAGTATTTGAGAAAAAAACTGATTTAACCCAAGCTGAGATAAAATTAGATCAATACTATTACAAAAAATTAATGAAAAAAATAGAGAAAAAACCAAAGATAATCCAACAATTTTTCGGAATACAAATAGACAAAATAAATATAGAAACAACGCTAAGAGCTGTAAAAGAACAAATAGAAGAAGAAAAAATAAATAAATATATTTTACCACCCTATAAATTAGAAATAGAGAAATTAGAAGAAATAATAAACACAGAAGACCTTAAAAGTGCAGTAGCACCTCTAGAAGGAACAATGTTTCATGAATTAGCTAATATGGAACTAGAAGATCACAACACAATGACAAAAACCAATATTCAATTGCAGAGAAAAATCAAGGAACTATCGAAAAAAATATACAGAATAGAGTCACTAGGGCCAGGAGTTATACTTGGCTTCCTTATGCTAAAAAGACTAGAAATACAAAATCTTAGAAAAATATTTTCTTATAAAAATGCTGGATGGCCAAATGAAAAGATACAAGAGAGGTTAATATAATGGATATAGCAGTTGTAGCGGATGAAGACACCGTAACAGGTTTTAGGTTAGCTGGAATAAAAAAAACAGAAATAATAGAAGAATCAGAAGATCTTAAACAAAATTTGGAAAAACACAAAGAAGATACAGGCATATTGATAACAACTGAAAGGTTAGCCGAAAAACACAGAGAAGAGGTGAATAGCTTCAAAGAGGAAGGTAATATGTTCCCTATTTTAGTTGAAATTCCGGACAAATTTGGTTCAGCTAAAGAGACTGAGCTTCAAGATTTAGTTAAGAAGGCAATTGGAGTAGAAGTAGAATTAGAAGATATATAAGGAGGAATAAATTTATCTCAACCGAAAAAATGAAAGAAGTTTCTGAAGAAGGTGAAATAGTTGCTGTTTCAGGACCAGTGATTGAAGCCCAGGGCATGAAAGGAACAGAAATGTATGAAGTTGTTAAAATTGGAAAAAAGGGACTATTTGGAGAAGTGATTGAACTAGAGGGAGATAAAGCAACAATACAATGTTATGAAGAAACGTCAGGAGGTGGTCCTGGAGAAAAAGTAGAAAGAACAGGTAAGCCACTCTCAGTAGAACTGGGACCAGGATTGATAAACTCTATATATGACGGAATCCAGAGACCCCTTAATGAAATAAAAAAAGAAGGAGGAAACTTCATAGAAAGAGGAATCGACGTCCCTTCTTTAGATTACGATAAGGAATGGAAGTTTTCTTCGCAAATAACAAAGGGAGAAGAAGTTAGTAAACTCGATGTTTTAGGGTCAGTTCAAGAAACAGATGTTGTAGAACATAAAGTAATGGTTCCACCAGGGAAGGGTGGAAAAGTGATAGAGGTTAATGAAGGCAAGTTAACCGT
This sequence comes from archaeon SCG-AAA382B04, assembly GCA_003034855.1. Lineage (GTDB taxonomy): Archaea > Halobacteriota > Methanonatronarchaeia > Methanonatronarchaeales > Methanonatronarchaeaceae > PZKD01. The sequence continues at coordinate 79,167 of PZKD01000100.1, read as the reverse complement.
CAAAGATACTGTTGTTAAGGTAGAAAAAGAGGATGGTAAAGAAGAAGAAATCAAAATGCTTCAAGATTGGCCTGTAAGAGAACAAAGGCCATATTCAGAGAAGTTGGATCCAACTGTTCCTCTTGTCACAGGGCAAAGAATTCTAGATGCTTTCTTTCCACTAACAAAAGGTGGAACAGCGGCTGTTCCTGGTGGTTTTGGAACAGGTAAAACAGTTCTACAGCACCAAGTTTCAAAATGGGCTGATGCAGATGTCATAATCTTTATTGGATGTGGAGAAAGAGGAAACGAGATGGCTGAAGTTTTAGAAGAATTTCCTGAACTTGAAGATCCAAGAACAGGCGAATCGTTGATGCAGAGAACAATTCTAATCGCAAACACCAGTAATATGCCAGTAGCAGCTCGAGAATCCTCAATATACACTGGTATAACTCTTGCAGAATATTATAGAGACATGGGATATGATGTTGCACTACAAGCTGATTCAACATCAAGATGGGCAGAAGCATTAAGAGAAATATCAGGTAGGTTAGAAGAAATGCCTGGAGAAGAAGGTTATCCTGCTTACTTAGCGTCAAGATTAGCGGAGTTTTATGAAAGAGCAGGTTTCGTAAGACAAAATAATAGAAAAGGCTCAGTTTCCGTTGTTGGTGCATTATCCCCTCCTGGCGGAGATTTCTCAGAACCTGTTACACAAAACACTTTGAGAATTGTAAAGGTATTTTGGGCACTTAGCACAGAACTAAAAGACAGAAGACATTTTCCAGCGATTGATTGGCTAGAAAGCTATTCTTTATACACAGATGAGGTAGAGGATTGGTGGGGTGAAGAAGTAGATCAAGATTGGCTAGATCTAAGAAGCAGAGCCCTTGGATTATTAGATAAAGAAGAAGAATTACAAGAGGTTGTCCAACTAGTTGGACCTGATGCTTTACCAGAAAGTGAAAGAGTAATCCTTGAAATAACTGAAATGATAAGAGAAGACTTTTTACAGCAAAATGCTTACCATGAAGTAGATACTTATTGCTCACCAGACAAACAAATCGAAATGCTTGACGTGATACTCAAATTCTATGAAAGAGCTTCAAACGCTGTAGAAGAAGGAGTCTCTGCCGATGAGTTAAGCGTAATGGAAGTAAAAGACAGAATTGCGAGAATGAAAGAGATACCAGAGGACGAATTTGACGAAAAGTCTAACCAAATTAGAAAAGAAATGAAGGAAGAAATAGAGGACCTAATATGAGGTAAAAAATATGGGTAATTCAAAATCAGTTGAATATCAAACTGTATCCGAAGTATCTGGTTCGATAATGGTTATAGAAGGAGTTTCTGGAGTTTTATATGACGAAGTTGTCGAAGTAAAAACTCCTGACGGAGAAACAAGGAGAGGAACAGTATTAGAAGCTGAGGGAGATAGAGCAGTTGTACAAGTATTTGAAGGAACAAGAGGACTTGATACAAAAAACACAAGCGTTAGATTCACCGGAGAAACTATGAAAATCGGTGTTTCAGATGAACTGTTAGGGAGAATATTAAATGGAACTGGTGAACCAATAGATGGAGGACCCCAAATAATTGCAGAAGAGGAAGAAGATATATACGGTGCTTCAATAAATCCAGAAGCAAGAGAATACCCAAGAGAGTTTATAGAAACAGGAATTTCGGTTATAGATGGGATGAATACCCTAGTTAGAGGTCAAAAACTTCCAATATTTTCGGTTTCAGGATTACCACATAACGAATTAGCTGCACAAATAACTCGTCAAGCAAAAGTAAAAGGTGAAGAAGAAGAATTTGCAGTTGTTTTTGGTGCAATGGGAATAACCAACGAAGAAGCTAATTTTTTCATGAACAACTTTGAACAAACAGGCGCATTAGAAAGAACCGTAGCCTTATTAAATCTAGCAGATGATCCAGCAATCGAAAGAATAGTTACACCAAGAATAGCACTAACAATAGCAGAGTACTTAGCCTTTGAAAAAGGAATGCAAATACTAGTAATACTAACTGATATGACAAATTACTGTGAGGCACTGAGAGAAATAGCAGCAGCTCGAGAAGAGGTTCCAGGTAGAAGAGGGTATCCAGGATACATGTACACAGATCTAGCAACAATATACGAGAGAGCAGGAAGAATAGAAAACAAAAAAGGTTCAATAACCCAAATGCCAATGCTCACAATGCCAGATGATGATATAACACATCCAATCCCAGATCTAACAGGATACATAACTGAAGGACAAATAGTGTTTTCACGATCAATTCATAGAAAAGGACTTTATCCTCCAATAGATGTACTCCCATGCCTATCAAGATTAATGGATGGAGGAATAGGTGAAGGGAGAACAAGGGAAGACCACAGCGATGTAAGTGACCAATTATATTCTTTTTATGCAGAAGGAAGAGATTTAAGAGATCTAGTAGCTGTTGTAGGAGAAGAAGCATTGACAGAAATAGATAGAAAATACTTGGAATTTGCAGATGAATTTGAAGAAAAGTTCGTTTCACAGGATAGAGATGAAGATAGATCTATAGAAGAAACTCTAAGCATAGCTTGGGACTTATTCCAGACATTACCAAAAAGAGAGCTAAAAAGAATAGATGAAGAATTTATAGAAAAATATCACCTAACTGATCAAGAATAAAAATGTCAAGTGAAGAAATAGTTGAAGATGTAAGACCAATTCGAATGGATCTCCTAGAGATGGAAGAGAGGTTGGAACTAGCTGAAAAAGGCCACGACCTTCTTGAAGAAAAAAGAGATGCATTAGTCATGGAATTTTTTGATATACTAAAAGAAGCAAAAGGAATAAGGGAAGAGTTTGAGGAACAATTAGAGATTGCATTTGAAAGGTTAATTGAGGCTCAAGCATCTTTCGGTCCTGAAAGATTGGATTCACTCACGGACTCTATAGAAGAAACAACAGATATTGAAACGGCAAAATCAAATATAATGGGAGTAACTGTTCCATTACTAGAGATGGAGGAATCTCCAAAAAGAGATTTCACTGAAAGAGGATACTCTACAATTGGTTTACCTCCACAAATTGATGAGGCTGCTATTGAATTTGAAGAGGCATTGGAAAAAGTCATCAAACTCGCTGAAATCGAAGAAAGCATAAGATTGCTAACAGAAGAGATAGAAAGAACAAAAAGAAGAGTAAACGCTCTAGAATATAACCTTATACCAAAATTCGAGAACACAGTAGACTACATAGAAATGAAACTAGATGAAATGGAAAGAGAATCCTTCTTCAGATTGAAAAGAGTTAAAAATAAACTTGAAAGGTAAAATGAAAATAAAATTAGCTGGAAATAGAAAAAGTAAAGAAACAAAAGAAATAAAAGATGGAGAAGAAGGAATAGAAGTTGATTTATCTGGAGAGGTGAAGATAAGGCACCTAATTTCAAAAGAAGATAAATCATTTAAGAAAGGAGATTCAGAACCTATTAAAATAAAAAAAAATGAGATCCCAAAAAACCATCTTTTAGTTATCAGTGGATATGCTAGACAAAGAAACGGTCACGTTATAGGTGTTGGAGAAAATTATCCTAAGCCAATTGAAATATCAAGAACAGTTGATGATGTATTGTTTGCAGCTGGAAAAGATGGTGAGATAGAAAAAAATGAGTTAATAGGGATAGTATTTCTTTTTAAAATAAAAGAATAATAATTTTATCAAATGAAAGGGGATAGTAGGAGCAAAGGAACCAACAATCAAAAAAGAATTCTAGCAAAGCAAATCCAAAATCTGAACAAACACTTACCAAAAAAGAAAAAAACATTAAAAGAACTACTAAAAGAGGAAAAACCTAGCTTAAAAACAAAAGATAACGAAAAAATATTGCTCGAAAAAAAAGAACTCAAAAAAATTTCAGAGAAACTACCAAACCATTTTCACAATAAGTTAAAAATACCAATATACATTGAAGCAGGAAAAAAATTCGGTAAAGGAAGTTACAGGATAAAAGGGAAAGCTGAAGCTAGATTAATTAGAAGACTGTTAGATAAAGAAAAAGACATTTCTAAAAAAGAAATTTTCCTTAATAGAATAGAAGTGAGAAAAATAAGAAATCAATTAAGAACAACAACAAAATACATGTTTACAGTTGACTTATCAGAAATAACAAATAAAAAGAAAAATGAGATGGGAAGAACTAAAAGAAGATGAAGAGGTTAAAGATTTTTTAGCAAAGTTTGTGAAATACGCACCAATCATAGCATCTGTATTATTAGTTATTGGTGGGCTGTTTTTCATAATTATCTGGTTCATTCACATGACCTAAAGGTGGTTAAGTCAACTACCCCCATCTAAATCATAGGTTTAGGAGGGGTTTGTAGGAGACCAGTCTTAGCGATACCCTCTCAGTAAGAGGGCAGTTGAGCTACGTTCGGAGGAAAGGCTAAAGAAGCATTCTGGAGTGTTTCCTCAGCTTCAGGCTCTGGAGAGTTCGTGGGAACGAAACCCACTGTTACGGCGAGGTGAGGTAAACTGGTTTAGTAACGTAACAAACCAGAAACATCCTACGGACATCATCTCTCCTCCAACATTGGTGAGGGGAAACCCACTCCCAGCATATGGGAGGTTAGGACTCGAAGAGCTCATAACATCATGTATGCTTAAAGAGGATAAAAAATATGAGTCAAAAAGTAGAAGTGTATGTTCAGAACATGATGGGAGAACCCTTAATACCTACAAAACCAGCTAAAGCAAGGCATCTCTTAGAAAAAGATAAAGCAGAAGTAGTTAAGAGAACCCCAACCACTCATTTGGTTAAATGCAAAAAACTCGATTTAATAACAAAGGCCAAAACAATTATAACGGAGGTGAAGGGCAACTTCTCTCCTACCTAAAGGAAGAGATCTCATTGCCCGATTAAGATGAAAAAAAAGAGATTATTAAAAGATAAGAAACAGGAGACTAAATCGTTCAAACCCCCAATCTTTAGGATTTTTTTATGGTTCGCTTTAGGGACTATCATATTAGCAGTTTCAACTCCACGTGTATTGAGTTCAGGGAACATTGAATGGGCTCCTGTGGCAGGTGTACTCCTAGGATTTTTTGGGGTTGGGATGGGTTTAGCCCAAATAATTTATTTCGTTAGAAGAACCTAACCTCATGCTCTCATTTTGTCTTTCATACCCTTAATCATCATTGGTTTAAGTTCTGGCATAATTTCAGGTAACATGTGAGGCATTATTTCTTTCATAATAGGAACTAACATTTGATCTAGATTTTTCTCCATGTTCTCTGGCATTTTTGGAATTCTCTCTTTCATTAATTCAGCCGCTTCAGGAGCAATATCAGGAATCATGTCATCTAGCATTCTAGGAACCAAATAAGGAATCATTGGAGACATCATTTTAAGACCAGCGTTTTGAACTGGTCTTGGGAGAACAGACATAGTAGTCATTATTTTATTCATTGGAGAAGGTAGGTTATCCATCATGACAGGCATTAATTCGTCCATCATGGAAACCATTCCTTCGGGACTCATGTTGTCAATGGCTTTTTTGAAAACATCAAACCACATCGACAAAATCTCTGGTGTAGGGTCTTCGGTTTCATATCCCTTTGCTTCAGCAGCGAGAGTAGCTATATCTACAGTTTTTAAATCGATGTTGTTTTCTTTGGCTCCTACCCTAAACTGAAATTCACAGCAAGGACAAGTGGTCACTAACCTATCAGCACCCGTTTCTTTTGCCTCTTCTAATCTAAGATTAGCCAGATTTTTTGAAACTTCTTGATCTCCCACTCTAGTTAGTACACTTCCACAACAGAGTGCGTCTTCTTTATTATGCCTCATTTCTTCATTTTTGACACCAGGCAAAGCATCTATTACATCTCTAGGTTCATCATAGATATCACCATGTCTACCAATGTGACAGGGATCATGGTAGGTTACTTTTTGATCCAAATCTTGAGAAAACTCTAATTTATTTTTCTCAATCATGTCTGAGAGTATTTCTGTTATATGTTCAACCTCCATACCCCATTCTTCACCAAGTTTTTCAGCCCAATCTTCGTAATAATGCGATAAAGTTACCCAGCAACCTGGACATGAAGCTACAACTTTATCTACATCTCTTTTTTTGATTTCTTCAATATTGTGTTTGAAAATTTCTTCGAATTTATCCCATTTACCAGCCATAAGGAAAGGAACACCGCAACACCACTCGTCCTCTCCTAATGTTTCAGGGTCTAGTCCACCGTCTCTAAGTAATCTCATGCCGTTTTTTGCAATATCATTTTCTAAGTAAGAAGCAGTACAACCTGCCCAATATAAAATGTCTTCTTTTTTATTTTCATTCATTGTTTTTCCTCCTTTTCAGGCATCCAATTATTTCTATCTTCTTCACGGCCTGCCCAAATGTTATTATCAATGTCCGCAGTAGCTTTCATCATTTCAAAGCCATTGAAAGTGCCAAAGCCTTTTTCTTGAACTAAAGATCCTCTCATATCATCCCATATCTCTAAGATAGGTATATCTGATTGACAAACTTGATTACATCGTTTACAAGTTGTGCATAACAAGAAAGATTCAGCAATCTCTTGATCCCATGACTCATTTCCTTGAAGATATTGTCTAAGAAAGGTCCATCGACCTTTAGGTGATTGGGACTCCCATTTACTACCTGCCCATTGATCACAAACTTCTGTACAATAGTTACATCTTGAACAGGCAAAAGATTCATAATTAACTTTTTCAGGTAAATCTTTGTCCTCCTTAATTTTTGATTTAGAACTTAATATGAAACTATCTAAACCTTTTAAAGGAATGGCTAATTTAGCCATCTTCATCATTCTTTGGACATTCTTAACGCCCTTTCCTCTCTTTTTTGGAGAGAAAATCTTTCCAGGGTTAATGATTTCTTTTTCGTCAACTGATCTTTTAAATTCCTTTATTTTGTCAAATTTCTTTCCGAAGTGATCTCTTGATTCAGAATGATTAAACATTCCTATTCCATAAACTGTTCCTCCTGCATTTTTAGCTGCATCATCCATTTGCATTTGTGTCATTGCAGAAATCATATAACTTGGTGCTCTTTCGTCTGTAATCACAGAAGCCAAATTGTAAACTCTACCATCATCGATAAGTTTGGAATCTAGGATTACTTCTTCCTTCAGCTCTTTGAGTGAATTGATGTAGTCGTCTAAGTTTTCTATAGGCACATAGCTTTCACTTGCCATTTCTGATGGCCCTATCCGTTTGTATCGAAGAGGAAAGAACCTTTCTTCCCACGCATGGTGAGCTAACTCTTTTTCGAGTAATTCACCATTTTTTGATTTTATTAATCCTTTTAAATTTATCTCTCTACTTTCTGGGTAGGAAACTAAAACTAACCATTTTTCACTTGGTAAAATAGTGTTATCAGTAGCTTCTTGTTTTTTCTTGGTATGATTGGGATTGTATAATGTAACATTCCATAAGTCTAACTCTTTTTTATAAAGTTCTTGAAGGAATTTGACAGCATCTTTTTCGTTTTGAAAAGCTATTAATTGAGGAATTTTTTGTTCTTTTTCTTTTAGGTTTATTTCTATTTCAGAGATAATTCCAGTGGTTCCTTCAAGACCCACAACAAAGTCAAGATCTTCTCCTTTGAGGGTTTTTGTTCCTTTAGAAGTGATGATTTCAACTTGGGAAACGATGTCTTTAATTTCACCATATTCGTAGCTTCCATAACCAGCTCCTCCTTCAGCTACCCATCCAGCTACTGTAGATCCTGGTGCACTACTAGGGTAAGCAGGGACTTCTAGATCATGTTTTTTTAGATAGTCTTGAAGTGTTTTGTCAATATTTTTCATAGGAGTGCTTGCTGGATTTGTCCAGATTGTTCCCGGTTCAACTCTAGCCTTTTTGTTTTCTTTGTCTAAATTTTTCAATCCTCGCATTCTGGCAAAGGAAATTGATATACCTCCGGCGGCTGGAACACTTCCTCCATATGCACTTGTGCCAGATCCTCGAGGAACTATTGGTATTTCGTTTTCATATGCGATATTGATGATTTCCTCGATTTCTTCTCTGGTTTTGGGTTGAAGAACAATATCGGGTTCGTAATCAATTCTGTTTTTAACTATTGATGGAATTGAGGCCAAGTCATGGGAGCTTGGTATTCTATCTCTTTTTTTTGTAGAAACTCTTTTTTCTCCAACTATTTCTTTTAGTTTTTTTATGTCTCTTTTTTTCATATTTATTCCTCTATGGTAATCGATTTTTTGTTTTCGATTTCTTTTAGAACTTTTCTAAGAAGATCACATGCCCTGCTGATTTTTTTGCTATAAAGACTGTAGTAAACGTTTAGTCCTTCTTTTCTGTTTTCGACTAAGCCAGTGCCTCTGAGAATTCGGAGGTGTTGGGATATATTAGATTGTTTTAAATCTAGTTTTTTAGCTATTTCGTTAACGGTTAGCTCTTGATTTCGTAGTAAGTGAAGAATTCTTAGTCTAGTTGGATGGGAAATGGCTTTGCAGATTCTTGATTGGCGATTGAAGTTTTGATTGTTAATTTCATCTTCATTCATATCAGTATATTACTAAACCCTAATATAATAAAAAAGTAACGGAAAAATAAAAAAAAGAAAAAACAGAGAAACCTAAATTATTTTTTTCATACCCATCGACTTCATATACTTAGTCTCTTCACCCTCTTCTAACTCACTCATCCTTTCATCATCGACAGCAACTTCAAAAGTTTCATACGAATCCATATCCATCAACTGAACAGTATCACTAGACTTTGAAACAACCTGAGCATCCTTCCTCTCAACAATCGGAACATCAACTTTTGTATCGACTGGATCCCTCATATTCCGCGTTTTACCATCAAACAAGCCTATAGCAGTAATATTGGCCTTAGCAGAACCATGCTTTCCGGGACTCGACACCTTCATATCTTTAATCTTACAAGGCTCATCATCTAGTAAGACGTAATCACCATCATCAAGATTTCTAATTTGGGTTCTCTTCGTTGGCATAAATATTTACCTCAATAATTACACAACAAAAGTATAAGTTTCAAGCAATATCAATTTTACACCATAATGGAACTCAAACCTAAGTATTACTCACTAAAAACAGGAGAGGCTTCAGCAAAAAATAAATTAAATTCAATAGATAGAGCACTAATCTCAGCAAACATAGGTGATTACAACCTTATCAAAATCAGCTCAATACTCCCAAAAGAATGCAAATATAAACAAAATATACCTAAAAAACCTGCAGGCAAATTAGTTCCCACTGTAATATCTCGTTCTACCTCAAGCAAAAAAAATCAAGTGATTTCTGCCTCAATTGTAGTTGGAGAAACTAAAAATAACCTAAAAGTTATAGCAGAGGCTAATGGACCAACTGAAAAAAATAAAACAGAAAAAAAAGCCAAAAAAAGAGCCAAAACAATGATAAAAGACAGAAACCTTGAATTTAAAGATATAAAAATAAAATCAACACAAAAAGAAGTTAAAAATACATCAACAGTTGTTGCAGCAGCGATAACAGGAGGCTATAACTTTTGAACCAAAAAGAGTTGTTTGAATTATTTCAAAAAATAACTAATGAAATAAAAAGAGAAATAAAAAAAATTGAACCTAAAGAAGCATCTAAAATCACTCAAATAGGTGCAAATGGACAACCAACAAGAAAAATAGACAAAAAAGCAGAAGAAATAGCAATAAATCATCTAAAAGAGCATAAAAATGATTTCAAATTAATAAGTGAGGAAACAGGAAAAATAAAGATAGGGAAAAACCCAAACATAACCATAGTTCTAGATCCTTTGGATGGAACACATAACTTCCTAAAAAATATTACGTTATATTCAACTTCTATAGCAGTTTTAGATAGTAAAAAAAACATAATATTTTCCTATGTAAGAGATTATGAAGAAAATTCAACTTATCATACAAGAAACGACAAGAGCTACGAGAATAAAAAACCAATAAAAACCTCAGAAATAAAGGACCTATCTAACTCCTCTATAAGTTTTTATTATGATAACTCCCTTAAGTTAGAAAAATTTTCAGATATCTTTAATCACTTTAGGAGATTAGGTTGTATATCATTGGAGCTTTGTTATGTAGCAGATGGAAGACTCGACGCCTTTATTGACTTAAGAGGAGCTGGAATAATAGATATCATAGCGGGGTTTGATTTGGTAAAAAAAGCTGGAGGCGAATGTAAAACATTAAACACTAAATTTCCAAACACACAAATTCAAAAAAACATAAAAACAATAGCTTCAAATAAGTATTTGAAAAAACCTCTACTAGAGGCTCTTGAAAAATGAATAAAAGAATCGGCATAGTATCTAAATATGATTCAGAAGAGTCAATAAAAGTAGCAAGAAATTTATTTACTTTTTTGAGCCAAGAAGATGTTGAGTTATCTATTGAACAAAAAATTGCCGATAAAATCGGAAAAAAAGGATCTAAAATTAATGAGTTGTCACATTGTGATTTTATAGTTACTGTAGGTGGGGATGGAACTATACTTAGAACTCTTCAAAGATTAGATAAGCAAACTCCCATTATAGGTATTAATACTGGTGAGGTAGGTTTTTTAACGAAATTAGAAAAACAAAATTACAAAGAAAAATTGGAAGAACTAATAAGAGATTTTGAGGTGGAGGAAAGAACAAGGGTAGGAGTTGAGTTCAAGAAAACATCTGAAGAGAACCAAAGATTATCACCAGCTGTAAATGAGGTTGTAATAGCAACTTCAGAACTGGCTAAGTTATTGAAGTTAAGGGCAACACTTGATGGAAATGAAATTGAGAGGTTTAGAGCTGATGGCTTAGTAGTAGCCACACCCACTGGGTCAACTGCCTATTCAATGAGTGCTGGAGGACCTATTGTTGATCCAAAAGTTGAAGCCTTTTTGTTAGTTCCATTAGCGCCTTATAAACTAAGTGCGAGACCTTTCGTAGTTCCAAATAAATCTGAACTAGAAGTGGAATTACTTAGGAAAGGAAAAAAAGCAGACGTAGTAATTGATGGCCAAAAAATTAAAACTATACAAGAAGGAGATAAAATAAGTTTCAAAGAATCTCCAGACCCTGCTTTATTTGTGAAAACAGAAGGAGCAGATTTTTACTCAAAAGTAAGAGAAAAATTAGTATGAAGAGGTTAAAAAAATATGCCAAAACAAAGAACATATATTATAGGACACAAAAAACCCGATACAGATACAATAAGCTCAGCAATAGGCTACGCTAAATACAAAAATAAAACCCAAAATGAAAAGTATGTTCCAGCTAGAGCCGGTGAATTAAATCCAGAAACACAATATGTTCTAAAAAAATTCAACGTTCAAAAACCTAATCTATTAAAGAGCTTAAAAGACAAAAAAGTGATTTTAGTAGACCATAATGAATTTAGCCAATCCGTAGATGGAATAGAACAAGCAAAACTAGAGGGAGTTCTAGATCACCATCGAATTTCTAAACCTGAAAGCCAAAAACCAATTTATTTCCACACCGAACCAGTAGGCTCAACCTCAACAATGGTGGCAGAAAAACTTTTAAGATATGGAGAATTAGAAAAAAGTCTTGCAGGTATTCTATTAAGCGCTATACTTAGCGACACAGTTGTCCACAGATCCCCAACAAATACAAAAAAAGATGAAGAAATTGCCAACAAACTAGCAGAGATGTTAGATATTAATATAGAAGAATACGGCAGAGAAATGCTAGAGAAAAAAAGCAAAATCGGTGAAAAAACACCAAGAGAAATTGTTTTGGGCGATTTCAAAGAATATGAAATGGCAAACAGATCTGTAAGTATAGGACAAGTTGAAACAGTTTCACCACAACAAGTTCTAGAAAAAAAAGAAAAAATCCTTGATGAAATGAATGACATAATAAAAGAAAGAAAATATGACCTATTACTTTTGTTAGTGACAGATTTATTAGAGGAAGACTCTGAGGCATTTGTAGTAGGAGAAACAAAAAGATTCGAAGAAGCTTTTGGAGAAAGGGTAGAACAGGACAGCGCTTTTTTAGAAGGCGTTTTGTCTAGGAAAAAACAGGTAGTTCCAAAAATAAGAAAACAATTCAATTAAAGCCCTATTTTTTCTTTATCTTTAACATCTGTATAGCTAGAGCTCCAGCTGTGAAACCAGCATCAATATTAACTACAGATAGAAGTGAACAAGATTGAAGCATAGAAAACAAAGCGGCTCTACCATTCCCCCCCTAGTCCATACCCAGTGGAGGTGGGTAGACCAATTACAGGAACATCAACGATTCCAGCAACCACAGGAGGTAAAGAACCATCTCTTCCAGCTGCCACAATTAATACCTCCACTCCCTCATCAATCATCTGTTGTAGTTCAGGAAATAAACGATGAATACCCGCTACACCAACATCGTATGATTTATCCGTTTCAGCACCTAATATTTTTGCAATAACTCTAGCTTCTTCAGCAGCTTCAATATCTGCAGTTCCAGCGCTCAAAACACCAATTTTACCAAGGCTTTCTTTTTTTTCAAAATCTTTTGATTTTAAAACAACTATATTTGCTCTCTCAAACCACTCAAGTTCAAAACTATCTATTTTCTCTAACTCATCTAGTTGTTCTCCACTTACTCTAGTTCCAATTGCAATATCCTTTTCATTCACCATTTCCTTCATAATATTAGCAAATTCTGTTGGTTTTTTACCTTCCCCTAAAATTGCTTCTGGAACCCCAACCCTTCTACCTCTACTAGTATCTATTTTAGCAAAATTCCCTAATTCAGAAATCTCGTGCAAACTAATTTTTTTCTTTACTTCGGATTTAGAAATTTTTCCGTCCTTAAATTTTTCTAGCAAATTGTCAATATTCATAAATTATCTAATCCTCAACTAGATGATTCTAAAGTAATATTCTCTCCATCGTATATAATAAAAAGCTCCTCACTTGATATCTCTTCTCCTCTAAGATTAACACTTTTGTTTAAATTAAACAACTTTGTCGAAACACGAATATCATCTTTTTCAAGAATAACAGAATCATCATCTAATCTGACCAAATAGTTCTCACCATTTATTTTAGAAGGAACTCCCAATTCCTTTTTGAAATAACCTTCTCCTGAGAGATGAGTGAGATAAGTTTTTGTTACTTTAGAAGCGATTTTATTTCCGATAGCTTCTAGTTTTTCTCTGCTGGAGGATTGAATTACTCTGTTCTCCATCTGACTAACAACTAAAATTGAAGAGGTCAAGACAATGAATGAAATTCCAAATATAATAACATATTCTAACGTGCTAGAGACACCTTCATTATCAATCATTGTAACCTAAAATTTATTTTTGATTCATATACATTTAGTAGGATATCGTTTTTATCTGAGGTGTTAGTGATGCGAAGAGTGATGTTATCAGCTGTTCTAGTGATAGAGTAATTCATGTTCGTATCCTCTAATTGATTCCGGAAAGCCTTTTCCCAACCACCAACATAATTCGTTTCTAGATTAATAGTTAAATTTGAAGTTTCTGAAACATTTCCAGCTTCAGTAACTATATTAAAGTCTTTATTTTTAAAATAAATCTCTCTTGTACCACTAAATGTCGTGGATTCACCACTAAAATTGATTATATGGAAATTAATATAAGCTGATGATGAATTCATCATTTCCCCAAAAAATGGTGGCATCATAAGATACGTAGAGGAAGTTGTTCCTTTAGACTTAGAGAACAATCCATTATTCTGTATTGAAATAATCTTGTTGTTGAATAAATACTTTATTTCGCCAATTGAGTTTTCATAAATTAGGGATTCATTCTTATAAACCTTTAAATTAGCTTTGGTGGAATTTAATTCAAGTGAACCAGTTTCTATATTAAATAATCTATTTATAGATAAACCTCCTCCTCTAATAGGCCCCATACTTAGTTCGGAAAGGTCATTTTGTAGGATTTTTAGTTTATTTTTGTTTTTTTGGAAATCAACAGAATCTCTTGCGGTATTTAGCATAGGAAACCCAAAGGTAACGACGATTCCCACTGAAGTTATGACTATCGCAAAGATTAAGATATAACCTAATACTTTTGATACACCTTCCTGATTATTGGTGAGGTTAAGAGAGATCATATTTTATTCTTTCATGATATTTTAGGTTTTCTCCTGAAAAAACTATAGTCACTTTTGCTAACTGAGAAGTTGAATTATAGCTTTTATTTTGAAAAGAAACCAAATATCCATTTCTAGAACATAAGTCGTTTAATTGATTCTCGGAATCTCTTAATACCGTGGTGTTAAATGGATTTGACACATTAATCACGGTTTCTGATTCTTCTAAGATATTTCTATAAGAGTTCCTAATATTGTAATAGATGTAGTCACCTCTATTTGATTTGGAATTTATGTAATTGTTTTTAGATGTAGTTTGAGTGTATAAAACGGTTGATAAACTCAATATTATCAGAGCAATTACAATCGAAGTTAAAAGAATGACTTGTCCTCTTTTGCCTAACGATACCATAGTTCCATCCTCACCGAACAAGTTTTATATACATCAATTCCAGTTTGAAGATAAACAACTCTTTCAACAGACACAGAATCACTAGGTGCTGGACCATTGAAAACCTTCAATTTCTCCCCAATTCTACTTTTGAGAATACTTCCATTTGGACTGTAAACATAGAAGTTATATCCAACATTATCTGGCATAGTTGAATTTAAAACATTTTTGAATTCATTAATAGAAATATCTCCAAAAGTCACTGCCTCTAGATAACTGTATTCACCAGCTAACCTAACTTGGCCAATTCTTTTAGGTTTTCCTACCATAACAAAAATAGGGTCACTTCTATCTGTACCTCGCCATCCTTTTCCTGAATGAATTGCATAGGCTCCTCTGGCAGGATCCTCAAAAGTAATTTTGTATTTTCCCTTTCCTTGTCCCTCAACTCTTACACCTTTTTCAGTTTCAATTTTGTTGGGATTTTCTATCTTCATTTGTGTCTCATTGTAGCCATATAAGAGTAATTGACCCTTGCCATCTTTTTGAACTATGACAGATTCTCCTTGGACTATATCAGCAAGATGCTTGTCTTTGTATACTGTTCCCTGTGATTCATTTTTATCGAATTCTAAAACATCATCATGGTTTTTAGGAAGTTTATCTGTCCAAATTAGTAAGGGGTTAGAGGTTCTTCTTTTTTTCTCAAACCAAACCATGCTAACAGTATAGGATGAATCAAATTTATTTGACTCATGGTTTACTTTGATTGAGTTAGTATTGGTATAGTGGAAAATCCCCCCCTCTTCTCCGGATTTATTAAAGGGAGTCATCAAATACAATGTTCCATTGTTTTTTGGATAAAGGAAATTTGCTCCAGGATTGTATTCAGCCAAAAAATTTATCGTTAGGTTTTCTTGATAATCCCCATCCTCGGGCCAGATTTCATCGTCGTGATCAATGACTAATTGATGAGTTGTCCAATCATATATTGTACCCTCATAATCTGTTTTTGAAATGTTTTCGCTGCTTAAATTATCGTAATACCATTTATTTCCTGGTTCACCTCCATTTACTCCTTCTTCTCTTGGACTATATTCTCGAAACAGATTATAGGCTATTTTTCCACTTTCAAGAGCTTTATGGGCTGCGGAATGAATGAAGTTTTTTCCATATTCTTTTAGTTGAACCTGTGAATATTGGTTTTTTTGATTAAATTGGATGGGAAAGGAGACAGCTAGGAATGAAATGGCTCCGATTAAAACGAGAGCTGCAATAATTGATTCCATCGTTAAGGCCGCTCCTTTCTGATTCAATTTTACCACATCCATAATAAAAATGAGTATTTAATCACTTCTTCGTTTTTATCGTGTAAGTATACCCATTCTCCACCATTTTTTTGAGTGTATCTTCTCATCTTTAACACTTCTGATTTATTAAGATTTTGGGCTGGAGAAGGCTTTTTTCTTTTAAAATAGGTGTTTAGACTGTTCTTTTTAAGAAGCTATTTTTTGCCTATACATTTGCCAGTATTTTCGGTGGCTTTTCAGTCTCGAGGCCTTCCAGTATTTTCTCCTGCTCCGAATCCAGGGAATTCCTTTTGTAGATTTCTTCTCCACAAACCCCGATTCGGTTGACTTTCAGGGACTCCATCTCCTCTTTCAGGTCTCTAAAGGTTCTGTTCGTCTCTCTCTCCATAAGCTTCTCTAGGAGAAGGGAGAGAATGGATACAAACAGATGCCCTCTCGTCCTCTTTTCCGTTTGATGGTAGATCGGCCTAACCTTCAGCAGGTTCTTCAAGTCGTCGAACGCACGCTCCACGTCCTCTAGGTTCTTGTACTCCTCCACCACCTTAACCGGCTCCAGATCGCTTGTGGTGACCAAGAGGAACTTCCCCTGGATCGATCTCTCGAACTTTAAAGCTTTCTGGTCCAGCTCCCAGCTGAGCTCCCTGGTTCCCTGGTCCTTTGCCTCTACCTCGAACAACCTCTGGTTCCTTCCAAGTTTTTTCTCGATTCTTTTCCACACACCTTTTTGGGACATGGGGCGTCCACGTCCCTTGGACTCGTACCGCTTCTCTAGATCCTGAAGCATCTTCTTTCCCTCCTCAACCGCCTCCTCCAGCCTTTGCAGGTCTTTCTCCCTCCTGTCCTCGTTAAGGCAGAGGATCCATCTCTTCCCTTTTTCTCTCTCTTGGTGGACTTCCCTGGCTCTCTGCTCTCTAGAGCCTGGAACTTCTTTCCTGAGAAGTTCCTTCGAAAGCTTGCTCTTCCTGCGAGGGGTGGCGAGGATGTAGTCAAAGTTCTGCTCCAGCTCCTCAAGGTTGTCCTTGCTGATCACTCCCCGATCAGCAACAAAGACGACCTCTTGGATCCCGAACCTCTCTCTGAGATCCTCGACAGTTTTTCTTAAGGTCGTTTCATCCTTCCTGTTCCCGGGCCAGAGTCGGTGGGCTATGGGGATTCCGTCGGCCATTAGCACGCCGAGAACCAGTTGCTTCCTGTCCTTTCTGTGGTCTCTCGAATAGCCGAACTCAGCAAGCTCAGGGCCTCTGCCCTCGAAGTAGCTAGAGGTTAGGTCGTAGAAGACAAGACCCAGGTCCAGATCAAGCTCCTTCTCTAGTTTTTCAAGCAACTTTTCCTCTATCTGTTCTTTCTCCTCGGCCAGTAGATCCAGGGTCCGGTAAATCCACTGTGGCTTGATCTCCTTTCTTGGCCACGCCCTGTCCCGGATCCAGCGGTAGGCGGAGAGGTCGGAGCCGGGTCTGTACAGCCGATTAACTGTTAATAGAAAGATGATCTCTTTCGGATCGAACTCGGGCTTCCTGTCCTTCAAGCTCTCCTGGAGGGCTTTCCCTATCCCGCACCGTTCCCACAGCTCCCGAGAAACCCAACATAGGCCGAGTTCAAACTGTTGCTTGATCTTGATGTCCTTGAGCCTTACAACCTCCTCGTCCTTTTCCATTGCCTCCTTGATCTTCCTAGCTTTCTTCCAGTCTTCTTCTGACTCTATTCTGCCAAGGCTTTTGACGACTTTGATGGAGGATTTTCCGTCTTCTCTCCTGACTGACTTGACTATCTGGGCGTATTCGTAGGTCTTATCCTTGTATTTGCTGGTCACTTTCTTCAGGTGCATATATACACAAATGGTCTCCTCCCTTATAAATTTATAGGTTTTTTGCCTATATTTCGCCTATACATAATGGAGGGAGAAACATCCTAAAGCTTTTATAGCACAAATAAAAGAAAAAGTGTTAAAGGTGAGTATCTTTTGATATAAACTATTTTTTCGACTTTTTCTATGGTTTTTTTGTCTGGCAAGGCAGTTCTCGCTTCTTGGTTGGGGAAAGACATTGATAAGGTTGTGTTCAAAGGCCTAATCTGTATATATGTGTTGTATTTTGGGCTTAGATCCATAGCTCTTTTATAGCTATTATACTCGGTTTCATTTGTTGCTTCACCAAAACTCCACCAGTAGGTAGAGGTGTTGTTACCATGTCTTTTCAATAGGCCTTCGGTATCAAGATTTGAATTGTATTTTCCATCTACTTTATGGAAAGATAAGACATAATGGGCTGGGGTATCATTGGTGGTATAGTTTTTTGGGAGTTTGTCTTCTAGATGTGTAGATAATCCAATTCTTGCGATTTTAGAGCTATTTTTGTGCCACCATTCCTCCCATCCAGTGTCTATATTTTTTTTTAAACCTGGGTTTTTAACGAGTAAGTTGGATAATCTCTCTGCAGCAGGGTAAGTCGTTTCTTGTGTTCTGTATGTGATAGCTGCACCTGAAAGAGAGTAAATAACGAAGAAGAATGTAATTAAAAATATTGATATAGCTGTTAAAAAGTCAATGCTTATTTGGCCTTTATTGTTTTTAGATAATTTCAATGCTCTACTTTCAATAGCCTTTAGATTCACAAGTATTTTTTCGTGTTTCATTTTGTTTAGATTATTTAATAAAATCTATTAAGGAATTAGGAACAAATAATTTTTAGGGTGAAGGAATTTGGTAGAAAGGCAATACTTTGTTTTAGATACAACAGCATTAACGGATGTTGAAACTCGTAAAAAAGAAGGCTATGATTCCTTGTGTGAAGGAATGAGTGAAATATTAGACTTAATTTCTCAAGCTAGATTAAAACTAAATATTAGTTGTTATGTTCCCTATCCAACTGTTTATAAAGAGATAACTGAATTTATAAACAGATATGAGTGTGGAGAGGAAGTTGAAGCAAAAGTTGATACATGGCTAGTTAAAAAAACCCCTAATAGATACGAAGTAGATATCCCGGCCGGTATATTTTATGAATATGTTGACTATATGCGTGGAAGAATAAACAAAGGAATGAATGTCGCTGAAGACGCTATTTGGGAAGCTTCAATGGCTTGCTTAGATACTGATGCCGAGAATTTGAGTGATGAAGAAATTGAAAAAGAGGTAAAGCGAGAGATGGTTGGAGGAACCGTTAGCGACTTTAGAGATAAATATAGAGATGCTCTAAGATATGGAATACTCGACAGTGCACCAGACATCGATGTCTTATTATTAGCTAAAGAATTAGATGCTGCTGTAGTTGGGGCTGATGATGGTATAGAAAAATGGGCTGAAAGACTTGGATTAAGGTTTGTACGCTCCAGTTCTTTTCCCCAAATGATCAAGGAATATCTAAGCAAACAAAAGAAAATTGAAGAGGAGGAATAACGATTAAGATCCAAAAACCCAAAGGAACTAGAGATTTCTCGCCGAAACAAATGAAAATTAGAAGAAGTGTAGAAGAAAAGATTCGGGAGATTTGTGAGAATTGGGGGTATGAAGAGATAGCAACTCCTACATTTGAGTCTCTTGAGTTGTTTGAACTTAAATCAGGTGAAGAAATTATAGAAGAGATATATGAATTTAAAGATAAATCAGAACGTGAGTTAGCTCTTAGGCCAGAATTAACAGCTTCTGTAATGAGGTTTTATTCTAAAGAATTAAGAGCTCATCCCAAGCCTCTTAAATTGTTTTATTTTGGAAATTGTTTTCGATATGAACGGCCTCAAAAAGGTAGATATAGGGAATTCTGGCAATTTGGAACAGAAGTAATTGGCGGTGAAAGAGAATTTGTTGAAGCTGAGATAATGACTCTTGCCAATAAGATTATAGGTTCATTGGAACTTGATTTTGAATTCAAGATTGGTAACATAGCAATACTTCGCTCATTAATGAATTACTATGATATCGAGCAGGAAAAACAAGACAAGGTGCTATCAGAAATAGACAAAGAACAAGAAAACCTAAAAACTTCCTTGGAAGAAATAGGGTTAGATAGTGAATTAATTCAAAATTTAATAGTAATTAAAAACTCCTCTTCTCCGATAGAAGAAGCTGAAAAGCAATTTAAAGAACTAGATATATCAATTAAACCAATTAAAAGATTTGAAAATACAATAGACTATTTGAAGAGTTTTGGAATAAGTGATTATAAAATTGATTTAAGCGTTACCCGAGGCTTAGATTATTATATTGGCACCGTCTTTGAGATTTATGCTGATGGTCTCGGAGCTCAAAACCAGATCTGTGGTGGAGGAACATACAAATTCCCTGAATTAACCAAACAAGACATATCCTCATCTGGCTTTGGATTAGGCTTCGATAGGATAATACAGGCTATGGAAGAACAAAACAAGATTCCCACTGTTTCACCTCGATCCCAAGTGTATGTGGCTCCTCTTTCAGAGAAATTTAGGAAAGAAGCAATAGAACTAACAAAAAAATTGCGTAAACATTTTTCTGTCGAAGTAGATCTAAAAGGCCGAGGAATAGGTGATCAATTGTCCTTCGCTAATAGAATAAGCACTCCCTTTGTGATTCTACTGGGTGAGCGAGAAATTGAAGAAAATAAGATCTCATTGAAGGATATGGAAACCGGTGACCAAGAGAAATTGTCTTTAGATAAAGCAATAAAAGAAATAAAAGAAAGACTCTAGATAAAGAAGAATATTAAATAAGAGATTATGGATAAAACAAATGAATGTTTTAATCCAGCATCTAATCTTCCTTCACCCATCTTACCTGCCACAAGTCCTGAGGCAAATCCTTGAATAGTTGAAGCATGGAAAAACACTCTTTTATATAACTCTGGATTAAAGTCACCAGCGATTAATCCACCTGTTGCTCCTCCGGCAGATGCAGAAGATGCTCTAGCCATTACAGGGATAAATGAATTATATAGAATCAAGATTACTGCAAGGAAAACAAAAAAGGAAACATATATGATTACAACATACATGGCCATGTTAGCTTTTCTCTCTGATTCTAGTTTCTTAATTTCTCTTGCATCTGTTGAAGCTGCATTTAGTATTTCGGTGACATCTCCTCCTGCTCTTTCAGCTTCTGTTATAAGGGAAACGGCCCTCTTTATCAATGGAGTTTTTATTCTATTTGAGAATCTTTTTAGTGCTTCGTTAAATGAAATCCCCCAAGAGATTTGATCATTCATCTTTGTAATCTGAGGGGTTAAGGGACCATATGATCCTTGAGCAGCTGTTTGAACGGCTTTCGTTAGAGTCATTCCGGAACTATTTGATTCAGCTACATCTCTCAAGAAATCAGGGAACTCCGATTCAATCTTTTTAATTTTTCTATTTCTTACATAAGTTAGAATTCCTGGAGGAGTTATCACTATTAAAATACTAAACAGGATTATATCATCAATTAACCAGAAATTTTGGGGCACAAAAAAGAATGAACCAATCAATGCAAATATTATTCCCATCGGAGCTGTGAATAAAAATGAATATAGAGGTTTTTTCTTAATCACAGAGATAGGTGATTTAAATAATAACTCAAATAAGGAAGTTTTTTGATGATCCTCAAATTGTTTTTTAATTCGCTCCTCTTCCTCTTCTTTGTTTTCAAACATTTTTTCTGACATTTTTAGACCTCAGGCGATATAATGTCAACCAAGAGAACAAATATTACACTTCCAAATGGTATCCCACCATAAATTATTAAATAAAGTATTATCAAACTGGCTCCACCCATCATAGACATAACGACAACCATTACGATTATAAAAAGCGGTCCAGCTACAAATGCAGTTACATATGATTCTCCTATTAGACCAAGTGTTTCTAAGAATTCTTTTTGTGTTCTCCGATTTTCTCTCATAAATTGATCGGCTTTACTTTTAAAGTAGGTTTCCAGATTCCCTCCCGAAGTTATTGTGGTTATTGTTCCTTGTAAGAAGTCTTGAAAATTTCCAGAGGGAGTGGTTTTTGATATAGACCTCATTGAAGATATTATGTCTTTGCCAAACATTTCAGTGTCTCTAATTAAGTATTTTGCTTCTACACTAACTTCTCCATAAATATCTTTGGAGCTTGCTAATAATTTGAATGTCTCAACAGGAGTTACCCCAGCACCCGCCATTGCTGATATGTAGTTAATTGCATAGGGAAGTAATGCATCTATCTCTCTGGCTCTTCCACTAGCCTTTATTCTAGGGATTAATTGAAACAAGAAATAAATTATAAATCCAAGGATTATTGGGCCACCTATTCCTACTAAAATTAAAATGAAACCCTTGAGATTTACAATGATTTCATTAATAAACTGATTAGTATTATTGAATAATTCTGTTAGAGATAATGAAGGATATGAAACTATGTTAAGATTTCCCATCAAAATCATTAGGATAATAGAAACGGTTAACATGGTTATAGTTGTTAAAAGCCCGGAGAGAGCTGCTGATGACATCCAATAATCAATTGGAATGCTCATTCTGGCTTTATCTATGTTTTTTTTGATGTGATGATAATTGTCTCTATTTTTATTGAAATAGTTTCCAAAAACCTTGTGTCCAATCTTTTGATAGAAACTAATCTTCATAGAGCTCGTCCTTAACAATTTTCATTGTTTTTTTAGGTTCTCTGTAGTAACCTACAACAATTTTCGCTACGTCTTCATAGTGTCTAACGTCTTTCATTCTCATCCATTCTACGATTTCTTGTCTTCTTTCTAATTCTTCTTTTATTTCATCTTCACTCATTCCTTTTTCTTCCATGATTTCTTCGAATAGATGTGAGGTTCCAGAATATCGGAATTCATCTCTTGATGGTATCCAAGAAAAAACATTGTTTGTGATTAGTTCTTCTGAGTAAGGGTCGAGTCCAACGACTTCGACTATGTTTCTACATCTTCTTACTCTTTCTCCTCCAGCTCTGGTTAATATTTGGATGGAGGCTATATCTAGTGCTTCCATCATTGCTCTAGGAACATTTAGTGGTGGGTTTTCGAGTCTATGGACAACTGTTTCTATTGAATCCGCATGCATAGTAGAGAATGTTGTATGTCCTGTTGACATTGCTTGGAACAATACATAGGCTTCTTCTCCTCTCACTTCTCCTACGACAACATATTCTGGTCTTTGTCGGAGAGCTGATTTTAGCAGTTGATACATTCCTATTTCTGTTCCTTCTCCCCCTCCAAATGATTGTCTTGTAACTCCTGGAATCCAGTTCGGATGAGGTAAGTTTAATTCCCTCGTATCCTCGATGGTTACTATTTTCATCTCTGGAGGTATAAATAGGGAAATTGCGTTTAGACTGGTTGTTTTTCCTGATGCTGTTCCACCTGCAAATATTGCGCTTTTTCCGTTTTCAACTGCTAACCAAAAGTAAGCTATCATTTGAGATGAGAATGTTCCGAAATCTACTAGATCTGGTGGTGTGAATGGATCTTCTCTGTATTTTCTTATTGTAAATGTGCTTCCTTTTGTGGTTACTTCTTTACTTAAGGATATTTGGATTCTTGATCCATCTGGAAGAGTTGCATCAAGTAAGGGATCAGCTATGGAGATGTGTCTACCAGATCTTTGTGCTAGTTTTATAACGAATGAGTCGAGAGTGTTCTCGTTTTCGAATTTTACATTACTTTCAATTGATTCGTATTTTTGATGATAAATGTATATAGGAATCTCTGGGCCATCACATGATATATCTTCTATTTTTGGGTCTTTTATGAGTGGATCAATTCTTTCGTATCCGTGGAAATCTCTAACTAAATAATATAGTATTTTTTCTCTTTGTTTGGGGTTTAGCCTTATTCCGAATTCTTCTAATAGTTGGGTAGTTTTTTCTCTTAGGTGTTTTTCAGGATCTTCTTCTATTTTATTTAAGTCAACTTCTAGTGTTTCTGTCATTTTCTCCTTCAATTCCTCGAAGATTTCTTGTTCCGCATCAGTTAGCTCTGGTTCGAGAACTCTGTACTTATAGGTGTGGGTTTCAGGGTTGTAAGTTATCCTAACGAAGGCATAGGGTTCGTTTACGGCATATTTTTCTACTTCTTCATAATCAGTCTCTTCGGGTAATTCTAAATCGACTAAGGGACCATGTTTCTCGGGAGAATATTTTTCTCTTTCCTTTTTAGAGCGACTGAATAAGCCTTTTATTTTTTGACTTAACCCTTTTTCTTTTGTTCCTTTGGTTTCTTTGAATTCTTCGACTTCTTCTGCGGATATTTCGATAAATCCTTGTTGTGTTTTTGCTTGTTTCTCTAGTTTTCGTTTTTTATATTTGTCTTCGAATAAGGTGTAATCAACTTCTACATTTTTACCTAATTTCAGTTTTTCTTCTTTAGATAATTGCCTTAATTTTGAAGTTTTGTCTTTTGAATTATGTTTTTGTTTTTTGTGATTTTCAAGTTTTTTTATTTCATCGAATTTTTCTCCACATTTCTCACAAATCACTGCTTTAGTATCTAACTCAACATCATCAGACATTATTTCCCACCCATCACTAGTTTTTTAATAGAGTTTTTTATTTTAACTATTATGTCAATTAATTTGATAGGGATTTTTTTGATGAATTGGTAGGTTTTTATTATTGAATTTTTGATGAATTGGTAGGTTTTTATTATTGAATTTTTGATGAATTGGTAGGTTTTTATTATTGAATTTTTGATGAACAGTGCTCCCCACTTAATTTTTGATAAGAGTATTTTTGGAGTTTTTTTGACTTTCTTTCCCGTGGCTTTTAATCGTTTCTTTAGGCCTCCAAATTTTTTCTTCATGTATGAGCTGAAGGTTTCTTTCTCTTCCTTTTCTTTTTTCCTTTTTTCCTGTTCTTTTTTGATTATCTTTTTAATATTAGAAGGGATAGTTATCCTAAAGTTTTTTTCAGTTCCTACTTCTTCTTCAGTCAACTTAATTTTTGAGGTGAATTTTTCTCCACTTTTGTTTATCAATATATTATAGATACCAGGCGCTATCTTATTCCTAAAGATACCTTTTTTATTGGTTTTTCCACTGACACCATCATCTATTCCCCTAACAACCTCAATTTTAGCATCTTCAATTGGTATTTGCTCTGCTGAAAATATTTGAACTCCTAAGTCAACATTTTCTGTTTCTTGAAGCTCTATTTCTTTTTTAACTGTATCTTGGTCTACCTTTATATCTAATCCTTTGGGTTCGTATCCATCTTTTTTAACCCAAATTTTGTATTCGTCAAATTGTAATTTTTTCTCTATTCTTCCTTGGTGAGTGGTTTGTCCAAAGCTAACTTTTTTTCCCTCTTTTCTAATATCAACTGTTGCATCTTCTATTGGTTGACCCTCTTGGTTTTTAACAAATAATTCAAATCTTCCTATCTTTTGCTTTTCCTCTTGAATTTTGCCACCTGGAAACTCACCAGTACTCCAGAACTTCTGAGAATCTTGAAACCTTATTGATTTTTTTGGTTCTCTAAGTTTTTTTGGAGTTGTAGTTGCTATTTCAAAGGGAAATGACTGCTTTATATCAATAATTGAATTATCCCTCTTTAATGTGCCAAATTTATCGCTGTATATTCCTCCAATGACTTCACCATCTTCTATTAATATGGCTGAATCTTTGTTTAGTGATTTTCCAAAGCCAGTTATCTTTTTCAATTCAAGTTTTTTTCTAAGCTCTTTTGTGGTTTCGACTTTAGTGAAAAAGTTTCCCTCAGGGAAGGTAACATCTTTTATTTGGAAAGATTCTATGGTCTTTTCGGATTTTTGTGATTCTTCGTGTTTCTCTATGATTTTGTTTAGTTCTTTTTTGTCTAATGTGTAAGCTTCGATAACTGTATCTTCATCTTCAAGTACTTTTTTTATCTCTTTTTTGATTTTATTGCCATAGAAAAAATTTTCTTCAATTTTAGATGCTGATAAAATTATTTCATTATTTTTAAGTATCAGATAGTAATTTCCATTTTTTTCAGAGGGGTTTATTTTTAAATAACCTTTAAAATTGTCATCTAACCAGTCAAGCGTTCTCTTTAGGCCTTTTCCACCAAATAAGGTGGTTTTCTTGTCACCTTCCAGGTTTTGGATGAGTGAGTTCATAGTTGGTCTTATTATTACTTTACTTTGCAGCTACATTTAACTATTTCTTAAACCATAAGGTTTTATCTATAATTTAATATAAAAATATGTAAATAAAATTCACTAACAAATAAGTTAGAGTAATAGTAGAAAAAATAAAGTGTAGTTAACTAAAATTTGACTTGTTTTCAATTAAAATGACTGAGAAAATAATTGATCCAAGATTATATGAAATTGACTTTGAGAAGAAACAAATACCAATATTCATAGTACCAAAAGAAAAAAATAAAGCTACTTCTCAAGTGATCAAAAAAGAAATAAAAAATGAATTCAATATAGAACCAGAAATAAACGATTTAACCAGTAATCTCTACTTTATGATAAGAAAAAACCAAGTTCCTTCGTTAATTGAATATGTAAAAGGATCGGATTTAGTTAAGTCACTTGAGATGAATGATATGTCAAAAGAAGGAATGGAGTTCTCATAGGAGGATACCTTTGACTATGCCTGATGAGAATATCAAAAAATTGCTAAGTAAAATGCAATACATGTATTATCAAACAGAATTAGATGGGTCAGAGGTAGATTTTAGAGAATTTATAAGTGGGTTAAAAGAGGGAGGTAGCTTTAGA
Source organism: archaeon SCG-AAA382B04 (assembly GCA_003034855.1). Taxonomy (GTDB): domain Archaea; phylum Halobacteriota; class Methanonatronarchaeia; order Methanonatronarchaeales; family Methanonatronarchaeaceae; genus PZKD01. The sequence goes on along the minus strand of PZKD01000100.1, from coordinate 52,764 downwards.
GGTATAATTCATACTCAAAAGTTTATAAAAGTTGAAAAAGGACCAAAAGAGGAAGAATTAGAGGATTCTTATGTTTTATTGGATAAAGGGAAGATTAAACTAGCTATATTAGTTAATAAAGGCATAAGGACAGGTAAAAATGCCTTAAAAAATATAAAAAATCCTGATGAAATAAAATATACCCGATTAAATGATGAAAAATTGAGAGAAATAATTAAAAAAGCAAAGGAAGCAGATGTTTTGATTGAATGAATGAAGTAATATGACAGAAGATGAGTCTAAGAAGTGTCCCGAATGTGGAGGTAAGTTGGTTAAAGAGGAGAATGAACTTAGATGTGAGGATTGTGGACTTGTTTTAGAGGAAGATTATATAGATTGGGGCCCTGAGTGGAGGGCTTTTTCTTCTGAGGAGAGAGATGAAAAAGCGAGGGCTGGTCCTCCTTCTACGGTTAAAAGACATGATAAGGGTCTTAGTACTGAAATAGGGTTTAGGGATAGATATGGAAAAGAATTGGATCCTGAAAAAAGAAATCTTTTTTCTAGACTAAGAAAGTGGCATTCTCAATCTAAAAGGTCTACTGGCAAAGAAAAAAGTCTATCTGAGGGATTGCAAGAAATAGGGAGGATGTCTGGTCAAATTTCTTTACCAAACAGTGTTCAAAAGGTAGCTTCTGTTATATATAAGAGAGCTTCGAAAGAAAACCTCATTAGAGGGAGGAGTATTGAAGCTATTGCTGCAGCAGCTTTATATATCGCTACTAGGTTTTTTGAAATACCTAGAACACTTGATGAGTTTGTAGAAGTGTCAAGGATAAATAGAATAGAGGTAGCTAGAGCTGAAAGGCATTTGGTGGAAAACTTGGGTATTCCACTCAAACCGGTGGATCCAGAGTTGTTTATTCCTAAATTAAAGAGCAAGATAGGATTCGATGCTGACGTTGAGAAGGAAAGTATGAGAATCATTGAAAAAGCGAGAAAAAGACAGATTATTAGTGGAAAATCCCCTATAAGTATTTCTGCAGCTTCAATTTATATTGCAGGTAAAAATTTGGATAGGAAGATAACACAAGACCAGATTTCTGATGCTTCTGATATTAGTAAGGTTACTATTAGAAATAGGTATAAAGAATTGGTTGATAAACTCGGAATAAAATTATAGTAACTTTAAGTTACACCCCTATTTTTATCTAAATCCAAACATTTATATATGATTAAATTGATAGTTACATTAAGTAACTATGAAGATTCTGGACTTATTGGGAAATAAAAACAGACTAAAAATACTAAAAGAACTTTCAAAAGAACCTAAATATGTAACAGAACTATCAGAGATATTAAAAATCGGAAGAAAAGCAATAATAGATCATCTAGATTTATTGAATGAATATGGCCTCATAGAAGAATGCAAGAAACAAGGAAAAAGAAAATACTATAGAATATCAAACAATTTTGTTCTAAAAATAATATTATCGAAAAATAATTCAATAATATACTTTGAAGACCTAAAAACAGATACTAACGACAAAAAAGAAATTATAAATGAATTCACAAAAATACAAGAACTAAATCAAAGATTAAAACAAAAAAACAATCTTAAAGACATATTTTCACTTCTAAGAGAAATAGAAACAGAACTAGAAAAATTAAATATGGCAGAAAGATTTCTAGGAGAAAAACTGGATCTCCTAATAGAGAAATCCCAGAGAAAAATTAACCAAAAAACAGAAAACGCTTTAGAAAAACAAATACTACTAGAAATACTTAGAAACGGTCAAATAAGTCCAGAAGAACTGTCCAAGAAACTAAAAGTTAATAGGAACCAAATATTTGAAACTATTAGCAATTTAAGAAAAAAAGAATTAATTTGATATTTAAAAATTGGTGATATTATGTCAGAAAATAAAACAAAATTAAGAGTAGCAGAAGCAAGACACAGAGATGCAGGTAGAGGAATCGCGAGAATATCTTCATCAGTAATGAACAAATTGAACCTAACCAGTGGTGACATAGTTCAAATACAAGGAAATAATCAAGCCACAGCAGTAGTATGGCCAGGTTATCCTGATGATCCAGACGATATAATAAGAATAGACGGAAATGTAAGGAGTAATGCAGACACAAGCATAGGAGAAAGAGTAACAGTAACCAAAGTTGAAGCCAAAAAAGCAGAAAAAATCACAATAGCACCAACAGAAGAAGTAAACGTCAAATTATCTTCTCAGGGGGTCAAAAAAATAATTGAAGGCCGCCCAATCTCCAAAGGACAAGGAATAAGAGTAGAATTCTTCGGAAATCCAATAAATTATAAAGTAGTCTCAACCCAACCCTCAGGAACAGTGATACCAGGAGCAAACACCAAAATTGAGATAAAAGAAAAACCAGCAGAAGAAGTAAGCGGAGAAGTTCCACAAGTAACCTACGAAGACATAGGAGGACTCGAAGAAGAACTTAGAAATGTCAGAGAAATGATAGAACTACCAATGAAAAAACCAGAACTCTTCCAAAGACTTGGAATTGAACCTCCAAAAGGAGTATTACTTCATGGACCCCCAGGAACAGGAAAAACACTAATCGCCAAAGCGGTAGCAAACGAAACAGACGCAAACTTTCACTCAATAGGTGGACCAGAAATAATGAGCAAATACTACGGAGAAAGCGAGAAAAAACTAAGAGAAATATTTGAAGAAGCCAGTGAAAACGCACCATCAATAATATTTATAGACGAATTAGATTCAATTGCTCCAAAAAGAGAAGAAGTAAGCGGAGAAGTTGAAAGAAGAGTAGTAGCCCAATTACTATCACTAATGGATGGTTTAGAAGCAAGAGGAGACGTTGTAGTAATAGCAACAACAAACCAAATTAACCTCGTAGACCCAGCACTAAGAAGACCAGGAAGATTCGACAGAGAAATAGAAATAGGAGTCCCAGACAAACAAGGAAGAAGAGAAATATTAGAAGTTCACACAAGAGGAATGCCATTAGCTGATGACGTTGATCTAGACGAATATGCAGAAAGAACACATGGATATGTAGGAGCCGATATAGAATCACTAGCAAAAGAATCAGCAATGAATTCATTAAGAAGAATAATCCCAGAAATAGACATAGAAGCAGATGAAGTCCCCTCAGAAGTAATAGATGAACTAGAAGTAAAAGAAAAAGACTTTGAAGAAGCCTTAAAAGGAATAGAACCCAGTGCAATGAGAGAAGTATTCGTAGAGATACCAGATGTGACCTGGGAAGACATCGGTGGATTACCAGAAGCAAAACAAGAACTAAAAGAATCAGTTGAATGGCCACTCAACTACCCAGACGCCTTTGAAAAAGTAAATACAGCCCCACCAAAAGGAATCCTACTATACGGGCCCCCAGGAACAGGAAAAACACTCATGGCGAAAGCAGTAGCCAATGAATCAGAATCAAACTTCATCTCAATAAAAGGACCCGAATTACTAAGCAAATGGGTAGGAGAATCAGAAAAAGCAGTAAGAGAAACATTCAGAAAAGCCAGACAATCAGCACCAACAGTAATCTTTTTCGACGAAATAGACTCAATAGCACCACAAAGAGCTGGATCAGCAGGGGATACCCAAGTCACAGAAAGAGTAATAAGCCAATTATTAACAGAACTTGACGGAATGGAAGAAAGAGGCGATGTAATAGTAATAGCAGCAACAAACAGACCAGACCTAGTGGACACAGCTTTATTAAGACAAGGAAGACTCGATAGACACATAGAAGTCGCAGGACCCGACAAAGAAGCAAGACAAAAAATATTCGAGATACACACAAAAGGAAAACCACTTGCAGAAGATGTTGATTTAGAAGAATTAGCACAAAAAACAGAAGGATATGTTGGATCTGATATCCAAGGTATAACAAAAGAAGCCTCAATGATGGCCCTAAGAGATAAAATAGAAACAGGAATGACTAGAGAAGAAGTTAAAGAACAAATAGAAGATCTAAAGGTAAATATGGAGCACTTCGAGAAAGCCATTCAGAAAGTTAGGTCTTCAGAAGAAAGAGGCGAATTAGAGAAATATGAAAAGATAGCAGAGAACTTTGAAACAGAAAGAGAAGAAGATATGGTTCAAGAACCCAGCATAACATGATCCTAAATTTTTTTATTTTTTTTATTTAATTTTCAGAAAATCTATTTAGCCATTTGAATCCACACAAATTTTATAGTTTTTTACTAACATGATATTCTTATTCATGAAGTTAACCTTTCTAGGAACTGGTGGAGGAAGATTCACAACAATTTTTCAAAAAAGAAATACAGGAGGAATAAGGTTAGATAATGAAAAAAATCACATACATTTAGATCCTGGTCCAGGAGCATTACTCTTATCAAAAAGAAATGGATTGGATCCTAAAAAACTAAATTCACTAATACTCACCCATTCTCATCCCGATCATTATAACGATTTAGAGGTACTCATCGAAGCTATGACCAAGGGTGGAACCCAAAAAACTGGAAAAGTATTGACTAGTGAAAGTGGAATAAAAAAAATGGATGAATATGGCCCCACTCTTTCAGATTATCATAAAGATTTACCAAGGGAAATTATCTCCCTAAACAATAATTCTAAAATTCCCCTCAAAGATCAAAGCAAAGTCATTCCTGTTCCAGCCAAGCATTCAGACCCTAGTACCCGAGGATTGATATTAGAGACTAAAAAAGGAAATATTGGCTTCACGTCAGATACAGAATATTTTGAAGAATTGGGCCAAATATTTTCAGATACGAGATTACTAATAATGAATGTGACTAGACCAAAAGCAGCTTCTATCCCATATCACCTTTCAACCGACGATGCAATTCAGCTATTAGAAGAAGTAGATCCAGAAGTATCAGTAATAACTCATTTTGGAATGAAAATGCTTAACCAAGGAGTTGAGGAACAGGTTAAAATTATTCGAGAAGAAACAAACCAAAAGTGTATAGCTGCAGAAGATGGGATGAAGATTGAATTTGATAGGACAATTAATTTTCAAGACAAACAAGATAAACTCACAAATTATTGATGATTATGATTCCGAAGAAATATAAACAAGAAGAATCTGAGTCGAAGTGGTATGGAGAATGGGAAGATAACGAAGTGTATAAATTTGAGAGGTCTAAAGAAGATAGTTATATAGTTGACACACCACCTCCATATCCAACAGGCAATTTTCATGTTGGAAATGCCTTGAATTGGTGTTATATAGATTTTGTAGCTAGATATAAAAGAATGAGAGGTAAAGATGTTAGTTTTCCTCAAGGATGGGATTGTCATGGATTACCTACTGAGGTTAAAGTAGAAGAACAGAAGGGAATAACCAAAAACGAGATACCACGAGAGAAATTCATACAATACTGCAAGGAGCTCACTACCAAAAATATCCAGAAGATGAAGTCAACCATGAAGAAACTTGGCTTCAGCATTGACTGGGAGCAAGAATATGTTACTATGAAACCAGAATACTGGCAAAAAACCCAAAAATCTTTTCTGGAAATGTTTGATGAAAAAGAGATTTATCGAAGTAAACATCCAGTCAACTGGTGCCCTAGATGTGAAACTGCAATAGCATATGCTGAAGTAGAACATGAAGATAGGGAAACAAAATTAAATTATATAACTTTTCCAATTTCGGAAAAAGGTGAAATAGAAATAGCTACTACTAGACCAGAGTTGTTACCAGCCTGTGGTGCAATCGCAGTTAACCCAGAAGATGAGAGATTTAAAGAGTTGGTGGGAAAAAAAGCTAGAGTTCCATTATTTGATCAGGAAATAGAAATAATTGAAGATGAAGGAGTTGACCCTGAATTTGGAACAGGTGCAGTTATGATATGTACATTTGGAGATAAACAAGACGTTGAATGGTGGAATAAATACGATTTGGAACTAAGAAAAGCCCTTGACAAAAAAGGAAAATTAACAGAAATAGCTGATGAATTTGAAGGGTTATCAGTTGAAGAAGGTAAAAAAGAAATAATCGAAGAATTAAAAAATCAAAATTATTTAAATAGACAAGAAAAAATAGATCAGCGAGTAGGTTTATGTTGGCGATGTGATACACCCATTGAAATATTATCTGAGGATCAATGGTTCGTTAAAGTTCACCAAGAGCAAATCTTAGAAAAGGCTAAAGAGATAAATTGGTTCCCAGAGCACATGTATCTCCGTTTAAAAAATTGGACCAAAAAGATGGAATGGGACTGGTGTATTTCTAGACAAAGAATTTTTGGGACACCTATCCCTGTTTGGTATTGTACCAATTGTAATGAAGTTATTATTGCTGAAGAGAACCAAATTCCAATTGATCCTCGCGAAGCAGAACCTCTTAGGGAATGTAATTGTGAAAACCCTAATTTAAAACCGGAAACAGATGTTTTAGACACATGGATGGATTCTTCTATCTCAGCACTGCATGTTGCCGGTTGGCCAAAGGATAATTACCAAGACTATTATCCTGTTCAACTTCGGCCTCAAGGACATGATATAATTAGAACATGGGCTTTCTACACAATCCTAAGATCACTTTCTTTAGAAGACAAGAAACCATGGGAGGATATTTTGATTAATGGAATGGTGTTTGGAGAAGACGGAAATAAAATGTCAAAGAGTCTAGGAAACATCGTCTCACCGGAAGAGGTAATAAAGAAGGAAGGAGCCGACCCATTTAGACTATGGGCGGCAACAGGTGGCTCTCCAGGAAATGATGTCCAATTTAGATGGAATGATGTAGAAGCAGGTAAGAAATTCCTAAACAAGATATGGAATGTTCTCAGGTTTACATTAATCCAAACCGAACAAAAATCGATTGAAGAGAAAGGAGAACTTAATTTAATCGATAAATGGATTCTATCTAAATTGGATAGAACAATTAAAGAGTACACCAAAAACATGGATGAATTTGATTTTCAAAATGCTGTGAGAGAATTGAAAGCGTTCTTGTGGAATGAATTAGCTGATAATTATTTAGAAATGATTAAATATAGATTATATCAAAAAGATGACCAAGCAACCAAATATGCATTATTTAGATCAATTGATGCAGTAATTAAGATGATAGCTCCTTTTGCGCCATTTTTTGCAGAAGAAGCATATTCGAGCTATGAAAAACCAACAGTTCATAAACAAAAAATTCCTAAACCAATATTCGGTGAAGAAGAAGAGATTATAGAAAAAGGAGAAGTAATAAAAAAGATTGTTGAAGAGGTAAGAAGATATAAATCGGATAATGGAATTGCTTTAAACACAGAAATAGAAAAAGTAGAAATATATAACGCCCCCAATTACCTCAAAGAAAACACAAAAACCATATCTAACACTATATGGGCTAAGGAATTAAATGTTAGTGAATCCACTCCTAATATTGAAAGAAAAGCAACAGATATTTCAGTTGATATGTCCACAATTGGCCCTAAATACAAAGATAAAGCTAATGAAGTTGTTGATAAGATAAAGAGTAAAAATCCCACAGAAATACAAGAAAAAGACAAAATAGAGATTATGATTGATTCAAAACTACAAGAAATATCAACAGAAGCAGTAGAGTTAATCAAAGAACCCTATGTTGAAGGAAAAGAAGTTGATATCTTAGATATCGATGATAGTGATATAAAAATTGTGGTCTCTAGAAATTAATTTTTAGTTCTATTGAATCCATAATTTGATTAATAACATCATCTTTGGCTTTTTCTCCATCTACTACTAAAAATCTATCTCTTTCTTCTTCAATTATTCTTTCAAAATTTTCATAAACCTTTTTTTGGAACTCGAGGTTTTCGAATTTAATTTTATCTTCTCCAAGTCTCTCCATTGCGGTTCTGGGAGAAACATCTAGAAATATAGTTAAATCAGGTTTTATTGTGAAATCCTTTCTCAGATTTTTTAAATATTTAATTGGATTTTTTATTGACCTATTTTGGGCCAAAGTAGCTCCTTGATATGCATAGAAGCTGTCGCTATATCTATCGGAAATCACAATCCTTTTCTTGTCTAGATGTGGTTTTATTTCTTTTTCAATATGCTCTATGTGATCTGCTGTGAATAAGAAAGCTTCTGCTAATGGATCAATATTTTTTCTCAATCCTTTTCTAACTGAATTACCCAACCACGAGTCAGTTGGTTCTTTTGTTTTTATAATTTTTCTTTCCAATTTTCTATTTAATTTTTCAACTAATGCCTCAGTAATTGTGCTTTTTCCTGACCCATCTATTCCCTCAATAGTGATTATTTTTCCTTTCATAAGAAGTGTTAGAATTTTAATGTTTTTCAATAACTTTATTTATATCTTTTTCAATTCTTCGGTGTTCTTTAAAGTTTGCTTTTTTAGCCATAACCATCAACCTATTTTAAAGTTTAAGTTTGTTTAACTTATTTTTAGGAACCACTAAATTAATCAATAAGAAACTCTGTTATTATTTATGGGATAAATATGGATGAAGAAAAAATAAAAAAGGTTTTAAATGAAAAAATTGCCCCGAAATTACAGGTTGATGGAGGGGACTTGGAATTTGTAGGGATAGAAGATGACAAAGTTAAAATTAAGCTAAAAGGTGCCTGTGCAGGATGTCCAATGTCTCAGATAACAATGTCCAGCACCGTTGAACAACACTTAAAAGCAGTAGTTCCAGAAGTAGAAGAAGTAGAAGCAATTTAGGCACTCAAAGTTTTTTCTACAAGTTTAATTTGAAAGAACCGCACAATTTTGTGCGGCATCTTATTTTAACTTAATAGGTGAGAAGTCCCTTTCCTCACGAACAACGTGAGTTAGGTAGGGGTAGTTCACTTTTGATTGGAAACTTTTTTATTAGTTTCAGAATCACTTATTTTAGTGAGGAAATATTCATGGCAAGTGCATATGATTTCAATTCAGATTCTTGTGCCGGGTGTATTGTGGAAAAATGTGCTAGTTGCATTGAAGAACCTTGTGCAATTTCTGAGAGGGTATGTGAAGTATGTACAGAAAGAAAACAAGATCAAGAAGAATTCAAAGAGATTGTAAAGAAACTAGAGGATTGTCAGCAGGAAAAGATTAAAGGGGATGCTGGAGGTTTAGAAGAAAATTTGGTAGAGGATGATCCATATTTGGATGATGGGTATTCCAATCCTGGTTATGATATATATTAAAATGTTTGATGTTTCTTTTTTCTCTAAACTCGGAGGCAAAATTAGGTGAATAATTCACTTCAACAGGAGATAGAGGAAATTGAACAAGAGATTCAAGAAACACCTTATAATAAGTCAACTGAGAAACATATAGGGAGGTTAAAGGCTAAGTTATCAAGTCTTCAAGAAAAATTAGAAAAAAAACAATCCTCTTCATCAGGAGGAGAGGGTTATTCAGTTCCAAAAACTGGGGATAGGACAGTTGTTTTAATGGGTTATCCTTCTGTTGGAAAATCTACTTTGCTTTCTAAATTAACCAATGCTGATTCAGAAACTGCACAATATGATTTTACAACGCTAAAAGTGGTTCCTGGAATGCTTAAATATAAAGGTGCTGATATCCAAATTCTTGATGTTCCAGGATTAATTCATGGAGCTTCCTCTGGAAAAGGAAGTGGAAAAAAAGTTCTATCAGTAGTTAGAAATGCAGATTTGATTTTAAGAATGGTGGATGTAGACTCTATAGAAAAAATAGGGGACATAAATCAAGAGTTATATGATGCTGGCATTCGCTTAGATAAGTCTCCACCTAAGATAACTATTAATCAAAAGGAAAAGGGAGGGATATCAATAACCAGTTCAGTAGAACAAAATATCGAATATGATACGATTAAATCAGTCTTAAGGGAATATAAGATATCTAATGCGAGAATAAGTTTTAGAGAAAAGGTTTCTATTGATGATTTAATCGACGAACTTTCGGGAAATAAAGTATACCTACCTGCCTTAACTGTTGTAAACAAAATTGATAAAATAGATAGGGATCTTAGAAAAGACAAAAATAATAGAATTTATATTTCAGCTGAAGAAGGATTTAATCTAGATTACTTGAAAGAAAAGATTTATGATAAATTGGATTTGATGAGAGTTTATTTGAAACCCCAGCAAGGATCTGTAGATAAAAAAGAACCTGTTATTTTAGAAAAAGGATCAACAATAGAAGATGTTTGCAAGGAAATCCACACTGAATTTAAGGAAAAATTTGAATTCGCTAGAGTATGGGGCCCTTCTTCTAAATTTGATGGCCAGCAAGTTGGATTGGATCATAAAGTAGGAGATGGGGATATTGTCCAGTTGATAATGAAGAACATATAGAAAGGAGTATTAAAAAATGAAAGTTAATTCAAACGTTTTACCTATAACAGAAGATATGATAAGCTGGAGCAAAGAATTAGGCATAAGAATAATTGAAAAAAATAATACAACAATATTAGATTGCTCTGATGGAGGCTATAATGCTGGAGCCTTATTTTCTGAGGTATGTATGGGGGGATTAGGAACCGTAGGATTCACTGAACAAAAGATAGGGGAAATTCAATTTCCAGCGATTCAAGTCCATACTGACTTTCCTATTTTAGCTTGTTTGGATTGTCAAAAAGCAGATTGGCAAATAAAAAACTCAATTGGCTCTGGTCCAGCAAGATGCTTAAATAACAAAGAGAATAGAATAACTAAAAAATCTAATGAAAATTATGCAATAATAGCATTAGAAACATCCCAACAACCAGATAGAAAAGTAATACAACAAATATCCGAGGAATGTGAAGTTAATAAGGAAGATATCTTTATTTTATATGCTCCAACAAACTCATTAGTGGGAAGTATCCAGATTTCTGCTAGGGTAATAGAAACAGCTATTCATAAGGTCGAGAGACTAGATATATCTGTAGACAATATAGAGAATGGATTTGGAACTGCACCTATAGCCCCTTTGTCTGATTCCAATCAAGAGGCTTTGGGTAAAACAAATGACGCAATCATATATGGTGGAAGTGTAACTCTCCATGTAAAAGAAATGGATGATGGATTTCAAAATTTGGTCTCTAAAAATTCCAAGGATTATGGTAAGTTAATGATAGAGGTTTTTAAAGAAGCTGATTTTGATTTTTATCAGATAGATGATGATTTTTTTGCCCCAGCAGAAGTAGTTATAAACTCTAAGGAAACTGGAGAAATTAAACATTTTGGTGAAAAAAACCCTAAAATACTCAAAAAATCATTTAACATGGAGATGTGACCCTTGGGAATGGATTACGAAAAAGCTGGTGTAGATTTAGATAAAGAAGAAAAGACTATTTCGGCTCTTGCAAAACAAGCAGTTTATTCTAGAAAGGATGATAAAAAGAAAATAGATACGGGAGGACATTTTGCAGGTTTAATGTCCTTAAAAAACAAGCAATTAGCTATATCTACAGATGGGGTAGGAACAAAACTTTTGGTAGCTAATAAAATGGAGGAATATGAGAGTATAGGTATCGATTGTGTGGCGATGAATGTAAATGATGTATTGTCAGTAGGAGCTGAACCATTAGCATTTGTAGATTATCTGGCATTTGAAGATCCTAAACCGGAAATTAGTGCGCAATTAGGAAAGGGAATTAAAAAAGGGGCTGAAAGGGCTAATGTAAATGTTCTTGGAGGAGAAACTGCAACCCTCACTGAAATAATAAATAATTTTGACATAGCAGGAACTTGCGTTGGCATAGCAGATGAAGCGATGTTAGGTAAAAATATAACTGAGGGAGATAAAATAATTGGAATTAAGAGCAATGGAATCCATAGCAATGGATTAACCTTGGCTAGAGAATCAATAAAAAATGCTGGATACAACTATCACGATAAATTTAATCAAAATAACCTAATTGGAGAAGAACTCTTAAAACCAACAAGAATTTATGTCAAATCTATTTTAGGACTGATTGAAGACTTCAATATAAAAGGATTAGCCCACATAACTGGTGGTGGATTAACTAATCTGACAAGATTAGGAGATTATCAATATTTAATCAATAATCCCTTAGAACCTCCAGAAATTTTTGATTTCATTAAGAAATGTGGAGAGATAGATCAAAAGGAAATGTATAATATCTTCAATATGGGAATAGGATATAGTTTGATTACAGAAGAAAAAGATTCTAACGAAATTATCGAAAAAATCAACGATTTTGGATTTAGAGCTGAGGTAATTGGAGAGATTAGACAAGGTTCAGGTGTAAAAATAGAGAAGAATCAACGAACATTAAAATTTGGATAAGAAAAATAAAAAATTAAGAAAATAAAGGGAATTGATTTATTCCCTTGTTAATGTTATTTCCATTGATGAAACGTTTGATTCTCCACCTTCTTCGTTTTCTAGTGTTTCAGTGGAAATATCTATGTCTTCAACTTCAACGTCTTCAAGAAATCTGTTTCTAACTACTTCGGCGGTGTCAACTGCAGTTGAGATAGCTCTTCCTCGGGCTTTTACTACAACTTCGCTAGATCCTTCATTGAATTGTGTGGTCACTGCTAGTACGTAGCTCATTACATCTTTGTTTCCTACATATACGACATTATCTTCTGATACTTCTGGCATTTTGTTACCTCCAGTTTATACGTTTTGTTGTGGCTCTGGTATGAGCCAATTGAGTAATGCCCTAAAGGGCCATCGCTTAATCATATTTATAGCCTTAAAATATTTTCGAGTATGGGAAAAATAATTATGTCGCTAATGTACTTTATTATTAATACTGAATGTCATTTATTAAGAAATTATTAGGAAAAAAAGAAGTTGAGTACGGTCTTAGCGAGGCAGTAGAAAAATTTGAGAATGTTACAGAAGAAGAAAGGAAAAATAAGAAAAAAGAAATTAAAGAATTAAGAGATAGTTGTTTCTCAGAGATTCAAAAATTTAAAGAAGAAATAAATTGTTTAAAAGATTCTGAAACTCCTGATAAGTTGGGAAAAACAGCAGAGAATGCTAAGGATGATTATTGTAGGAAAATAGATAATTTACTTGATGATTTCGAGGAAAATTTTGATCCAGAAGAAGATGTATTAAGTTTTTATCAAAAGTTAAAGAGATGCTATCCTAGCGGAAGAGCTTCAAAGTATATTACTCATTTTTTTGAAGAAGAAATGAAAGAAGCTAGGGTACATTTAAAGAGAGCAATAGCTAAATTAGAAGAGATAAACGATAAATTAGAAATAAAAAGAGATTTTGAAACACTCAAGGATTATAAAAAAGATATAGAAGAAGATTTAGATGAAATAAAATATTTAGAGGAAGAAAAACAAAAACTAATTCATAAAATTGAAGAAAAAAGAGATTTAATTGACAATTTAAGAGAAGAAATAGACAATATTGCCCCCTCTGATAAATTTAAAAAACTAGAAACTCAATTAAGAAGCCTTGAAGATAATAAAGATGAATTAGAGAATAAGATAAAATCAAAAGTAGGTTTTTTGCCTAGAATATTTAGAAAATATGGATATGTAACTAATAAAGAAATTGAAACACCATATGAAGAATTAATTAATTCCCCAAACTCTTTCAAAAACATTTTGGATAAAGTAAAGGATCTCTATCAAAATGATGAAATTGAAATTAATAATGAAAAAATTAAGAGAATAAATAAGCTAAGAAATAACTTCAAAGAACTAAAAAATAAAGTAATTAAATTAAAAGATATTAATCGAGAGTTAGAGGAAAATAAGAGAAAAATAAAGGAATTAAAAGAACAGAGAGAAGATAAAAAGAGGCGTAAAAAAAGAGATAAAGAAGATCATAAAAATAAATTAAATAACCTTAAAAAAGAAAAACAAAAAATCGAAGATAAATTAGAAAGAAAAAAGAAAAACGTAAAAAATACAAGAAAAAACATCGAAAACTTAGTTTCAAATAAATTGAAAGGTAAAATTAAAATTAAAAAAATTCTTGAGGAGTAAATAATGTCCAATTCACCAAAAAGAATAACTGTAGCTTTAGATGAAAAAACAATAAAATTACTAGAAGAATTAAAAAAAAGAATTTGATGAAAACCAAAGTCAAGTTATTAGGGAAGTACTAACCTTTTATTATGATAAACACGAACTCATAGAAGATGATGGTGAAGAAAAATTAAATTTCTACACAAAAATGCTTTCCTCAGGAGAACACATTATATTAGATGTCGATCACTTGACACTTTTTTTCAAATACCTAGATAAACTACCTAAAGATAGTGAATTTTGGAAAGAGCTATCGAAAGTAGCTAAAAGCTATGCAGATCAATTAAAAGAAAATATAAATAGTCCAAAAGATTATTTAAAGAGAATAGAGGCCTGTAACTTCTTTAATATGCAAGAAACATAATCCAACGAATTTACATTATTATTAAATTCTAAAGAAAGTAAAGAATTCATTAAACAACTTCTTAAGAATACCTTAACAGAAGTGGATTACAACTTAAAAATCACTGAAGATTCTCAAAACTAAGGGTGAAAGTAACTGATTAAATACTTAAGAAATAATCATAGACTCTATTGTCCTCAACGAGTTCTGGATGAAAAGCGGTTGCTAATAAGTTATGCTGTTGACATGCTATTATCTTATTTTGGTGTTTCCCTAGGATAGAAACATTTTTTCCAACGTCCGTTATGACAGGTGCTCTAATAAAAACACCAGGAAATGGTTTTTTCAAAAAAGAAAGATCCAAATTAGTCTCAAATGATTTTTTTTGTCTACCAAAGGCATTCCTATCTACTGATATATCCATCAGACCTAATAATTTTTGATTAGCTTTATCTACTTTTTTTCCTCCCTTTTTTGCTAGAGTAATTAAACCAGCACATGTCCCAAAAATAGGTTTACCTTGTTTTCCAGCTTTTTTTATTTCTTTAGAAATGCTTGTTTCGTTTAATAACCTACATAATGTAGTGCTTTCTCCTCCAGGAATAATTATTTTATCCATCAGTGGCACTTTTCCTTTATCGCTAATTCTATAAACATTTTTTTCCCCCCACTAATTTAGAAACAGAAAAATAATGTTCTTTTACACTTCCTTGGAGATCTATAATCCCTACCTTCATATCTGGATCACTTAAAAAAGAAAAAAGAAAGGAGGTAGCTACCAACCTCGATTTTGTAATTTTTCATCTTCATCCATTTCTTCTATGTCAATACCACTCATTGGTTTACCTAAGTTCTTAGAGATCTCGCTTAAAATATCTGGTTTAGCATAACTATTGACTGCTTCAACTATGGCTCTTCCTCTTTCTTCTGGGTTTTCTGATTTAAAGACCCCACTCCCGACAAATACACCATCTGCTCCCATGTTCATCATCAATGCTGCATCAGCAGGACCAGCTATACCACCAGCGGCAAAGTTGACCACAGGAAGTCTTTGAAGCTTAGCCACTTCTTTTACTAAATAATAAGGAGCTTCAATTTCTCTTGATACATTTTTAAGTTCTTCATTGCTTTTTCCTTTTAGTTCTCTAATTTTTCCCATTACAGCTCTCATATGTCTAACTGCTTCCATTACGTTTCCTGTTCCAGCTTCACCTTTAGTTCTGATCATCGCAGCTCCTTCATCTATTCTTCTTAGAGCTTCTCCTAAGTCTCTGCAACCACAAACGAATGGAACATCAAATTTTTCTTTTTCAACATGATACTGAGGGTCTGCAGGGGTTAGAACTTCTGATTCATCAACCATGTCAGCTCCGACACTTTCTAAAATCCGTGCCTCCATTGTATGACCAATCCTACACTTTGCCATAACAGGAATAGTTACAGCATCCATAATTTCTTCTACTACGGCAGGATCTGCCATTCTTGCAACATTTCCCTTATCCCGTATATCTGCTGGAACTTTTTCTAATGCCATAACAGCAACAGCTCCTACCTCTTCAGCTATTTTAGCTTCTTCAGGTGTAGTTACATCTAAAATAACTCCACCCTTTTGCATCTGAGCAAAACCTCTTTTCACTAGTTCTGTTCCGTTTTTCAAATTATCAAAATCAACCATGGTGTGCTTCTCCAGTTTCTGGTAAAAACTTCTAAAGATATTTATTCTTTTAATATTAAGTTGTTTTTGTATGGTTCTTGAGAGGAAACAAAAGATCGTTAGAAAACGAGTCAAGGGAGTAGCCTTATTTTTAGGTAGATTTTTCTCTCCAAATCAACTCTCTTTTGCTTCCTTAGTATTTTCATTCATCTGTTTTTTGAGTTTTTCATTAAATCATTTGGCTCTAGGTGTTTTTTTAGCACTTTTAGTAGCTTTTTTTGATGTTTTTGATGGGTTGGTGGCTAGATATAAAGATATACATTCTAAAAAAGGAGATTTTTTAGATCATACGGTAGATAGAGTGGCAGATGCTTTGGTGTTATTGGGTTTATCATTTTCTAAATTTGTAGGTATTGAAATAGGTTTTTTAGCTATAATAGGTGTTCTTATGACAGGGTATGTTGGAACTCAAGCACAAGCAATCGGTGAGGACAGGGTTTATCGAGGAATTGTTTCTAGACCAGATATTTTCTTTTTAATATCCTTAGGTGCAATATTAACTTTGTTTTATTCTCAAAGGGTCTATTCAAGGTATTTGTTAGATTGGATGTTTTTAGTGCTTGCGGTGTTTTCTAATATAACTGCTCTTCAAAGATCGCTGATAGTTTGGAAAGAACTGAGTTAATATAAAAAAAAAATACTAATATACAATTAAAAATAAGTTAAGTGATGTCTTAAAATGGTGTGTGGTCAAAATAATGAAAGTTTCTGATGTAATGTCTAGGGAGATTTTAACGATCAATAAAGAAGCGAGGATTCGAGATACATTGGACAGAATGAATGAGGAAGGGGTAGGTAGCTTGCTCGTGGAAGATCAGGGTAAAATGATAGGAATTGTCACTACTTATGATATATTAAAACTAATTGGTAGTGAAGAGTTTGGGGATGATGTTTTAGTTGAAGATGTTATGACTCCTCGTTTATTGGTTATCGATCAAGATTTGGATGTCGAGGAGGCTGCTAAGAAATTAGCGGATGCCAACATTTGGAGACTACCGGTTGTTGAAAAGAATGAGGATAAGAAGGAGATAGTTGGTATCTTGAGTGCGAGAGATATTTTGAGGAATTATTAACCTTTGATTTGTTAACTATTTTTGTTAATAGTTTATTTTAATAATGATTTATTAATTTTTATTTGTTTATTGAAATATTTTAATAAATTTTTTTAAGTTTTAAACTTTTTTATTGTGATTATAACTACTAACTGGCTATATAATTGGTTATTGAAATATTTTTTCGCTATTTATTGTGAATGCTTGATTAATTGAATAAAATTTTGACTAATTTAATCAAAAGTTTTTTAATTAAGTATGTAATTAACTTGTTAATGAACTTTAAAACAGATGTAAACAAGTAGATTATCCTAAAGTTTTATATATGGGGGAAAACACACTATTCACATGTTAACTTAAAGTTGTGTTCACAAAGTAGTATTCACATCCTGGGGGGGATGGGATACTCAAAGGTGAAATAGGATGAAGGTCAAGTTGGAGATAGTTGAAGGGGATGAAAAAACCTCAGTGGAGTTCACAGGAGACATATCAAAAGATAGAATCATAAACTTCATTGAGGCTTTTGATTTTCCTTCAACCACTCCGGCAAAACCTTCATCCGGCGCACCTAATTTTTCAAAAAATCAATCAAAACAGAGAAAATCCCTTCAAAATATCTCAACTGACAAGTTTGATGAATTAACAATCAAAGAGAGACTAAAACTTTTTATTTATTTTGAATTTAGAGAGAAATGGTTTACCTCCAAAAAAGTTCGAAAAAATTACAACAGAGCATATAACGAAGACATAGGGTTATCAACAGTATCCACATATCTCTCAAGAATGGCCAGAGATGACTTTTTAGTGAAGAAAGGAAATCGAGTAGAAAGACAATACAAGCTAAGTGAAGAAGCAAAAGAAAGAGGAATAGATAGAATCGAACAAAAAGCCCGCGCCTGAACAAAACAATTAACTACTTCTCAAATTTATCAAAATTAAATGACTAAAGAGTTCATCGGTCCAGCCAAACTCGAACTAAGAGGAGAAAAAAAGCTAAACAGGGAACCAAAAGAGGAAGCAAAATCTTTTCTAAAAGAAATAGGAAGTTTTAAAAAAATTTATTGGGACGAAGCCTATGGAAAAATAATTTTGGAAACTAAAAGAACAGGCACATTTAGAAACAATAAAAAACAGATTTTTGAAAAAACTGGATGGAAACCTGAAATAAAGAGACCCACCTCTTCTGGTATGGTTGAAAAAACAAGAAAACTCATGCACGAAGCTGACGGCAGACACAAATTTCTAAAAAAGATTTCTAGAGATATTAGAAAAACAAACCAAAATGAGGTAAGATGGATAAGATTAAGTTTTCAGGGAGGATGTAGAGAGGTTGGAAGGAATTTAATTTTATTGCAAACGAACAATTCAAGAATCCTTCTAGATCATGGAATTAGAATGGAAGATAAAATTCCACCCATCAGAGCACCAGAATTAGATTTAGATGAGTTAGATTGTGTATTACTCACCCATTCACATCTTGATCATTCTGGAAAAATAGCTTCTCTTTATAAGCAAGGATTCAAAGGTCCAGTATATGCTACTGAACCCACAATTACCTTGAGTCGGTTATTAAAAAAAGATGCATATAAGATAGCGAAATCCCAAGATAGAAAAATTGGTTATTCTCACTCAGATATCGATGAAACGATTAAACATTCCATACCTGTTGATTACGGAGAAGAAGTTGATGTTACAAATGACGTCACTGCAACTTTTCTAAATGCAGGACATCTCCCCGGTAGTGCTGGAATATACCTTAAAATTGGAGATAACCATAAACTCTTTTATACAGGTGATTTTGATACAAGAAACTCTAAGCTCTTACCTCCATCAGAGTTTGAATTAAAAGATTTAGACACCCTTATTATGGAATCAACATATGCTTACGAGGAAATACCTAGCAGAAAAAAAGGTGAGAAACAATTAGTGAATATAATAAAAGAAACATTAGAGAGAGGCGGAACCCCAATAATCTCAACCTTTGCAATAGGTAGGGCACAAGAGATCTTATCTATTTTAGAAGAATTTGAAATTGAGTTAGAGGTTTATCTGGACGGGATGATCCGAGAAGCTACCAAAATTGTTTCCTCATATCCTTCGTTTTTGAAAAAAAGGTTGAATCAAAAAATCAACCATGTCTATAGTCAGGAAGACAGAGAAGAAGCTATAACCAAATCAAACAGTTTAGTATTAACAACTTCAGGGATGTTAACAGGTGGAGCCGTTCAATATTATCTAGATAAATTAGAAAAAGACAAAAATAGTTCTTTAATACTTCCAGGATATCTAGCCGAGGGAACACCTGGCAGAGAGCTACAGGAAGGAAACAAGCAAATTGAAATAGCAGGAAACGAACTAAACCTGAAACTACAAACATATATATTGAGATTTTCTGGCCACTCAGATCACTCCGATTTATGGAATTTTTTACATAATATTAAAGGTAACCCCCAATGCTTTGTGATTCACGGAGAGGAATCAAAGTCCAAAGACTTTTCGGATTCAATTAAGAGAAAACTTAATTGGAATTCTAATTGCCCTAAAAATTTGGATTCATTTAGATTAAAATGAGGTGTTTTTGTGGAATTTGAAATAAAAAGAAAAGATTTTGCGGGAAGAATTGGTAAATTAGAGATTGGGCGTAGTGTAGTAGAAACTCCTACTATATTGCCTGTTATAAATCCTAATTTACAAACTATTAATGTTGATGAACTCAAGGAGATGGGTGCTCAAATTGTTATAACTAATTCATACATAATTTTTAAAAATCTAGAACTCCGAGAAAAAGCTCTTTCTAGAGGTTTGCATGATTTAATTGGTTTTGATGGACCTATAATGACTGATTCAGGTGCCTATCAGCTTTCGGTTTATGGGGATGTTGATGTTTCTTCAGAAGAGATAATTGATTTTCAAAAAAAGATAGGGTCAGATATTATTGTTCCTTTGGATATACCAACCCCTCAAGAGGCGAGTAAGGAAAAAGCTAGAAAGGACCTAGAAGAGACAAATAAGAGACTTAGACAGATTGAACTTGATGAACGTAACTTTGCAGGACCTGTTCAAGGATCTAGTTTTTTTGATTTGAGAGAAAGGTCTGCGAAGGAGGTTAGTGATTTAGGTTTTGACCTTTACTGTATTGGAGGGGTAGTTCCAATGATGGAGTCTTATGATTTCAGTGAACTTGCTAAATCAATTGTTGCTTCTAAAAAAAATCTCTCTCTAAAGTCACCAATTCATTTATTTGGAGCGGGCCACCCAATGACGTTTGCCTTAGCGACACTTTTAGGCTGCGATCTCTTTGATTCAGCAGCTTATGCTCTTTTTGCTAAGAGGGATAAATATTTGACTAATAGGGGAACTTGGGATATGAATGAGATGAATTATTTGCCTTGTAGTTGTCCAATTTGCCAAAAGAACAACATAAATGATTTATTAGAAAATAAAACAAAATTAGCTAAACATAATCTATATAGCACATTTGAAGAGATAAAAACAATAAAAGAAGCTATAAGAAGAGGAGAGTTATTTGAGTTAGCCTTTGAGAGATCTAGGACTCATCCAGAACTAATAGATGGATTAAAAATAGCTATGGGAAAAGGTAAAGAATTCTTCGAAAAAATCACTCCAAGATCAAAGAAGAATGCCTTTTTCTATCAAGGGGAAGAGTCACTATATAGACCTGAAATAAAAAGGAACCTAAAGAGATTATTGGATATGGATTTTGAGGAACAAACACTTTTAATTTCTCAGGAAGATTTCGAGATAGAGGAAAAACAAGGAGTAGCGGTTTTTAAAGTTAAACCTCCTTTTGTGTTCCCAAAAGAATTAAAAAGAACTTATCCCTTTGGCCAATCCATAATCGCTGATTTGAATAACGAAAAGAGATTAGATATATCGAAAAAATTAATAAAAGATTTCTTGGAAAATGAGAAAGATGAATTTGAGGAAATAAAAACAGTTGGAGAGTTTAGAATTAAAGAAATAGAGAAAATTGAAAGAGAAGAAGCTAGAGATAATTATTCAAAGAATCATGGCTGATAGATACAGTAAGGTTCTTCTTCTAAGTAACCACCAGTTTCTGAGTAGGCTCTAGCTCTACATCCACCGCAAATCAGTTTGTATTCACACTCTCCGCATTTACCCTTCAGTCTATCAGGCTGTCTTAGATTATTAAATACCTCTGATTCTCTCCAGATATCCTTGAAACTATTTTCTGTTACATCACCAGCTTCAACAGGTAAGTAACCACATGGATAAACTTTTCCTGTTCTTGAGATAAAACAAAATGCTTTACCACCCAAACAACCTCCTGTTTTAGCATCTAATCCCTTTTCACCGAACTCGCCGCCTTTTTGAGCCATTATTCTATAGTAATGTGGAGCACAGGTGGCTTTGAATTCCATGTCAACTTCATCTTGTTTGTCATAGAACCAATTTAGCACTTCTTCATACCTTTGAGGAGTGATCTCTTGGTCCTCAAGTTCTTCCCCTCGACCAGTTGGAACTAATAGAAATATATGCAAAGCAACAGCACCCAAATCTTGAGATAGTGTTAAGATATCTTCCATCTGATCGACATTTTTCTTAGTTATCGTTGTATTAATCTGAAAAGGCATTTCATTTCTTTTTAAGACCTCAATGCCCTCCATTACATCTTCGAAAGCGCCATCAACGCCCCTAAATTCATCATGTGATTCAGCTGTAGCTCCATCAATACTTATACTAACACGCTGAATTCCAACATCTTTTAGTTTTTTAACATTTTCATCAGTGAAAAGTGTTCCATTCGTTGCTAAAACAACCCTCAGCCCCTGTTTGTCAGCGTAATCAGCAATTTCATAGATGTCATCACGCATCAATGGTTCTCCACCACTAAGGATTAATATATTACCAATATCAGCAATCTCATCAGTAATCTCCTTAATCTTTTCCGTCGATAATTCCTCTTTTTCTGGTTCCTTTATCGAAGAAGCTCTACAATGTTTACATGTTAAGTTACAAGCTCTAGTTAATTCCCAAGCAACTAACCTAGGTCTAAATCTCTTCATTTTTCACACAACTTATTTTAACAAAAATTATTCTTGAATTCATTTAAGATTGTTTGGAATAATTTTACAGGAATAAAAACTGAAATTTACTTGACTGTGGAAAGATGGTTTATTTTGAATCAAAAAAAAGGGGAGGACCAGCTCGAATCGGAGTTCTTGAAACTGGAAAAAAAGAAATCGAAACTCCTTGTATTATAGATGAAGCTGTTGAAATTAATGACAAAGAGAGTTTATGGTTTTCTTCTAAATCCCCTAAAAAAGAAATCAATATTCTGCCTAGTAAGACTTCTCCAAATTATGTCCCTGAAGATGTAGCTGAATACTTTGGAAAGCAAAACATCAAAATAGAATCCAATTTAGATGAGAAAAGAATTATTTCACCCGTTATCGGTGGTGGAAATTGGCCTGATTTAAGAAAGAAGTTAGCGGATAATGCACCTAAGTCTGAAATTATAACTATAGAAAGTCTAAAAAAATTAAGAGTTCAAGATGAGTTTATAAAGATTATTTCAAAAATAAGAGAAACTGTTAATGAAAATACAGCTATATTTGCTCCAGGAATTGCCACCCCTCAAAATCTCTCCTTTTTTGTTTATCTTGGGATAGATCTATTTGATTCAACACTAGCTTCATTAGAAGCAAGTAGAGACATATATTTAACTAAAAATGGTTCAGAGCCTTTAAATTACTTAAAAGAGTTAACATGTTGTTGTCCAATCTGTTCTAATTTGGATATAGAACAAATAAGGGCCAAAGAAAAACAAAAAAGAACGAAATTACTAGAAAAACATAATAAGAACATCTTAAATCAAGAGATAAAAACAATTAGGAATTATATAAAAAAAGAAGAGTTTAGAGAATATGTTGAAAAAAATGTAAGAAGTACTCCCTACTTAACTGCTGGATTAAGAAATTTAGATAAAATACATTATGATTATTTAGAAAAGAGAACTCCAACTTTTGAACAAACAAGAGTTTTAGCAAACACAGTAGATTCTCTAAATAGGCCACAAATTAAGAGATTTAGAGAGAGAGTATTGGAAAGATATTCTCCTCCAACTTCAGATATAGCAGTTTTATTACCTTGTTCTGCCAAAAAACCCTATTCTAGGTCAAAGACACATCGAATAATCTCTAGTGCACTTAGAGATATAGGTAATCAAATGATTGTCACTTCACCCCTTGGCCTCGTTCCACGGGAATTAGAGATTACTTACCCTGCTCAACATTATGATATACCAGTAATTGGGGAGTGGTTTGACGATGAGAAAAAAATGATTAAAAATTTAATTAAAAATTATTTCTCCAAAAATAGGTTTGAAAAAATAATTGTTCATTTAGATGGAGAGTTATTAGGACCAATTAAAAAAATATTTAATCAATTAGGGATGGAACCAAAATTCACTTCAAAGAATAGGGATCCAAGATCTAGAAAATCTCTAAAACAACTAAAGAAAGAGATTAATGGTTTTAATGGAATAAATAGTGAAAGAGAAACAATTAGATCATTATGCAATTACCAATTTGGTGATCAAGAAGGAGAGAGTTTTATAAAAGACACTCAGATACGAGGAAGATATCCTAAATTAATACTACACGCAAATAACAAACAACTTGCAGCAATATCTCCTCAATATGGAGCTTTATCGTTAACGATAAGAGGAGCGGAGAAAATAAACACTTCAAATTATGAGGTAAAGATTGGATCTTTTTATCCTGAAGGATCGGTTTTAGCTCCTGGAGTTATACAAGCATCAGAAAAAATCCGTCCGAATGATGAGGTAATATTTTATGGAGAAAAAGCGTTCGGAGTTGGGAGAGCTAAGATGAGCGGATTTGAAATGGAAGAATCGGATAGAGGAATAGCCATTAAAACAAGACATGTAAAGGAGATTCAAACATGACAATTGAACCAATAAATAATTGGGCTAGGAAAATACGAAAAAAACAGATAGAGAAAGAGAAATCTAAACAAATTAATCAACCAATTAGCTCCTGGAAAGATGAAATCCTAATAAATGGGGAAACATTTGATTCCTTAACTATAATTTTAAGGACAAAAGGATGTAGGTGGGCTAAAAAGGGAGGATGCAGTATGTGTGGGTATTTCCATGATGCAACCCCCTCTGTTGATCAAAAAAACATAATAAATCAATTTAATGAGGTTTTAAATAACTATGAGTTTGAAGATGAATTCTATGTAAAGATATTTACTTCAGGATCATTTTTAGATAACAAAGAAATTTCAAAAAAAACAAGGAACAAAATAATACATAAGTTAAATCAAAGGCAAAATTTTAGAGGTTTAAGTATAGAGACCCGCCCTGAGTTTGTAGAAAGAAAAAAATTATCCAATATCAGAGAAAAAATAAATGAACTAATTATTGGTATAGGATTAGAATCTGCAAGTGATGAAATTAGAGAGGAATGCATAAACAAGGGTTTTTCTTTTGATGAATACAAAAGTTCACTACTAACCTCTTTAGAGAATGATGTAGAAGTTAAAACCTACTTATTACTCAAACCCCCTTTTTTATCAGAAAAAGACTCAATAAAAGACTCAATAAAATCAGCAAAAAAAGCTTCTAAATTAGGATCATCAAAAATTTCGATAAATCCATGTAATATTCAAAGAGGAACAATAGTAGAAGAACTATACGAACAAAACGAATATAGTCCACCTTGGCTTTGGAGCCTAATTAGAGTTTTAAGACAAACCACTAAACTTGATACAGACATTATTACCGATCCCGTAGCAGCTGGAAAAGAAAGAGGGATACATAACTGCCAAAGATGTGATGAAAGAATTCTTAAAAAAATAAAGAAATTCACTAAAACTCAAGAGCCCAGAGAACTAGAAGTTGACTATTGTGGATGTAAAGAAGAATGGAAAAAGATATTAGAAAAAGAAAATAGATCACACAACATTACTACTTCAATCAATTGTGTTTGAAGGTTAACAAATAAGCTGCGATTACAAATAAAACTAAAAAAGGCAGAGAAATAACCAGAAAAGCTATCATATCACCTTCCAGTAGAAAAGCCGCACCTAATATTATACTCACAGCCACAACAAAAACAATACCAAGGACATAATATTTTCTTTCCATTTAAACCCTCTTAGTCCTTAATTATATACAAGAGTTTAGTTAAAAAGCTTATCGTTTAACATAGGTATGAATGTTCCAACATCAGTAACTATTCCCATAGCTTGTGCGCTACCTCTGTCAGTTAATTCTGTAACTGTAGATTGACTTATATCAACACAAACCGTTTTAACATACGATGGTAAGATATTTCCTGTTGCGATGGAATGTAGAGTAGTCGCCATCATTATCATTAAATCAACACCTCGGACAGCTTTTCGCATTTTATGTTGAGCTTTTTGAGTATCCGTAATCACCTTAGGTAGAGGACCGTCATCTCTTATTGAACCTGCTAGAACATATTCAACATCGTTTTGAATGCACTCATACATTATGCCTTCCTTAATTTTACCATCTTCAATAGCTTCTTTTATGGATCCTGACCTCATTACTTCGCTAATAGCATATAAGTGGTTTCTGTGTCCTTTAGTTTCAGGTTCTACTTTTTCTAAGTTGATGCCTAAAGAAGTTCCATACATTGCTCTTTCGATGTCATGAGCAGCAATTGCATTCCCTCCTAATAAAACATCAATAAAACCGTTTTTAACGAGTTCTGCAACTTCTTCAGCACACCCCGTGTGTATAACTGCTGGACCTAAAACGAACCCTATTTTTCCACCTTTCTCTTTAATCTCTTTCATCTTTTCGGCTAATTGTTGAATTATAGTTTCGGATGGTTTTTCAGGAGAAACATGACTTCCCATGAATTCAAAAACCGATTTCTCTCTAGGTCTCTCTGGTGGAACAACTCTAATTCCGTTTTCCCCTACAACTACTTTATTACCTTTTTTTATTTCATTGATAGGTTTACAATATGCCTCCCCGTCTTCTAGAACTATTGCACAATCCATTTCAATTTTTTTGACTTTTTTCCAGATATCGTTATATCTGATCCATGTTTTGTGGTTCGTTGTTGTATAGAAATTTCTAGGAGGTGTTTGATCTGATTTAGCTTCTTTTAGATCAACTTCTTCTATTTCAGGTAATCTTGCTCCTTGCCTGTGTATCTGACTAATAATTTTGTCTAAATGAGTTTCATCGTCTCCTTCAACTCTGAGTCTAGCATAGCTCTTGTCCTTTTTTCTTTTACCTATGTCAAATTCAAGGACCTCAAAGTCTCCTCCCTTGTCTAGGATAGTGTTGAAAACTTTTGGGAGAACTCCAGAGTCTATAATATGTCCCTCTAACTCTATTTCTCTGATTGGCATTTCAATTCTAAAATAAAAATAGAGGTTTATTGATTAGATAATAATTTTTTTAATTTATTCTACTATTTCTCCAACTGCGAATGTGTGCTTAACAGTCTTTATTTCTATCTTAACTTCTTCTCCTACCTCAGCATCTGGAATAAATACAACAAAATTATCTATTCTGGCTATTCCATCTCCTTCTTTGCCTGTATCCTCAATTTCAACTTCATATGTTTCACCGACATCAACCGGAGTAGGAGGGGTTTTCGCGTCTTCACTCATAATTTAAACACCTCATATATTTGCTTGTTTTCCCAAGCTACCCATTTTTTAATTAAGAGAATACTTAAAATCTTCGCTAATTATCTTTTTTGATCATACTTCCAACTCCTTCATCGGTGAAGATTTCTAAAAGAAGTGAATGTTCTCTTTTTGCATTGATTATGTGAGACTCTTCAACTCTATCTTTAGATGCATCTATACATGCTTTGACTTTAGGAATCATTCCATCCTTAATGATATCTTCCTTAATCAATTCTTGAGCTTTTTGTGGAGATATCTGAGAGATTAGTGAATCTTCATCATTTGTATCTCTAAGAACCCCAGGAACATTAGTCATCATAATGAGTTTTTGAGCACCTAATTTATTCGCCATCTCTCCAGCCACTGTGTCAGCATTTACATTTAAGGAATTACCATCGCTATCAATTCCTATTGGTGAAATAACAGGGATCAGTGATTTCTCAGTAACAATTTCAATCATCTCTGGATTAATCTCTTCTATTTCACCAACAAAACCAAGGTCTATCTCTCTTTTCTCTCCTTCTACAGTAATTCTTTTAGTCCCTTTTTTCTTGGCTGTAAAGAGCTTGCCATCTTTTCCAGAAAGACCGATGGCTTTAACACCTTCCTGCCCAATCATGGAAACTATCTTCGTTCCAACATTACCAATTAAAACCATCCTAGCTACTTCAATGGTTTTTTCATCGGTAACTCTCAAACCATCCACGATCTTTGGTTTAATCCCCATCTCTTCCATTACTCGAGAAATCTCTGGGCCTCCACCATGAACTATTACCGGCTTCATTCCAACATACTTAAGCAAAACTACATCTCTGACTATATGCTCCAATAATTCTTCTTGGACAACCACGTGTCCTCCTAGCTTTATGACTATAGTGGAGCCATAAAAATTTTTTATGTAAGGTAATGCCTCTATAAGGATATTTGCTCTATTCTTCATCATTTAACTTAACTTACTTTCAGATAACTCAAGGTGATCGCTCTCTATCTTAGCAATAGCATTGAAAAAGACCTCTAAATCTTTTTCTTCCGCTTCCGTTGCGAATTTCTTATAATGCCCTATAGCTCTTTCTTCTCTATTATGCGATTCTTGGTAGTTTTCAATAGCATCTTCAGAACACTCTTTATAATCAGGGATGTCTTTTTCTTCAATTTCTAATAATTCAGCAAGAGCTTCAGCATGTTCTGCTTCTATTTTAGCTAATCTCTTAAAAATTGCACTTTCTTTCTCATCCTTAGTTTTTTTAGAAGCACAGACGTAGAATTTTGCGTTGTCTATTTCTAAATTAATTGCTTTTCTGATGTTTCCTTCAGATTTTTTTGAAATACTATCAGGTTTTAATCTATCGTATTCTTCAACTTGTTGGAGATAAATTTTGTCGGCACCACAGTAAGGACAATCTTTTGGCTTCTCTTCTCCTAGGTATGTTTCTCCACATACCCTACATCTATAAGCGATTAACATAGTTATTATATCTAAATGTTATGAACCTTTAAAATTTTTTAAAAGGACATTTTTTTTTTTATCTTCATCATTGGAGAAGACCCCTTCCTCACCGAACGAATGTGAGACGAATGTGAGGTTAGGTAGGAGTCACTTCACTTTTCTAAATAACTGCTCTAATTACTTAATTGAATTATTTCTTCAATCTCAACTATTTCACTTCTAAAGTCATTTTTTCTCATTTTATCTTTAATGGTTGAGAAAACTCCTTCCAAGATCTTTAATTTTGGTAGGGGAGGAAGTCACAACTTCCAAGCAAGCATTACCCAACCACCTATTTTTCATAATAACCTACCTCCTCTTATTTTTAAGTAATAAATAACCGCCTTTTCTATAAAATCAAGGAGATAATTAATAACTAAATTTTACTTATATTCCCATAATGGCATTGGGACAGAATTAATTTAGGGATATTCGCACGCTGAAGAGGTTGTGTAGAACGGCTGTACCAAGACACGCCATCTCTTTTCTGTCCTCTCGACGCTGCCTGATTTTTCCTCCAAAACGTTCCTTGTCCGCTGCAGTGTAGCTCTCGGAGAGTTCACGCTTGAAATACTGTCTTAGGTAGCCATATGGGTCTTCGGCAATTCTGTTAAGGACACGGTACCACTCCGCCCCGAAGGTTGAGAGGTTCTTCTTGGGGAGAACGAACTTCTCTACATCCTTCCCCAGCCTTTGCAGATTCTTTCTGTTCGAGTAATACTTGTCCAGGCGAACCGATTTGAGGGGAATCTCCTCCCGCCTCAGGAAGGTCAGAGCCTTCTTGAAGGCCTGCTTCTCCGACTGACCGGAGTAGCCATAGGCCACGTACATCCCTGTCTCTAGATCCACTAGGCGGAACACGTATCTGTAGCTCTTCCCATTCTCCTTTGAGTCATCCTCCTTGGAGTCGGAGCGGTAATGTTTCCCGTCTGGAGGGAATAACCGGTTCCGTCACCGGAGCAGTTCCCGGACACGTCCTCTTCTTCCAGTAGAAGAACGAACAGGTTGTGAAGCACCAGCTTCACCTCCTCATCCGAGTACAATCTTTCAATGGTCTTGTAGCTTATGTCCACATCAAATGCGGGACCAAGAAAAGCAAGCGTTGCCTCCATATCCCTGTTGCTTTTATCGTTAAGGCGAGCGAACAGGAACAGCATCGTCTTCTCCTCGGGATCCAGTTTAGGTTTTCTTCCGCGGCCACGCTCCACCGTTAAACGAGAGGCAGCCTCCTTCACTAGGTCAGGCAGCTTCTGAAGCCTCTCCACAACCTTCTTCCTCTCTCGCTCCCAGAGGGTGGAGGAAGGTACATCCTCTCCCTCCTCCTCGTTCTCTTCACGAATCTTTTCCCGCTCCTGATCTAAGACCTCGTAGAGTTCCCTCGCCTTCTTCTTGGTGATTCGCATACCTTTATATTGGAACCCAAGCTTTATAAAGATATCTATAGATATCTATAGGTATGGGGGAGATCGAACTAACTGACAATAAGGTCATCCTAACCGAGGATGTGGAAACCATCTACGAGAAGGAAGTCACACCCTTCGGCACCTCAGCCAAAATCGGGTGCTACAAGAAGTACATAGGCCGGAAGGCACTGGTCATCATTCTAAAGGAAGATTGAGCTAATTCTGTCCCAAAGCCGAAACCCCCCTTTTACTTATAAAAGAAGTCTCAAAAAATTTAGGAATAATATATTTTTCGATAATTATTATATCGATTAGGTGTCTATTTTCGGGTTTGATAAATAAATAGAGTTAATGACAAAAAATGAAGAGAGGGATTTTGGAGTCTATTTTTCACTAACTCCCCAAATTCTTAAATATTATACATATTATAGTATGTATTAAGGTAATATTATGGGAACCAAGAGATACAGCATAACCCTATCGGAAGAGGTAGCAAAAAGGGCTAAACAAAGAACCGACAATTTTTCAAGATACATAGAACACGCTTTAATTGAGAAAATGACAAGAGAAGATGTTTTAAATTTTAAATTTGTCCCTAATACTCATTCTTTGCAAAATAAAAGTTCTAAAAATCCTGAAAATGGAGAATTCAATCTACAGGTTAATGATGATAATCGGGAAATAGACACAACAAAAACTACTCTAATAGAGATAGCCCCGGGCGGATTCGAACCGCCGTCGCCGGGTCCAAAACCCGATAGGATTGACCGCTACCCTACGGGGCTAAATAATTACCTAGAAAACTTAAATATAGCGAGGTTTTTTTGATTTTTTAATTATTTAATTCTTTTGTTTTACGACCACGATTAAAGAAATTCGGCTCCTTCTTCAGTATTCCCAGGTACTACGTTTCCATCAACACCATCTATTTTAGTTGATCTTTGTGAGTTCCTTATATCCCAGATAGGTCGATAAACAATTCCTTTGTTGTCGATTTTTATATCTTCTTTACTGGGTTTTATTTTTTTAGTTTCAAAAACTATGCTTTCTCTTTTGTTTTTTCCCCAATTTTTTTCGATTGCTAACTTTTCCTTTAATTTTTTTTTAGCCTTTTTGGTTGCTTCTTCTTTTTGAATTTTCTTTTCTCTTTTATCTATTGAAATATTATTGGAATTTAAATTATTAGATTTAGTTTGAACTTCAAAGTCTTTTATTTCACCATTGATAGCATTTAAGTAACAAGCCCCATTTTCTTGGATTTTGTATTTATTCTTTTTATGTTCAAATTCTGAATTACAAGAGTATTGTATTTCATAATAGGGTTTTAGTGTGAGAATATGGATACTTGGATTTCTAATGCTTGATTCATCAAGAGCATTTTTTTTGTCTATGTTAAGGGTGAAAAATTTTTCTTTTTTGGGTTCTCTTTTTGTTTTATCCTTTGAGGGTTCAATTGTGTCAGGAGATTTTTTTTCAGCTAAAAGATCACTATTCTCGTAGTCATTGTTTTCAAGATTTCTTTCTAACAACTCTAGGTTTTCAGGACGGTTTAGGTCAATCTTGTTTTCTATACCCACTTCAGATAGAACGGCTTTTCCAATCTCTCTTTCTAATTTTTTTTGGTCCCATAGGTCTATTCCAACTTCTTTTGCTAATTCTATAGCTCCTCTAGTAAAACCATCTAAAGAAATTACTAAAAATCTCCCACCAAATCTCTCTACCAAGTTATCTAGGTTTTTATAATCTATGGTTTTTTCTTTTAGGATTATTGGGTAATTGGGTCTTTTTTTTTCAGTTGTAATTACTCCACCTTTCTTATTGACAGGTCGATTATATATTTCTAGAATATCCTCCAAGAGATCATTAATTGCTTCTTTTTTCTTCATAACTAACCCTTTTAGGTATTGTTTAATTGCTTTTCTATTTTTTTATTTGATATAGATAAAAATTTCTTTTCTTTTCCTTTAGGGATTGTTGCTCCAGCAGCTATGTTGTGACCTCCTCCTGATCCACCTACTTTTTTAGATGCTTTTCTTAAAATATCACCTAGGTTAAGGCCATTGTTTATGTGTTTTTGAGTAGCTCTTCCTGAAACCTTAATTTCTTCCTCGTTTTTGTTTGCAAAGGCTATGATTGGTTTTTTTCTGTCTATATGAGGGGTGTTATAGGCCATTCCTGCTATAATTCCAACAATTGTATCTCTTATTTTATCTTTTCCATGAAAGAACTGTAGGTGGGGATATTCTTCTATATTTTCTTCTATTAGAGATAATCCATTAACAATATTTTTTCTGTGGTTTCTCAATAATTTTTTAGCTTTTTTATATGCTTCTTTTCTGTTTCCTAGGCAAATTTTTAGTCCTATTTTTGATTTTTCGTACCGTGCAGTAGCATTTAGGAGCGTTGAGAACTCACTAGCGTCTCTCAGTTCCGTTCCTTTTTCTTCATTTTTTAACACATAAACTTCTCCTATCATTCTTTCTATTTCTTTTTTAGGAACTCCATTTACTAGGCAATAATGCATTAGTTTTGATATTATCTTTCTTTTTTCTTCTTTAGTTAAATCGATCCATTTTCTCCATCCTTTTTCGTTTTTTAAATCTATATCTAGCTCTTTTAGTAGTTCTAAGCTTTCTCTTCCATTTCCACTTATTCCTGGTATGTATGGATCGCTTGAATATTCTAATAGTTTATGGATAGGTTTTGTTTGTTTTCCATAAATTTTTAAGTCTTTTTTGTAATTTAAAACATCATTTTGAGAACCAATTTTTAGGATTTTTCTGTTTAAGCCTTTTAATTTTCCAAACTTTGAATCTTGTAAATCTCCAACTCCTCCAATTATTGCTAAATCCGCTAAGTCTTCATTTTTTTTACTAAAGGCTCTTGAGAAAAAGAAGGCTGTTCCAGAACCTGATAATTCGCTTGCTCCATCAACTCCGAAAAGATGGGGGTTAAGTTGATAAGTGTTATCTAAATTTGTTTTTTGGGATATTGGCTCATGGTGGTCTAAGATAACTGTGTTTTTTGAGAACTGAGTTAGTGTGTCAAAGTTTCCGCTACCTAAATCGGTAAAGATTACTAAAGGTGTTTTTGTTTCACCTATTTTTTTGATTGATTTTTCATCTAGACTTTTAACGAATTTAACATTATGTCTAATGTTCTCTCTTTTGAGGGTTTTTGAAATAATTCCAGCTGCACATAACCCATCGGTATCGATATGAGACACTACAAGTGCTTTTTTGTGATCTTTAATTTCTTCTTTTATTTCGTTAGCCTTTTTTTGGATTTTTTTGATTTTACTCACCATAATCCTCCGTTTAATAGCGAATTTGTTTTGTCATTGGTTGATTTTTTGAGCTTTTCAATAAAAATTCTATAATTTCCATCTTTTAGTTCGTTAATTTTGGTTGCTTCTGAATCTATTCCTACTCTTTCTAAATTTTGAGAAAGGATTTTGATGGTGAATGGCTGTCTCTCTACGACCCTAGCCCTGTCATTGTCCAGGAGCTTTCTAGCTCTAGCTGGATTCGTAGGGTCCAATGGCTTTCCATTCTTATCTTGTACGAATACTTTCTTCATATTTCTCACAAACTATTTTAACTATTTTTTACGACCCGTAAGAGTCATCTCCGCGTAGATGTGGGTCAGGTTCCCATCGCCAATGTTGGGACAGGCGTAGACCATAGTGATGTTGCACAGCCTGGGAAAGAGGACGCTGTGAGGTCGTCCACTATGGTTTCCAGAGCCTGGTGGCTTGGGAGGCACCCGCAAGGTGTATGTCAAACACTTTAGTCCCGAACGTAGTTCATTTGCCACTTCCCTAGAGTGACATCGCATATGGCTAATCTCCCACCCCTCTACGAGACTTTTTCAAGCCCCTTCCTCACAAACGAAGTGAGTTAGGGAGAGGTAGTTGACCTTTCATCACCACACCATTTTTTTAACAAGTCAAGTTGATCAATAAATCCTTTTATTTCACCTAAATCATCTGAAATTAGTGTTAGTCTCTCTTTTTCTTTGTAGAGATTGGTAGAAACATCTGTTATTGAACTGCCCTCATCCATTTTTAGATAATTATTTTCCATTATGTCCTCTACTAAGAGGTTTCGTATTCTTGAGTCCTGTTTTTCATCGGGAACTAATCTCCTGAATGAATTCATTCCTTCAGCTATTTCTTTTGGGGTTAAGATACCTAAAATGTCTTGATTTTCTCTTATCACCAAAACATCTTCTCCCCTATTGATTATTCTTCTTCTAGCGTTTACCACTCTTTCAGTGGAGGGTATGGTTGTGAAATTTCGATTGACAATTTCTTTAGCACGTCCCTTTAGGCCTATTTTATCCAACAAATCAATTGCCTTTAAGGATCCAATTTTTTTTTTTTTTATCTTTAACTAATAAAATAGAGCTATTTCTGGTAACTAATTCGGAAGCAGCCGCTTTTAAGGATGTTTTAGAGCTGAGTAGACTACCATTTTGGCTGTAAGCAGTGGCAACATGTAGCTGCGATGCTGGCTTATTTCCTTTTCTCATTGAACCCAGTTCTTCAGCTAGATTAAGGTAGGACAGTTTTCCTATGTATTTTCCTTCATTGGTTACAGGGATGTCCTGTATATTGTTCTTTTCCATCTTTTCCATAGCGAATGATAAGTTTTCATCTTTGTCTACTGCTATTGTTTTTGATAAATAGTTATCAATTTTCATATTTAGCACAAGTCCTCAACAAAATCTGTTTTGGTAATTATACCAACTAATTCATCTTCTGAAGTTATAGGTATTCCACTAATTCCTTCATTAATCATTGTTTTAGCAACAACAGATGCTTTTTGGTTTTTTTCCATTTTAATAAGAGGTGAGGACATTATATCTTTTGCAACCACCATGTTTTTCTTAATTATTCTTTTTTCTTTTCTACCGCCTTTTGAATTTTTCCTAACCATCTTGAGATCATTTCCAGCTAATCCTTTTTCATGTGGTTTATTAAGATGGGCAAAGGTAATGTCTGAGTTTGTTACGATACCAGTTGGTGAGCCGTCATCATTTTCAACGATTATCCTATGAATACCGTTTCTCTCCATCTTTTCGATAACTCTGTTTAATGTGTGGTATTGGTGAACAGCTATAACTTCATCTGTATATATATCACTAACTTTTCGGTCATCGACTGTTTCAGAGTGATATTTAACTAAATCTAATTTGGTGACAATTCCTATTGGATCTCCTTTCTCGGTAATGTTAGCAGTTCCATCTTCAATGATAGGAATACCGCTTATCTTATTTTTGATCATTAATTGAGCTATCTCTGATATATCCGAGGAAGAATCTGCTTTCACGACATTTTCTGTCATTATTCGGCTAACAGGGATACGATCAATCGGTCTCCTTTTCCATTTCGGCTCATTTTGTTGTAGTCTTTTTGTAATATCTGTTTTTGTTAATACACCAACTAGTTCATCTTTTTCATTAGTGACAAGGACTCTACTAATGTCTTTTTTTAACATGACGTTTCTAGCATGTGAAAGAGGGTCTTTAACACTAACAGCATGGATAGGCGCACTAATAATATCTAGTAGATTCATTTTTATTCCTCTACAATTGATTTAACTAAATCGTGTTCAGTTATCAATCCAACAACCAAACCATCTTCAAGAATAGGGATAGAACCAATGTTATTTTCTGTCATCAATTTAGCAGCTTCACTGAGGACAGCATCTTTATTTAAAGTAACCAGATCACGGGACATTATTTCTTCAATTCCAATATCTAAAGCTTCTTCAACATCTCCAGTTTTTAGTTTTTCAAAAATGTTCCCACTACCCAGATATTTAACTATATCTGTAGCTGTTACTATTCCAACCAACTCACCATTACTTACCAAAGGAATTCTCCTAAACCCTTCTTCTATCATAGCTTTTGTAACATCTATTATTCTTGAATCAACTTTCTTAGTAACTAATTCTCGACTCATGTGTTCTCTTACTCTAGAGGGAGCTATAACACCAGATATGTAATTGACAATATCTCTTTCTGTAATAATTCCTACAACCCTGTTTCTTTTATCTACAATAGGAACTCCTCCCGTGCCAGTAGATACGATTGTTGTAATCGCATTTTCTATTGAGTCATCATTCTCTATTGCGTATATCTCTTTATTCATGATCTCTCTAAT
Organism: archaeon SCG-AAA382B04; assembly: GCA_003034855.1. Lineage (GTDB taxonomy): Archaea > Halobacteriota > Methanonatronarchaeia > Methanonatronarchaeales > Methanonatronarchaeaceae > PZKD01. The sequence goes on along the minus strand of PZKD01000100.1, from coordinate 17,000 downwards.
ACCCTCATTAATAGCTGAATAGAGATTCCCAGAATGGCTTTTTTTGATTAGTTGGTAGTAATCACCCCCACCAAGCAACCTAACAATATCCATACTAGTAATTATACCTTCAAGTTTTTTTGTCCCAGGATCTGCAACTGGTAGTCTTCTAAACCCATATTCGGTCATAGATTTAGCGGCTCCAATAATAGTCATTGATCTCGGAACGGTAACAACATCTTTTTTTCCAATTTTTTCTACTCTACCCCTTTTTTCTGGGATTCTAGTTTTGAATTCAACTGGACCTCTATCTAAAGATCTTTTAACAAACCTTGAGTCATGTCTCTCGGGTTTATTTTGTCTATTCAATATATAATCACCTCAAATAGGAATCTAATATATCATATCTATCAACAATACCAACAATCTTATTTTCATTTTTAGTTGAAACCACTGGTAATCTTCCAATGTCTTTTTTTGATAAAATTTTTCTTGCTTCACTAACTGGAGTGGTTTTGTAGATTTTTTTTATTGGTGTAGTCATCAGTCTTTCTACCGCTGGACTATTGTTTCCAGATTTCTGTGAATCATCTTCTCTTTTAAATCTAGCAAAACCTGCTTCTAATAAATCGGTTCTAGTGATTATTCCTACCAGTGAATCATTTTTTACAACTGGGAATCCAGAGTAACCTGTGTTAAGCATCTTTTTCCAACATCGCTGAACTGGAACATCGTTTTTGATTGTCTCGACATTTTGACTCATAACTTTTTCTGCAACTTCATTTGACTCTACATCTAAATCTTCTAAGGAATTAAATATATCAATAATATTTACAACTCCCTCTAAACTCAAATCGTGATGGGAAGAGACAACAGGTAATGATCCTAAGTTAGCTTGAATCATTTTTCTACCAACTTCTTTTACCGATGGTTGAGGTGTAATAATTGGAGAATTCTGTATATACCCCCTAATCTCTACATTTGACTTACTAGAGGTGATGTTGAGAACGTCTTTTGTAGTTAAAACACCTTCAACATCATCATTTTTGTTTAAAACTGGAATTGCTCTTAGATCGTTATCTCTAAGAACTTGTCTAGCATGTGTCAAAAAATCGTTTTCCCTAACTATTAAAGGTGATCTATCCATTATTTCTCCAACTTTCATAATTTATTCCTCAAGTTATAACTCTTCTCTACATTTCTCACAAATAAGATTTCCACCAACTTCTGTAAGGTTTTTAGAATAAGTTCCACAATTTTGGCAAATACCTGTATCTGTCCAACTTTCTTCAGCTGTAGGCCCTGTATCTTGATTTATCCTAGCTATCTCCTCAAGGATTTCATTCAAAGCGGGAGAAACGGCTAACACATCATTTTCTGTGACTATACCTAATAACTCATTGTCTTTAACCACGGGAAATTTTTTGATATTCAAATCACTCATTTTTCTAACTGCTTCATTTAAATCAGTATTAGGAGGGATTGTTACAAGAGGTTTAGTCATTATTTCGTTAACAATAACTTCGCTAGGTGATTTGTTTTTAGATATTACCTTTCTAACCAAATCCTTTTCAGTTAGAATTCCAATAGGATTATCTATCTCATCTAGCACCACGAGACTACCAACATTTTCTTCAAGCATTATTTCACTAGCTTTCCTAGCATTCTTGTTCTGTGATATGGATTTTACATCACGAGTCATTATCTCCTTAACTGGAACCCTTGTTTCCATTTTAATTCACCATTTTTCATTGGAATCTAAAAATAATTATACCTTTTCATTACCCACATAGTAAAGTTAATGGTGGTTGACTGAAAATTAATATGAAAAAGAAAATTGAAGGGAAAATATGGGATTATTGGATTGGTTCTATAAAAGAAGTCTTTCATCTTGGTTAAACAAGTTATTCAGTAAAGAAAATGCAAAAATTGGTTTGTATGGCCCTCCAAATGCAGGTAAAACCACTTTAGCTAATCAGATAATAAGAGATTGGTCTGGTGATGTGATGGGGCCAGTTTCAGAGATTCCTCATGAGACAAGAAAAGCAAGATTAGAAGAAGGAGTTGAGATTGAGGCAAATGGTGCATCACTTGGTTTAGATGTTGTTGACACTCCAGGGATAGCTACAAAAGTAGATTTTGAAGATTTCTTAAATGAATATGATTTGGAACAAGATGAAGCAAAAAGGAGGGCCAGAGAAGCAACTAAAGGTGTTGTAGAGGCAATTGATTGGTTAGACGATGTAGATGCTATTTTGTTAATAATGGATTCTACAAAGGACCCTTACAATCAAGTTAATGTTACAATGATTGGAAATATGGAAGCAAGAAACATTCCTTTTATAATTGTAGCAAACAAGGTTGATAAAGAGGGATCAAATCCAAATAAAATAAGAGAAGCTTTTTCAGACCATCCAGTTGTAGCAATTTCCGCATTAGAAGGAGAAAACGTAAACGAGTTATACAATAAGATGATAGACAATTTTGGGTGATTACTATGGAAGGAATACAACTAACCCTAGTCTCCGATAATAGAATTTCATCTTTTGGAAAAACCGAAAAGATAAACTTTATATTAAAACACATCAAAGAAGGGGAAATAGTCATCTTAGAATCAGGTCTTGAGCCCAAAGAACAAGCCAAATTGATCCAGACAACAATGAACGAAATAGATCATGATGAGTTCAATGGAATAGAGATAGAAACATATCCCGAAAAAGATGAAAATCCTTCCTTTTTAGACAGATTGCTGGGAAAAACTCATAAAAATAGATTAACAGTTATAGGGCCCGCAGATAAATTAAAAACAATAAAAAGGAATAAAGATATGATAGAAGCTTTCGTGAGCTTCAAAGAATGAGGAAAAAAATTTATGCCTCATAAATGTACTAATTGTGGAAAAACATTCCCTGATGGGTCCGAAAAGATTTTGTCCGGTTGCCCAGAATGTGGATGGAATAAGTTCAAGTATTTTTCAAAACAACCTCAGGTAGAAGAAAAGGACGAAAAAACTGGGGAGAAGTTAGATCAAGAACCAAAGGAAATAAGATCCAAAAAGGAGAAACTACTTGAAAAAGCAGGCTTTTCTTGGGAAGGAAATAAAGAATCAAAGTTATCTCTAGAAGAACTAGAAGAAATTGAAAAATTAGGCTCTAAAATAATAAATAAAGACAAGGAAATATCAGAAGACGATATAGAGTCTTTTAGATTAAAAAAAGACGGGTCTTATGAGATTAACCTAAAATCTCTTTTTGAAAATGAAGGAATAATAATATCAATTGGAGAGGATGGGAGATATGTGATAGATTTGGAATCATTTTTGAATGAATAACCTACTCTTTAGAATTCTTTTCATAATCATCTTTAATTTCTTCAATCATCTCCTCATTAGCTTCAATGATGAAAGGTCCATAATATCCACAGTTTGGGCACTTATATAGTTGTCCAGTAATTGTCCCCAGAACTGGGGTTATAGATTTACTTCCACATCTTGGACAAACTTTGACTTTTTTCTTGGACATACTAACCTTACTAAATCTATTTATTTTACGAAATATTTATTTTAGTGAAGAGGTACTTTATGGTAAGGGTGTAATAGATATGGTGCTTCCATTATTAGTAGGTGGAATTGGAGGAATGGGAGGAAGTGAATGGATACTAATCCTCCTTGCAATTGTATTATTATTCGGAGCAAGCAAGTTACCCAAATTAGCTAGTTCAATGGGGCAAGCGATGGGTGAATTCAAAAAAGCCAGAACTAAAGCAGAACAAGAAGCAAGAAAAGCAAAATATGAAGCAATAGAAAGTGATCCAGAGTCAGAAGAAACTGATTACAAACAAATTGCAGATGACCTAGGAATAGATACTGAAGGCAAATCCAAAGAAGAAATTAAAAAAGAAATAAGGCAAAAAGTAGGAAGCGAAGAAGAATAAAAACCAAAAATTAATAATTATTCCTGTTTTTCCTTAGCTAATACCGTTAGATTTACTTCAAGAGATTTATTAAGAGATTTAGGTGTTCCAAATTAAGATGCCCAAATTAATTTTTGGTAAAACTAAAATGATTGATTAATGAGAAAAGAAGCATGGCTATTAACTGGAGACTATATAACAAAAAATAATTCCCCGGTAATCAGGTTGTGGGTTAAAGATAAAAAAGGGCATATTGGACTAATTCATGACCCAAATTTTGAACCATACTTTTATGCAGTTCTTGGTGATGAAACCAATATAGAGGATTTAAAAGAAATAATTTCCCAAGTAGAAACCACTAGATATAAAGAAAAAATTACACCTAAAAAGATTAGAGTCATAGAGAAGAAGGATTTTGGAGATCCCATAAAAGTTTTGAAAATAACAGCAAATCATCCTCAACATGTTCCCTCTTTAAGAAAATCCATCTCTGAAATTAAGGGTGTAAGAGAGGTTCGAGAAGCGGATATACCGTTCATTAATAGATATATCATAGATAAAGGATTAACCCCTTCAAATAAAATAGATGTTCAGGGAAAAAAATTTGAAACTGAAAAAGCAGATTTTGGAATAAAAAAACAAGAGATTAGGTCAGTGGATAGTGAAGAAAAAATCCCCCTAAAAACACTAGCCTTTGATTGTGAGATGTATAATGAAGGGGGAACTCCTAATTCTGACAGAGATCCTATTGTAATAATATCCACACAGGTTGACGATAATCAACCAAAACTCTTTATAGCGGATGATATGGATGACTCAAAGATTATAAATCAATTTATAGAGTGTATAGAGGAAAATGACCCTGATTTAATTGTTACATTCAATGGTGATGATTTTGATTGGCCATATTTAAGGGATAGAGCGGAGGAACATGGCATTTCCTTAAGAGTAGGTAGAGATAATACAACACCTAATTGGCATGGAGGTTCAAGGCAAAAGGTTTCAGTGAGAGGAAGACTTAATGTGGATTTGTATAGAGTAGCTGAAAGAGATATTGGAGATGTTCAGATGATGTCGCTTGAGCAAGTTGCTGATTATCTGGGAGTTATGTCAGAGAACCAAAGATGTAATATTGAGGGGAGTAGAATTGGCGAATATTGGGAAAATGAGGAAAAAAGAGATGAATTATTAGAGTATTCAAAAGATGATGTTAAAAGCACTTTAGGTATCGCAAAGGAATTAGTTCCAAATCAACTTGAAATTTCTAGGATGAATAAACAGTTTTTGGATAAAGTTTCTAAGATGGGGAGAGGTAGCCAAGTAGAGTGGTATTTAATGTCAAAAGCTTATTCTGAAAATGAACTCATCCCAAATAAAGGAAATTATGCTAAAAGGGCTCAAGAGAGTTATTTAGGTGGATTTGTATTAGAACCCAAAAGAGGTCTTCATGAAAATGTAGTTTCTTTGGATTTTAGTTCGATGTATCCCTCCTTAATGGTTTCTTATAACATTTCTCCCGATACACTTGTTTCTAAAGATGAATTAAGTGAATTAAGTAAGGATCAATATTATGAAGCTCCAGAAGTTGGTCATAAGTTTAAGAAAGAACCAGAAGGATTTTTTAAGAGTATTTTAAGTAATTTAATCGATAGAAGAAATGACATAAAGGAGAAAATAAAGAATTCTGAATTGAATCAGGATAAAAGATTGTTGAATATACGACAAAAGGCTCTTAAGACGTTAACAAATAGTTTTTATGGCTATACTGGATGGAATGCAGCTCGATGGTATAAGAAAGAGTGTGCTGAAGCCACAACAGCTTGGGGGAGAGAAATGATTAAAAAATCCATAGAAGCTGCTAAAGACAAAAACTTTGAGGTTTTGTACTCTGATACAGATTCAATTTTCGTGAAATACATGGGAGAAGGCGATACTGAAAAAAAATCCAAGCAATTGGCTAAGGAATTAACACAAAATCTACCTCTTTTATTAGAACTTGAAGACTTTTTTGAAACGATATTCTTTACTGAAAAAAAGAAAAGATATGCAGGCCTGAAGGCAAATGGGGATATCTATATTCGGGGTTTAGAGGTTAGGAGAGGGGATTGGTGTCAGTTAGCCAAAGAGATTCAAAAAGAGGTTATTGGTGAAATATTAAGAAACAAAGATCCTGAATCAGCTGTAGAGATTGTTCAAAAAACTATTAATGAAATAAAAAAAGGCAAAATTCCCTATGAGAATCTGATAATAAGGAAAACTCTGAAAAAAAAGATTGAAAACTACAAATCTAAACAAGCCCATGTCAAAGCTGCTCAGAAAGCAAAAAAATCTGGCTATGAGATAACACCAGGAGGAAAAGTAGGTTTTTTAGTTATAGAAAGGAGAGGTGAAACTGTTGGAGAGAAAGCTTATCCAACAGAGATGATAAATAGCTACAAAAACGGAAAGGTCGAGATTGAGGAATTAGGTGGAAGACACTCAATAGACAAGAATTATTATATTGATAATCAAGTTCTTCCTGCTGTATTGAGGATTTTAAGTTATTTTGGATATTCGAGAAATGAATTAAAGGGCGAACCTCATCAAAAAACGTTTGGTGATTTTGGTGAATAGAGATGTATGTGGTTTTTAGATGCACCGATTGTGGACGGTTTCTGTATACAAAGGAGAGTAACAAAACTAGAAAGTGTCCATGTGGGAAAGTTGTTAAGATAAAAAAAGCCAAAAAAATCACTGAGGTCCAAAACGGAAAAGAAGCTGGGGAAATTGTTAGGAAATTACAAGAGAAGGAATATGGTGAACCTTTTTTTGGGAGATATAAAGAAAATGAGTGATTTTGTAGCTGCAATAGCGTTTAAAAATAACTCTTTTTTATTAGTTAACCACAAAAAAAGAGGATGGGAGTTTCCTGGTGGGAAAATTAGGGAGAATGAAGGTCCTAAAGATGCTGTGAAAAGAGAATTTCTTGAAGAAACTGGATATAAATTAGAAAAAGTTAAGCTAGTTGAAGAGAAAAATAGCGGGTTTTTTTATAAGGGAAAAGTTGGAGATCAGTTAGGTGCTAATGAGGAGTTTGGAATTGAATTCTTTGAAGAATTACCTCGTAAGCTTTCATTTGAAAGGAGTGGATATGAAGAAATTTTGGAGGCTGCTAAGAGGTATTAGTGGAAAAAAATATAAATCATACACCTCTAATTCAATCAGGTGAAAGGAATGCTTACATCGGAAGATTTTTTTGTGTTTGGATTGGTATTTGTTGTTTCACCTTTATTGATATTTGTCTTTGAAGCAATTTTTGGGATGGGGGTACCCTCTAGAGCTTATTTTTCTAGTCTAGTGGGAACAATAGGGGTTCTGTTTTTAGTGGCTTCAATATTGAGGTGAATGAAAAATGTCTACTAAAGATCTTAAAAAATATGAAAAGAAAAAAACCGAAATAAAGAATAAAGTCTTAGAGTATATTAAAGAAAAAAATGGGGATTGGGTTTCTGAAGTTGAAATTGAGGAGGAATTGGATTGTGATTTCGACTTTGTAGGTGTTGATGAGGCTTTAACAGGAGAATTTTGGTCAGTTAGAAGTAAGATTCAATCAAAAGCAGCTAAAGTAAAAAAAGATGGATATTATGAGTGGACTGAGTTTTATAGAATCAAGCCAAAGCGTAAGTCAACTAGATTTTGGTCTGCACTTATTTTATTAATAGTTTTGGTTATCGTAATATTGTTTCATTTACATCTAATCTTTTTAGTTTGATTTTAAGATGTTTGAAATAATTTTTTGGACATCAGCTATCGTTGTTGGAACAGCTATTCTTGTGAAAGGAGCAGATATGTTGGTGGATTCTAGCGGTAGAGCAGCTCGATATTTTGGAGTTCCCACTATTATAGTAGGATTAACTTTGGTTGCCTTAGGAACTTCCTTACCAGAGTTAGCTTCAAGTTTAAACGCTACATTAATCGAAAAATCAGGGATTTCACTAGGAAATGTTATAGGTTCAAATATAGCTAATGTTCTATTGGTTCTTGGTTTAACTTCAGTGATCAATCCAATTGATTTGGAGGATGGAATATTTAAAAGAGAGATACCTATAATGATCTTAGTATTTATTGCTTTCCTTTTCGTCTTATTTACTGGAGAAACTGTAAACTTATTAGATGGAATATTTTTACTAATCTTTTTTTTGGCTTATTTATTCATTTTTGGAAAATTAGCTCTTAAGAGTGAAGATAGAACCAAATTAGAAAAAGAAATTAGCGATGAGAGATATGTAGATATAAGTGATTTTGAATTTAAAAATGAGGTTTTTATGATATTTATAAGTTTATTTTTAGTTATTTTAGGTTCACAATTACTTATCAAGGGATCAATATTTTATTTAGAGGAATTTAATTTAACTCAAAGTTTTGTTGGGTTATCTATTGTCTCTATATCAACTTCACTACCTGAAATGGCGGCTTCGGCATCTGCGGCTTATAAATCAGAATCAGATATATTATTGGGGAATATAATAGGTTCAAATACGTTTAATATACTTTTTGTTATTGGGATATGTTCTTTGTTTCTTCCTTTAGCGATAAGCACTAGTGTTCGGATAGTCTCTCTGGTAATGCTTTTATCGGGATTGGTTTTAGCTATATTTATGTTCACAGGAAAAAGACTAAGCCGCCTAGAAGGAATTATAATGTTAATAAGTTATTTTATTTTCCTCTATGTGGTATACTCTTGGATTTGAGACCTACTATCAATAAAGAAAACAGTAAAGTGAAAATAGATTGAAACCAGGTATGTTCATTAAGAAAAGGCCGATTATAAACCATTATAAATGGGATAATTATCAAAAGAAAAGATCCCCTTTTTCGAAGAACTAAGTAAAAAATAGGCACCGTTGAAAATAAGACATGACCAGAGATATTCCAAAAAGGGGAAATTAGAACGAAAGGCACACTAGCTATAAAAATAATTAATAGATAATCAAAAACCTCTTTACTTAATCTCTCCTCGTAGTAACCTGTCTTAACAATTCCAAAAGAAAAAAGGAAACTAGAAGCAACTACAACATCTTTTAAGAACTCTGGATTTTTGGGAACTAGATATAAGTAAAGTATTAAACTCATCAAGACTGGTAAAAAAGAAATTAACAGAATCTTAAATTCTTCCTTAAACCTATTAAAGCCATTATTCTTAAAAGAAATGTAGAGTAAAATAGAACCAGAAACAAAGATAGGGGAAAAGATCGTTTCATATATTTTCATTATTTCTGCGATCATAAGACTTCATTAGATTACTAATTTCTCCTAAAAACAAATTTTCAGGTCTTTAAGCTTAAAATTTTTTAGAAACTTCGATGAGTTTCAGGCCTAATAATAACCTCGGTTTTAATATTATCCCCTATATAAGTTATTTCCTTAATTTCAATGTTTCTTTTGTCATTGATCTCCTTAGAAAATTTGTTGTATTCATTTTCGTTATCGAATTCTAAGATGATGATTCTTTTAGCATTGAAATCGAGTTTGTCTTTTAACTCTTCTTCTACCCTCTCAATTAGCTTTATTCCTTTTACTTTAGTTTTTAAAACTTTATCTTCTATAAAAATGTTTTTTGATAAGTCTTCATCTATAATATCATCAAGTAGATTTTGGTGATTGATCTCATCATTCCTAATATTTTCAATCTGAGTATAAAACTCTTTGTAACTACCATTATTCCAATGGTCTTTGATTAATTGTTCACTAGTTTGGTTTAGCAATTTTTCGTAATTTTTCTCCATTAGAACTTCAATTTTAAATAATGTATTAAGAAAATCATTTTCTTCAAACGCTAATTCAACTTTTTCGATTTCAAGTTCTCCGATCCCCTCTATTTTATCTGTGAGGTTTTGAAGCATTTCTTTATGTCTAGAAGATTCATCAATAAGTATCTCAAGTGTTTCTTTGTGTTTTTCGTATTTTTTTTGTCCTTTTAAAGCTTTTTTGTTTTCAAAATTAGATTCCAATGAAATTGAACGCCTGAGATGTTTTTTAAGAGTATCTAAGTCCTCAATTTTTTCTATATCAAATAAATCAGACATACATTAATTTATCCCTATTTGATTAAAAAATTTGTTTATAAAAAAAGTAATATGGTTTAAGAGCAAAATAAGGAACGATAAAGATGGTTAAATTAAAAAAATTACATGAATTTGCTGTTCAGGAAGGCATAAAACAAGATCCAAGAGATCAAGAACAAATAGAAAATCAACTAGAGAAAAGAAAAGAAGAATTCGAGGATCTTGAAGGCGTTAGAAAAGAAGAATTCGATGAAAACAAACTAGAAAATCCTTTTGATGACTCAAAAGTTCTTAATAAGCCAGATGCAGATGTCCAAAAGATTGCATTTGGAATCGACATTGAAACACAAGATCTTTTATTATTAGATAAATTAAATAAAAATAAAGAAAATATTGACGCAGTAATAACTCATCATCCAGATGGTAGAGCACTATCAAATCTTTATGAAGTTATGAAATTACAAATAGATGTTCTAGAAAATGCAGGAGTTCCAATATCACAAGCAGAAGCTGTAGTTAAAGGTAGAGTAAAGGAAGTGATGCGAGGAGTTCATGGAGGAAACTTATCAAGAACACCTAAAGCAGCTGAATTATTAGATTTCCCATATATGTGTCTTCATACTGTTGCAGATAATCACGCTCACCAGTTCCTAAAAAGTTATCTAGAAAACGAAAACCCCTATACCCTTAAAGATTTGATGGATTCGTTGATAGAACTCCCTGAATTTGCTTGGTCACTAGAATATGGTATGGGGCCAACAATATTCAACGGAGATGAAGAAAACCGAGTAGGTAAAATAGCTTATGATATGACTGGGGGAACCGAACTCAACAAAGATAGATTAGAAAAAATGGCTCAATCAGGAATAAACACAATAGTAGCAATGCACATGTCCCAATCACAAGTAGATGAAGCAGGTGAACAAAACATAAATGTAGTTTCAGCAGGCCACATGCCCTCTGATTCACTTGGCATTAACCTCCTGATGGATAAAGCCATACAAGAATTTGATCTAGAAGTAATGGAATTATCTGGATTTAAAAGAGTCTCAAGAATATAACCAGACCAACTATTCAATTCCAACTTATTTTTTTAATTAATCCAAGAAAATTTTTATTTGTTAAGACTATCAAATTTAAATAAATAATATCCTATTGACCTAAATCATTCAAGTTTTTTGTGGAAAAAAATTAAACTACTAGTATCAATTATCTAATTAGAAAATGAAAGCAGTTTTAGTCATAGATATGCTGAATGATTTTGTAAAAAAAGATGCTCCTCTCGAAGTTCCAACTGCTAGAGAAATAACAGAAAATATAAAAACTCTCATCGAGCAGCACAGAAAAAAAGACAATAAAATTATCTATGTAGCTGATAGACATAGAAAAAACGATAAAGAATTTAGTCAATACCCTCCTCATGCAATAAAAGGAACAGAAGGAGCTAGGATAATTGATGAGTTGTCACCTAAAGAAGAGGACATTATTATAGAAAAGAGGAGATTTTCTGCTTTTTATGGGACTGATCTTGACTTAACTCTTAGGGAAAATAATATTAGTGAATTAATAATTACAGGTATACTGACAAATATTTGTGTGTTATACACAACAGCAGATGCTAGAATGAGAGATTACGAAGTTAAAGTACCTAGAGATTGTGTTACGACGAATAATAAAAAAATAAATGAATTTGCCTTAAATCAAATGGAGAATGTTTTAGGAGCTGAAGTGATTTAAAGATAAAGGGTTTTTCAATCTTTTTTAAAAAAAAGAAGTTGATTTTGCCCGGAAACTGTTTCTATTTTTCCCTTTTTTTCTAATTCTCTAAGTGCATCCTTAACCTCTCTTCTTGAATAACCAAGTCTTTGGGATATCAAATCAACAGATACTGGCGTTTTTTTATCTTGGTTTTCAAGTAACTTGAGTACATTTTTTTTCAGAGGCATCTTTAGTTGCTTAATTATTTTTTTGAAGGTAAATTAATTATGAAGTTAAGTAATATATAAACAAGATTAGAGATTTATCTGGTGATTTTGTCAACTTCTTCTCCCTGAAGGAAGGAGCTTGGAGAGCCAGGGCTCCAACTAAGAGTTGACTAGCCTGAGCCCGTCCAAAAAGGATAGTTAAGGACTACGCCGTGGAGAGACAAACACCCTGTGGGTGCCTCCCCAGTCCCAGGCTCTGTAAGCCTCCAACCCTGGCTTGGAGGGCCCCCACTATGGGAGAGACACACTCTCCACTACATTAGCATTGGCATTGGCGAGGGGACGCCTAAACAAGGCAAACACCAGCTCTGGAGTGCTGAAGGGATTATCTCCCAAACAAAACCCCCATAAAACAAAAACGAAAGAAGGAAGAAGAAGAAAGAGAAGGAGATAAGAAATGTGTGAGAGGGTTCCTGTATTAGCTCCTGATGGAGAACCACTGATGCCTACCAAGCCACAGAGGGCTAGAAGATGGTTAAAAGGAGGTAAGGCAGAGCCAGTGAGGACAGAGCTATGTGTGTTTGCTGTTCAGTTAGTGGAAGAGCCTATGGGCAGAGAAAAGCAAGAAATTGCAATAGGCCTGGACCCTGGGAGCAAGTTCTCTGGAGTGGCAGTAGTTTCCAAGGAAGCTATACTCATTGGCTTGAACCTAGAGCTTCCTCAACAAGTTAGCGAGAGAATGGATAAGCGCAGAGAAAGAAGAAGAAATAGGCGATACAGAAAAACCAGGAGGAGAGAAAAGAGATTTGATAACCGAAGCGGGCACTGGCTAGCTCCTTCTATCAAAGCAAGAAAGGAATTGGAGATAAGGGTTGTTAGAGAACTGTCCAAGGTTTTTCCCATATCCCAAATCGTGGTAGAAGATGTATCCTATAACCATTACCAACACATGGAAGGAAGTTACTTTAGTCAAGTGGAAGTAGGGAAAAACTGGTTAGTTTCTGAGCTAAAAGAGATTGCACCAGTAAGGTTATTCCAGGGATGGCAGACCTCCAGGGAAAGAGAAGAATTGGGTTTGGAAAAAACCAGTGATAAGGCGGAGAAAACACCCAAGTCTCACGCCCACGACGCCATAGCCCTATGCTCCCTAGCTCTAGAGAATATAGAACTAACAGATTTTTCTTTCAATATAGTTACAAGGCCCAAATACTCAAGAAGAAAACTTCACCTAGAGCAACCATCTAAAGGAGGAGTTAGGAGAAGATATGGTGGTACAACTACCCAATCTAAGTATAGGAAAGGAGATTATGTAGAAGCTAGGCAAGGAGATAAGACGGTTAGGGGCTGGGTCTCAGGCTATACCAAGAACCGTATCTCGGTCTCGGATTTTGACTGGAATCGCTTGGGCCAGTTCGTCAAATCCAAAACACACTTAATCAACAGAAACACAGGATTAATGGTAAAATCCAAGGAGGTGAACTAAGGCGAATTCCTCCCCCCGCTAAAGCAGGGAGTCTTCTTCGCCATATAAGATGAGTAAACTCTATCCGAAGGTATTACTTTTTTCTAAGGGCGTTCTTATGGGTTTAGCAGATATAGTTCCCGGGGTTTCAGGAGGCACAATGGCATTGATCACAGGGATCTATGAAGACCTCATTTTTTCTATAAACTCAATAGAACCTATCGCAATTTTATCTAGTCTTGTTAAGAGAGATTTTGATAGATTTAAAAAATTGTTAACAAAAATCGAATTAGTTTTTTTGATTAATTTAGGTTTAGGAATAATTATAGCGATTTTTTTAGCATCTAAGTTAATAATATATGCTTTAAATTTTTTTCCAACGTATACATATTCTTTCTTTTTTGGTTTAATCTTAGTTTCGGCAATAAAGATATATGAGAGAATAGATGGTCAAAAAGGATTTTATCCCATCTTGTTTTTGATAATTGGCATCGTTTTTGCTTTTTTAGTTACTGGATTAGAAAAGTTAGGTCTATTACATACTCCCATAATTATCTTCTTTTCTGGTGCTCTAGCGGTTTTAGCCATGGTTTTACCAGGTATTTCAGGGTCATTTATTCTTTTAATAATTGGTCAATATGAATACATGCTAAACACCTTACATAATCTTTCTACGAGGTTCTTAGAGGCATCTTTGTTTGTTTTTGGTGCAATATTATCTCTATTTGCTTTTACGGATGCTCTTTCTTTTATTTTAAAAAAATACAAAAGAAAAACTCTAGCTTTCTTGACCGGTTTAATGATAGGTGCCCTAAGACTTCCAGGTTCAAAATTAATTTATGCAGAACAAATATTTCAAAAAATAAATTTCAAATGGAACATAGTAACAATTTCCTCAACTATAATCTTTTTCTTAATAGGCTCTATTTTTGTTTTTGTTATAGAAAAATAAGAACCTACTTTTAACGTGCTAAGAATAGAAGAAGAGAGAAGAGTAGAAAAAGAGAGATTTTAAATAAAATTTAAAAAGTATAGGGATTTATCTTTCTGGTTAAGAAAACACCTTCTTAAATCTTTGAGTAGGTAGTGGGTAGTTCACTTTGTGGAAAGGATAATAAAAGAGTATGGTGGAAGAATTGAGGTGGGGGATTCGGAGTTAGGTGGAGCAAGATTCGATGTTTATCTACCAAAAGTGTGAATAGGAGTTAATAAAAACTTCTTTTTTAAAACTTAAACTTCTTTTTTAAACCTAAATATTTGACGAAATATCCTCCTACTTTTATCTTATAACCAAGATTGGAATAAACTCCGTGAACTACTCCTCCCTAAATCATCGATTTAGAAGGAGGTTTTCTAAACCTATAAAATAAAAAAGTATTTTTAGTGATTAGACTAAAGAGATAAAGATTGTGACATATTCTAGAGTGGGATAAATCAATGAGGTATAAAAACCTGATTTTGTTTGTTTTGTTATCCATTGCGTGGGGATCAGCCTTTAACGCTATAAAAATAGGGCTGAATTATTTTCCACCTGTTTTATTTGCCTCATTGAGATACATCTTAGCTGGGGCCATTATGATAACATATGCAACCCTAGTAACTCAACGCATCCTACCTAAGAACTATAATGAATTTTTACAAATCTTAGTAGCTGGTTTTTTTATGATAACAGTATATCATACTCTCTTATTCATAGGAGAACTAAGAGTTGAAAGTGGAATAGCCTCCATCATAGTTAGTATGAGCCCAGTGTTGACAACCGGCTTTGCGAGGGTTATTTTGCCCAAGGAGCGGTTGGACAAAGTTGGATTAATTGGTTTGGGCGTCGGATTCTTAGGTATTTTATTACTTCTTTCACCCAGCTCTGGTGATATTTTCTCAATTGACCTTTTTAGGATAATGATATTATTAGCAGCAGCTTCTTTTGCTATTGGTAGTGTTTTAACCAGGTTCTTAGATTCGGATCTTGAAATAGAGGCTATGGAAGCATGGTCAATGATTATTGGAGCCTTATTTATGTTAGTAATTAGTTACAGCATAAATGAACCATTATTAAGTATAAATATATCAATAAATGCCTTATTAGCTCTCTCTTACCTAGCTCTCTTTTCCAGTTCAATTGGATTTTTGATTTACTTTAATCTATTACAAGATCTTGGACCAATAGAAGTTAATTTGGTTTCTTATTCAGCACCAATAGTAGCAACAATAATAGGGATTTTGTTTTTAGATGAAGAAATTAGAATAATATCTGGAATCGCATTATTAATGATATTTCTAGGTTTCTTTTTACTAAAAAGAGATCAAATAAAAAGAGAAATAGAAAAAATAAGCCTTTGAAATTATAGACTTGAGATGAGAAGTTTTTTAAAATTAATTGATAAAATGAGTTGTTAGAACAATTAACGAATTTGATATAATGAATAAATACAAGGATCATGCGGAGAGGTTTAATGAAATCGCATCAGGATATGATGAAGATAAGAGTGAAGAATATAAAAAAGCACTCATAAACGCCATAAAAGAAGCTAATCCAAGCAAAAATGATATAGTTGCGGATATTGGAACAGGCACAGGAGCCCTGGCTCTCGAATTAGCAAAAAAGGCTAAAAAAGTAAAAGGTAGAGATATAAGTGAAGGAATGTTGCAAGAAGCGAGGGAAAAATCAAAGAAAAAAGGAATTAAAAATGTGGAATTTAAAAGAGGAAGTTTTCTTGAGCCCAATATAGAAAAAGCTGATATTGTGGTCACCAATTTTGCAATGCATCACCTAACTGATAAAGACAAAAAAAGGGCTATGAAAAAAATTTCAAACATTAATCCACAAAAAATTGTGATAGGCGATTTAATGTTTTTTGAGGATATAGACAAAGAAGAACCATTTTATGATGCTGAAGTAGATAATCCAGCTAGAGTTAGCTACTTAATTAAATCATTAATAGATGCTGGATATGTCATTATAGACCTAATAAAGATTCATCCAGAAGTAGGTGTCATCGTAGCTAAAAGGCTTGGTTAATTATTCAAGGACACTATCTTAGTGGTTTTCTTGGTCTAATATTTTATTACACAAGCTATCGGCTATTTCCGTGAATTTATTATCTCTAGGAACATGTTTTATTTCAATTTCAAGATCTTTAATTTCTTCTTTAATCTTTTTGTAATATTTCTTTAGTTCAGAGTCTTTTACGTTCCATTCATCGTTTAATTGGTTAACTAATAAGTTACTGTCAGAATATAGGGTAATTGGCTTTTTATAACGCTTTTTCACTTCTTTAATTGCATTTAGAACAGCTAAATATTCGGCTTGATTATTAGTTTTATTACCCAAGAACTTTGCTTTTCTAAGCAGAATCTCTTCATCTTTGTTCGTGAACACAAAACCGAGTGAGGCTGGACCAGGATTACCTCTAGAGGCTCCATCAGTATATATGAATAGTTTTTTATTAATCATTTTAAACAGTTAAACTACCTTTTATCTAGTTTTTCATTTAACATATTTGGTGAGAGATCCCCTTCCTTAAATCTTTGATTTTAGGTGGGGGATGAATCACCCTAATACTTTTATACTTTCCTTTTTTATATACAACTAATGTCTGACTCGGACTTATATACAAACCGAGTTGATGTGACCGGGCTACCAGCAGTTTGCTTTGCTGGTATGCTGCGATAACGAGG